>NZ_JBWBQU010000002.1:0-750898 GCF_056279165.1 Paenarthrobacter sp. TE3676
CACGGGGGTGCATAATGATCCGGCCATAATTTCAACCAATTGAAAAACAATCGGTATCAACAAACTTGGCACACTATTGAGTTCTCAAACAACAGGTCACTATTCCAAAGCCGTACCACCAGTCTTCACTGGATCGCTCCGGAGCAACTTTTCAAAGTTACCGGCTGGATCTCTCGGAGTCAAATCGGCCAGCATGACTTGATTTTTTCCTTGCGGTATCTTGTCTGCGTGGCGATCTCCACTCGGGGACCAGCGCGGGTACTAACTATACCCCTACTTCCCCGAGATGGCAAAACCCGGCAGCGACACGCTCCCTCCGTCAAGCAAAATCCCCGGAAACACGGGCGGAACGTCCCAAAAAACACAGGGAAGAGGGCCCGGAAGCCAATGCCTCGGGCCCTCCCCTGTCCTCAGGAACTACTCAGCCGGTGTGAACCAGGAAGCCCCAAGCGGGGGAAGCGTGACAGTCAAAGCTGCCGGCTGGCCATCAGTTCCGGGCGTTGAAGCTTTCAAGGCCCCAGCGTTGACAACTCCCGAGCCGCCGTACGTTTCAGAATCCGTGTTCAGGACTTCCGTCCACTCCCCTGCTGCCGGCACTCCGAGGATGTAGTCCTTGTGCGGACCGCCCGAGAAGTTCACTGCGCAAACCAGCGGCTTGCCATCCTGATCCCAGCGGATGAAAGTCAGAACGTTGTGATCGGCATCTGCGCCATTGATCCACTGGAACCCGCCGGCTTCGTTGTCCCGCTGATAAAGCGCCGGCGTGGACGTGTAGAGCTCGTTGAGGTCCTTGACCAGAAGCTGCAGTCCACGGTGCGCAGGGATATCGGCAAGGAACCAATCCAGTCCGTATTGTTCGGACCACTCGGCTTCCTGGCCGAACTCCGTACCCATGAAGATCAGTTGCTTGCCCGGGTGCGCCCACTGGTAGGCAAAAAACGCACGCAGGTTTGCCAGCTGCTGCCAGCGGTCACCTGGCATCTTGCGAAGCATGGAGCCCTTACCGTGAACTACTTCGTCGTGGCTGATGGGCAGCAGGAAGTTCTCTGTGAAGGCGTAGACCATGGAGAACGTGATGGTGCCGTGGTGCCACTTGCGATTGATGGGGTCTTCGGAGATGTACTTGAGCGAGTCATGCATCCAGCCCATGTTCCATTTGAGGCCGAAGCCCAGCCCGCCGTGGTTGGTGGGCGCCGTGACACCGGGGAAGGCCGTGGATTCCTCGGCGATGATGATGGCGCCTGGGTGGGACTTGTAGACGGTGGCGTTGACTTCCTGCATGAAGGAAATAGCTTCGAGGTTCTCGCGGCCGCCGAACTTGTTGGGCCTCCACTGCCCTTCTTCACGGGAGTAGTCCAGGTAGATCATCGAGGCAACGGCATCCACGCGTAGGCCGTCAATGTGGAATTCCTCCAGCCAATACAGGGCGTTGGCCACCAGGAAGTTGCGGACCTCGCTGCGTCCGAAGTCGAAGATCAAGGTTCCCCAGTCGGGGTGTTCGCCCAAGGCTGGGTCTGAGTGCTCGTACAGCGGCTGGCCGTCGAACTGGGCGAGCGCCCAGGAGTCCTTGGGGAAGTGTGCAGGCACCCAGTCGAGGAGGACGCCGATGCCGGCCTGGTGCAGTGAATCCACGAGGAACCGGAACTCGTCCGGGTGCCCGAATCGTGAGGTCGGCGCGAAGTAGGACGTCACCTGGTAACCCCACGAACCACCGAAGGGGTGCTCCGCGACGGGCATGAACTCAACGTGGGAGAACCCAAGCCACTTCACGTAGTCCACGAGTTCCTTGGCAAGTTCCTTGTAGCCAAGGCCAAGCCGCCAGGAGCCCAGGTGAACTTCGTAAACGCTCATGGGCGAGTTGTGCGGGTCCTTCTGGGCACGGGCACTCATCCATTCCGCATCCTTGAACCGGTAGCTGGCGTCAACCACGCGCGAAGCAGTCAGCGGCGGGACCTCCGTGCCGAAAGCCAACGGGTCTGCTTTCTCCACCCAGTGGCCGGCCTTGGTGAGGATCTCGTATTTGTAGCACGCCCCTGCTACAACGCCCGGGATGAAGAGTTCCCACACGCCGGAGGAACCTAGGGAGCGCATCCCGTGGGAGCGGCCATCCCACCCGTTGAAGTCGCCCTTCACACGCACGGCTTGGGCGTTCGGAGCCCAGACAGCGAACGAGACTCCGTCCACCTCGCTCAACGCAGAGCGGTAGTGCTGGACGTGCGCGCCGAGGACATCCCATAGGCGCTCGTGGCGACCTTCGCCGATCAGGTGCAGGTCCACCTCACCTACGGTAGGCAAGTAGTGGTACGGGTCATCGATGGTGACGGGTTCGACGTCGTACACCACTTCCAAACGGTAGTCCGGCACGTGGCCGGCCTGCAGCGGTTCCAGGACTGCAGTCCAGACGCCGTGGGCCTCATGGGTCATTTCCGTGCGGCCGGCTTCAGTCACTGCAACCACGGACTTTGCCAGGTGTTTCACCGTACGGATAGTGACGTGGCCATGATCGTCCAGGTGCGCGCCAAGTACTGAATGTGGCGCGTGGTAAGCGCCGGCGGCCACGCGTTCCAAGGTCTCGGAGTCCACGTGCAGGGGAACTCGGGGCCGTTCGGTGCGTGCAGAGCCAGTCATGTCATTACCTTCCGCTGTAGCTGCCGCATGCTTGCCGCGGCTTGTGTTGTCGAGGATTCGTCGCGATGCGTTCACCGGGATCGACAGCCAGTCGGGCCGGTTCCGCAACTCGTAAACAACCTCGTATAAGGCCTTGTCCAGCCACAATGCCACAAAGAGCGGCGAGCGGCGGTCTATGGTTCCGGGGGTGACTTCGCTGTAACCCTCAAGGAACGCGGCAGCGCAGTCATCCACCCAGGTTTCAGGCACTTTGACGGCCGCTTTTTCGTTTTCGCGCGTGGCGGCACCGGCTGCGTAATCGAATGAACGCAGCATGCCCGTGACGTCCCGCAGCGGCAAATCGGGAGTATTGCGTTCATCGATGGTCCGGAGCGGCTCGCCTTCGAAGTCGAGGATGGCCCATCGTCCCGGCTGCCCCTCAGCGCCGGGAACCAAGAGGATCTGTCCCAGATGGAGGTCGCCGTGGACGCGTTGCAACTGGCCGACGTCCCGTGGATCCAGGGCCGCCAGCAGTTCATCGAGGTTCTCGTCATAAGGCCCGACGGCGGACGAGGCTTCCGCCCAGGAGCCGCGGACACGCCTCGCTACAGTCGCGATGATGTCCGGCCCCTGTTCCTGTCCGTCCTGGGTGCCGAAGGTTTCTGCGAGCCTGGCGTGAACCGTGGCAGTAGCAGCGCCCAGACCGCGGGCTTCTGCCGTGAAATCCTTGCCGGCTGCGGCTGCCTCTACGGCCAGGCGCCAGGCATCCATCCCGCCGGCAAGGAATTCGTGGGCGACAGTCAGCTCGCCCGTGGCCGCTATGGAACCGCTCGACACCGGCTCGTGCCACGAGCCGGTAACCCAGCCCAGCGTCGCGGGAACCTCACTGGTTCCCGCTGCTGTCAGGGCCGCCCCAAGTTCCACTTCGGGATTCTTGCCGGCGGCGAGCACCCGGAAGATTTTGACGATCGCTGCGGAGTCGCCGTCGTCAATAATGACGGATGTGTTGGACTGCTCGCCGGACAGGACCTTGACGGCGAGGGGTGTTTTCGGAAGGGCCACACGGCTACGCGAGAGGTGCCCCTGGGCACCGCCCACTTTCCCTTCAGTTCGCATGAGTTCCAGCCAGGCAGTAACAAAGTCCGCATCGTAGACGGCGTCGTACACGAGCTGTAGCCCTAGGTCAGGATCCGTAAATTCGCCCAACAAAGCGGCGGGGGCATCCGCCAGGGGCTTGCTTCGGTAACTCAACGGAACCTGGACGACGTCGGTCCGGGAACCGCCGTCGGCTGTCCTGTGGGTCACCGCCAGCAGCACAACTTCCAGCCCGGTATCTCCGCCGGTAGCCGGCAGCCTGAAAGCGCCCACCTGCTCCAGCGCAAAGTCGGGGCTCTTGACCGGGAACCAGCGCTTGCCTGGCAGCCAGCTCCGGAGAAGTCCTTCAATGGAGGGGTTCAAGTTTTCCTTGCTCATCTCATCCTTTGGAGGTCACCACGGGAATCGCCTGGGTAAAAGGCGACGAGGGATTCGAAAATGCCGAGCGGACCCGCAGCCAATAGAAGCTGTGGCTCCCCAGCATCACGGTCAAGTGACCGTTGTCGCCGACGGCCGGGAAAGGCTGGCCGCCGAAAATATCGCGCAGGCCGCGGCCTGCAAACTCAGGCACGTCCAAGGTTGCCGCGACGGGGTGCTGGGAGAGGTTGAAAACGCACAGAATGGTCTCCGCGTCCTCTCCTTCAGGGTTGCCGGCCGGCAATTCCCTGACGTAGGCCAACACCACCTCATGGTCTGCCTCAATATGCCGGAAGCCGCCCAAGCCAAACACAGGGTGGTTCTTCCGGACACTGAGGATCTGGCGGGTCCAGCGCAGCAGCGAACCGGAGTGCGCGGCCTGGGCCTCGACGTTGGCCATGCTGTAGTTGTAAACCAGCGACTGTATGACCGGCAGGTAAAGCTTGCCCGGGTCGGCCCCTGAGAAGCCGGCATTGCGGTCGGGGTTCCACTGCATCGGGGTGCGGACGGCATCGCGGTCATCGAGCCAGATATTGTCGCCCATACCGATCTCGTCCCCGTAGTACAGGAACGGGCTTCCCGGCAAGGAAAGCAGCAACGCGTTGATGAGCTCGATCTCGGAGCGGGAGTTATCCAGCAGCGGCGCCAAACGCCGTCGGATGCCTATGTTGGCCCGCATCCGGGGATCCGGGGCGTACCAACCGAGCATGGCGGCGCGCTCTTCAGCGGGCACCATCTCCAACGTCAGTTCGTCATGGTTCCTCAGGAAGGTTCCCCATTGCGCACCCTTCGGAATCTCCGGGGTGTTCCGCAGGGTCTCAATAATGGGAGCTGCCTTCTGGTCCCGCAGGGCATAGTACAGCCGCGGCATGATGGGGAAATGGAAGGCCATATGGCATTCCGGGGCTTCCTCGGTGCCGAAGTACTCCACCACTTCATGCGGAGGTTGGTTTGCCTCAGCAATGATCACCCTGCCGGGGTAGTTCGAGTCCACCATCCGGCGGAGGTCCTGCAGGAAGGTGTGCGTGGCAGGCAGGTTCTCGCAGTTGGTGCCATCTTCTTCGAACAGGTAGGGAATGGCGTCCGCGCGGAAGCCATCGATGCCCTGGTCCAGCCAGAAACGGACCACGTCATAGAGGGCTTCAATCACCTTGGGGTTCTCGAAATTCAAGTCTGGCTGGTGGCTGAAAAAGCGGTGCCAGAAGAACTGCCGGCGGATGGGATCGAACGTCCAATTGGACTCTTCGGTGTCAACGAAGATGATGCGTGCGTCCTGGTACTTCTCGTCCGTATCGCTCCACACATAGAAATCACCGTAGGGACCAGTTGGATCTTTGCGCGACTCCTGGAACCAGGGGTGCTGGTCCGAGGTGTGGTTCAACGGCAGGTCGATGATCACCCGGACGCCACGGGCGTGGGCCTCGGCAACCAAGCGCTTGAAATCGCTGATGGTGCCGAACTCGTCCAGCACGGACGTATAGTCGGCGATGTCATAACCGCCATCGCGCAACGGGGAATGGAAGAACGGCGGCAACCACAGGCAGTCAACGCCCAGCCACTGGAGGTAATCCAGTTTCTCGATCAGGCCGTGGAAGTCACCGGAACCATCCCCGTTGGCATCCGCAAAGGCCCGCACCAGTACCTCATAGAAGACTGCCTTGCGGTACCAGTGCGGATCGTGCTGGAGACCTGGGGCGTTCAACTCGAAGGTGTTCTTCGGAGTGAAGTACTGGCTGGGGTTCTGCGGAGAAAAACTCACTAAGGCTGCCTCCGGATGCTAAGTACGTGTGCCGGCTCAACGTGGGCATCCAGGCGGACGTAGTTGTGCTCGCCCCATTCCCAGCTCTCGCCGCTGATCAAGTCGTCCACCCGGAACCGGCCGTCCTCGTTGAAGTCCGAGGGGGCCAGTTGCAGGGCTTCCAAGTTCAGGGACACCGTGCTTTCACGGGTGCTGTGAGGATCCACGTTGACCACGATGATCAAAGTGTCCTTGGTGCCGTCCGGGAGCGTTTTGTGCTTGGAGTACACAATCGTGGCGTCATCGGTGCTGCTGTGCAGCGTCAGGTTCTGCAGATCGCCCAAGGCCAGGTGGTTCTTGCGAATGGTGTTAAGCCTGGTGATGTACGGCGCCAAGGTTCGCCCTGACTCAGCCGCACCCTCCCAGTCCCTTGCCTTGTACTCGTACTTCTCGTTGTCGATGTACTCCTCGGCGCCCGGACGGGCCACGTGTTCGTACAACTCATAACCGGCGTAGACGCCCCACAACGGGCTTGCCGTAGCAGCCAATACGGCCCGGATGCGGAACGCGGCCGGACCACCGTACTGCAGGTACTCGGTGAGGATGTCCGGAGTGTTCACGAAGAAGTTCGGCCGGAAGAACGCCGCTGTTTCGTGGCTGACCTCGTGGAAGTACTCCTCCAGCTCGGTCTTGGTGTTCCGCCACGTGAAGTAAGTGTAGGACTGCTGGAATCCTGCGCGGCCCAAAGCATGCATCATCGGCGGGCGTGTGAAGGCCTCCGCCAGGAAGACAACCTCGGGGTTCTTCTTGTTGATCTTGCCGATCAGCCATTCCCAGAACCACACAGGCTTGGTGTGGGGATTGTCCACGCGGAACACCTTGACGCCGTGGCTGATCCACAGTTGGACAATCCGCAGGATTTCCTTGGAAAGGCCGGCCGGGTCATTGTCGAAGTTCAGGGGATAAATGTCCTGGTACTTCTTCGGCGGGTTCTCTGCGTAGGCGATGGAACCGTCAACGCGCGTGGTGAACCATTCAGGGTTGGACGTCACCCAAGGGTGGTCCGGAGCTGCCTGCAACGCCAGGTCCAGGGCAACTTCGAGTCCCAGCTCGTTGGCGCGCGCCACGAACGCATCAAAGTCCTCAAACGTACCCAGTTCCGGATGGATGGCGTCATGTCCGCCGTCCTTGGAACCGATGGCCCACGGCGAACCCGGATCCTGCGGCCCCGGCGTCAGCGTGTTGTTGCGCCCCTTGCGGTGCTGGTAACCGATCGGGTGGATGGGCGGCAGGTAGATGATGTCGAAGCCCATCTCCGCGACGGCGTCGAGCCTGTTGGCTGCCGTGCGGAAGTTGCCGGAGGTCCACACGCCAGTGGAGTGGTCCAGGACGGCGCCCTCTGAGCGGGGGAAGAACTCGTACCAGGAACCGCGGCCCGCGAGGTCGCGTTCCACTTGCAGCGGGAAACGTTCGGAAACGGTCACCAGTTCGCGGATCGGAACGCGTCCGACGGCGGCCAGCACCTCGGGGCTGAAACCGGCGCCAAGGCGCTCCTCGGCAGTCTTGGTGGTGTCGGCCAGCACGACGGAAGCGGCACGCAAGGTGCGCTTCTCCACGGCGCTGCGCCCGGCGTCGTCGGCGGCTTCCGCGAGGAGGGCAGCGCCTTCGGCGAGCATCAACTCGACGTCAATGCCGGCCCCTACCTTGACCTCGGCGTTGTGATGCCAAGTGCCATACCGGTCATGCCAGGCCTCAATGACGAAGGACCAGGCGCCGGTGCCGGTGGGGGTGATCAGGCCTTCCCATCGGTCCAGGCCCTTCCATTGCTCGCCTTGGGCCGGGGTCAGGCGGACTCGCTGACGCTCCTTGCCCTTGGGATCGAGCAGCACAGCGGAGACGCCGAGCTGGTCATGGCCTTCACGGAAGACCGTGGCGCCAACAACCAGGTCCTCGCCTGGCAAGGCCTTCGCCGGGAAACGGCCACCCTCAACCACCGGCTGCACGGCCGTGATGGGGAACCGGCCGAAGCGAAGTCCCTCGGTGATGTCCGTAGTCGTCTTGGATTTCAGAGCGGTGATGGTTCGCGCGGTTTTCGTCACAACCACGACGTTAGCGACAAAAATCACAGAATGCTAAGCACACGACCTATCTCCTCGACGCAAGATGACTTTTACCTAAAAGAAACCCAATCCAGTTCCGGCTGCCATGTGAGTCCGTTAGTGTGGCGCTCGTGAAGGCTATTCGAAGGTTTACAGTCCGTACCGTCCTCCCCGAGCCCATCAGGCCCCTGGCCCGTCTGGCAACCAACTTGCGCTGGTCCTGGCACCGGCCCACACGGGAACTTTTTGCGAGCCTTAACCCGGCTCTCTGGGAGGCATCGCAGCACGACCCCATAGCCCTGCTGGGGTCGATCAGCCGCGAGCAGTTACAGGACCTGGCCAATGACGGCGAGGTTGTGGAGCGCGTGCAGCACGCCGCAGCCGACCTGGACCGATACCTCAGCGAACCGCGCTGGTACCAAGGCCTCGGCGAAGACGCTCCAGCTTGCATCGCGTACTTCTCGCCCGAATTCGGCATCACCGAAGTACTCCCACAATATTCCGGGGGCCTCGGCATCCTCGCCGGCGACCACCTCAAAGCCGCCTCCGACCTCGGTGTGCCGCTGATCGGCGTCGGGCTTCTGTACCAGGCCGGATACTTCAAGCAATCGCTCTCCCGCGACGCCTGGCAGCAGGAAACCTACCCTGTGCTGGACCCTGACGGCCTGCCGCTGACGCTGCTGCGCCACCCGGCCAAGGATGGCGCCCAAGGCAAGCCGGTCCACATTTCCCTCCCGCTGCCCAACGGCCGCGAGCTTCACGCACACGTGTGGCGTGCCGACGTCGGACGCGTTCCGCTGCTGCTGCTGGACTCGAACGTCCCCTCCAACGACGAAGCCGCGCGTGGCATCACCGACCGCCTGTACGGCGGCGGCGGCGACCACCGGCTCCAGCAGGAACTCCTCCTGGGCATGGGCGGCGTCAAGGCGCTGCGCGTCTACCAGGAACTCACCGGCACACCTGCTCCGGAAGTGTTCCACACCAACGAAGGCCACGCAGGCTTCCTGGGGATCGAACGCATCCAGGAAGCCATGTCCGACGCCAACTCGCCCCTCAGCTGGGACGAGGCCCTCGCCGCCGGCCGCGCGTCCACTGTCTTCACGACGCACACGCCCGTACCCGCCGGCATCGACCGCTTCGAGACCGTGCAGATCAAGCACTTCTTCGAAGCCGGCCTCGCGCCCGCTGTGCCCACGGACCGCATCCTGGACCTCGGCCGTGAAAACTTCGACGGCGGCAACCCGTCCGTGTTCAACATGGCAGTCATGGGCCTTCGGCTGGCACAGCGTGCCAACGGTGTGGCCAAGCTGCACGGTGTGGTCTCCCGCGAAATGTTCGCCGGTCTCTGGCCGGGATTCGACCACTCCGAAATCCCCATCACCTCCGTTACCAACGGCGTCCACGTGCCCACGTGGGTGGACCCCCGCATCTCCTCCCTGGCGCGAAACCAGTTCGGCGCGGAAGCCGAAGCCCTGGGACGCTGGGACCTCGCGTACAACGTCAGCGACGAAGACGTCTGGGCCCTCCGCCGGGAGCTCCGCGCACAACTCATAGAAGACGTTCGACGCCGGCTCCGGGCCTCCTGGAAGAAGCGCGGCGCTGCCGATGCCGAACTCGGCTGGACCGACTCCGTACTGGACCCCGACGTCCTCACCATCGGATTCGCGCGGCGTGTGCCCACCTACAAGCGGCTCACCCTCATGCTGCGCGACCCTGCCCGTTTGAAGGCCTTGCTGCTGGACCCCAAACACCCCATCCAGCTGGTCATCGCGGGCAAGTCCCACCCCGCAGACGACGCCGGCAAGAAGATGATCCAGGACCTGGTCAGGTTCACGGACGACCCCCAGGTTCGGCACAGGATCGTGTTCCTGCCCAACTACGACATCGCCATGGCGAGGACGCTGTTCCCCGGCTGCGACGTCTGGCTCAATAACCCCCTCCGGCCGCTGGAAGCCTGCGGCACCTCCGGCATGAAGGCCGCCATCAACGGTTCGCTCAACCTCTCCGTCCTGGACGGCTGGTGGGACGAAATGTACGACGGCGAAAACGGCTGGGCGATCCCCACAGCCAACAACAACGCATCCTCCGAGGAGCGCGACGACATCGAGGCATCAGCACTCTACGAGCTGCTGGAAACCCAGGTGGCGCCGCGCTTCTACGGCACCACCGTTGCCCAAGGCGCCGGAGCAGCAGGACCGTCCGAATCCAGCCGTGAAACCGTGCCCACGCACTGGGTGTCCATGATCAAGCACACGCTGGCTAACCTTGGCCCTGCAGTCTCGGCCGAACGCATGCTCCACGACTACGTCAACAACCTCTACTGCCCGGCCGCTGTATCCGGGCGCAGGGCTGTTGCCGAGTCCTTCAAGGAAGCCAAGGAACTCGCGGCCTGGACCACCAAGGTTCGGAACGCCTGGCCAGAAGTTGTGGTGGAACACGTTGACTCCGTAGGCGTCTCCGAGGAACCCCAGGTAGGCGACTCACTCCAAGTCAACGCCTACGTGGCCCTCAACAACCTCACCCCGGACGACGTCTCCGTGGAAGTGGCCTTCGGCCGCGCGGAAGACACCGACGAGCTCGAGGACATCGTGGTGGCCGAACTGGACTCTTTGGAAGACCTCGGCGGCGGACGCCACCTGTTCAGCGGCTCCCTGGTGATCAACCGCTCAGGGTCCTTCGGCTATACCGTCCGCGTGTTCCCGAAGCACTCTGCGCTGGCTTCCAAAGCTGAGCTGGGATTGATCGCGAACGCCTAAGCCGATGTCCGCCCGGACGTTCCTGGCCCGCTGTTCCGTTGTTGCCCAACAACGGAACAGCGGGCCAGCGACGTCGGAGCTTGGCTCCACGTACTTCCTGATTACCGTCGGCTTCAATCGTGGCGATTCGCAGCCTTGATCCCGACCGGGATGCTAACAACTGGCGTGACATGAAGCCGAGAAAGCCGTGCTTGACAATCTGTTCTGGGACCACCGTTCGATGTATCGCACTTTGAAAAGTCCCACTCCTAGCCGTCTGCTGGGTCAGCGTGAAAGCGCTCCAGCAGGAATCAGCCCCGTTGATCGTGACCGTTGAAGACAGCCGGACACGGCCATCCCACAGAAACGGGCCGGTGAAGGTTGTTGTCCAACGAAGAGGGCCTCGTCCGTGGCGCGCTGCGGAGGTTTTTCGCGTTCAGAGGTCCGGCCACAACAAGGACAAGACCCCAGAGGGAACCTAAGGGGCTTATATAGCGATCGTGATCGTCTGCGTCGGAGGCGTACAACTTGCATGCTGACTAGCGGAGACTACCTGTCCTGCACGTCTGTTCTTGCCTGTGTCGTCGCACCAGTCGATGTCGAATGGGAAAGCCACGACGGCGGCTTCCCCTGGCGCAGTCTCGGGTGGAACCCTAAAAGTATAAGTAAATCCACCAGCGTCATTCATTGGCGCCAAAGCGTCAAGGACTTTGCGTCCGGATGAATCTTTAATTGTTATCAGAATTCGGGCGTTCTTTCCGTAGCGGGGATCGCATCTCGCATCTTGTGCCTTCACGGTGACCTCTTCGCCGATTCTTGTGGGCGAGGGAGTAACGGAAAAATCAGGGGGGAGACACGGGGGCCGCCCTTGGGAGGAGGAATTGCATCCTGACAATGCCGCGGCAATCATCAGCACACTCAACGCGGCAACTGGTGCCCGAAGGAAGCCTTGAACTCGAAGAGGACGGATGGAAGAGAACATCATTTCTTGATTCTCCCCACAGTAGTTGCCCTTGGGAATCCGGTCTCAGAGTTTGTAGCCACATCGTTAATTTGCTTCGAATGATACAAGTCAAAATGGATAAAGTACTCCAGTGCAGGCCCGCATGAAACGACGCACTTCGTTGATAATATGCATTAGTTCACTGGGCCAGCCTTGCACTGGAAACTTCAATTTCAAACTTTTGAAATAATCGCAATAATTATAGAAATGTTCAATGTTTCGCATCACGATTGAGTTGCATGCGCCGCTTAGCGGGTTTCGGCGGTAGTCATAGCTCATGTGGGAACCAACGCTGATTACATCTCAGCTGTCCGTAATACCAGCCAAGGAAGTTGCCTCTTAGGGCGCCTGCCCACACGGGTAGGACGCCGGTGAAGTTAGCGCCCGCTGGACCGACTAATTCTCGAAGACCGCGATGACTGCCAGGTCTCGTCCGGCGTAGCGCTCTGCGTCTTGGAGGATTTCGCAGACGACGCCGAAGGACCGGTCCGTACGGTAGGCCGCGGGGACCTGCCAGATCATGGTGACGGGGCTGCCATCATCCTCCGAGAGGGCATCCGCGTAGTCGTGCAGGGAATCGTTCAGGGCGTCGAGGTTCACGCCGTAGTACTCGGGAAAGTCGAGGACCTGGCCGAAGACCTCCAGGACTGCCTGCTTTGTGGTTGCCGGCGGGACCAGAAGTGTGCGGCGGCCGGCGTCGGAGATCTGCTCTTGCAGTTCTTCGAGGGTCCAGGTGTCCGCGGAGTAGATTTTCATGGGCTCCTCTATTTGCCTTCGACGATAAACATGAACGACTCGTAGTGGTCAGGGGTGTAGTACTTGGCGGAGTCCTTGCCCACGATGATCCGGCGGGCACCCCTGTCAGACTCTCCCGGCGTGGGCACGGTGTATTCCTTGTAGAAACCGCCGGACTTCTTGGGCAGCAAACCCTCGAAGTTGCCGAAGTTCACGCCGTCACGGTCGTAAGGGTACGGGCCGCCCTTCGCAATCAGGGCAAGGGTTTGGCGCGCTTCCTCGGGCAACTGCGAAGCATTGATGGTGGGCAGCGTGGAAGGGTTGGCGACAGCCGGGCTAGTAGCTGCCGGATTGGCAACCGCTGGTGACGCTGCCGCGGAGCCAGGTGTCGGCGTCGTGCTTTGTGTCGTCAGTGAGCCGCCGCCGACCATGGCGACCACCAGCACGACGACGGCGATTACCAGTCCCGCGAAGGCCACCAGCTTGTTGCGGTTGCGGTTCATCCGGTGGGCTCCCCTCGATGCTCGGCTGGCTACGTGCGGTAGATGTTGATGGTGTTGGCTTGCAGGATATCCCGCTCGCCGGAGGCCACCAACGCGCCTTTCCGTCGGTCGTGCAAAACCGAAGTGGTGAAGCGAAGTTCAAACATGCGCTTCCCGATGCCCGACTCGCTCAGGATCTCCGGCAAGACCATTTTTACGTCTTGGTTGCTTCCGTTCACCACAATCAAGCCCCGGATTTCACTGTCCTCGTGGCCCATCAGCAGCTGGACCGAGCGGACGGTGGGATCATTCCAGCGCGCCGGAGTCATCTTCTTGCCCTTGTCGTCAAACCACTGAAGGCTCGAGTCGTTGGCTTGCCCTGGGAAGCTTTCAGGTTGGTGACGCAGGAACCAGCGTCGGAGCCGGACCAGTTCACGAGTAGTCCTGAACATGGCGTTGGCTTCCTGGGTCCCGCTCCAGTCCAGCCATGCCGTGGGATTGTCCTGGCAGTAGGCGTTGTTGTTGCCCTGCTGTGTACGGCCGATCTCGTCACCGGCTGTGATCATCGGAACGCCAAAGGACAGCAGCAGCGTCGCCATAAGGTTGCGGATGGACAGTGACCGGGCAGCCACGATGGCCTCGTTCTCGCTGCGGCCCTCGAAACCATGGTTGTAGCTTCGGTTGTCGCCGTGTCCGTCGCGGTTCTGCTCGCCGTTGGCCTCGTTGTGCTTGCGGTCGTAGCTGACCAGGTCCTTCAGCGTGAAGCCGTCATGGGCGGTGATGAAGTTGACGCTGGCAAGGCGGGTGCGGCCGGATGATGCGAAGAGATTGGCAGAACCCGCCATGAGCTCAGCCAAAGACGCCACCGAGCCACCATGTCCACCGGCCTCCATAGCGGCCCGGTCGGACAGCCAGAAGCTTCGGACTCCGTCGCGGAAGTGGTCATTCCAGTCAGACCATCCCTGCGGGAAACGGCCGGTCTGCCAGCCACCGTAGCCAACATCCCAAGGTTCGGCGATCAGCTTGACCTCAGAGAGCACCGGGTCCTCGGCAATTGCTTGCAAGAACGGGTGCTGGGGATCGAAAGTGTTGCTGGCATCCCGGCACAGTGTCACTGCGAGGTCGAAACGGAAACCGTCCACATGGAAGTCATTTACCCAGTACCGCAGGGAATCCAGTGCGAGATCCACCACCACGGGATCACTGAAATCCAGGGTGTTGCCGCATCCGGTGGTGTCCAGGTAGCGTCCGTGGGCATCGTGCCGGTAATAACGCTTCTCCGCCAAACCGCGGAAGCTCAGCGGCAGTCCGTCAGGGCCGGCCTCGGCGGTGTGGTTGTACACCACGTCCAGGATGACCTCGATCCCCGCCGCATGGAGCAGTTTGATCATGCCCTTGAGCTCATCCTGCACCGCGTGGGGGCCCGCAGTCCGCGCCGCTTCCGTTGCGTAGTCCGAGTGTGGGGCGAAGAAGGCTGCGGTGTTGTAGCCCCAGTAGTTGGTCATGCCCAGGTCCTGGAGGTGCGACTCATCCAAGTGGAAATGAATGGGAAGCAGCTGGACAGCAGTGATGCCGAGTTCAGTCAGGTGCTGGATCATCACCGGGTGCGCCATGCCCGCGTACGTTCCGCGAAGATGCTCCGGGATGTCGGGGTGGAGCATCGTTTGGCCACGGACGTGTGCCTCATACATCACCGAAGTGCGCATAGGCGTTCGCGGCGCCTGGTCATCGCCCCAGTCAAAGCCAGTCTCCACGTGAACGCTTGTCAGGAACTCGCCCCGCTGGTCCACTGCGCGGCCGTAGGGATCGAGCAGCAGCGGCTGGTCGCCGTCGTCGTCCAGGTCCAAAGCCGGGATGGAAAGAGGGAGGCCGCCCTCGCTGGGGGCAGCGCGGAAGCCGTAGCGGGTGCCCGGCGGCATGCCGTCCACAAGGCCGAAGTGCACGCCGTCCTGCACATTGGACAGAATATGCGCGCGCCAAGGTTCGCTTGGTGCTTGGAACACCACTTCCACCCGTTCCAGGTCGGGAGCGAAAACGGCCACGTTCACCGAATGGTTCTGCGTGGTTTCGGCGTCGAAAACCCCGGGCTGGGGCGTGCTCAGTCCGAGGGGCCTGGGCTGCGACGCGTCCAGGGCAGCTTCTGTGTCAAAAATAGGCATAACCATTGCTTGCAAGTTTAGTTCCACGCCAAGTATGTACCGCGCGGGCCTGCCATGTGACGACGTTCAGCGTCGTGATTTCATTACTTGCCCGAAACTGGCGGGATTTCATCCGCCGCTCACGTGCTGGAATGCTGCCTTCGCACTCTCCGCGATTGAGCTGGTTCTCATCGATTGTGTCGCGTTCTACTGCCCCGGATCAGTCCGCTTGGCATACTGGGACGGAAACAACTGGAGGTTTTATCGTGCGCGTGGCACTCGCCCAAGTCATCACCGGCCGGGATCTGGCCGAGAACCTGCGGCTCCTTGAGGAGTACGCCCGCCGGGCCAAGGACGGCGGTGCCGAGCTGGTGGTCTTCCCGGAAGCAATGATGCGCGCGTTCGGAAACTCGCTGCTGGACATTGCCGAACCATTGGCTGGGCCGTGGGCGAGCCGGGTGCGGTCCCTCGCTGACGAACTTCAGTTGGTGATCGTGGCTGGCATGTTCACGCCGGGCACTCCCTCCGATTCGGGATCCCCGCGCGTGCGGAACACGCTCCTCGCCACCGGACCCGGCGTGGAAACGAGCTACGACAAGATACATCTTTTCGACGCGTTCGGCTTCGCGGAATCGGACACCGTTGAGGCCGGTACGGATCCGGTAACGTTCGACGCCGGTGGCCTCACCTTTGGGTTGGCCACCTGTTACGACATCCGTTTCCCTGCCTTGTTTACGGCTAACGCACAGCGCGGAGCCATTGTGAATATCGTTTCCGCCTCGTGGGGATCCGGACCGGGTAAGGCCGAGCAGTGGCAACTTCTGGCCCGCGCCCGCGCAGTGGACACCACCACGTTCGTGCTCGCCTGCGGCCAGGGCGATCCCGCCACTCAGGGCGTTGAGGTCAAAGGCACCGCGCCCACCGGAGTGGGGTACTCCGCCGTCGTGTCCCCGTTCGGCCAGGTATTGGAAGCCCTGGAGGGGGAACCGGGCGTCATTTTCTACGATCTCGACCCCGCAGTCGTGGAAGAAGCCCGTACCAAACTCCCAGTGCTGGCCAACCGCCGCGACTTCTAACCCTTCCCACCAAAACTCACTCACATCCCCAACCCTTCCCACCAACGCTCGCTCACATCCCTAACCCTTCCCACCAACGCTCGCTCACATCCCCAACCCTTCCCACCAACGCTCACCCACATCCCCAACCCTTCCCACCAACGCTCGCTCACATCCCTAACCCTTCCCACCAACGCTCGCTCACATCCCTAACCCTTCCCACCAACGCTCGCTCACATCCCTAGCCCTTCCCACCAACGCTCGCTCACATCCCTAGCCCTTCCGCGGTGCGGTCGTATGGTTTTCTGGGACAGCGTGAGGGGAAATTGCGCTTCGGATGAACACGCCCAGAAGAAAATACGGTGCGGCGTTTCGTGAGGAAAGGTCAGCGCCTTCTTTGCCGTGAAGCAAAAGTAGAGGGCTTCTACGAGTACAACTAAGCGGAGAAGGCCAACCAATCCGGGGCCGCCGTGCCGGCGTTGAAGGTATCCGGCAGAACATCGGCCGCAAGCCCGCGGGACGTGAGAGAACGTCCGGGCCAAACCCGCGGGACGTGAGCGAGCGTTAGGCGCAAGCACGCGGGACGCGAGAGAGCGACCCACTCAAACACCCGGGACGTGAGAGAGCGACCCACCCAAACCCGCGGGACGTGAGAGAGCGTGCAACTCAGGCAGGCGAAAGGCGCCGCGAGGGCCATCCGGAAGCGTGCGTCAAAGCGACGAAGGAGCAGCACGCGGAGGATGGCGCTTGCGGCGCCTTGACTGAGAACTAGCTGGCGCGCTGCCTCGACACTTCGTACAGCGAGATTCCAACGGCCATGGATGCGTTGAGGGACTCCATGGCGGAGTCGATCGGGATCGAGACGATCTGGTCGCAGTTCTCGCGGACCAGCCTGCTGAGGCCCTTGCCTTCGGAACCGACCACAATGCAGACGGGTTCGGTGGCAACGGTGAGGTCGGGCAGCGAGACGTCGCCGTCGCCGTCCAAGCCAAGGACGTAGATGCCCATGTTCTTGAACTGCTTGAGCGCGTTGTTGAGGTTCGCAGCACGGGCAACGGGGACACGGACAGCCGCGCCGGCACTGGTCTTCCACGCGGACGCTGTGACGCCGACGGAACGACGCTCAGGCACGATGACGCCGTGGCCGCTGAAGGCCGAAACGGAGCGGATGATCGCGCCGAGGTTGCGGGGGTCGGTGATACCGTCCAGCGCAACGAAGATGGGGGCGTTGGAGATGTGCCCCTTCTTCCACTTGGCGAGGGTTTGCTCGGCGAGGTCGTAAGCATCCTCGTATTCGTACGGCGGGATCTGCAGAACGAGGCCCTGGTGGACGGCGTCCTCTGTCATGCGGTCCAGCTCAGCCTTGCCGGTTTCGAGAAGCGGGATGCCACGCTCAGCCGCGAGTTTGAGGGATTCCTTGACGCGGTCGTCCATCTCAATGCGGATGGCGACGTGCAGGGCTTTGGCTGGGATACCGGCGCGGAGCGCTTCGACCACCGAGTTACGGCCCGTCACCAGTTCTTCAGTGGCACGGCCCTTGGGACCGGAGCGGGCGCCTGCGCCACCGGGACGGGTGCCCGTTCCGCGCTTGGCAGCCGAGCGCTCAGCCAGCTGCTTGTTCTTGTATGCCTTGTGGTAGGTGCGTTCCTCCGCCTTGGGCGTGGGACCCTTGCCCTCCAGGGCCTTGCGGCCGTGGCCACCGGTTCCGGTGGTGGGGCCCTTCTTCTGCTTGACCGACCGGCGACCATTGTTGGCCATGTGATTCCATCCTTGATTTTGTGAGTAAGTCTGGAATCAAGTCTACTGACCCGATGCAATTCGGCCGCCGCGCCGGTTCGTCAGTCGCGTTTGAGGCTCCAGCTGGCGCCATCCGCACCATCTTCGACGACGACGCCGGCCGCGGCGAGTGTGTCGCGGATAGCATCGGATGCTGCCCAGTCCTTGTTGGCCCTGGCAACGGCACGGGCTTCGAGTTGGGCTTCGATCAGCACTTCCAGAGCGGCATGCTCGCGCCCTTGTACAGCCTCCGGGCGTTTCACCGAATCCAGGCCTAGAACTTCGGTCATGGACAGCACGCTGTAGAGAGCAGTCTTCGCACTCTCCAGGTCGCCGCCAGCCAACGCCGTGTTTCCTGCCCGCACGGTTTCGTGCAGCACGCCGAGGGCCTGGGGCACGTTGAGGTCGTCATCCATGGCCGCGATGAAAGCAGCGGGCATGTTGGCCTGCGGGGAAACGTCCGAGGCGTCCGTACCCACCTTGGCGGATGCCTTGTGAATGAAACCGTCAATGCGCTCGACGGCGGCTGCAGCCTCCTGCAGCGAGGTAGGCCGGTAGTCCAGGATGGAGCGGTAGTGTGCCTGACCGAGGTAGTACCTAACCACTCGCGGTGAGGCTAGCTCCAGCATTTCGGCCGGGCTCACGGTGTTGCCGATGGACTTGGACATCTTTTCGCCCTCGTACGTGACCATGCCGTTGTGCATCCAGAAGTTGGCAAACTCGTCACCGGCAGCCTGGGACTGGGCCATCTCGTTCTCGTGGTGCGGGAAGCGAAGATCCAGTCCTCCACCGTGGATATCAAACCGCGGACCCAAATACTTGGTGACCATGGCTGAGCACTCGAGGTGCCATCCGGGACGGCCGGCACCCCACGGGGACTCCCACTTTGCGGTGACGGGTTCGCCGTCTTTGAAGCCCTTCCACAGCGCGAAGTCGCGAGGGTCGCGCTTGCCGCGTGGGTCGGCGTCGGGCGCTCCCTGCATGTCATCGATATTCTGCCGCGTCAGCGAGCCGTACCTGCTCCAGGAACGGACGTCGAAGTAGACGTCGCCGGAATCGTCCAGTGCGGGGTAGGCATGGCCGCGGTCGATGAGGCGCTGGATGAGCGCGTGCATTTCCGGGATGTGGCCGGTGGCACGGGGTTCATAAGTGGGCCGTTGGACTCCGAGGGATTCGTAGGCGTTCTCGAACTCCTGCTCGTAGCGGTACGCCAGGGCCCACCACTCTTCGGCTTGGCGCGCCGACGGTTCAGCGTCCCAGTCCGGACCGAACGACTGAGCGGATTTGGCCAGGATCTTGTCGTCGATGTCCGTGACGTTGCGCACCACCGTAACCCGGAGGCCACGGAATTCGAGCCAGCGGGTCAGTTGGTCGAAGGCGATGGCCGACCTGACGTGGCCCACGTGCGGCATTCCTTGGACGGTGGCCCCGCAGTAGTACACGCTGGCCTTGCCGTCTTCGAGGGGAACGAAGTCGCGGACTTCGGCGGAGGCGGTGTCATAGAAGCGCAGGGTCACCGCTCCAGATTAGCCGATGACGCGGCGTGACCTGCCTACTTGCAGTATTCGCCGATCTTGTTGAACTGCACTTTGAGCTTCTCCTGCTGGTCCTGGGTGGCCGCGCCGAGGGACGACGACGCCGCTTCGTCCATGATCGCAGCCATCTCTTTGATGGGGTTGCCGATCTCCGGAGCGAGTTTGCCCGCGATCTCGTGGTAGTGCTCAGCGATCTGTTTGGACTGCTGCTGCTGATTGCCGTCGGGCTTGAACGTGTCGCTGTTCAGGAACTCGCAGCTGGCTGTCACGTCCATCGTTTGGGCCCCGCTGCAGCCGCTCAGCAGGAGCGATGCAGCCAAGCCTGCGGACACCATAGCGGAACGCACGACGCCGGCACGCGGCTTAACCATGGGGCGCACCTTTTGCGGGACCGGGCTCGGTTGCCGTCGTCTCGTGTCCGGAGACCGGGTACACCAGGGCCGTGGCAACAGCGGAGATACCTTCGCCGCGACCGGTGAAGCCGAGGCCGTCGCTGGTGGTTGCCGTGACACTGATCGGCGCGCCGGCAGCTTCGCTCAAGACCCTCTGGGATTCTTCCCGGCGCGGACCGAACTTGGGACGGTTGGCCACGAACTGCACTGCCACGTTGCCGATCTCGAATCCGGCCGCGCGCACAATGCGTGCCGCTTCACCAAGGAGCGTGACCCCTGAGGCACCTGCGAACTCGGGGCGGTCAGTGCCGAAGTGGGTGCCCAGGTCACCGATTCCGCACGCAGAAAAGAGTGCGTCGGCAGCGGCGTGAGCAACGCAATCGCCGTCGGAATGCCCTGAAAGCCCCTGTTCGCCTTCCCAGAAAAGCCCGCCCAACCACAGCGGTTGCGGGTCATCTTCTGCCGCAAATGCGTGGACATCGATACCAACGCCCGTGCGGGGAAGCACCATGTTCTGGTTAGGAGTCATCAGCCTTCCACCCAACGAATTCCCAGCGGCCCTTCCAGCAATCCCTCGGCAATGATGAGATCCAAGGGCGTGGTGATCTTCAGCGACTGGCTGGCCCCGCGGACAGCATGGACCGGAACTCCGAGGAGCTCCACCAGCATGGCGTCGTCGGTGACAGCTGCGGATTGCTTGTCGTCGAAGAGACCGGCAGCTTCGTGAGCCCTCCGCAGGACCGCCAGTTCGAAACCTTGCGGGGTCTGAACGGCGCGCAGCTGCTCGCGGGGAGCTGTTCCCGTGACAACTTCCGGGGCGATGGAGGAGTCTGAGCCATTCGTCTCGGCAACAGTTTTGATGGTGTCCACCACAGGCATGGTGGGAATGACGGCCTTCGCGCCTGAGGCCAGGGCATCGGCGACGCGCTGGAAAACCCGCTCGGGGGTAAGGGCACGTGCGGCGTCGTGGACCAGGACCAGTTCGGTTCCGTCCTCCAACGCAGCCATGGCAGCCCGGACGGAATCCGCGCGGGAGGAACCGCCGTCGACTACCGAAATTTCGGGGCCTCCGTCCACCAAGTCAATGGTGAACTCGGAGATTGATTCGCGCAGCGCCGTGTCCCCCTTGGGCACGGCGACGCAGATCTGGCGCGCAACATCAGATGCAACCACCCCACGGAGGGCATGCATCAGGATGGTTTCACCACCCAGCGGAACCTGGGCTTTGGGCATGCCGTAACCGAGGCGTTCACCGGAGCCGGCAGCAACCACGATCACGGCCGTGACGGCGCGCTTGGAAGGAATACTCATGCGCCCAAGATTATGCGGAATGTGCATGGAAAACCCACATGCCGGGTAACTCCGCACGGCTGCGGCCACTTTTCGGGCAAAAAGAAACCCGGCGGCGCTTTCGCACCACCGGGCTCAATTCTTAGGAAGCCAAGACCTCGTCGAGAACGCTTGCGGCCTTCTCTTCGTCTGTCTTCTCAGCCAGGGCCAGTTCTGAAATCAGAATCTGCCGCGCCTTGGCCAGCATCCGCTTCTCACCTGCGGAAAGGCCGCGATCGTGATCACGACGCCAAAGATCGCGAACGACCTCTGCCACCTTGATGACATCGCCTGAAGCAAGCTTCTCCAGGTTCGCCTTGTAACGACGTGACCAGTTGGTAGGCTCTTCAGTGAACTCGGCGCGGAGAACGTCAAATACGTGCTCCAAGCCTTCTTTGCCCACTACGTCCCGGACCCCAACAAGGTCAACATTCTCTGCTGGAACTTCAATGGTCAGATCACCCTGAGCCACCTTGAGCTTGAGATACATCTTCTCTTCGCCCTTGATGGTGCGCATCTTGATTTCCTCAATTTTTGCTGCACCGTGGTGAGGGTAAACTACTGTCTCGCCGACCTCAAAAACCATGTGGACTTTCCCCTTTCCCGCAGATTAGTCTATCACGATTAAGGCATACGACTGGCATCGGACAGGGCCTTCTCCCGCGCCAATAAAGGGAATAAGGCCTTAAACGACTTCCTCCAAGGTCTTGACGTATTCGGGGAAAGATGCTTCGAGCAAGCAATGTGCGAGCAAGATCTCCTTCGTTGACGGCGCCACATAGCCTTCCCGAATCCATATTTCCGGGGGTTTGCCGATAGGCTATGGCTGAAAAGTGTTCCAATGACTCTTGAGGAGTAGGTGTCGTGCGCAATACTGCGATGAACCCTGTCCAGCGCGGCAAGCTGGCAATTGCGGCGGCTGCAATCGGCGTCGGTCTTCTGTCCGTCACCGGCTGTGGATTCGTCAACGCCCAGCAGACTACCCACCAGTACTCGGCATCGGACGGGATCAAAGCTGATCTCGGTCCCCTGCAGTTGCGCAACATCCTGATTGTTGCCTCGGGCGAGAACGAGCCCGGCCGCGTTATCGGCGCCGTATTCAACACCTCCGCCACCGACGCGACCCTCACCGTGAGTGGTGCCAACGGCGCACAGACTGAAATCCCGGTCAAGGCCAATGGCGAGACATTCCTGAACGACACAGCGGATGCAGCGATCCTCAGCACCGCCGGTGTCATCCCCGGTGGCTTGGTCCCGATCACCGTCCGCAGCGGTTCCGACTCAGCTACCGTCAACGTTCCGGTGCTTGACGGCACGCTGCCCGAGTACGCCAAGTACCTGCCCACCACGCCGACCCCGACGGCAACGCCGACGTCGACTTCCACGGCTACGTCCTCGGAGGCTCCGGCCGCCGGCCACTAGCAGGCAGCAAGCCACAAGCGACACACATAAGGAAGGGTCCCGCCGCGGCGGGACCCTTCCTTATGTGTGTGTAGCTGCCGACCCCGACGACACCCAAATCCGGGCATCGTCAACCGCTTTCCGTGGTGCCAACGAATATGCGCGTCGCCGGTAAGGAAAGCTTTACGGCTCGAACTTGTAACCCAAGCCGCGCACTGTGACCAGGTATCGCGGCACTGAAGGGTCCGGCTCAATCTTGCTGCGAAGCCGCTTCACGTGGACGTCCAGCGTCTTGGTGTCCCCCACATAGTCCGAACCCCAGACACGGTCGATCAATTGTCCGCGTGTCAGTACCCTGCCTGAGTTGCGGAGCAGCATCTCCAGCAGTTCGAACTCCTTGAGCGGAAGCGAAACCTGCTCACCGTTGACGCTCACCACGTGGCGTTCGATGTCCATGCGGACCGGTCCTGCCTGCACGGTGGACGTAATAAGTTCCTCCGGCTCGCCCTGCCGGCGCAGCACCGCCCGGACGCGGGCCACGAGCTCCCGGGAGGAATAGGGCTTGGTGACATAGTCATCCGCGCCAAGCTCCAAGCCAACAACCTTATCGATTTCCGAGTCCTTGGCCGTCAGCATAATGACGGGGACACTGGAACGCTGGCGAAGTTGTCGGCACACTTCCGTGCCCGGTGTTCCCGGCAACTGCAGGTCCAGGAGGACAAGGTCGGCACCGTTCCGGTCGAATTCCACCAAGGCGTCGCTGCCGTTGTCCACTACCTCGACGTCAAAACCCTCTTTGCCCAGGAGATAGGACAGGGGGTCGCTGAAGGACTCTTCGTCCTCCACTATCAAAATCCGGCTCAAGCGCTGGCTCCTTGCTCTTGGGCGCCGCTGGCGCCCCCTTGATGATTCACGTGATGGGGTTGTTGAATCGCGTGATGAGGCTCGACGGCGGCAGAAGCCGCCGGAAGTTCGGAAGAGGCGGCCGCAGCGGAAGCCGGAAGGCCGGCGTCGTCGTCCTGTCCTTCCATCTCGGGCAAGCGGATGGTGAAGGTGGATCCTTGGCCGGGCTGGGACCACACGGTCACCTCGCCGCCATGGTTGGACACCACGTGCTTGACGATGCTGAGCCCTAGGCCTGTGCCACCGGTATGCCGGGATCGTGCCGCGTCGACGCGGTAGAAGCGCTCGAACACGCGCTCCTGGTCCTCGGGGGTCAGTCCCTCACCTTGGTCCGTGACGGAGATGGCGACGACGCCCTCCCGGGTTCGGATACCGACACCTACACGCGTGTTTTCCGGTGAATAGCGAATGGCGTTGTCGATCAGGTTGCGGAGGGCCGTCACCAGGAGGTCGCGGTCGCCGAAAACCAGCGACTCAGAGTGCCCGCCCACCACGATCTGGATATTCTTGCTCTCAGCCGGCAGCTGCGAGCGGTCCACGGCCTCGGTGATCACCGTATTGATATCCACCGCGTGACCTTGCTGGGCAACGTTGGCGCCCTGCAAGCGGGAAAGTTCGATGATGTCCTGGACCAAGGCCGCCAGCCGGCCGGACTCCTTGTGCATGCGCTTGGCGAACCTGCGCACGGCTTCCTCGTCATCAGGCGACGCTTCCAGGGCCTCGGCCAGCAGCGAGATGGCGCCGACGGGTGTCTTGAGTTCGTGGGACACGTTGGCCACGAAATCGTTGCGGATCTCCTCGGTACGGGTGATCTCAGTGCGGTCGTCGGCCAGAAGCACGATGTATTCCCAGCCGAGCATGGCTGCCCGTACCTGGACCACAATGGTGCCCTTGCCCAGCGGGCCACGCGGGAGTTCGTACTGTTCCTCCAGGATCACGCCGTCCCGGCGGACCTTCGCGGTCATGTCCAGGAGTTGCTTGTGCACCACTGTGTGGCCACGCACCAGGCCATACGCATACGCTGCCGGACTCGCACGGACAACGCCGTCGATGGCGTCCACCACGACAAAGGCGCGCCCGACGACGGCAAGTACTTCCGCTGCGCCCTCAGGAAGCAGGGGCTCAGTAACGTCCAGGTCCACGATGCTGCGTTGCCGCTCGCTGATCCTGAATGCGAGCATGCCAAAGACGCCCAACGACAGGCCTACGAGACCTGCGACGACACCTATGAGCAATGGATCCACGTGTCCAGCTTATGCTGTGGAAACACGGGCAAGCAGTGATCCGGCGCCAAACGCCGACGGTTCAACTAACGTTCATCTAAAGGAGCCGAACAGTTCACTGGCCCCTGACACAGTTACTGGTTGGACTGTCAATGGTTTTGAGATCCGACCCCCATCATGGGAACAGGATTTCCAAGGAAAGGACGCCTTAGTGCGCAAGGTTTTTCAGGAGGAGCTCACCCAGGTAGGTGACGACCTCATCGAGATCTCCAAGCTGGTTCACGAAGCAATCACGAAGGCTACTACGTCTTTCGAAGGTGCCGACGTGGATCTTGCCCAGGACGTCATCGCGGCAGATGCCCGGATCGACTTCCTGCAGAACAGCCTCGACGAGCGCGCCATCGACATCCTTGCCCTGCAGGGTCCTGTCGCCAGCGACCTCCGCATGATTGTGGGTTCGCTGCGTATGAGCGCGTCGCTGGAACGCATGGGTGACCTTGCCCGCCACGTTGCCCAGCTGGCGCGCCTGCGCTACCCAGCCACCGTAATCCCCGCTTCGCTGACCCAGACCTTCAAGGCCATGGCCCAGCACGACATCGAGATCACTGCCAAGGTGATTGAACTTCTGGAGACCCGCGATCTTGAGGTAGCCCGCGACATCCTCAAGATCAACATCGCAGTGGACGACCTCCACCTCAGCGTCTTCAAGGCCATCGCCTCCCCCGAGTGGAATGAAAGCCCCTCCACCACCGTGGACGTTGCCCTTGCAAGCCGCTACTTCGAGCGCTTCGCCGACCACGGCGTCTCGGTCGCCCGCAAGGTCACCTACCTGGTGACGGGCGAATGGCAGCCTGAAGGCTTCTAACTTTCGCTACTGCAGAACAAACGACGGCGGCCGGTCACCCAAGGTGACCGGCCGCCGTTTTAATCGGCTCCGTAGCTGGTGCCGCGGGCGAACTGCGTCTAAGGGAGGAACGACCGAGCAGTCGCCGCGGCAGCAGCGGAGGAATTACTTTCTGCCTTGGTTGGCCACTGCGAGGATGGCCTGTGCTGCTGCGTCGGGGTCCAGGTAGGTTCCGCCCGGGTTGATGGGCTGGAAGTCCTCATCCAGTTCATAGACCAGCGGGATGCCCGTGGGGATGTTCAGCCCGGCGATGGCGTCGTCGCTGATGCCGTCCAGGTGCTTCACGAGGGCACGCAGGGAGTTGCCGTGGGCGGTGACCAGGACGGTCTTGCCGGCCTTGAGGTCTTCCTTGATGTCCGATTCCCAGTAAGGGAGCAGGCGTACCAGGACGTCCTTGAGGCACTCGGTGCGCGGCAGTGCGTCACCAAGATCCTTGTAGCGGACGTCGTGTGCCTGGGAGAATTCGCTGTCGTCGGACAGGGGCGGTGGCGGGGTGTCGTAGCTGCGGCGCCATTCCATGAACTGCTCTTCGCCGTATTCGGCAAGGGTCTGGGCCTTGTCCTTGCCCTGCAGGGCGCCGTAGTGGCGCTCGTTCAGGCGCCAGTCGCGCTTGACGGGGATCCAACCGCGGTCGGCCTTGTCCAAGGCCATGTTGGCAGTGTTGATGGCACGCTTCAGGAGCGAGGTGTAGAGGACGTCCGGGAGGATCGCATTCTCAACCAGGAGCTCTCCACCGCGCACTGCTTCTTCGCGGCCTTGATCGTTCAGGTCAACGTCCACCCAACCGGTGAACAGGTTCTTGGCGTTCCATTCGCTGTGGCCATGGCGCAGCAGAATCAGCTTGTAAGTCATGGTTTTCATCCTAGCCGAGCAGTTACGTGCCCTGCCCGGCGTTACGTCCGGCAACGGACCCCGCGGTCTGAAGCAGGCAGGGATAAAGCAGGCAGGGATAAAGTGGGGCCGTGGTGCAAAAAGCGGAACGGGTGGGCTCTCCCCGCAGTCGGGGCGGAAAGCCGGTTGGCAACATCACGCGGGGCACCACGAATCCCAATCGCATGCGCCGCTTGGACCGCTGGTTGGCGGGACCCCAAGCATGGCGGCTGCGCGCCGCCGTCGACCCCCTTGTTGTGGACCTTGGCTATGGCGCCTCGCCGACCACCGCCGTCGAGCTTTTCGAACGGCTGCAAGCCGTGCGGCCGGATGTCCGGGTCTGCGGAATCGAGATTGAACCGGAGCGCGTACGAACTGCCAAGTCACTGGAGCGGCCCGGGCTGAGCTTCCATATAGGCGGCTTCGAAGTCCCTGTACCCGGTGACCCGGTGTTGGTGCGGGCATTCAACGTGCTGCGGCAATATGAGGAAGCGGACGTCGCCGGGATTTGGCGATTGGTGCAGTCGCGCCTGGCACCCGGCGGTCTGTTCATTGACGGCACCTGCGACGAAATCGGCCGGCGCGTCACGTGGGTCGCCTTGGATGCGGAGCGCCCGTTGAGCCTCAGTTTTTCCGTGCGGTTCGGCAGTTTTGAGCTGCCGTCGGAAGTGGCAGAGCGACTACCCAAGGCCCTGATTCACAGAAATGTGCCGGGCGAACCGATCCACGCGTTCCTGCAGGCCATGGATAAGGCGTGGCTGGAAGCGGCACCCTTGGCGTCGTTCGGAAACCGGCAACGCTGGACGGGTATGTGCCGTTCACTGCGCGACACCGGATGGCCGCTCCAGGACGGTCCGGCAAGGTGGCGTCTAGGCGAAGTTACCGTGGCATGGGACGCCGTGGCGCCCCGCTAAGGCCGATTTACCAGTAGCGCCTTTACCAGGGGCCGTACGGACCGACATTTCGGTTGCCGCCACTGCCGGCCTCACGCACGGCGGGACGGACATCGGCAAGGTAGACGCAAGCTGCGGTGACGGCCGCAATGCCGAACAACCCCAGGCCGCTGCCGCCGGTGAGGACGGTCAGGGCGCCGATCGCAAGCGCCACTCCGGTGAGGGCAAGCCAGAAGGTCTTGGTGCGCCTGGAAGCCGCCACGAAGAGCGTCGGCTTATGGCGCAGGCAGTCCGCGAAGGCCCAAAGTTCCAAGGCAAGGGCAACCAAGCCAAGGATGAAGTACACCGCGTTGGTGACAATCGCGATCAAGAATTTTCCGTCCACGCTCTCCAGCCTAACCGTCCAGCGACTTCAGCGCTTGCTCAAGGTCGGACCAGAGGTCCTCCACGTTCTCGATCCCGACACTCAACCGGACCAGATTCTCCGGAACGCTGAGCGGCTCGGCCGTGTGCCGGCGTCGGCGTTCAATCAGCGACTCGACCCCACCCAGGGACGTCGCCGGAAGCCAGAGCTGTAATGCTCGAACCAATTCGTCTGCGGCTTCGGCACCGCTGCGTTGTTCGTCGCCGGCGATTTGGATACAGAGAATGGAACCGAAACCCTTCATCTGCTCTTTGGCGCGCTCGTGTCCCGGATCCGTGGGGAGGCCGGGGAATCGGATGGCTTCCACGCGGGGGTGGCTGCTGAGGCGTTCAGCGAGGGTTGATGCGGAGGCTTGGGAACGCTCGATCCGCAGCGCCAAAGTACGGAGGCCGCGCAGTGCCAGCCAGGCCTCAAAGGGTCCGGCTATGCCGCCGTGAATGATCCGGTGATGGAGCAGGGTTGCGCGTAGTTCCGGGTTGGACGTCACCAACGCGCCAAGGACAACGTCCGAATGCCCGGCCAGGTACTTGGTCACCGAGTGAAGCACGACGTCGGAACCCAGGCTGAGGGGCTGCTGCACCAAAGGCGTGGAGAAGGTATTGTCCGTGACCACGATTGCGCCAACTGCGTGTGCGGCCTCAGTGAGCGCGCGGACGTCGGCGATGCCGAGCATCGGGTTGGTGGGGCTTTCCAGCCAGAGCAGGTCCGCGTTCTTGCCGTTTTCAGGGCTGATGAGCGCCTTCACCGCCTCCGTATCCGTGATGTCCACGGTGCGAAGTTCAAGGAAACCCTTCTCCGCCAATTCTGTGGCCATGACCAGGGAACCTGCGTAACTGTGCGAGGGCATTACCACCACACCGCCGGCAGGAACAAGGGACAACGCTGAGCTGACCGCTGCCAGGCCGGAGGCATAGAGCAGGCCCGGGAGGGTGGCGCCTTCAAGTTTGGCCAGCGCGTCCTCGAAGGGATCCCAGGTAGGGTTCGCGTAGCGCCCGTAACCGCGGTCTCCGTCGCCTAATGAGCCTGTTCCGAAGTATGTGGAGGACAGGACGATGGGGGGATTCACCGGCTCGTCATGGGCGCGGTCAGGGCGGCCGGCTGCAACTACGACGGTTTCCGGAGACAAATCGGCGGCGTGCTGATCGGAAAGGCTCATGGTTTCAGCGTAGTCGTGGGCAATGCTGTGGATAAAAGGCGTCTCGTATGCCGGTGATCGGTAGGCTAGTCGAGTGAGTATTAAGAGCCCAGGCCTTTTCATCGCCTTTGAAGGCGGAGACGGAGCGGGCAAGTCCACGCAGGCAGCCCGGCTCTCGGACGCCCTCGAGTCACGGGGGCTTTCCGTGCTGCGCACCCGCGAGCCAGGCGGCACCCCCATCGGAGAGAAACTGCGTTCACTTGTCCTGGACCACGGGCACGGCACCATCGATCCCCGCACCGAAGCCCTCATGTTCGCGGCCGCCCGCGCAGCCCATGCCAGCCAGGTGATTCGTCCCGCACTGGCCGACGGAACCGTTGTCATTACGGACCGCTACATTGATTCATCCGTTGCCTATCAGGGTGCCGGCCGCGGCCTCGGCGCCGAGGGTGTTTTGTCACTCAACGAATGGGCCACCGAAGGCCTGCATCCGGACCTGACGGTACTGCTCGACGTCGACCCCTCCGATGGCCGCCAACGCCGCACCGCAGGGGACGCCACCGAGGACAGGCTGGAGTCTGAGCCTGACGAGTTCCATTCCGCCATCCGGCACGCTTTCTTGGACCTTGCAGCAGCTTCACCGACCAGCTACCTGGTCCTGCCCGCCAAGGCCGACATTGAAACGTTGGCCGCCCGGATTTTGGAGCGGGTGGAGTCGCTGCTCGTTGACAACGGCGTGCCTGCCGATTCCGCGTCGTTGGAAAGCGAAACCGTTTCTGGCGACCGCCCGTGAGCGTCTGGGACGACCTCCAAGGGCAAGCACCCGTCGTTGCCCAACTCAAGCAGGCTGCGCAAGGTGAGACCGGACTTACCCATGCATGGCTGTTCACCGGCCCGCCGGGATCCGGCCGTTCGAACGCTGCCAAGGCCTTCGCCGCCGCGTTGAACTGCGAGCAGGACGACGTCACCATGCGTGGCTGCGGCGACTGCGCGGCATGCCACACGATCCTCGGTGAGACGCACTCGGATGTGACGTTCGTGCGCACCGAAAAGGTCACCATCACCATCGACGAAGCCCGCGAACTCGTGTCCAAAGCAGGCGACCGGCCAGCCACGGGACGGTGGCGGATCATCGTGGTGGAGGACGCTGACCGCATGGCCGAGCGCACCACCAACGTTCTGCTGAAAGCCATCGAGGAACCCACCCCCAGGACTATCTGGATGCTGTGTGCGCCCTCCCCCGCCGACGTCCTGGTCACCATCCGTTCGCGATGCCGTCCCGTGAGCCTGCGACTGCCGCCAGCTTCCGACGTCGCTGACCTTTTGGTGAGGCGCGACGGCGTCGAACGCCAACTCGCGGACCGTGCGGCGCGGGCCGCGCAAAGCCATATAGGGATTGCCAGGCGCTTGGCCCGCGACGCCGATGCGCGGCAACGTCGGATGGATACCGTTCGTATCCCGCTTGGCCTGCGAGGCGTCACCGCTGCCGTGATGATGGCCGAAAAGTTGGTCAAGATCGCCACCGAAGAAGCCAACAGCTCCAACGACGAACGCGACGCCGCAGAGAAGATCGCACTCCTGGCGAGCCTGGGCGCTCCCGAATCCGGCACCCTCCCACCGTCCATGCGTAGCCAGGTCAAGCAACTTGAGGACGACCAGAAACGGCGTGCCAAGCGCTCCATCACTGACTCGTTGGACCGCACGCTGACGGATCTGCTGTCCTTTTACCGGGACGTCCTGATCATCCAACTGGGGAACGCAGTGGAACTGGTCAACGTTGAACTCAAGAGCGAACTGGAAGAATTCGCGGGCCATTCAACGCCGGAAACCACCCTGGCCCGGATGGACGCCATCAACAAGGCCCGTGTCCGAATCACCACCACCAACGTGGCGCCGCTATTGGCGGTCGAGTCCATGGCCACGAGCCTCATCCAGCAATAGGAGAATGCATGAAGTCCGCACCCCGCCGGTCCGCCGGTACCCCTTCAAGGGACCGGTCTGCCCAGCTTGATGCGGGTGGTGGTTCGGCAAGCCGGGGTGTTGCGGGGCGTGGGCCCCGCCGCGGGTTTGCGGCGCTATGCGTTGCCCTTGCTTCCATGCTGGTACTCAGCGCCTGCACCCTTCCGTTCCTGCCAACCCCAACGGCCAAGCCCTCCACCAGCACGGTTGATCCGTCCATCGCTGCCTCAGCTCCTGAAGGCTTGGAAAAGTTCTACTCGCAATCGGTGGAGTGGAACTCGTGCGAGGATGGCTACCACTGCGGCAAGGTCCAGGTGCCTAAGGACTACGCTAATCCGACTTCCGGGGACATCACGCTTTCCGTCATCAAGTTGCCCAGCACCGGGAACAAGCAAGGGTCCATCCTGGTCAACCCCGGCGGACCTGGTGGTTCCGGCGTCGATTTCATCAAGGATGCCGGCAACACCCACTTCACCGAGAAGCTGCGGGCAAACTACGATGTGGTCGGTTTTGATCCCCGGGGCGTGGGCCGCTCCGCTCCTGTGACCTGCATGACCGACGCCGAACGTGACGCCGCGCGCGAAAAAGTGTTCCGCAAGAACACCGACGAAGGACTGGCTGCCGCACTTGCCTTTAACAAAGCCTTCGCTGAGCAATGCGCCCAGCAGACCGGTGATGTCTTGGGCCATATCGATACCGTGAGCGCCGCCAAGGACCTGGACATCCTGCGCGCCGTGGCGAACGATGCCAAACTCAACTACTTGGGCTTCTCCTACGGCACTTTCCTCGGATCCACCTACGCTTCGCTCTTCCCGGACAACGTGGGCCGCGTGGTCCTTGACGGCGCCGTGGATCCAGCCAACAGCAACGAGGAACTGACAGCCGGCCAGGCACGCGCCTTCGAAAGGGCCCTCCGCACTTATGTGGCCAGCTGCCAGGGACAACAACAGTGTCCTTTGAGCGGATCCGTAGATAACGGTGTTCAGGAAATCCGTGATCTCATCAACGCCGTTGACCAGAATCCCCAAACCGCCAAGGACGGGCGTTTGGTAACGGCCAACGACTTCGTCAACGGCCTCATTTTGCCCCTCTACAACGATCAAAGCTGGCCGGCCCTGACTCAGGCCCTGGAGAGCGCCTTCTCCGGTGACGTCTCCCAGATGATGCGGCTTGCGGACTTGGGTGCAGACCGCGACCCCAACGGCACATACAGCTCCAACTCCGCTTTCGCGTTCCAGGCCATCAACTGCCTGGACTATCCGATGGTTACGGACACTGCCGGCATGCGGGCGGAGGAAGTCCGCCTTTTGCAGGACTCCCCCACATTCGGTGCGTTCTTCGCCTACGGCGGTGTCACCTGCAAGGACTGGCCCTACTCCAGCACCCGCACCCCGGCACCGGTGGAATACAACGGATCTGCGCCCATTGTGGTGGTGGGCACCACTGGTGATCCTGCCACCCCGCTCGAGTGGTCCCAGTCGCTGCGCAAGCAGCTTGAGAATGCTTCCCTCGTCACGTGGGAAGGTGAGGGGCACACCGCCTACGGCCGCGCGAACTCGTGCGTCAGCACCGCCGTCGACGACTACTTCGTAGACGGAAAGCTGCCGCAGGACGGTCTCACATGCTAGAGGATCCTGGCGTCCCGCTTCTCCACCAGGAGCGGGAGCTGCTTGATGGAGTCCACGACGACGGTGGCTCCGGCCGCGCGTAGCGTCGCCTCCGAGTGCGAGCCGGTCAGGACGCCCGCCACGAGGGACGCTCCGGAACGAACGCCAGAAAGCATGTCCGAGCTGGTGTCGCCCACCACTGCCACCTCCCGCACGTCATCGAGGTCCAGTGCCAGCACGGCTGTCAGGATCATGTCCGGGTACGGACGACCACGCCCGGCATCGGCAGGGCAGAGGCTAAGGTCCGCCAGGCCCATCCACCCGAGCGATTCCAGCACCATGTTTTGCGTGTGGCGGCCGAATCCGGTGGCCAGGCAAATCTGCATGCCGGACTCACGCATCCACAGAATTGCGTCTTCCGCCCCGGCAATGGCGCGTACACCGCCGTCCTCAATAAGCTCGTCATAGGTTTTTTCGAAGATTTTGTTTGCGCTTTCGGCCACAGCGAGGTCCTCGAAGAGGTGGCTAAAGACAGTCAATTTCGAGAAGCCCATGGTGTCCCGGGCATAGCCGAGCATGCTCTCGAAACGGGTGCTACCCGGTTCGATGCCGTGCTCCACAAGTGCCTTGGACATGGCCCGCTCTGTGCGGCCATCATCGGTGATGGTGGTGCCCACCATGTCCACGACGGCTAGCCTCAGCCGGTTTGGTGCATGGCTGTCGTCCCTGCTAATTTCGTCCCCGTTCAATGCGTCCCCGGTCATGGAGCGGCTCCTTCAGCTTGTTACGCGACTTCGCTTGTATGCATGGCGGATGGATCTCACCACAGTTGATCCCCCAGCTTCCGGCTGCCGGGAAACCACGGCCTGAACCCGGTCCGACGCGCGGGTGAACATCCCCGCAACGGCCGCCACTGCCCTCGTTTTGACCCGGGTGCGGTGCCTCTATTACAGTTATGTCTTGCGTGATCGCCCGGGAAACCGGTGATGAACGCGGTGCTTCCTTAGCTCAGTCGGTAGAGCGTTTCACTCGTAATGAAAAGGTCATCAGTTCGATTCTGATAGGAAGCTCGGTAGAAAACCCCCGGAAATCATTGATTTCCGGGGGTTTTCGCGTTTCTCCCGGGCACCCTGACAAATTCGGCAGGATCTTGTCACCCTGCGGCAGTTTCCCTCCTTGTTGCCCCTGCCCCGAACCCTGTTCAGTGGAACAGTGATGAAAGCTGGCAATAATTCGGGCTTCGGAGTCTTCCGGGCAACAGGCATTTATGTTGGGGCGATCTTGGGATCGGGGGTGCTGGTCCTCCCGGCTGTCGCAGCCCAGGTGGCGGGCCCGGCATCGCTTCTAGCGTGGGGGCTGCTGTTGCTGTTCTGCACCCCTGTTGCGTTCAGCTTCGCTGAAATGTCCAGGCAGCAACCCGATGCGGGTGGGATTGCCACGTTCGTGACCCGTGCCTTTGGTCAACGAGCGTCAGTGGTGGCCGGGTACCTCTTCTATTTCGCCATCCCGTTCGGGGCACCCGCAACCGCTGTGATCGGCGGCGAATACATTGCCCATGCGGTGGGCGGTGGACACGAAACGGCCCTCTTAGCGGCAGGGCTCATCCTTGCGGCAGGTTTCGTGAGCAACGCCGTGGGGATTCGGGTCTCCAGCAAACTGCAACTCCTCCTGATGGCCCTGCTTGTTGCGCTACTGGCGTTCGCCGTCGCGGTTTCGGCACCGTACGCCAGAGTAGAGAATTTCGTGCCGTTCGCCCCGAACGGATACTGGGCTGTGGGCGGGGCTGCGAGCTTGTTGTTCTTCTGCTTCGCCGGATGGGAGGCCGTGACCCACTTGGCCGGGGAGTTCCGCAACCCTGAGCGCGATCTGAAAAGGGCCACTTGGCTGACGCTCGTCGTCGTGGGTGTTGTGTACATCAGCCTCGTGGCTGCATGCGTTGCCGTCCTTGGTCCTGGTCTCGCCGGTAGCAGTGTCCCCGTGGCCGAACTCCTCGGGAAGGGACTGGGTTCGGCGGCTGCCCCGGTGACAGCCATGGCGGCAGCGGTGCTGACGTTCGGTCCACTCAACACCTTCCTTGCCGGCGCCAGTAAATTGGGTGCGCGCTTGGCGTCCGACGGCGTGCTGCCGCGGGTTCTAGCTCGTGGCGCGGGACCAGGTGAAGTGCCTTCTGCGAGCCTTGCTGCACTCGGTGTCATGGCGTCGATTTCCTTCGCGCTGGCCGCTGCAGGAATACTCAGCATGGAATTCCAGATCGGCGCAGCGTCCTCTTGCTTCACGGCCGTGACGGCTTTCGGCCTGGCTGCGGGAGTTGTTCTCCTGCGCCGTAATACTGCCGCCTGGTATGGAGTGATCGTCGCCGCCGCTGTGATGGTCGCGGTGCTCCTGTTCAGCGGCTGGGCTTTGGTGGTTCCTGCATTCCTGGGCCTTGCTGCAGTGTGGGCGGGGCGCGTGTTGTTGAAACCTGCAGCGCCACCCACGGCGCGCGTCGTGGTGCCTGCTGTCAGCCCACAGGAAAGATCCCGATGAACCACAGTGAGCCCGCGGCAAATGCGGCAAATGCGGGAATCAAACAACCAACAACCATTTTGGACTGCGCGGCCACTTGGTAGGACTCACCGGGATCTGCCGGGTTGTAAGCCACAGCCAGCGGAGACCCTGGTTCAGTTTCGACTGCCGTTGAGACGTCCGATTCTCCCCTGTACACATCACCTCGGCCATCGCTGAACTGGTATTGCGGCCAGCAACGGCGGGTGCGGGAGGAGTTGCCCACGCCGCTGGTCCAGCCGGACCGGCTGCCCGTCACCGTCGCGAGGACTTTTGGCCACCCAGCCATCAATGCCTCCCGACGCTTTATGTCTTTGACGGTGCGCCAGAGCGACCATACGACCGCGACGACAAACAGCGCCCAGATCACGTACAGCACAATTTTCACAACTGCTCCCCCACATCAGGTCCTCACGATCAGGTCAGGTGCAGCACCCTCTGCGGGAACCCCACAGGAAAGTGATGCTGGCAGTCCTGAAGCAGCCCCCTCAAAAAGCCCTTCGATTTCCCCATGGCCCATCCTAAAGCGGCTGCGATTATTTGGCTCCGGAGCGCAGGAATAGGGAGTCAGTTGACCTGTCGCTCCAGGGGTCAAACACCACCAGTCCAACTCTGTCCGTCTGGGTCGATCGATTTCACTCCGGACTCCGGTGCGCTGGGTCACGGACGCGAGTGGCGTCGTCGAGCGTTAACGGCAGGTGCCCCGCCCCCAAGGGGGACGGGGCACCGCGGTAAAACTCGGGGGTTAGGCGAAGTCGGAGACTGCCGGGTCCGGACCGATGCGGCCTTCAGCGCCGCGGTCCAGGCCGTTGATGGCCTCGACGTCGGTGGCGTCCAGTGTCACGTTGAGCGCTGCGAAGTTCTCCTGGATGCGGGACTCGGTGACGGACTTGGGGATTACCACGTTGCCGATGGCCAAGTGCCAGGCGATGATGACCTGCGCCGGAGTGGCATCATGCTTGGCGGCGATCTCAGCCACGGTGGCGCTTTCGAGCAGCTCGCCACCCTGGCCCAGCGGGGACCATGCCTGAGTCAGGATGCCCTTGGAAGCGTTGAATTCGCGAAGGTCGGCCTGATTGAAGAACGGGTGCAGCTCTACCTGGTTGATGGCCGGTACAACACCGGTCTCATCGATGATGTGCTGCAGGCCTTCTTTGGTGAAGTTGGAGACGCCGATGGACTTGACCCGGCCACGCTTCTTGAGCTCGATGAGGGCTTTCCAAGTGTCCACGTACTTTTCCTGCTTGGGCTGCTGCCAGTGGATCAAGTACAGGTCCAGCGTCTCGAGGCCGAGGCGATCCATGGACTCCTCGAAGGCAGCGAGGGTGGATTCGTAGCCCTGGTCGGCGTTCCAGAGTTTGGTGGTGATGAAGATTTCCTCGGTGGAAAGGCCGGAGGAAGCAATGGCACGGCCGACGCCTGCCTCGTTGCCGTAGATCTTGGCGGTATCGATGTGGCGGAACCCGGCTTCGAAAGCCTGGCGCACCACCTTTTCGGCTACATCGTCTTCAACTTGCCACACCCCGTAGCCGAGCTGGGGGATGGTGTTGCCGTCGTTGAAAGTAAGTGTTGGTGACGAAGTCATGTTTGCCATCCTGCCAGCAAGCAGTCGCCAAAAGCGCCGAATATTACGCAGATCAGCTATGCGCTTAACTTCTTGCATGCAGGGAATAAGGGCGCGCGCGGGTAGTTGCTAACGCGCCTCATTTAGCGCAGCTGGGGTTCAGGCTCCCAGTTGACGCTCCGCGTCAGCAACCTGCTCGAAAACTGATTCCGCCCGGCGTCGAACGGACAACGCGCCCACTGGAACGGGTCCCACGGCCAACCTCAACATAGCTGCGGCCTCAGCCGTAGTGGCCAGGGAATTTCCTGCTTTGGATAGGGCCCTGTGAACGCCGGCAAGTCCTCCCGGGACGTCCAAGCCGTCGCTGGGAGACCTTTTCTGGGCTTCGACGCAGATGGTCCTGACCCGAGGCGACAACTCGGCGAGTTCGTTGGCTATTTGCACGAGCTCGTTGTAGAGCTGCTCGTCATCCACGCCCTCAAGGACCTGGTGGTACCGATCCAATCCCCGATGAAAACGGTCATGGGCACGGCGCCACAGCCCCTTGCCAAGCTCCAGATCATCTTTCCGCCCTTGCCGGACGGCCCCAAAGAAACCCACCTGCGAACTCAGAGGTACTGACCCGGACCGTGGTCGGGGTCTTCCCTGCGGCCCTGGGTGGCAGCGCCGGGTGCACCGGGTGCAGCCGCCCGCTGCGGTTGGCCGTTTTCGCCGATGACGATGCCCGGCGCAATCACAGTTCCCGGCGGGAGCTGACGGAGTTGCATCTGAGCGGCAGCGTGCTCTTTGGCAGCTTGCTGTGCGGCGATCGCCGCCTGGATGCCATGGAACAAGCCTTCAAGCCAGCCAACGAGTTGTGCCTGCGCGATGCGAAGCTCCGCATCAGAAGGGGCTTTTTCGTCCGGGAGGGGCAGACTGATCCGTTCCAACTCCTCGATGAGTTCAGGAGCCAGCCCATCTTCAAGTTCCTTGATGGACCGCTCGTGAATCTCAGCAAGGCGACCGCGAGCGGCGTCGTCCAATGGCGCGGCCTTAACTTCTTCCAGGAGCTGGCGGATCATGGTGCCGATCCGCATCACCTTGGCCGGCTCATCAACGAGTTCGTGAAGGTTACCTCCCTTGGGTTTGGCGCCCTTCGCCACCTCTTCCGGCTGGGGTTGCTGTCCGTTGGGCGTCTCGAGGCCCTCTTCCAGCGTTGTTCCCTCCACGGGGGTGTCGTCCGAAGCCTCATCCGTGGGCTGAATGTTGTTCAGATCGCTCATTCGTTCATACTCTCACGTGCTCCACGCGAACCCCTGTCCATGCCCTGGTTTTGGACTTCGTTCGTAGCGAAACTTCGCCGTGCATGCCGCCTCAGCAGCACCTTCCCTGGGGGTTGCTGTCCTGGCGGTCCATCCGGTCCCGCCAGAACTCGCGTTCAGTCATGGCGGGACCGGAATGGCCGGTAGCTTCAAAATGCTCCAGGTACTTCCGGTACGCGTCCGCACCCATGAGCGAGCCCATGTAGGTGGCGAAGCCCCGAAGGCCCTTAACGACGGTATTCATCAGTGCTGGCCTTCATTAGTGGTGGCCGGTCTTCTGTGTTCGTTTCGCCGCAGGCAGGGCGTTCCATTCTGCGAGCAACGTCTTCTCGGCAGCCGTCGGGAAGAGCCCCGCCGGTGCGTACACCTTGGAAGGTACAGGCGGGTCTTCGTGGTCCTGACCGCCGCCGGCGCGGATTGCCTTGATGGTTGCCAGTAGGGCGGCGACGATCACGATGATGCTCAAGGTCACGAAGATCACCGAAAGCACGCCCTGGATCATGGTGTTGCGGACCACTGCTTCCATGGCTGCAACGGTCTTGGCCGTGCCGAACTCCGTCTTGCCGTCAGCCAGTGCCTTGGAGAACGCCTGATTGTTGGCGAAGTATCCCACTGCCGGGACTGGCGAGAAGATCTTGTGGAAACTGGCCGTGATGGTCACAACCGCCGCGAAAGTCAGCGGAACTGCCACGATCCACAGCCATTTGAACACTCCCCGTTTAGCCGTGATGGCAAGGCAAACAGCCAGTGCAATGGCTGCCAGCAACTGGTTGGCAATGCCGAACAGCGGGAAGAGCGTGTTGATTCCACCCAGCGGATCGGTGACACCCATCAGCAGCACAGCACCCCAGGCACCCACCATAATTGCGGTGCACAGCCACGCTCCGGGCCGCCATGAGGCTTCCTTGAACTTGGGGACAAAGTTGCCGATGGAGTCCTGCAGCATGAAGCGGGCAACACGCGTGCCTGCGTCCACTGCGGTAAGGATGAACAGGGCCTCGAACATGATGGCGAAGTGGTACCAGAAAGCCATCATTCCCGGGCCGCCGATGAACTGCTGCATGATGTGGGCCAAACCGACTGCCAGCGTGGGAGCGCCACCTGAACGGGAAATAATGCTTTCCTCGCCGACGTCCTTCGCGGTTTGAGCCAGCACGTCCGGGGTGATGTTCACATTGGCCAGGCCAAGGCTGTTCACCCACTGGGCTGCGGATTCCACGGTGCCGCCAGTGAGGGCCAGAGGCGCATTCATGGCGAAGTAGATGCCACGGTCGATGGAGATCGCAGCCACCAGGGCCATGATGGCCACGAAGGATTCCATCAGCATTCCGCCGTAACCGATGAAACGGGTCTGCCGTTCCTTCTCAATCAGCTTGGGGGTGGTTCCCGACGAGATGAGTGCGTGGAACCCGGACAGGGCGCCACAAGCGATGGTGACGAACAGGAACGGGAAGAGGGCGCCGGAGAACACCGGGCCGTTCTCCCGGCTGGCGAACTCACTGAACGCCGGGACGGTGATTTCCGGACGCACCACGATGATGGCGAGCGCGAGCATCACGATCACGCCGATCTTCATGAAGGTGGAGAGGTAGTCACGCGGCGCCAGCAGCAGCCAGACCGGCAGGATTGCGGCGATGAACCCGTAAACGATGATGCCCCAGGCAATGGTGACCTTGTCCAGGTGGAAGAAGGCCGCACCCCACTCGGTGCCGGCGACGGCGCCGCCTCCAATGATGGCCGCCATCAGGAGCACGAAGCCGATGATGGACACCTCCATCACCTTGCCCGGCCGGATGAAGCGCAGGTAGACACCCATGAACAACGCGATGGGGATTGTCATGCCCACCGAGAACACGCCCCACGGGCTCTCACCGAGGGCGTTGACCACCACCAGGGCAAGGATGGCCACGATGATGATCATGATGAGCAGCGTGGCCACGAGGGCTGCCGTACCACCGATAACGCCAAGTTCCTCGCGCGCCATCTGGCCGAGTGAACGGCCACCGCGGCGCATGGAGAAGAACATGACCAGGTAGTCCTGTACGGCGCCTGCAAGAACGACGCCGATGATGATCCAGATAGTGCCGGGAAGGTAGCCCATCTGGGCCGCGATGACGGGTCCCACCAACGGTCCGGCACCGGCAATGGCGGCGAAGTGGTGGCCGAACAACACGTTCCTGTCAGTACGGACGTAATCCTTGCCATCGGCTTTGTACTCGGCAGGGGTAGCGCGGCGATCGTCCGGTTTGAGCAGGAAACGCTCAATCACTTTGGAGTAGAAGCGGTAACCGATCAGGTACGTGCAGACAGCGGCGAAAACGAACCAGATGGCATTGACGGTTTCACCGCGCACCAGGGCGAGCATGAACCACGCCACTGCTCCCAGCAGGGAGATAGCAACCCAAAGACCGATCTTGGCGGGGGTCCACCTGCGTTCCTCCGCTTCGCGCACCGAGTCGTCCACAGCCGGGGCGGGCAGCGTGGGATCGAGTCCTTCCGCGAGTCCGGCTTTGTCAGGAATCTTGCCCATATCTCCTCCTTGAGAACTGCTGCGCTGCCGTGGCACGAACGCGCGTCACGGGCAAGCTAGCAAAGAGGTTCCCTGATGCATGGTGAAACTCACCGCAGGATGGATTCGCTGCGGTGAACGGTAGCTACTGTGCGACCAACGGTTGACTAAGCAATGCCGGCCCCGCCGTTGCCGCGCCCTTGCACCATGCGGGCCTCGCAGAGATCCAACCAGCGAACTTCGGCCTCTGCCTGGAAAATCAATGAATCGAGCACCAGCAGCCACGCAGTATCCGACGATCTTTGGTTGGCGGAGACCGCCTTTCTCGCCTGCGTATGCTCTTGCAGAGCCTTGACCGAGACCTCGCGTTGGGACTGGATCACTGCAGAAGTATCCACGTCAGGAAGCGTCACTGCGAGCGCCAGCTTGATGGCAATTTCGTTCCTTGGAGGATTGCCCCGGTCCACTGCACCAGCGAACCAGGCCCCAACTTCCTCAGCCCCCGCGTCAGTGATGCTGTAGACGACGTGCCCGCCGCCATCGTCGCCGTCCTTGCTGACTAAACCGTCGCGCTCAAGCCTGTCCAGGGTTGTATAAACCTGGCCGATGTTCAACGGCCAGGCGGCACCGGTACGGTCCTCGAACTCGACTCGCAGCTCATAGCCGTACCTCGGCCGGTCCTGGAGCAGGGCCAGCAGGCTGTGCCGGATGGACATGTGGCTCCTCGCTGCAGTCGGGCGGATAAATACAGTTGAACCGGCGGATCAGAGGAGCAGGAGGACCTTGCCCACATGCTCCCCGGAGTCGAAGTACTCGTGCGCTTCCCGAACATTCTCCAAGGGGAAGGACTTGGCAACGAGTGGCCTGATCCTGCCGTCGGTGAGCATGGGCCACACGAACTCGCGCACGGCGGACATGATGATTCCCTTCTCGGCGACCGGCCGCGGCCGGAGGGCTGTTCCGATAACGGCTGCCCTCTTGCTGAGGAGCAGACCCAAGTTGAGCTCCGCTTTTGTTCCGCCTTGCAGGCCGATGACGATGAGTCGTCCGTACTCGGCGAGCGCCTCGACGTTCTGTTGCAGATATTTGGCACCGACGACGTCGAGGATCACGTCGGCGCCTTTGCCTCCGTTGTGCGCCTTGAGGCTTTCAGCGAAGTCTTCTTCGGTGTAGTTGATGGCGATATCTGCGCCGAGGAAGGCCTTGGCGGTGCCGACCTTCTCATCAGTGCCGGCCGTGGTGGCCACCTTCGCGCCATAGGCTTTGGCCAGTTGAATAGCCATGGTGCCGATGCCACCGGTGGCGCCATGGATGAGTACAGTCTCGCCGGGTTGCAACTGTGCGGTCATCATCAGGTTCGAGTACACGGTGGCGGCAACTTCGGGCAGGGCAGCGGCTGTAACCAGGTCCACGCCTTCGGGGATACGGAGTACTTGCTCCGCCGGAACGGCGACCTGCTGGGCGTAGCCACCGCCGGACAACAGTGCCACGACTTTGTCGCCGACTGAGAACGCTTTGGTTACGCCGGGGCCGAAAGCCGAAATGCGGCCGGAGACTTCCAGACCGGGAACTTCCGATGCTCCCGGTGGCGGCGGGTAGAAGCCGCGCCGCTGCTGGACGTCGGCGCGGTTCAAACCCGCGGCCACTACGTCAATCAGGACCTCGCCCTCGCCCGGCACCGGTGACGGGACCTCACGGACTTCGAGGACTTCGGGTCCGCCTGGCTCTGAGATATAGACGGCTTTCATGAAGAACTCCCGGTTTCTTGCTTGTTTTCCAGCCCCGGGGCAGGGGCTGGAATACGTGATGTTTTGGAACAGCCAACTCCCTATGAAACACTACTAGGCGAGGAAGGTTGTCCGAGCGGCCTAAGGAGCTGGTCTTGAAAACCAGTGTGCGGTAACCCCGTACCAAGGGTTCAAATCCCTTACCTTCCGCGAATGAAATGCCCCGGGTTCCAGGACCCGGGGCATTTTTGTCTCTTGGGGCCTGTCTTGCTGACGTGTGTCTGCGGCGATGCCGCCCGGAACTGAGAACTGACACCCGGAAAATCATTGAAAGTGTCAGAGGCCCCGCATAGTGTTCTGACTGTCGCCACCCCACTGACATCGGCCGCAGCTTTGGCTGCGGAATAACAACAGGAGCCTCACCTATGCCCAAGCCTGATATCACTCCCGGTTCCCCCTGCTGGATTGACCTCATGACGTCCGATACGGAGAAGGCCAAGACCTTCTACACGGCTCTTTTCGGCTGGACCTATGAAACCGGAGACCAGGAGAAGTACGGCGGCTACATCACGGCTTCCAAGGACGGCCGGATGGTCGCGGGCATCATGGAGAAGCAGGCGGACATGGGAGCCATGCCGGACGTTTGGTCCACTTACCTCCGCACGGATGACATCAAGGCGACCACTGAGGCCGCTGCCGCCAATGGCGGCCAGGTGTTCCTGGAACCCATGGAGGTCCCTGAGCAAGGCAGCATGGCCATGTACGGGGATTCCGCAGGCGCCGCTATAGGCGCCTGGCAGTTCGGTGAAATGAAGGGCTACGAGATCGCGGCGGAGGCAGGAGCTCCCGCTTGGCATGAACTACTGGCCAAGGACTACGATTCCGCGGTCACGTTCTACCAGCGTGTCTTCGGCTGGGACACGGAGGTCATGAGCGACACTCCCGAGTTCCGTTATACGACCCTCGGCGCCGGTGACGACGCCAAGGCAGGCATCATGGACGCTTCCGGATTCCTGCCGGAACAGGTCCCCTCCATGTGGAGCGTTTACTTCGCGGTGGAGGACACGGATGCCGCCGTGGAGCAGGCCTCGGCCCTCGGTGCCACGGTCATGCAGCCCGCCGAGGACACACCGTTTGGGCGTTTGGCCACATTGTCCGACCCCACGGGAGCTGTTTTCAAGGTCATTCAGGACTCGGGGCAGACCGCCTAATCGGCCGCTTTCCGGGTCCTTGTCCGGACCCTCATTGTTGACCCAGGGTCAACCCTCTATTCATCCGTTCGTGTTCAGCTAGGCCCGAGGCAGCTTTACCCGGGAGTAACTTCCGGTACCCGCCCACTTCATAAGACAGTGGGCGCCATTCATGGAGCCCCACAGGGCTCACTGATGAAAGTTCGAGCGGATGAAACTTATGCATTGGAAATCCTTGGCGGGCACTGTCCTGTCGGCTGGGTTAATCACCGCCCCGTTGACGGCCGCGCCGGCCTTTGCAGCTGATGAGCTCGCCGTCGGCCCTTCCCCGGTGGTGATCAACGAGGCGTATCTCAGCGGTGGCAGCAGCGGTGCCGCCTTCAAGAACAAGTTCGTTGAACTTTACAATTCCTCGGACGCACCGGTCAGCTTGGCGGGCTGGTCGCTGCAATACCGGGCAGCCACGGCCACAGCAGCACCCACAGGAATCACTCCCCTGACGGGAAGCATTCCCGCGAAGGGGTATTTCCTGGTCCAGGGTGCCACCAACAGCGGTACTTCCACGGCACCGGCGCTTCCCGCGGCCGATGTGCAGGCCACAGGAACGCTGAATCCCAGCGGAACCACTGGAACACTCGTCCTGGCCAAGCAGGCCACTGCTGTCTCTCCGCTTCCGGCGGGGTCGGTGACGGGCAACGCCGCCATCGCTGACCTCTTGGGCTATGGCAGCTCCAACACCTTTGAGACTGCCGCTGCCACCGCACCTACCAGCAACGCGGACGTCAAAAGCTTGAACCGCGCCAATGGTGTGGACACCGACTCCAACGCCGCCGACTTCAGCCTCAGCGCAACCATCACCCCCACTGCCTCCAACGGTGGCGGAACCCCGCCGGTTGACCCCCAGCCGGAGCCCGGCGTCAAGACCATTGCCGAGATCCAGGGCACCGGTACGGCCAGTCCGTTTGTTGGCAGCACCGTGACCACCAACGGCAAGGTCACCGCTGTCTACGCAACCGGCGGCTTCAACGGCTACTACGTGCAGACCGCAGGAAGCGGCGGTGAAAGCGCGGGGGCGGCGAGGACGGCGTCGGACGCTTTGTTCGTCTATTCACCCTCAACGACGTCGGCGGTCCAGCCCGGCGACTACGTGCAACTCACCGGTGTCGTCAGCGAGTTCGCCAGCCAAACCCAGCTCACCGTCGAGGCGGCAGGGTTGCAGAAGCTCACCGAAGCGGCGCCGGAGGTGAAGTCAACACCGTTCGCGCTGCCCGCCAATGAGGCCGCACGGGAAAGCCTGGAGGGCATGCTCCTGGCTCCCCAAGGTGACTTTACGGTCACGGACAACTACTCCCTGAACCAGTACGGCGAGATCGGCCTCGCGGCCGGCAAGTCACCGTTGGTGCAGCCGACGGCGGTAGCCAGCTACGGTTCGGCGGAGTACGCCGCTGTGGTGGCGGATAACGCTCTGCGCGGCATCAAGCTCGACGACGGCGCGTCCACCAACTTCCTCAAGGACGCCACCACCAAAGCCCAGCAGTTGCCGTACCTGACCACGTCGGATCCTGTACGCGTTGGCTCCCCGGCGCAGTTCCGGACCGACGTCATCCTGGGCTACGGCAACAACTCCTGGAAGTTCCAGCCACTTACCGCCCTGACCGCGGCCAATGCTGAGTCGGTTCAGCCTGCCAGCTTCACCGCGACCAGGCCTGAAGGTCCTGCGGATGTAGGGGGCAACCTCAAGCTGGCTTCCTTCAACGTACTGAACTACTTCCCCACCACAGGCGACCAGCTCGCCGGCTGCGTCTTTTACACCGACCGAGACGGCAACCCCATCACGGTCAAGGAAGGCTGCAATGCCCGCGGTGCTGCCAACGCCGAGAATTTCGAGCGCCAGCAAAGCAAGATCGTCGCTGCCATCACCAAGTCCGGCGCCGACGTCGTATCCCTTGAAGAGATCGAAAACTCCGCACAGTTCGGCAAGAACCGCGACGACGCCCTCTCCAAGCTGGTGGATGCCCTCAACGTCAAGGGCCCTGGGGTCTGGGACTACGTGCACACACCCGCCAACGCTCCCCCGCTCAGCGACGAGGACATGATCCGCACCGCGTTCATCTACAAGAAGGCAGTGGCCGAGCCCGTGGGTGAGTCCATCATCCACAACGACACCGTGGCCTTTGCCAGTGCGCGCAAGCCGTTGGCCCAGGTCTTCAAGCCGGTTGGCGGAGACGATGACAAGAAGTTCATCGCCATCGTGAACCATTTCAAGTCCAAGGGCTCCGCCGCCACCCCGGATGACACGGACAAGGGCCAGGGCGCCTCGAACATTGCCCGCACCAAGCAGGCTGAATCACTCCTCACCTTCTCCAAGGACCTCCAGGCCTCCAAGGGCACGGACAAGGTCTTCCTGATCGGCGACTTCAACGCCTACGCCAAGGAAGACCCCATCAACGTCCTCACCACAGCCGGCTACACCGACCTCGAGGCGGGTACAGGCAAGCACTCCTACCTCTTCGGCGGCATGGTGGGCTCCCTGGACCACATCCTGGCTTCCCCGGCCGCCCACAAAGTGGTCACCGGAACCGACATCTGGAACATCAACTCCGTGGAGTCCGTCGCGCTGGAGTACAGCAGGTATAACAACAATGTGACCAACTACTATGCCGGGGACGAGTTCCGGGCCAGCGACCACGATCCTGTTGTGGTGGGCCTGAACCTTACCGCTGACCAGCCGGCGACAGTCGACTTGCAGTTCCTGGGTATCAACGACTTCCACGGCCGGATCGACTCCAACACAGTCCTCTTCGCCGGAACGGTTGAGAAGCTCCGCGCTGCAGCTGCCCCCGGCGCTACCGCTTTCATTTCCGCCGGTGACAACATCGGCGCTTCCCTCTTCGCTTCTTCGGTAGCCAAGGACCAGCCAACCATCGACGTCCTGAACGCGCTCGAGCTGCAGGCTTCGGCAGTGGGCAACCACGAGTTCGACGGCGGCTGGGCGGACCTGCGCGACCGCGTCGCAGCCGGAGGTGCCAACGCGAAGTTCGCCTACCTGGGTGCGAATGTCTACCAGAAGGGCACAACAACGCCGGTCCTGCCGGAGTACAAGGTCCTGGACATGAACGGCATGCGGGTCGCAGTGATCGGTACTGTCACGCAGGAAGTTCCCTCCCTGGTGACGCCGGCCGGCATTACCGACCTCGAGTTCGGCGACCCTGTGGAAGCCATCAACCGGGTTGCCGCGAAGATCAAAGCCGAAAACCTGGCCGACCTCATCATCGTGGAAAACCACGACGGAGCCGCTTCAGGAACGCCTGAGGGCGCCACGTTGGAGCAGGAAGTTGCAGCCGGCGGACCATTCGCAAAGCTGGTCAAAGAAACCACTCCTGACGTCGCCGCGATCTTCACGGGTCACACGCACAAGGAGTACGCCTGGGACGCCCCGGTACTGGACGCCAACGGCCAGCCGACCGGCAAGACCCGACCCATCGTACAGACCGGCAACTACGGCGAGAACGTGGGCAGCGTGACCCTCACCGTGGATACCGCAAGCAAGTCAGTCACTGCTTACAAGGCCGCCATCGTGGACCGGACGACCGATACCGCTGAAAGCCTCGTCGCTGCCTACCCACGGGTGGCTACTGTGAAGACCATCGTGGACAAGGCACTCGCCGAGGCTGCCGTCATCGGCAACCAGCCGGTGGGCGCCGTGACCGCTGATATCACCACAGCCTTCACCCCGGATCCTGCCGGCGGCGCCCCCAAGCGGGACGATCGCGCGAACGAATCCACGCTCGGCAACCTGGTGGCGGACTCCCTGGTGGATACGCTCAAGGCGCCCGAACTGGGTTCCGCGGAGATCGGCGTCGTGAACCCCGGCGGGCTGCGTAACGAGCTGTACTACGCGCCGGACGGCACCATCACTTACGCCGAGGCCAACGCGGTCCTGCCTTTCGTGAACAACCTCTGGACCACTTCCCTCACAGGTGCGCAGTTCAAGACCCTCCTGGAGCAGCAGTGGCAGACCAACGCTGACGGCACCATCCCCAGCCGTCCCTACCAGCAGCTGGGCGTGTCCAAAAACGTCAACTACACCTATGACGTCGCTCGCCCCGCGGGTGACCGCATCACCGGCATTTGGGTCAACGGCGCTGTGATCGATCCTGCCAAGCAGTACAGGATCGGGACGTTCAGCTTCCTGGCTACCGGCGGTGACAATTTCCGGATCTTCAAGGAGGGCACGGACACGAAGGACACAGGCCTGGTGGACCGCGATGCGTGGATCAAGTACCTGCGCGAACACAATCCTGTCTCACCGGACTTCGCACGCCGTTCCGTTGCCGTGGCCAACACCACAGCGGCTGAGGTCAAGGCCGGCGACTCCATTACCCTGGCCGTCACCAAACTGAACCTCACCTCGATCGGCAGCCCCGCCAACGCAACGCTGAACGCCGTCTTCATGGACGCTAAGGGCGCCGCCGTGGCGCTCGGCTCGGTCCCCGTGACCTCGGGGGCCGCCACAGTGGACCTTAAGGTTCCCGCCGCGGCGGCTGCAGGCACCGGCACAGTGGTGCTCACCGCCGTCGAAAGTGGAACCGTGGTGAAGGCCTTGGTGACAGTGGCTGAGAGCGGTCCGAACCCGCCGCAGTGCACCGCCCCTACCAAGCCGTCCAAGTGGTACGACATCGCAGGATGGCTCCGGTACGCCTTTGCGTGGCTGGACTATCAGAAGTGCCTGAGGGGCTAACCCCCTGAGCCATCCGGCCTGCCGGAAGCAACAGCGGGGCCCCTCACGATCTTCTTCGTGAGGGGCCCTGCGTTTTGTTGAGAGCGCGGCTACTTGTTGGCCGGTTCCGGTTCCTGGACCCTGTCAGCATCCCGCCGGAGCTCAGCCTTGAACTCCTCATAACGGACCACATGTGCTGGCCGGCGGCGGAGGATCAACCAGGCTACACCCAGAATGACGAACCACACCGGCGTGGCCAGCAGGGCGGCGAGCGTATCCGGCTGTGTGGTCAGAGCCCACAGGACGAAGGCGAAGAACGCGAACACTACCCAGACCATCACCACGCCTCCCGGCATCTTGAACGCCGAAGAGTCGTGCAAGTGCGGACGACGCTTCCGGAAGGCCAGATAACTCGCCAAGATGATGGACCAAACAAAGACGAAGCAGACAGCGGACACCGTGGTGACCATGTCAAAGGCCTTGCCGATATCCGAGCCTGCATACATGAGGACGACGCCGGACAGCAGCAGGACGCAGGAAAGGAACAGGGCGTTCCGGGGTACTTTGCGTCCTGAGAGCGCGCCGAACACCTTGGGCGCGTCACCTTCCTGTGCCAACCCGAACACCATGCGGGACGTTGAGTAGATGCCCGAGTTTGCCGATGACATTGCCGAGGTCAGCACCACGAGGTTGACGATGGTGGCCGCTGCGCCGAGACCGGCCAGCGAGAACATGGCAATGAAGGGGCTGTGTCCGGCAGCGAACTGCGTCCACGGGGTAACGGACATCAGGATGATCAGCGCACCGACGTAGAAGAGCAGCACACGGATGGGGATGGAGTTGATGGCCTTGGGCAGGTTCTTCTCGGGGTCCTTGGCCTCGGCCGCTGTGGTGCCCACGAGTTCTATGCCCACGAATGCGAAGACGGCGATCTGGAAGCCGGCTACAAAGCCCATGAATTCGTTGGGGAAGAAGCCGCCATGGCTCCAGAGATTGGAGAAGGCGGCCGGTCCGGCGTCGGACTGGAAGCCGCTGAAAATCATGAACAAGCCAACGATGATGAGCGCCGCGATGGCGACAATCTTGATGAGGGCGAACCAGAACTCGGTCTCACCGAACGCTTTCACGGTGGCGAGGTTCAGGAGCAGGAGGATCCCGATGGTGATCAGGCCCGGCACCCAGAGCGGCAAGGACGGCCAAAGTTCCTGGGAGTACCCGGCGATGGCGATCACGTCCGCGATCCCCGTGATGACCCAGCAGAACCAATACGTCCAGCCGGTGAAAAAGCCGGCCCAGGGTCCCAGCAGGTCGGCCGAGAAGTCGCTAAAGGACTTGTAGTTGAGGTTGCTCAGCAGAAGTTCGCCCATGGCACGCATGACGAAGAAGAGCATGAAGCCGATAATCATGTAGACGAAGATGACGGACGGGCCGGCAGCAGAAATAGTCTTGCCGGATCCCATGAAAAGGCCTGTGCCAATTGCTCCGCCGATGGCGATGAGCTGGATGTGGCGGTTGCTGAGCTGTCGCTCGAGGTGGGGTGAATCTGGACCAGTGGATGGCGGGCGCTGAATCGTCAAAGGAACTCCATCGTTCAGGCGGCACAGGGTGCCACGTTGATTCGGGTTCCTCCCCGCTCTGTACGTGGACCTGAGAGTTTCCGCCTTCCTGCAGGGCAGAAAGGCTTGCACCTTCGGTGAGCCCGGTAACCGGACTGCTTTCCAGAGTTGCCTCGCCGCGGCGGTACATGGGCCTGAGAGATTCCTGGGGAGGGTTTGCTCCTACGGCGCCTGACGGGATGTACCGGCAGGACTCTCCCGCCGCAGATCAGTAGCGCGCACCACCAACTCAGTGATGCAGCTCACACCATAGCGAAGGCCGGGCAACGGCGCAACCTTGAGTCGCTAGCGGCCGAGAATGCTACGCGCTATCTCGTCGGCATCGCGAAGGGTTCGCTGGCCGCTCGCGTAAGCAGGTCCGGTACGCGGACGGGCCTCAGCGGCAATGGCTGTCCCCCACTGCGACGCAGACAATTGGAGGCCCAGGACATACAAGTTCCTGGTGATGGAACCGTTCGCGGCCAGAGGCCTGTAAGGATGCGGTTCAACGTCAAGGCCCGTGGTCTGCATGGGCGTGCCCTCAACACTCATCATGATCTTGGTGCGCACCAGCCCATCGGCCATGAGCTGTTCCAGAAGGGGAGACAGATTGATGCCCACTCTGTTGGCTGGCGACATCGCCTCCACAAGAGTCCTTGCTTCAACCGGAGCGTCGTGGACCCACGGCGAAACCGCCCGGAACACTTTGGCACCGCGGTCCACGCTGAACTTCGGGTCTGGTCCCACGAAACTCACGACGCCGGCACGCGCCAAAGCGGCCAGCTGCTCCGATCGCAGTGCAGGCGCTCCGCTTGCCAGACCTTCAACAAAAGATTCGAACCAGCCGCGCAAACCACCCAGCCACGATTCATCGGTGATGCCCCCGTCCGCTACTACGGATTTGAGGATCGCCCGCCCGGTGTGGAGGGCACCGATCGCCATCTTGACAGGGTCCGCCTCGCCCAGTGCTGATCGTCGGGCATCATCATCAAGGTAGGCCGTGATGGTGGCGTCCAGCTCGCGGCGGGAAGCGAAGGTCCGCCCAGCGAGCGGCGCCGCGAGCCCCCTCAGGTTCAGCCGGCGGGAAGCGACGACGTGTTTTTCCACGACGTTTCCCACCTCGACTTCCCAGTTCGCGGTGGTGTGCGCATGCGGTTGGAGCGCATCCTCAAGGTCGGCGAGGAACTGTGCGGGGTCCTTGATCGCGGCGGGCTGAGACCGCGCAAGTGTTGAGTAATAGGCCCAAAGTGCATCCCGGTGAAGCAACGGCCAGAGGTCATGATCGAACCCCGGCTGGATACCGGCTGCACGGAAGCGGTCCACCGCATCTTCTGTCAGGTAGCGCATGGTGATGCTGCTGGGGTAATAACCCGCCAACCCGGCCTTCGCGCGGTAAGGGGTACCCCTGCGGGACGCTGCAATGATCCTGGGCTCCCGCCCAGAAGCCCGGTACTCGAGGATACCCGTGCCAGGCGTACCAGCCTCGACGAACTTACCGCCGCGCCCCTCCGTCAACTGGCCCATGACATCGAAGAAGTTCAGACCCATGCCCCGGACCAGCACGGGTTCGTTGTCAGGCACGGCCTGCCAATCAACATCGGCAGGCGGCGCGGGCGGGAAGTACCTCAGGCCCTGCTCCTCCGCGGCGCTCTTAAAGGACCGCTGCTCCGGGTTCAACCTGGACTCGATATGGCCCAGAGCGAGGACCACGGAACCGACGGTGAGCGTCTCGCCGTTGTCGAGTTCGACGTCGAACCCGTCTTCCTTTTCGCCCTTAACAGGCTGCGCGGCGACGGCGAGCGCCTTATGAAAGGTGACCTCGACGCCGTCGGGAAGCCGTTCAAGCAGCCCCGCCAAAGTTTGGCGCAGGTACCGCCCGTACAGTGCGCGGCTGGGGAAGTCGTGCGATTCGAGGGTGGCCAGTTCCGCCTTCTCTGCATCGTTCAGTCCCCTGCCATCACGGCGGCGGGCCTCGCGCCACTGATCGAACGAACCACCCGCGAGCGGTGGGGCGAGTTGAGGGTCCTCAGGAATGAGGGTGGGATAGAACGATTGGGTGTTCATCAAGTAGAGGCGTGACTGCTCCGGCTGCCACACGTGCCCCGACCCGGCCGGATAAGGGTCCACGACATCGATGAGAAGGGTGGTTTCTGGCGGGCTGTCCGCAGCCCAGTTCGCGAGCAACCGCTCGAGGACACTGGTGCCCCGAGGGCCGGCCCCGATCAGGGCAACACGGTTGGTTTGCGATTTAGCCACGCTCAAGCCTAACTTCCTGTGACTTGCTTACTGTTGGAGAGTGTTGCTTGGATGGGGCGATGACCACCACAGAAGCTGATCAGTCGCCACTTCCCGAGAATGAGACCGCGCCGGCCCCCGGCCCGCGGCATGCAGCGGACGTCGCGCCTGAGCCGACGGATGAAAACGTTTGGCTTGAGGACATCCACGGCGAAGAGCAGCTGGCGTGGGTCCGCGAGCAGAATGCCCGCACCGAGGAGTTACTGGAGGACGCCGAGTACGCGGCCGTTGAGGCTGGCATCCTGGAGGTCCTCGACTCCAACGATCGCATCGCAATGGTCTCCAAACGCGGCGATTTCTACTACAACTTCTGGAAAGACCAGGAACACCCCAAGGGCCTTTGGCGTCGAACTACGTGGGAAAGCTATCTCACTGAGGAGCCGGAGTGGGACGTCCTGCTGGATATCGACGCCCTTGCCGCCGCCGAAGGCGTTGAGTGGGTCTTCCATGGTGTCGGCTTCCTCCGTCCTGCCGACGGCTCCGAGTACCGCCTGGCCATGGTTTCGCTCTCCCCCGACGGCGGCGACGCTGACCGCCACCGCGAGTTCGACGTCGAGTCCCGCACCTTCGTGGAGGGTGGCTTTGACGTGCCGACAGCCAAAGGCAACGTCAGCTGGCTGGATGCCGACACTTTGCTTGTGTCCAGCACGGCGGATGGGCTCCCCGCAACTACGTCCTCCTATGCCCGCACCGGGGTGAAGCTGCGCCGCGGCCAAACGCTGGCCCAGGCAGAGCGCCTCTTCGAAATCCCCGAGGACCACATGTTGGCCATGGTGGCCCACGATTCCACCCCGGGCTATGAGCGGACCTTCGCCGTGGACTACATCGACTTCTACAACCGGAATACGTCGCTGCTGCGAGACGACTCCTGGGTGGTCATCGATGTCCCCACGGATGTGAACATCAGCGCCCACCGGGATTGGCTGCTGTTCCGTCCGCAGAAGGACTGGGATGTTGCCGGTGTTCTCTACCCTGCCGGGTCCTTGCTGGCCGCGGACTTCGAGTCTTACCTGGCGGGTTCCCGGTCATTGCTGGTCCTGTTCACGCCGGATGCCCACACGTCGCTGCAGTCGTGGAGCTGGACCAAGGACTACCTCCTGCTGAACCTCCTGCGCGATGTGTCCTCCGAAATCCGGGTGTTGGACCCGGCCCGTCCCGATTCTGAAGGCGGCTGGGCCGCCACCGTCCTGGACGCCTGCCCTCCACTGCATGACGTCAATGCCTATGCCGTGGATGACGAAGACCCTGGCGCTGAAGGCAACGACTTCTGGCTGGTAGCCACCGGCTTCACCACGCCCACCACCCTGACCAGGGGGACACTTGTTGCCGGGGCGGCGAGCCGGCACGCCGAGGTGAAGCGGTCGCCGTCGTTCTTCAACGAGGCCGACTACGAAGTCCAGCAGCACTTCGCTGTTTCTGACGATGGGACCAAGGTTCCCTACTTCCAGGTCGCGTCCAAGGACTTGGTCTTGGACGGCCAAAACCCCACCCAGCTTTCCGGCTATGGCGGTTTCGAAGTTTCCAGGACTCCGGCCTACAGCGGAACAATCGGGCGGGCCTGGCTGGAACGCCGCACCCTGGGCGTATCCTCCGACGACGGAGCTGCCGCACACTCACGCGGTGGTGTCTTCGTTGTTGCCAACATCCGCGGCGGTGGCGAATACGGTCCGTCCTGGCACCGTGCAGCACTTCAGGAGAACCGGCACCGGGCATACGAGGACTTCGCCGCCGTGGCGAAGGACCTCATCTCGCGAGGCGTCACCAGCCGCCGTCGACTCGGCTGCGTAGGCGGTTCCAACGGCGGCCTCCTGGTGGGCAACATGCTGACCCAGTACCCGGAACTGTTCGGGGCTGTTTCCTGCGGGGTGCCACTCCTGGACATGCGCCGCTACACCAAGCTCTCCGCCGGATACTCCTGGATCGCCGAATACGGTGACCCTGATGTTCCGGTCCAGTGGGAGTTCATCCGCACTTTCTCGCCGTACCACTTGCTACACGACGGTGTGGAATACCCTGAGACTTTCATTTGGACAGCCACCTCCGATGACCGTGTGGGACCTGTCCAGGCCCGCAAAATGGCGGCGCGCATGCAGGCCATGGGCATCCCGAACGTCTGGTTCCATGAAGCTCTTGAAGGCGGTCACGCGGGCGCCTCCGACAACAGGCAGGCAGCAGCGCTCCAGGCCCGGAGCAACCACTTCCTGTGGCGTTCCTTGGCCGGAAGCAACTGACAAGAAGCTGTTTTGCGCTAGACGGCACCTTCTGCGTATCCTTGGTGGGCTAGCAATAGCAAAGGGAGACGTGCCAGAGCGGCCGAATGGGCTTCACTGCTAATGAAGTGTGGGGCACAACTCCACCGGGGGTTCAAATCCCCCCGTCTCCGCGAATAGGTCCCGGTTTTCGAACCGGGACCTTTTGCGTTAAGCCCGCTTCACTCCGCCGCTGACCTCCGCCCCGGCATGACGATGGAGGGCAAGGCTATCCCCCGTACTGATCAGCATCAGGAGGGCCATGGCAATGAACGCGCCCTTATAAGCCGCCACTTGGTCTGCCCCGAACACCTGGGTGGTTTCGAACAGGCGCAGGAACAGGGCACCCACGGCGATGCCTGCCGCCGCCGCCAACTGAACGAGCGTCGCAGAAATAGCGTTGGCTGAGGGCAGCTGTCCCGGGACGATGTCCGCGTACTGCACCGAGGCATACGCGGAGAAACCGATGGAGCGGAACACACCACTGAACAGCAACAAAGCGAATATCAGTGGCTCGGGTGTTCGGGCGTCCAGGAAGGCGCACAACGCGAATGTGATGGCTGAGGCAAACGATGCAAAGACGAGCACCGGTTTGAATCCAAAGCGCCTTATGAGCGGCGTGGTGGCCGGCTTGATTCCGATGTTGCCCACGAACACTGCGGCGACCATGACTCCGGCTTTGAGGGGATCCCAACCAAAGCCGTCCTGGAACATCAAAGGCAACAGGAAAGGGACCGAGCTGATGGTCAGCCGGTAAATGAAACCACCGGTGGAAGTCGCCCTGAAAGTCCTGGTCCCAAAGACGCTGAGATTAAACAGGGGAACCCCGGCTTTCCGCATCCACCACACGGCACCGGCCAGGGACAGTAACCCGGCAGCAACCACCGCCACGGCAAGCACATTGGACGCGTGGCCTCCCAAGGCCTCCAGCCCAACTACCAGGGCGCCCACGCCCAGTGTGGTGAGCAGCAGCCCGAACCAGTCCAGTCGACGCCGGGCATCAAACTGTGTTCGCGGTACCAGCCTGAGGGCGGCAATGAAAGCGGCCAGGCCGAGAGGGACGTTGATGATGAAGATCCAGTGCCACGACAGGAAGGTGGTGAGAGCACCACCCACCATCGGGGCCAAGACCGGGGCCAACAAGCCAGGCCACACAAGATACGCGGTGGCGCGGAGAAGCTCCGACTTGGGGGTGCCCCTCAACACCACCAGCGTGCCGACCGGAACCATCATGGCTCCGCCCATGCCCTGGGCCACGCGGCTCAGCGTCAGCATGGTCAGGTCCGTGCTGATGGCGCAAAGCAGGGAGGCGATGGTGAACACCGATATCGCCAGGCAGAAGATCCGCCTGGCACCGAACCGCTCGGCAAGCCAACTGCTCAAAGGAATCCCCATCGCCACCGTCACCAAATATGCGGTCATGGTGATGTTGATGTCTGCCGGCGCTACACGGAAATCGGAGGCGATGCTGGGAATGGCAGTGGTGAGGATGGTCCCGTCGAGGAACTCCATGAAGAACGTTGCCGCCACCAACAAGGCCAGGCGGGGCCGCCAACTGGTTTCGCCGGCAGCTTCGACGTCGGCGGTGGGTTTTGTGCTCATGGCTCCGGTCCAAGTTCTGGCTGGTGGCCCGCGACAGGCAAGCAGGCGTGTTTGCTTGATCCTATAGACGCAGGGTGGGAGCGATCACAACATGACGTAGTTCTACCGCCCCTTAGCTGCTCGCACTGGCTCGCGGGCGGCCCTATCCAGCTTGGGCCAGCGCCAGCGGCAGAACCGCGCCCACACCGGCTTGGCGCAAGGCACGTGCAGATACGGTCATGGTCCAGCGGCTGTCTATGAGGTCGTCCACCAGCAACACAGGCTGCCCTCCTGTGCCCGCCAAGGCCTGGGCAAGTTCGGGACCAACAACAAGCCTGTCCCAGACACCGGCCAGCCTGTAAGCGCTGTTGCCGCCGCGTGCCCCCGTCGGCCCTCCGTGCTGTGGCTGCAGCTGGCCGAGGTACGGCATCCGTCCTATTCCGGCAATTCCCTGTGCCAAGGACTCGACCAGCTGCGGCTTGCTCCGGGACGGGATGCTGATGACCGCCGCGGGTCGTCCGACGCCGCTCCACGGAGTTCCGCCCTCGGCTCCGGACCATTCGCGGAGTACCTGGACGCATGCCTGCAGCATGGCAGGATCCACGTCGCGATCCGGTGCCCCGGACGCGAACAGCTCCCGTAAAGCACCGCCCCAGCCCAAGTCGGTAAGCCTTGCCAGGATCCGCCCTTCGGAAACGCTCTCATCGGGCTTGATTTTTCCCTTGACGGACACACCGAGCCGATCCATGCCACTGGGCCACTGAAGGCGCGGCTCCACCGCTATACCCGCACGCCGGAGAGTTTGGCCTGCGGCGTCGGCCGCCGACGCTGCCACGTCCACCGGGAACCAGCGGCCGGCGCAGTTGTCGCAGCGTCCACAAGCTGCTGCCGTTTCGTCGTCCAAAACCGAGGTGATGTATTCCATGCGGCAGCCGGCCGTGTCCTGGTAGATCACCATGGAATCCTGCTCATCCACACGGGCCTCGGCGATGCGGGCATAGCGCTCGGCGTCATAGTTCCACGGCTTCCCGGTGGATCGCCAACCGCCTCCAACGCGCTCTACGGCCCCATCAACTGCCAGGACTTTGAGGAGGAGTTCCAATGGCGTGCGCCGAAGGTCCACTCTGGCTTCCAGCGCGACGGTGGACAGGGCTGAGCCCGCTTCCCCAAGCACCCTCAGCACAGACTCGGCCTTCTCGGCCGACGGCATGGATGCTGTGGCGAAGTACTGCCAAATTTCGCGGTCTTCGGAGCCCGGCAGCAGCAAAACGTCTGCGTTGGCTGCACCACGGCCGGCGCGGCCAACCTGTTGGTAGTAGGCAACCGGTGACGACGGAGCACCAAGGTGGATGACGAAGCCCAGGTCCGGCTTATCAAACCCCATGCCCAGGGCGGACGTGGCCACGAGGGCCTTCACTTGGTTGTCCTTCAACAGTTGTTCAGCACGTTCCCGGTCCGCAGGGTCCGTCCTCCCCGTGTAGGACAGGACGTTGTGCCCGGCCTCTGCAAGAAGCCGTGCAGTGTCTTCGGCCGCCGAGACGGTCAGGGTGTAGATGATGCCACTGCCGGGCATGTCGGTGAGGTGTGTCAGCAGCCAGCCCAGCCGATCCCTGGAATCGGGCAGGGTAAGGACACCTAGCCGCAGCGATTCACGCCCGAGTGCGCCACGTATGGTCAAGACTCCGGCACCAAGTTGTTCCTCAATGTCATGGACCACCCTGGAATTGGCCGTGGCTGTGGTGGCCAGAACGGGAACTGACTTTGGCAACTGTGCAATGAGGTCCGCGATGCGGCGGTAATCGGGGCGGAAATCGTGTCCCCAGTCCGAGATACAGTGTGCCTCGTCAATCACCAGGAGCCCGGTGCGACGAATGAGCTCCGGAAGCTGGTTCTCCCTGAAGGAGGGGTTGGTGAGCCGCTCCGGGGACACCAGAAGGACATCAACCTCATCCGCGGCGAGCTGGGCCAGGACCGTGTCCCATTCCAGGGCATTGGCGGAGTTTATGGCGACAGCCCGCACCCCTGCCCGGGCAGCTGCGGCCACTTGGTCACGCATGAGCGCAAGCAACGGCGACACAATCAGCGTTGGACCGGCGCCGCGGCGGCGCAACAGCAATGAAGCCACGAAGTAAACCGCAGACTTCCCCCAACCTGTGCGCTGGACTACCAGCGCCCGGCGGCCCGCATCCACCAACGCCTCAATGGCTTCATACTGTCCGTCGTGGAACCGCGCTTCCGGGTGGCCCACCAACTCACGAAGGCACGCCAGCGCCTGGTGATGGGTAGGTGATTGCACGGAAACGGCAGCGTTTGGGGAGTTGTTGGCCATCAACCCAGTATTCCAGCCGACCCTGACAGCCAGAACCTGGGTGTCCCGCTATGTGGATAACGGCTATCCACAGGTCATCTATTCAAGTTCAACCCCAACTGCCTTGCCACAGTAGGATTGAGCCCGTGACTAGCGAGCAGAACAAGACATTCGACCTCTCGGCTTCCTTCAAGGCGTACGACGTCCGGGGCATCGTGGGTGAAACCATCACGGCTGAAATCGTCGAGGCCGTTGGCGCTGCCTTCATAGACGTCCTGGGCTTGGAGGGTGAAACGGTACTGGTTGGCGGCGACATGCGTCCCTCCTCTCCGGAGTTCAGCCAAGCCTTTGCCAACGGGGCAGCCACGCGTGGCGCGAACGTCCAGTTGCTGGACCTCATCTCAACCGACGAGCTCTACTATGCATGCGGGGCCCTGAACGCTGCCGGCGCAACGTTTACCGCAAGTCACAACCCGGCCGCGTATAACGGGATCAAAATGGCCAAGGCCGGCGCCCAGCCCATCTCTTCGGAGAGCGGGCTCAAGGAAATCCAGGCCCTCGCTGAGCAGTACCTGAACACCGGCATTATCCCGGCGGCAGGCACCAGAGGCGAGATCGGCGTCCATGACGTTCTGAAGGACTACTCCGAGTACCTGCGGAAGCTCGTGGACCTTTCCGGCTCCCGTCCACTGAAGATTGTGGTCGATGCTGGCAACGGCATGGCTGGTTTAACCACCCCTGCCGTACTCGGCGACAAACTCCTCCCGGCGCTGCCTTTCGAAATCGTTCCCCTTTATTTCGAACTCGACGGCTCGTTCCCCAACCACCCGGCCAACCCCTTGGAGCCGGAAAACCTGCGTGATCTCCAGGCCGCCGTCGTCAAGCATGGCGCCGACATCGGCCTCGCCTTCGACGGCGACGCGGACCGCTGCTTCGTCATTGATGAAAAGGGCGAGCCCGTTTCCCCGTCCGCGATCACCGGAATGGTGGCCCGTCGGGAGATCGCCCGAGCCCAGGCCGCGGGTGAAGAGACCCCGGTGATCATCCACAACCTCCTCACCTCCAAGGCCGTGCCCGAGCTCGTAGCCAAGGATGGCGGCCGTGCTGTGCGGACCCGGGTGGGGCACTCCTTCATCAAGGCCGTCATGGCCGAGGAAGGTGCCGTGTTCGGCGGTGAGCACTCCGCGCACTTCTACTTCCGGGATTTCTGGAACGCTGACACCGGCATGCTTGCCGCCATGCACGTCCTCGCTGCCCTGGGTGAGCAAGACGGCCCCCTCTCCGAACTCGGACGCCAATACGAACCTTACGTTTCCTCCGGCGAGATCAACTCCGAGATCGAAGACAAGGCCGGTGCCGTGGAGCGGGTTCGAGCCGATTTCGAAACCGAAGACATCGACATCGACCACATGGACGGCAGCACGTTCAATGCCAAGGACGGCAGCTGGTGGTTCAACCTTCGCCCGTCCAACACTGAGCCCTTCCTCCGCCTGAACGCCGAAGCCAAGGACCAGGCAACCATGGAGAAGATCCGTGACCGCGTCCTTGCGCTGGTTCGGGCCTAGGAACGGGCCGGCATGACGCAGATTCCGTCCGAGGCTCGCACCTCGCCCGAATCCGAATTGGCTGCAGTCGTGGCCGAGGCTCTTAAGCTGGCTGACGCCCAGTTGGTAATCAACAAGAGCTTTGCTCCGTTCGTCTTCATGCTCCACACTGACGGCTCCATCCACCGCGGCGAAGTCCCCAAGGAAATTCAGGGGACCATGCCCCCGGACCCGCTGCTGTCCGTGAAGCTGACCATTGATCTCTTCTCGGGCCATGCCGAAAACCTCCTCGCGATGGTTGCTGTACTGGATCCGCAGGCGGGTAAGACCGAAGACACGCTCCACTTGTGGGCTGAACACCGCAGTGGCATCAGCCAAATCATCCGTGTGGACTTCACCCGCAAGAAGTTCCTGAAGCACCCCACCATGAGTGACCCCCGGGTAGAAGCTCAGGAGCCCTACGTATGGGCGGGCGGAGCCGCTCCTGCGGAGGAATGGTGGCATGAGGGACTCTCCGAGCAGGCCATCCAGGATGTTTTCGATCTTGTTGGAGCGGCCGTACCCTTCGGCCAGGATCAGTTGGGGAAGAACGGCTCGTTGGCGCCGTATGGTGTCACTACCGATCTCACGGGTGAGATCGCGCACCATATGTCATACCAAGAGCCCACCGAGGACGACGAGGTTGATTCGGAAGAGTCCCTCCAGTTATTGACAGACGGTTTCCGCCAAGGGATCCAGTCATTGCGGGGTACGTGCGTCATCAGCGATGTCCGCCTCACCCCCAGTAACGGCGAAGGCGTTGCCCTTGACGCTCTCAGGCTCCACATCGAACACACTGAAGGTCTTTCGATGCTCCTTCTCAAACCCTATGAAATCGACGAACAGTCCCGGACCGTCGCGTTCGGCGAGACAGCAGTGATGCCAACTCCTGCACGGGTGTGGTCCGCATGAGCGAACTGCCCTCCAGCGCGCCGGGTAAAGGCGAATCCGTCCAGGACCGCGAACTCCGCGAGACGCTGGGCACAGCGCTTGGGACCGCCCAGGAGCACATCCAGCAGAATGGCGGATTCTTCCCGTTTGGCATCACGCTCTCGAACGATGGTGAACTGCGGATAGTGATGATTGCCCCGGGCGAGCCGGACGAGAACGGCGACGTGGATGCCGGGCAGATGCTGACCGACATCCATGATTTGCTGCGTCAAGGCCGTGATGATTTCAAAGCCGTGGCTGTTGTGAGCGACGTCAGCTTGCCGGACCATGGTACTGACGGCATCCATGGTGCAGCCGAGCACAGGGATGGCGAAGTCCTTGCAGCAATCATTCCCTACACTCCCGCAGTGGACGGTTTCGCGTTCAGTGCCATGGAGCCCGATACCCACGAACCATCCATCTGGGTGGACTAGACCTTATCCGTGAGCTGAGCCCATGAAAATCAACGCCTTCGCAGATGTCAGCCTCCGCGCAATCATGGTGTTGGCCGCGGCTCCAGAGGGCATGCTGCTGACTACCCAAGCGGTGGCGGATGCCGTGGGAACCCCATACAACCATGTCAGCAAGGCGATGGTGCGCCTGCGTGCACTTGGATACATCGATGTTGAGCGGGGACGGTTGGGCGGTTCCCGGCTCAATGAAACCGGTCGGAGGGCGACAGTTGGCGAAGTCCTCAGGCATCTGGACAGTCGGCAGGATCCAGCTGAGTGCCAATCCCCCACCAAGAACTGCCCTCTCATCAATGAGTGCGGGCTGCGCCACGCAATGAACCGTGCCAGGGAAGCGTTCTACACAGAGCTCGATGCCGTGGTTATCGCGTCCCTCCCCCATGCCCGGCAGATGAACCCCGTGTTCCAATCCATCGGGCTCCGGCCGGAGTTCAGGACCCCGGCCACTCAGTCTTAGTCGTAGCAGGCACAACAGCACCTCCAACAGCCGGTTCTGTCCGGCTTGCAGAACTCTTCTACGCAGTGTAGAAATTGGATATAGATATAAGCATTCTAAATGCCTATATATTTGGTCGACTAAACCGACCCCTACAGCCAGGAGAACCATGCTCTCGGAAAAGTCCCGCCCCACCATTGAAGCCACGCTGCCGCTGGTTGGTTCACGGATCGGCACGATCACCGTCGACTTCTACAATCGACTCTTCGCCGCGCACCCCGAGTTGCTCGATGGACTCTTCAGCCGCTCCAACCAGCGTTCCGGAGATCAGCAGCGGGCGCTTGCGGGGAGTATCGCCACCTTCGCGACCCACCTCATCAACAATCCGGGCACCCTCCCCGAAAAAGTACTTTCCCGCATTGCGCACAAGCACGCCTCCCTCGGAATCACCGAGGACCAGTACGGAGTGGTCTACGAACACCTTTTTGCAGCCATCGCCGCGGACTTGGCCGACGTCATCACTCCGGAGATCGCTGAAGCATGGGCAGAGGTGTACTGGCTCATGGCAGACGCACTGATCAAACTGGAAAAGGACCTGTACGCATCTCAGGCGAACCACAAAATGTGGATGCCCTGGCGTGTGACCGGCAAGGACCCGGCAGGCACTGATGCGGTGACGTTCACCCTGGAACCGGCAGACGACACCCCGGTAACGCCGGCAGAACCCGGTCAGTACGTCAGTGTCAAGGTCCATCTTCCGGATGGCCTGCGCCAGGTGCGCCAGTATTCGCTTTCCGGTGACGCGGGCACGAGCCGGACCTTCACTACCAAGCTGAACGACGGGGGTGAGGTGTCCACCGCCCTGCACGCCGGCGTCGAACCCGGTGACATCCTCGAAATTTCAAACCCGTACGGGGAGATTACCCTCAGAAACGGTGACGGCCCCGTCATCCTGGCCTCTGCAGGTATTGGCTGCACCCCCACCGCTTCCATTCTGCGGTCGCTCGCTGAGACGGGCACGGATCGGCAGATCCTGGTCCTTCACGCCGACAAGACCATCGAGAACTGGGCGCTCAGCGGCCAGATGACCGCGGACGCAGCGCGGATCGACGCGGACCTGCAGCTTTGGCTCGAGTCTCCCCACCCCGGAACCAACCACGGCTTCATGTCGCTGCGTGAACTGGACATGCCCGCAGACGCTTCGCTTTACCTTTGCGGCCCCCTCCCCTTCATGAAGAAGATCCGCGATGAAGCCATTGATGCCGGAATTCCAGCTACCCGGATCCACTACGAAGTGTTCGGCCCGGACGTGTGGCTCGCCAACTAGGGCACGCACTCCAGCGGGGACAATAGCCCCAAGCACGACGGCGGCCCGCCACCTTTCATTCGAAAGGTGACGGGCCGTCGTCGTTCGCTTAAGAACGCCGTTGTTCCTAAGAGGTCTAGCCCAGACGGGTCTTGAGACCGTCCAGTTCGGACTGAAGCGCCGCCGGGAGCGACTCGCCGAAGTTGGCGAACCATTCCTCGATGGACGCCAACTCGGTTGCCCATTCCTCGGGATCGACACGAACAGCCGACTCAACCTCGGCCGGGGTCATGTCCAGGCCCTCGAGATCGATGGATTCACCGGTCGGCACGAAACCGATCGGGGTTTCCACGGCGTCAGCCTTGCCCTCGAGGCGCTCGATGGCCCACTTGAGCACACGGGCGTTGTCTCCGAAACCAGGCCAGGCGAAGCCGCCTTCAGCCGTGCGACGGAACCAGTTCACCAGGAAGATCTTGGGCAGACGCTCCGGGTTGGCCTTGGCGGACAGGTTTACCCAGTGGTTCAGGTAGTCACCTGCGTCGTAGCCGATGAACGGCAGCATGGCCATCGGGTCGCGGCGGACCACGCCGACAGCACCGGCGGCAGCAGCCGTGGTTTCGGAGGACAGAGTGGAACCCATGAAGATGCCGTTTGACCAGTCGCGGGCCTCGGTGACCAGCGGGATGGTGGTCTTGCGGCGGCCACCGAACAGAATCGCTGACAGCTCAACGCCTTCCGGGCTGAAGTACTCTTCGGCCAGCATGTCGATCTGGTCGATCGGCGTGCAGAAACGCGAGTTCGGGTGCGCAGCAGGAGCGTCCGAGTCCGGAGTCCAGGACTCGCCGCGCCAGTCAGTCAGGTGTGCCGGGGTTTCCTCCGTCATGCCTTCCCACCAAACGCCACCGTCGTCGGTCAGTGCAACGTTGGTGAAGATGCTGTTGCCCTTGGCGATGGCGCGCATGGCGTTGGGGTTGGTGCCCCAGCCGGTACCCGGAGCAACACCGAACAAGCCAGCTTCGGGGTTGACGGCGCGGAGCTCGCCTTCCTTGCCGAAACGCATCCAGGTGATGTCATCGCCAAGCGTCTCAACCTTCCAGCCCTTGATGGTGGGGTCGAGCAACGCGAGGTTGGTCTTGCCGCAGGCGGACGGGAAAGCGGCGGAGACGTAGTAGGTCTTCTGCTCGGGGGAGGTCAGCTTGAGGATGAGCATGTGCTCAGCCAGCCAGCCTTCGTCGCGGGCCATCACCGAAGCGATGCGCAGCGCGTAGCACTTCTTGCCCAGAAGGGCGTTGCCGCCGTAGCCCGAACCGAAGGACCAAATGGAACGCTCTTCGGGGAAGTGCACAATCCACTTGTCGGTGTTGCAAGGCCATGCGACGTCGGCCTGCCCGGCTTCCAGTGGTGCGCCCAGCGAGTGGAGGGCGGGAACAAAGAAAGCGTCGGTCTGCGTGATGCGGTCCAGGACGTCCGTGCCGATGCGGGCCATGATGCGCATGGAGGCAACAACGTAGGCGGAGTCGGTGATCTCGACGCCAAACTTCGGGTCCTCGGCATCCAAGTGGCCCATAACGAACGGAATGACGTACATGGTGCGGCCGCGCATGGAGCCGGCGAAGAGTCCGCGCAGCTTCTGCTTCATCTCGGCCGGGGCCATCCAGTTGTTGGTGAAGCCTGCGTCGCGCTCGTTCTCGGAGCAGATGAACGTCTGCTCTTCTACACGGGCAACGTCGGCGGGGTCAGAGAACGCCGCGAAGGAATTCGGGAACGTTTCCGGGTTCAGCCGCTTCAGCGTGCCGGCCTCGACGAGTTCGTCGGTGAGCTTCTTGTTTTCTGCTTCGCTTCCATCGACCCAGTGGATGCGGTCCGGCTGAGTCAGCTCGGCAACTTCCTCAACCCAGGCCAGCAGGCGTGCATGCGTAGTAGGTGCCTTCTCAAGCAGCGGCAGTCGCGCCAGATCGCCCATTGCGGTTCCCTTCCTCGGGTTCAGTGGTGTGTCCTAAACGATAGGGGCCGCGGACCAGACCAATCCGCTGTCAGACATCGGACATCCGGAGGCGGTGGAAGCGAAAACCGCTAGAAATCAAGGATTGACAAGCGGAAAGGCTGAATTTAAGTGACGAAGGTCACGTAGACCGGTCTAGTTGCGTAGATTACAGCTTTTCGATTTGGAACTTCACATGAACTTCTGTAAAGTTTATTGAGGTTCGAGGGGGTCAGAGAAACAGACCGCCGAGAATCACACGAAATGCGCCCATAGCTCAGCTGGATAGAGCGTCTGTCTACGGAACAGAAGGTCAGGGGTTCGAATCCCTTTGGGCGCACAGATGAAGACCCGCACCGGCTCGCCGGTGCGGGTCTTTTGTTTTGCCCGGGTACCCAACTAGGTAACAGCAAGTGCTCCACTGAGCCCTCATTGCAGCACTTGCTGTTACCTAGTTGGGTAAGCCGCAGCGGAAGGTGACCCGCACGCAGAAACGCAAGGACCGCCGTCGTACTTTTCACAGAAGTACGACGGCGGTCCCTTGCGTTAAGTGCGGAGCGTTTACTCCCCCACGGCCTCGCTGATGCGGCGACGGATGCCGTCGAAGTGCCGGTTGAGCAGCTCAGAAGCCGAAACCTTGTCGCCGGCAGCAACTGCCGCATAAATTCCGCGGTGCATCGCAGCGGTTTTTGCCAGGTCCTCGTTGCCCGGGCCGATCTCCACGTGGATCTTCCGGTAGACCTTCCAGAAGACCCCCATGAGATTGATCAGGAGTTCGTTGTTGAGAGGTTCGAAAAGGCGGCGGTGGAACTCGGCATCGGCGGCGACGAAGTTCTCGCCAGCGGCAGCCAGATCTTCCATCTGCTTCACGGCCTCCTCGATGGAGGCAAGCTGTTCCTTGGTCATGACATCCATGGAAGAGCCAATCAGCCCGGATTCGAGAGCCTGGCGTACATCTACCAGCTGGAGGGCTTCAAGTCCCTGATGGCGAAGCGAAAGCCGCCCCCGGAACGTGAGCCCATCAGCCAATGCATCAAAGTTGCTCGGCGCCACAAACATGCCGAAGCCGTGGCGGATCTCAATCACGCCGAGGGCCTGGAGCACCTTGAGGGATTCGCGGAGAGTGTTTCGGCCTACGCCCAGGGCGACAGAGAGCTCACTCTCCGTGGGCAATGGATCGCCAGCCTCGAGCTCACGCTCAAGGATCAATTCCATAATGTCCGACTGCAAGGCACGCAGCCGGGCCTGTGCGCTGAACCGCGCCTGCGGAACCACACCGGAAGTTGTCATGGCTTTCTCCTTGCCGATGCACCTGCCCCGCACTCCGGCGAGGCCAGGTTGGGGAGCAGGTGCGGTGTTAATATTGAGGCGAGCATAGTGCCCACCAAAGAACGGGTAGCTCGCAGCATACAATATCGGATGTCCCACCTCCGTCATAGCTACAAGCCGGGAATTCCCTGAGATTTCCCGCACGGGCCGGCCGCACGCGTTGCGAGGCCTGCTCTGCACCCCAAAACCCACCCAAAGCGCGCAAAGCGGGCCTCACAACGCATACCAACCCGGCGTAGGCTTTCCCCATGACTGCCGAGAGCTCCCGGGAATTCGACGTAATCGTTATCGGCGCGGGCGCCGTAGGGGAAAACGTGGCGGACCGGGTGGTTCGCGGCGGCCTGACGGCGGTGATCATCGAAAGCGAATTGGTGGGCGGCGAGTGCTCATACTGGGCATGCATCCCGTCCAAGGCGCTCCTCCGTCCGGGGAGTGTGCTCCACGCCGCCCAAGTGGTGCCGGGCGCAAAGGAGGCAATCACTGGAACCATTGATGCCGAGGCCGCGCTGAAGCATCGGGATTGGTTCACCAATAACTGGCAGGACGGCAGCCAGGTCGAATGGCTGGACAGCGCCGGCATTGAGTTATTTCGTGGACGCGGCCGTATCACAGGCCCGCGCGAGGTCCAGGTGGATGGGCTCGATGGCAACAGCTACGCGCTGAAGGCCCACCATGCTGTGGTGATCGCAACGGGTTCAACCCCTACCGTCCCGGACATTGATGGCTTGAAGGACGTTCCGTTCTGGACCACCCGCGGCGCCACGGCAGCCAAGGAAGTTCCGAAGCGTTTTGTGGTGCTCGGCGGCGGCGTGGCGGGCGTGGAAATGGCGCAGGCATTCGCCCGGCTCGGCTCGGATGTCACGCTGATCGCCCGGGGCCGCCTGCTGAGCAGCTACCCGGAGGAAGCCGCGAACCTGGTCCTGGCAGGGCTTCGCGCCGACGGCGTCGCTGTTCACCTGCACACCGATGTGGAGAAAACGGAGAAGAACGACGACGGCTCGGTGACAGTCACGTTCGACGGCAAAACCACCACCGCCGACCAACTACTGGTCGCCTCGGGACGGCACCCCGCTTTGGCCAATCTGGGCCTGGAAAATGTGGGCGTTGAAGCACAGGACGGTAAGCCCCTGCGACTCACAACCGAAGCCAGCGGATTGGTGGAAGGCCCCGCAAGTGACGGCACCAGCGGACTATGGCTCTACGCTGCCGGCGACGCGGCCGGCAAGGTCCTCCTGACGCACCAGGGTAAATACGAGGCCCGTGCCACCGGTGACGCGATCGTCGCCCGAGCCAACGGCAAGCTCAAAGGAACGCCGCAGCCTTGGAGCCCTTGGGCCCAAACCGCCAATCAGCATGCAGTCCCCAGTGTCGTCTTCACCGATCCTGAGGTTGCCTCCGTGGGCCCGAGCCTGGAGCAGGCGTTGTTGCAGGGCAAGAACGTCACCGGCGTGGAACTGCCCATAGATGTGTCCGGCTCCCAGTTGCACTCCCCCGACTACAAAGGCTGGGCGCAAATAGTGGTGGATGAGGACCGGAAGGTGATCCTCGGCGCTACCTTTGTGGGCCCGGGCGTCGCCGAATTGCTCCATTCTGCAACCGTTGCGATCGTGGGTGAAGTCCCGCTGGACCGTCTCTGGCATGCCGTTCCGTCGTACCCCACCATCAGCGAAGTGTGGCTACGGCTTCTGGAAAAGTACGGCCTGTAGAACCCTTATTTGAACTGACTGGTCAGTTTAGTTAGACTTTCAGCAGACACCATTTCTGCGAAAGGCTTCATTGTGCTGTCCGTACAGCAACTCCAGATCAACGGCCGCCGGGACGATCTCCTCCCGGCAACGTCACTGCAAGTCCGCCGCGGTGAACTCCTGCTCGTGGCCGGAGAGGGCCAGGACCAGCGGACCGCTTTGGCGTTGGCTCTGAGCGGCCGCATGAAGCCAAGCGACGGCATCCTGAGCTGGGACAACACCTCCAAGACCAAGAAAATCCGCCTCGCCAGCGCCTTGGTGGACTCCCCCGGCGTCAACGAACCCGAGCAGCACCTGAGTGTCCGCGATCTGGTCACCGAAGACCTCTCCCTCATCCCCCGCCGTTACCGTGGCGCCCTACTGAGCAAGCCATGGCTGAAGGTCAACAGCTTCGAGGACATCGCCGGACTCTGGATAGAACAAATTCCGGCCACCCGCCGACTTGAACTCCTCACCGCGCTTGCCTTGGCAGATCCGGCCACCGACCTCCTTGTTGTCGACTCCCCGGATCGCCACAGTGCTGATTCCGCGTCGTGGTTACCGCGACTTCAGGCATTGGCGTCCGACGCCGGGCGGCCACTTGCCGTCGTCGCCGTCGTGGGTTCCCTCCCGGACAACTGGACCGGCCCCGCGGCGGTGATTGGAAACTCCGTCACGCATCCCCCTGAACCGGAAGCGAAACCCGCCCCGGCCAAAGAAAAGACAACCCAAACCGGGCCCGCCCAGCCCAAGCCAGCAGCCGCCGTCGAGCCCAAAGCCAAGCACGCGGCCGAACCGGCATCTGAAACATCCGCAGCTGCCCAACCTGAATCCGTAAACCTTCAAAGGACTGCAAAGTGACTGTTCTGCGGCTCGCCCGCTCCGAACTCAAGCGCATGACCGGCGGGCTCCTGCCCAAGCTGACCATCCTCGCCCTGACCATGGTCCCGTTGCTCTACGGCGCCGTGTACCTTTACGCGAACTGGGATCCGTACGGCAACCTGAACCAGATCGACGCCGCCTTGGTGGTGGAAGACACGGGAGCAACGTCGTCGGACGGTACCGAACTGCAGGCCGGCAAGAAGGTAGCAGACAGCTTGGTTGAGGGCCACGTCTTCAACTGGAAGCAGGTGTCCAGCGCCGAGGACGCCGATGCGGGTGTTCGTACGGGTGAGTATGCCTTCGCGCTGCGCATCCCCAAGGATTTCTCCGCCAACCTGGTCTCCCCGGGCAGCTTCGACGCCGCCAACCAGGCCATGTTGCACGTCACCACCAACGACGCCAACAACTACCTCCTGAGCACCATCGTGGACAAGCTCACAACAGCCGTCCACTCCACAGTGGCCAAGGAAGTGGGCGAGGAAACCGCAAACCAGCTCCTCACCGGCTTCGGCACCATCCATGCGTCCATCGTGAAGGCTGCTGATGGCGCCTCGGAGTTGGCCACGGGCGTTGGCAAACTCAGTGACGGTGCCGCAACCCTGCACGACGGCACCACTCAGTTAGTGACCGGCGCCGACCAACTCGTGGCCGGCCAGACCCAATTGCGGGATGGCGCGGTACAACTGAACACCGGTGCCGGCCAGCTGAGTTCGGGACTGACCGAGCTCAAGGATAAAACCGCTACCCTTCCTGGTGATTCGCAGAAACTCGCCGACGGCGCAGCGCAAGTAGCCGCCGGAAACGCCGAGCTGAACGCAAAAGTCCAGGACGTCGTCGGACAGCTCGAAGCGGCAGACAAGGGCCTCCGCAACCGCGTGGTGGAATCCAACGCACGACTGGTGACTGCCGGTGTCCTGACGCAGGAGCAGGCCGACAAGGTCCTGGCGGACTTTGACGCCGCCGCAGCATCGAGCCCGGTGACGGACGCGAAGACCAAGATCACTGGTGATGCGGCCAAGATCCAGCAGCTATCGGACGGTTCAGCTGCCGTGAGCGCCGGGGCATCCAAGCTCGCCGCCGCGACACCAGCCCTGACCGACGCGATCTCGAAGGCTGCCGACGGCGCCGGGCAACTGAGCACGGGCGCCTCAACGTTGGCCGCGGGGCAGCAAACCGCCCTGGAAGGGGCCGGCAAGCTCGACGACGGCGCCCGCCAACTGGACAACGGCGCCAGCCAGCTCGCCAGCGGCGGAGTCACAGCCTCCGACGGCGCCCACACCCTGGCCACCGAGCTCGCCAAGGGCGCGGGAGACATCCCCAACCCGAACGATGAACAGAAGAGCAGCGTGTCCAAGGTGATCGCGGATCCCGTGGCCGTGGACAACGTCTCCCAGGCCAAGGCGGGCTCTTACGGCGCCGGCCTGGCACCGTTCTTCCTGACCCTCGCACTGTGGATCGGCGTATTCATGCTGGTCCAGGCCATGCGACCCATCACCCAACGGGCCCTCGCCTCGAACGCCCCCGCCTGGAAAATCGCCGTCGGAGGCTGGCTGCCGTTCTTCGTGGTGTCCGTGCTGCAGGCCACCATCCTCACCCTCGTGGTGAATCTCGGCCTGGGCCTGAACCCCGCGCACCCGATCGGGATGTGGCTGTTCATGCTTGCAGCAGTGATGGCGTTCAGCGCGATCATCCAAGGCATCGTGGCGCTCATGGGCACGCCCGGAAAGTTCGTGGTGCTGATCCTGCTGGTCCTGCAGCTCGTTTCGTCGGGCGGAACGTTCCCGTGGCAAACCACCCCCATGCCGCTCCATGTTGTTCACGAGGTCCTGCCTATGGGATACGTGGTCACCGGCATGAGGCACCTGATCTACGGCGGTGAACTCAGCATGATCTGGCCAACCGTACTGGGTCTGCTTGGATACACTTTGCTGGGAGCGGCACTGTCAACGCTCGCTGTCCGCAAGCACAAGATGTGGACCCTCAAGACGCTGAAGCCGGAGATCGCAGTATGAGCACCACCGAGCCGGTTCCTTCCGAAACCGGCGCCAGTCTCTCGGAGAAGAAACTCCGCCCCGGCCGCACCAACGCCACCAAGCAGCGCCTGTTCGAGGCCTCCATGGAGCTGATCGGCGAGCGCGGCGCTGCGGGGGTAACCGTGGATGAAATCGCGGCCGCCGCCGGGGTGTCCAAGGGGACTGTCTATTACAACTTCGGCAGCAAGTCCGACCTCATTGCGCAGCTCTTGCGGCACGGTGTGGACATTATGCTGGTCCGGCTCCAGGACGTCCGCGGACAGGCCAACGACCCTCTGGAATCCATGACCAACATGGTGGGCCAAGCCATGGAATTCATGGACGACTACCCCTCCTTCGCCCGCCTGTGGGTCAGCGAAAACTGGCGCACTCCCGGTGAATGGAGTGCCGTGTTTGCCGAGCTTCGCGCTGAACTCCTGGCCGTGATCGGTTCCGCGGTGGAGAGCGTGGCGTCCGGCTACAAGGTTGATGAGAGCATTGCCCGGGGATCCTTGGAGGCGGCAATTTTTGGTGCCATCTTCGTGGTTGGCCTCGACCGGCAGACGTACAACCCTGAGCGCACCCGCGAGCAGAGCGTCGCTGCCGTCATGACCATCATGCATGGGTACGTCATCAAGTAGGTTTGGTCAGCCCGTTGTGGGGCCCGCTCTGCGCATTCTGACGGGCTCATACGACGCAGAGCGGGCCTAGCAACGGTATCCAACTGCAATGTACGACGGCGTGGCGTGGCCACTTGGTCGGCGATGATTAACCTCATGCGTCACATGGGGAACAGCGGGAAGCTTGCGGTGGTGTCCGCGTTCGTCTCGCTCGGGCTGTTGGTGCTGGCCGCCGTGGTGCTTGAGGAACTGGTGCTGTACTTGTTCCTCGGTTCCGTGCTGATCTGCTATTTGGCGTCCATCGTGCAGGTCTTCAACCGGCGACGCTACTTTGTGGTCCTCCTTGGGGCCGCGGGGACCAGCCTTTTCATCGGTTGCAGCATCGCCTTCCTGCGCATGTGGGGAATCGCGTTCAACCAGGACGCCAATGCTCTGGGCAGTGCCGTGAGCACCCAGGATTCAGACATCTACTTTTACTTGGCAGCCGTGGCAGGTTTTGGGACCCTGGGCGTGCTTTTCCTGGGAGCGGTGGTGCCGTCGTTTGGTTCGCGGGCCGGAACTCCAGTTCGACGGCCACCGGCTGTAAAGCGCACTCCCGCACCCCGCAAACCGGCTCCGCGTGTAGGAACCCCCACCAAACGCCCGGCTGCTTCGGCTCCGCGATCGTCCGGTGCAGCGAAGGCTACTCCCGTGAAGCGTCCCGCTCCCCGTACGCCAACGACGCCGGCCAAGCGTCCGGCGTCGAGCGCTTCCACCCCACGCAAGCCAACCCCTAAGCGATAACTCACCCACCAACCCTGCGTTGCGAGGCCCGCTCTACACGCTAACGCAGGACCTAAACGCGCAAAGCAGGCCCCACAACGAACCCGCCCTGCGTTGCGAGGCCCGCTCTACACGCTAACGCGGGATCTAAACGCGCAAAGCAGGCCCCGCAACGAAAGGGGTCAGGAGTCGAATCCCAACCCGACGGCGTCGAGCGCTTTGAGGATCAGGTTCCGTTTTCCCTGATTGTGATCGGCGCGGTCCATGGACCAGCGTGTCAGGTTGATGCCCAGGGAAGCGAGCGGCTCAGGAGGGAAGGGCAGGGGCCGTTTCCGGACCATTTCCACCCGGGTGCGTTCGGTATCCAGACCGGCCAGGAGATCCAGGAGGACGTCGGCTGCAAATGCCGTGGCCCCTACGCCGAGTCCGGTGAATCCTGCCGCATACGCCACCCGTCCCTTCCGCGCCGTGCCGAAGAACGCGCAGAACTGGGTGCTCGAATCGATGGGTCCGGCCCACTTGTGGGTGAACTTCAGGCCCTCGAGCTGCGGAAACGTCGTGAAGAAGTGCGAGGCGATCTTCTCCCACGTCGCTGGCTGGTGCTCGTGCCGCTGGTCCACGCGCCGGCCCCAGAAGTAGAGGGCGTCATAGCCACCGAACAGGATCCTGTGGTCCTTGGTAATGCGGTAGTAGTGGAATTGGTTGGCAACATCCCCGATCCCTTGCCGCTGGGACCATCCGATGGACTCCAACTGCTCCGCGCTCAGGGGCTCGGTCATCAGCGCGTAGTCATAGACGGGCACCGTCATCAGCTGGTTCCGTTTGAGCAGTGACGGAAACACGTTGGTACCGAGGACCACGTTGTCCGCTTCCACGTTGCCTCGCTCCGTAACAACGGTGACGCCCTGTTCGTGGTCCTTCAACTCGCGCACGCGAGTGTCCTCGTAGATCACCACGCCCAGCTCCGTTGCCACCCGAGCCAACTCAAGTCCCAGCTTGTATGGGTGGACCATCGCCACGGAGTCTTTATGCCAGCGGCCGGCCAGGTAGGTGGGAGAGTTGAGCTCTGCCCTCACTGCTTCCTGGTCCAGAAAGACGCTGCCGGGGCTTTCGTCCTCCTTGAGCCAAGCCACCTGGTGCGGTTCCACTGCAACGTTCAGTTCACCGGTGCGCTCCCATTCGCAATCCATGCCGTACTTCTCCACGGCTTCCTGCATGCGGTCCAGGTTCTCCATGCCCAGCCGGTCGAGGGTCTCCAGCTCATCAGGCCAGCGGTTCTTGCCGTTCTCATGGCCGTGGGTGAGGCTCGCCTCGCAGAAGCCGCCGTTGCGGCCCGAAGCTGCCCATGCCACCCGCTCCCCTTCCAGCAGGATCACCGTCCGGCCGGGATCGCGTTCCTTGGCACGCAGCGCCGTCCACAATCCGGTATAGCCGCCACCGACGATCACGAGGTCCGCGGCAGCGTCGCCGTCGAGTTGCGGATAGCGTGTGGCTGAGTCCTTGAGGTGGTCGATCCAGAACGGCCGGTGGGCCGCGCCCTCCAAGGCACGGGATACGACGGCGGCCTGCGGGACATTCCGTTCGAAAACGGTGGTATTCACGGGAAATTCTCCTATTTCAATGGTCAATCTCTCACCGGTCAGGCAGTGACCGGCTCGGCGTCCCACAATGGCCGGGGACGGGAGGCGATGAGGTTTCGCGTGTAGTCGTCCCCAGGGTCCTCAAGGATTCGAGCCGTCGGCCCCTGCTCAACGATCCGGCCCTGATGCATCACCAGGAGCTCGGAACAAATCCGTGAGACCACAGCCAGATCGTGGGTGACGAACAAGATGGTCAGTCCGAGCTGGTCCCGCAATTCCTCCACGAGCTCCAGAACTTGGGCTTGGACAGAGACGTCCAAGGCGCTGGTGGCCTCGTCCAGCACCAGGAGACGGGGGCGGGCAGCGAGCGCCTTGGCCAACGCAACCCGTTGCCTCTGCCCACCCGAGAGGGCACGAGGCCGTGCGTCGAAACGTTCCGGTCCGATGCCCACCCGCCCCAACAGGACCCGGGCGCTGTCTTTGGCTTCCTTGCGTCCTTGCTTCTGATGCAGGCGGAAGACATCTGCCACAGCGTTTCCTACAGGGATGCGCGGGTCCAAAGAGAGGTAGGGGTCCTGGAACACGATCTGGACATCCCTGGCCAGGACTTTCCGTTCAGAGGCCTTCAGGGCCCGGCGCGGCCGGGGGACGTCCCGCAACGTGAGTTCACCCGATGTGGCGGTTTCCAGCGCCACCACCAGTCGTGCCAAGGTGGACTTTCCGGACCCGGATTCACCCACGATCCCCAACGACCCACCCTCAGGGAGGCTGAAACCGGCGTCGTCCAAGGCGGTGATGATTTCGCCGCGGGGCAGTTGGTACGTTTTTGATAGCCCCGAAACCTTCAGCAGCGGGGACCCCACGACCACAGGCGCAGCCAAGCCGCCCACTTCAATCACAGGGGTAGCCTCAACCAGCTGCCGGGTGTAGTCCTGCTCCGGCGTCAGAAAGACAGTCCGGGTTGGCCCGTGCTCCACCACTTCCCCCCGGCGAAGCACGTAGACGCGTTCACGCAAGCTGGCCGCAAGATTGAGGTCGTGCGTAATGAAGAGCATGCCCATTCCCCGTGACTGTTGCTCTTCGCGGAGGAGCCTCACGATCCCCGCCTGGGTAGTGACGTCCAAGGCCGTGGTGGGCTCGTCGCACAGCAACAGATCCGGTGAGTTAAGTAGTGCAGCTGCGATCATGACACGTTGGAGCATGCCGCCCGAGAGCTGATACGGGTGCTGGTCCATGAGCTCCTTGGCACGTCGCAGGCCCACCTGTTCCAGTTGCGTCACGGCCCGTTCCGTGGCCTCGGCCCGGGACAAACCATCCAGTCTCACCAAGGTTTCAGTGAGGAAATCCCCCACGGTCCGAACGGGATTGATGCCCGCCCGAGGATCCTGGAAGATCATGGAAGCGCGTCTCCGTCGCAGCTCCATGAGGCGTTGTTCGCTCGCTGTGAGAGTGTCGAGGCCCTGAACCGACACGATGCCGGAGGACTGCGAGCCACCAGGAAACAAACCCAGGGCGGCCCGGGTAGTCAGCGATTTGCCTGAGCCGGACTCCCCCACCAAGGCGACCGCTTCGCCGTCGTTCACGTGCAGGGAGACGCTGTCCAGCAGGGGCGGCCTGCCCGGAAAACCGAGCGTAAAGTTTTCGATCTGCAAGAGCTGGCTCATGAAAGTTTTCCTCCGATGCGGTCTGAGAGTTCCTCGCCGATGACGTTGACGGCCACTACCACCAGGACCACTACCAACGCGGGCCAGAAGGCCGGCAGGATGTAGCCGCCCAGCAGCGCGCCGCGGGATTCCTCGATCATGGCGCCCCAGTCGCTGGTGGGCGGCTGGACCCCGAGTCCGATGAAGGAGAGCGCTGCGAGGTCGGCCAACACATAACCAAAGTTCAGTGTTGACTGGGCGCCCACAGTGGGAATCAGGTTGGGGAGAACCCGTCCCAGCACCACCCAGGGCGTCCGGAATCCGAGCACGCGGTAGGCCTGGACATAGGGTCGGCTGCGCTCAGCCACCACCAGCGACTGCGCGAGCCTGGCAACGTACGGAACGTAGGCGATGGTCATGGCCAGGATGGGAGCAAAAAGCCCCTTGCCGAACAAGGCAATGGCGAGCATGGCCATGAGCAGTGCAGGGAAAGCAAAGAGGAGATCGAAAAGGCGGCCCAGAACCTTGCCCAGCCAGCCCTCGGACCAGCCGGCCACCAGGCCCAGCAGCAGACCCAGGACAGTGGATCCGATGACCGCGATGGTGGGCCCCAGCAGGGAGGTCCGCCCGCCGTGCATGAGCCGGCTAAGGAGATCACGACCCAGCGCGTCGGTCCCCAGCAGGTGCTGTCCGCTTGGACCGGCCAGGACGTTGTTGAGGTCCACATAGTCGGGGTCGTACGGCGCCAGAACCGGGGCGAATAGTGAGAGAAGTACGACGGCGGCGGCAACGGCGAGCGCGCCCCACGCCATGGGTGACAGGAGGCTGCCGTAACGGCGAAGGCCCGCCTGCGGCAGTTGGATGGCTAACGTCATCGGGACTCCGTTCCGGCCGCGATACGCGGATCAATGAGGGGTTGGACGAGGTCCACCACGGTGTTGACCAGGACGAAAGCAGCCACCACCACCATGACGATTGCTTGAACGACGCCGAAGTCGAGCCTGTCGATGGACTGCACCAGGAGCTGCCCGATGCCGGACAGACCGAACGTCCGCTCGATGATGGCGCTGGAGACCAGGAGGCCGGCCACCAGCACGCCGCTCACGGTGAGGATGGGCCCAAGTGCATTGCGCAGCACGTGGCGTGCCACCACCGATCCGCGGGTAAGGCCGCGACTGGTTGCCACCTCAACGTGTTCGCGGAGCAACTGCTCGTTCATGGAGGAACGGGTCACCCTTGCCACCATGGCGATGTAGGTGATGCCCAAGGCGAGCGCCGGTAGGGTGAGATGCCAGATCCGGTCCCATCCGCCGTCGCCGCTTCCAAAGGAGGGAAACCAGCCCAGGCCCACGGAGAAGAGCGCTACCAAAGCGATGGCTGCCACGAACGGCGGCACTGCCCCCGCAGCGGTGAGCGTGATGAGGATGAAGCGGTCACCGAAGCCCTTGTTGAGGCTGGCCACAATGCCGGCGAACAATCCCAGGACCGTGATGAACACTGCTGCGAGCGCCACCAGTTGCAGGGTGGTGGGCAACCGTCCCAGTAAGACGTCGGAGACATCCTGGCGGTAGGTCAGCGAGCGGCCCCAGTCCCCTTGGAGAATTCCACCTAGCCAGTTCAGGTATTGTTCCCAAGCCGGTTTATCCAGGCCGAACTGCCGGGTGATTTCTTCGAGTGCCTCAGGCTTGGGGCTGCGTCCCCTGAGCAGGAAGCGTGCCGGGTCGCCGGGAACCAGGAAGCGTGAGAAGAACACGGCCAGTGAGGCAACAAACAACGTCAGCACCAGGGCCAGCAGTTTCTTCACGATGTACACCGCCGGTCGGACTGCGCTGCGTTTATCCCGCTGGCGGGTGGGAGCGCCCGGCGCGGTGGTTGCTTGGACTTGATCTGTAGCGGTCATGTCAGCGACCTCCTATCTGGGCTGCCCACGGGAAGTACATGTAGTTGATGGAAGGGTCCGCCCCGGTGATGCGTTTGCCCAGCCACATGGACGTGACGGTCTCGTAGAGCGGCCCCCACACCACTTCGTCGCTGGCCAGTTTGGCGGCCTGGCCCGTCAGTTTGCCCCGGGCGTCGGGGTCCTGCACGCCGTAGGCGGAGTTCACCAGATCATCGAATTCCGGGTTGCTCCAGCCGCCGTAGTTGCTGAAATCGCCGGTTCGCAGCACGCTGTACATTTCCAAGGGCTCGGTGCTGGAGAGATACCAAGAGGTCACCAGGAGGTCCACGTTCTTGCGTGACTCGGGGTCTGAAAACAGCGTGGTGTATTTGTCGTTGGACATGGTCTGGATTTCCGGGTCCAGGCCGATCTCCTTGGCTGCCGATGCGATGGCCCGTGCCGTGATGTCGAAGGCTGCGTTCAGTGACGCGGTGGCGAAGACGAACTTACTACCCTCGGCACCTGCTTCCTGGACAAGTTTCTTGGCTTCTTCCAGGTCATAGGGCGTGGACAGCAGGCCGTCAAAAGCCTCGTCCGTAGTTTGCGATGCAACGTCCTTCCACACACTCTTGGTGGTCAATGCGTCCGTCTTCTTCGCGTACCCCTGTTCGGCCGCCTTGATCAAGGCTTCCCGGTTGATTGCCATCATCAGTGCCTTACGGACCCGAACGTCCTGGAAGGTGCCGCCGAGGTTGGTGAACACCAGGCTTTGCACCGACGTGTCCTCGCCGAAGTACAGCGAACCGGCATCTTTGTTGGCTTTCAGGATGTCCATGGCATTGGAAGGGATCGCGAAGCCGCCATCAATTTCTCCGGTCTGGAACGCATTGATGCGTGATGTGGCATCGGGCAGCATTTTGAAGGTGACCTGTTGGGACTTGGCTTTGAGTTCCGGGTCCCAGTAGTCATCGAAGCGCTTGAGGGTGATGCTTTCACCGGCTTCCCATTGCTCGAATTGGAAGGGGCCGGTGCAGTTCACGCCGGTGCTTGAGTTGCCATAGTCCTTGCCGGCAGCTTCCAGCGTCTCGGCGGACTCAACCACACCTGTTGCTCCCACCAAGGAGCTGTTGAACACGTAGTCCGGCCGGGTGGTGGTCACCGTGACCTCGAAGTCGCCGGTCTTCTCGATGGACTCCACGTTCTGGTAGGCGGAGGCCCAGAAAGATCCCACTTCGGGGTCCACGTGGCGGCTCAAGGAGGCTACGACATCGTCCGCTGTCATCTCGGTTCCGTCGTGGAACTTTACGCCCTGCCGGATGGTGTAAATCCAGGTCAGCGGATCAGGGTTTTCAACTCCCGTGGCCAGGCCCGGCGCCGTGGACAGGTCAGCGTCCCAGCGGAACAGCGACTCGCACACGTTGGACAGGACAGTGTTGTCCGGGTAGTCGAAGGCGTACGCATAGTCCAGGGAGAACGGCTCCGCGTACATGGCCCAGTTAAAGTATTCGATCTCCTTGGTGGGGGCCGGCGTGGAGTCGGACATGGTGAACTTGGCTCCGTCCGCGGCGTCAGCCACGCTGGCGGGCCGAACACCGCAGCCGCCCAGGACCAGCCCGGCCACGACTGCGGCGACCCCAACCGCGGTGATGCGCGACGGCGTCGTCCGCTGTTTCAAACGCACGGCACCTTGCGCGGGCTGCGGCGCTGGCTGCGGCCTCATGGCATTACCGAGGCGGGTTGAGCTTGACTGTCTCGGGTGAGCGCGCGGTCATAGACGCATTCGCCCCCAATCCACGTCTGCGTCACCACCGACCGGTGCAGCTCCTGCGCAGGGAGGTCGAAGACGTTGAGGTCCAGTACGGCAAGGTCGGCGAGTTTTCCTGGTTCCAGCGTTCCCGTTTCCGTTTCCAAGTGGTTGATCCACGCTGAGCCCTGCGTGTAGGCATCCAGGATCTGTTTGAGGCTGAGCTTTTGCGATTCCGGGCCGAGTGGGGGCAGGTCCTCCCCCGGCGCTATGCGGTTTACTGCGACGTGGATGGCCGCAATCGGGTCCGCGGTGGAGACAGGCCAGTCGCTTCCGGCCACCAATCGGGCTCCTGCCGAAGCAAGCTCGCCAAAGGGGTAATGCCTGTCCTCGGCGCCGGGCTCCAGGAACGGGAGGGTGAGGGTGTCCATCTGTTCTTCATGGCAGGCCCAGAGAGCCTGGACGTTGGCCGCCGCATTCAGCCCGGCAAACCGTGGAACATCCTCGCTGCGGACCACCTGAAGGTGCGCCAGGTGGTGCCGGTTGTCGTTCGTCCCGTTGCTGTCCCGCGCTGCCTCCAGCGCGTCCAAAGCACCCGTCACGGCGCGGTCGCCGAGAGCATGGAAGTGAACCTGCATGCCGGAAGCATCTATCGCGGTGACGAATTCCTTCAGCTCCTCGGGCTCGAAGAATTCGATGCCACGGTTATCCGTGTGGTGGCCGTGGTGATCGAGGTAGACGTGATGCATTGCGGCTGTGTAATTCTCTGCCACTCCGTCCACCATCACCTTCACGGTGTTGGCGTTGAGCTGATGGTGGTCGAGGGAATCGGCCACCCTGTCCCGGCGTTGCGTGATTGCTTCCAGCTGGGCCATTCCGGCTGTCCTGTCCCACCATTGGCATGCGGTGACCCGGGCTTTCAAGTCTCCCGCCTTCGCCGCGTCCATGTAGACGTCCAGATGATCGGCATGTTCCCCCTCGGGAATGGGAACCCAGGCGTCCTGCCAGGCCGTGATGCCCTGCGATAGCAGCAGTTGCTGAGAGGCGAGCAGGCCTTGGTACGCCAACGCATACGGCACCGCTGGCTTGACCGCATTGAACAGGTCCATGGCCCCCTCATGAACTGTGCCGGCGGGCGTCCCGTCTTCTTCACGTTCCAGCCGGCCGCCCTCAGGATCAGGTGTTTCCGCGCCGATTCCCGCCGCCTCAAACGCTGCCGTGTTGGCCCACGCGCCGTGGTGGTCCCTGTTGACGAGGTAGACGGGCCGGTCCGGCACCACGGCGTCCAGAAGTTTCCGTGTTGGAGTGCCGCCCGGGAAGAAATCCATGGACCATCCAGCGCCCAGGATCCAGGGTTCATCCGGGTTGTCGGCTGCGTAACGGGCCACCCTCGCCACGGCTTCCTCTGCGCCGGTGGCCTCCGTCAGGTCGCACTGAAGCAACTCGATCCCGGCGAAGATGGGGTGGATGTGGGCATCCTGGAAGCCCGGCACCACCAGTTGCCCTTGCAGGTCCACCTTGCGGGTTTCCGGCGTGACCGAACCGTGAAGCTCGTCGGGTGTTCCGACGGCGATGATGCGGCCTTCGGCTATGGCAAGGTTTGCGCGCAGTGGGCCGGCGTCATTGCCGGTGTACACCCATCCGTTCTCAAACAAAATCTCGGCGTGCATGGTCGAGTCCTTTCGTGGGGAAATTCAACTCTGCGAGACACACTATGAGCCGGATCACACTTAAGTCAACAGTGTTGACATCAATGCTGACAAAGACTTTGACTGGTCCTTGAAAGGAGGAAGCCATGAATCATGTAGGTTGATAATCAACCCGGGAACGCATGGAAGGCGGACAACTGATGGTGCAGCCAGCACAGTCGACGGACCGCCGAACGCGCCTGGACCCGGCCACCATCATTGACGCCGTCCTGCGGATTTCCAGCCAGGAGCTCGGGGAACGGCTGACCGTGCGACGACTGGGACAGGAACTCGAGGTGGACGCCACGGCCGTCTACCGGCATTTCCGGAACAGGGACGCAATCGTCAGGGCAGCACTGGACCGGTTGTTCCTGATGTCCGTCGAGCGCACGCTGGCCACAGCACGCGACCAGGACTGGCGTGCCCGGCTGGAGGCCTACCTTGACGAACTCCTCAAAGCCTTCATGCAGCATCCCTCCCTGGGCAGCGAGTCGTTCGCTACGGACACCTATGGCCCCGGCGAGCTAAAGGCAATCGAGTTCGTCCTTCAATGCCTCACCGATGCCGGGCTGGCAGAGGACCGCGTGGTGCACTACTACGCGGCCCTGGAAAGCTACACCCTTGCGCTCGGCGCCGGCATTGCGGTTGAAATCCAGCGGCTCCCGGACTCCGAGGGCCACGATCCTTGGCTCAACCCACGGGTTTTCACGCGCATCACCGGTCGCCCGCTCCTTGAAAAACACCACGCTGCACTGCAAAACCTCGACTCCCTCAAGGCGTTCCAGGCCGGCCTCTCGGCCATCCTGGACAGCGCCGAACGCGAGAGCAAGCAGCCACCGCAGGCCTGACGGGGTGCTGGCGCGACCGGCCGCCTGACCAACAACGCAACCCACCTTCCCCGCACGACGCCACCATCCGGCGTCGTCCATTCAGCACTGCCCGGACAGCGACGCCCGGCAGGGAAAGCACGGCACCCTCATGCATCAGTTCATCAACGGAAAACTGCTCTCCGGAACCTCTGGCAGCAGCCTCGATGTCATCAATCCGGCCACCTCGGAGGTAGTGGAAACGGTGGGACTCGCTTCACTTGCGGATCTGGAGTCGGCAGTGGCGGCGGCCCGCAGCGCCTTCCCGTCATGGTCCCGCACCGCGCCGGGTGAACGCGCCGGGATCCTGCAGAAATTCGCCCGCATCATCGAAGATCGTGCGGAGGAATTCGCCCGGGTTGAGAGTTCTCAGACAGGCAAACCGCTGCGGCTGACCCGGGAGTTCGACGTCCCCGGCACCATCGACAACATCGATTTCTTCGCAGGTGCCGCACGGCACCTCGAGGGCAAGGCCACCGCCGAGTATTCGCCCCAACACACTTCCTCCATACGCCGGGAATCCATCGGTGTGGTGGGATCCATCGCGCCCTGGAACTACCCCCTGCAAATGGCCGCATGGAAGATCCTTCCCGCCATCGCCGCAGGCAACACAATCGTTCTCAAGCCTGCCGAGATCACTCCGTTGACGTCGCTGATGTTCGCACAAGCGCTCAGTGACGCCGGACTGCCCGACGGCGTGGTGAACGTGGTGGTGGGCGACGGCGCCACGGTTGGGGCTGCGCTCATGCGGCACCCCGACGTGGACATGGTCTCTTTCACAGGGTCCACCGCGGTTGGCCGCACAGTTTTGGAGGCCGCGGCCGTCAACTCGAAGCGCGTGCACCTCGAATTGGGCGGCAAGGCACCCTTCGTGGTGTTCGACGACGCCAATCTGGACGCCGCCGTTCATGGGGCCGTGGCCGGTTCAATGATCAACACCGGTCAGGATTGCACCGCAGCCACCAGGGCTATCGTGCACCGGAGCGTGTATGCGGAGTTCGTAGCGAAGGTGGCCGCCCGCTTTGATGGGCTCGTCCTGGGCATCCCTGGGGATACCAACGCCGATCTCGGCCCCCTCGTATCCTTCAAGCAGCGCGACCACGTAGCCGGGATGGTGGACCGCGCCCGCACTTACAGCAAGGTGATGGCAGGCGGATACGCCCCTACGGACGAGGGCCTGGAAAATGGCGCCTTTTACCGACCCACACTGGTTGTTGACGCGGCGCCGGACTCTGAAATTGTGAAGGACGAGGTGTTCGGCCCGGTCCTGGCGGTCCTCCCGTTCGAAACGGACGACGAAGCTATCCACCTCGCCAACGACACCGTCTACGGACTGGCCGCCTCGGCCTGGACGAACAACCTCCAGCGGGCCTTGCGGGCAACCCGCGAGATCCAGGCCGGCTGCGTGTGGGTCAACGACCACGTTCCGATCGTCTCCGAGATGCCCCACGGCGGCTTCAAGCAATCCGGGTTCGGCAAGGACATGTCCGCCTACTCCTTTGAGGAGTACACCCAGGTGAAGCACGTGATGTTCGAGTTGGAAGGCGTCACCCGGAAAGACTGGCACCGGACCATCTTCAAACTGCTCTGACTCCTCGCGTTGTGGGGCCTGCTTTGCGGGGCCCTCGCGTTGTGGGGCCTGCTTTGCGCGCTTTCGCCCGATCTAGGGCAGCAGAGCGGGCCTCACAACGGGTGTTTCGGGACGGATCTTGCCTCCGGCGCCGAGCACTGCGGTGGCAACTCCGAGGAGCAGGATCAATCCGCCCACGATTTCGGTCAAGGTAGGAATCTCGTTCAGGACAAGCCACGCGGCCGTCATCCCCACCACGGGAACCAAAAGCGTGAAGGGCACGACGTCGGAACTCGGGTACAGCGACAACAAGCGGTTCCAAATGCCGTATCCAATCAGGGACGCGAACACGGCCGTGTAGATCGCACTCAGGATGGTGGCCGGCTGCAGGTCCGTGAGCGTTGCCCACACGATGTCAGGCCCATCCACCACCAGCGATAAGCCAGCCAACGGAAGCGGCACCACGGCACCGGACCACACCACCAACCCCAAGCCGGAAGCGGCCTTCGTGTGCCGGGCCACCACATTCCCGATCGCCCACGATAACGCCGCGGCAAGAACGATCATGAGCGGCAGAACCGGAGCCACGGCACTTCGCCCCAAGGCCACCACTGCCAAGCCAGCGATGCCCAGCGCCACACCCGCCAGTTGTCGCCGGCTCGGCCTCTCGCCCAGGAGTCTCGCCGCAAGCAAGATGGTGAACAGCACTTGTGCCTGCAGCACCAGCGATGCCAGGCCGGCGGGCATGCCAAGCGCCATGCCCAGATACAGGAGGCCGAATTGACCGGCACTCATGAAGAGCCCGACGCCGACAATCGCCTTCAAGCCCACGTCTGGTTTGCGGATGAACAGGATGAAGGGAAACACCACCAACAAGAAGCGCATGGCGACGAAGAGCAGGGGCGGGACTTCCCTGCCGTTCGTGTGGAGACCGAGATCGATGGCGACGAAGTTAATGCCCCAAAGAACAGCGACCATGAGGGCAAGGGCAGAGTGGCGAAGGTTCACAAGTACACTCTGGCCCGTTTTTGGTTGAAGCACCAGCGTTGAATTCCACATGGAACAGCGTAGATTTGCTTCATGATCGACATCTCAGCACTTAGGGCCTTGGTCGCAGTGGAGCAGCACGGCTCAGTGGTGGCGGCATCGGACGTTATGGGCTTCAGCCCTTCGGCAATTTCGCAGCAAATCAAGAAACTTGAGAAGCAGACCGGCGTCACTGTGCTGGAACGCAGCGGCCGCGGGGTGCTCCTTACAGAGCGTGGCTTGGCTCTTGCAGGTTATGGCCGGCGGATCATGGGTGAGCTCGAGGAACTGCAAGCTACCCTGCTCGCCGATCCTGCAAAGCCTTCCGGACTCCTGAGGCTCGTCGCGTTTTCCACGGCTTGCAGGGGCTTGGTGGGGCCCATGCTCGGGCGCATCGCAGCTGCCCACCCGACCCTGGGCATCACCGTACTGGCTGAGGATCCGCGGGAGGCGGTGCAAAGAATCGCCTCTGGCGAGGCCGAACTCGCGGTGGTACATAACTGGAATTCGGTACCCTTGGTGATCCCGGAGAACCTGGTGCATGAAGACCTCTGCATCGACCAAGCCGACGTCCTCGTCAACAGCACCCACCAGCTGGCGGCGAGCACCGCCGTCGAGCCTGAAGACCTTCTGGACGAGACGTGGATCAGCACCCCGGCGGGAGCCATCTGCAACGAAGCACTCCTGCAGATCTTCGCTGGACTGGGCAAGGTCCCCAACATCCGTATTTACGACCCCGACTTCTCCACCCACATCGCCATGGTGGAACAAGGTGTGGCCGTGGCACTCGTACCGAGGCTCGGAAGACCTCCCCTTCCTGACGGAGTCGTGGCCATCCCGGTGATCCGTCCGGTCCAACAACGGTCCGTTGGTGTTGTCTACCGCAAATCGATGACAGCCAGTCCCAACATTCGACTTGCCGTGAACCTGCTGCGCGATATAGCGGCTGAGCTACCGCTGCCGCGAAGCTGACCAGGAGCGATCAACGTCACACAGGGGAACATTCGACGCCGGGAAGGGTGTTAGCTTAGGCTAACCTTACCTACCAGCGCCGCCCGGAGCGCGCGACCGTCGAAACTCTTGAAGGGGCCCACCTGTGGAAGCAATCCTCTTTCCCACGGACATGAACCACCACCACACATATGGCTTGGTCAGTTACATCATGATCGACGACGGCCTTTATCCGAGCGCGCACAACCGCCGGGATCCGTACGCGCTTCCTGCGTTCGATGTCCGCGGTCAATGGGTCTACCCCAGCCGCTACAACGAATACCTGGCTCCGCAGTTGCCGGTGTACATGTTCGACGGCGAATTCCTCATCGCAACCGGGCATGGCGAAGAAGCGGCGGGCCTGCCGGTGTTCGAGATCCGCTGCATGTGCATGCCGCAGCTGGCTTAGGGGCGCGGCACCTTGAAGTGCGTCAGCCTGGCGTCCTGGCCGTCGAGCTCAGCCCATGACTTTTCTGTTTCCATTACCGTCAACGCACTCGTTGGGTAACGGTTAGCAGCATCCATGTAAGCATCGTGGTCCGAATCGCGGGAAGCCAGGTGCATGGCAAGATCCTGAACGCCGGGCATATGGGAAATGACCATCAACGTGGTCACGGTATCGGGTACGTGGTTGATCACCGTCAACATGCGGTTGGCTGAGGCGGAGTACAAGCCATCCTCCAGTTTGGGAGTCGGCGCCTTGTCCCCCAACTCATCGCACACCCAAGTGCAGGTCTGACGAGTCCTCAACGCTGACGAACAAAGGATGAAGTCGGGCACCACACCATGCTTGAGCAACCACTTCCCCGCCAACGGGGCCTCCCGATGCCCACGCTCCTCCAAGGGGCGCTCATGATCAGGCACTCCCATGGGCCAATCAGCCTTGGCATGCCGCATGATCACCAGGCGCTTGATGTGATGGTCACTCATAACCCAACCCTATCTGCCACAGAGCCCAGCGGCTTCCTGCGGGCCGCCGTCACCAACTTTGAATTCGTGGCACCCTGGGCACGCCGTGCGGGGGGCGTGTCCAGGGTATTTGGCGGCCAATGTGGGTGGTGGAGGCACACGGTTTCCTCGAAGCTAAACGCCGAAAGGCGGCATATCCCGATAGCGCCATTATCGCGCGAAGGATGAGCGCAGGCGCAAAGGATGAGCGCAGGCGCAAAGGGATCGTCCCGCTAAAGCGGAAGCGTCCGCCGCTGGATCACCCCACGAACACGAAAGCGCCCGCCCTCACAGGACGAGCGCTTTCGGCGTAGTGCTACTTAGATCGAGTATTCAGGTGCTGCCCAAACGATAACTTCGGGGTGCTCGTAGAAACGGTAGCCCTGGCCGCGGACCGTGCGGACCGTGTTCGCGAGGCGGCCAAGCTTGGAACGGAGGCGGCGAATGTGCACGTCGATGGTGCGCTCGTTGGGCACCTCTTCGGCGTTGCGCCACAGGCCCTCAAGGAGTTCGTCGCGGCCCACGGTGCGGGTGCCGTTCTCGACCAGGTAGTTGAGGAGCTCGAATTCCTTGAACGTCAGGTTCAGCGATTCGCCATCGAGGTGCACTTCGCGGCGGGCGAGGTCGATCAGGACGCCGGACGGACGAGCTTCCTGCTGGGGCGCCGGGCGGGCGGCTTCGGTGCGCTGGCGGGCGGCGACCGTGGGGTCGCCGAAGGTGGAACGCACGACGTCGAGTGCGGACCCGGGTGCCCCGGCAGGGGCAACTGCGACGGCGGCATAGCTCTCGGCGCCGGTCACGAGGGACTGAGCGTAAGCCCGGATTTCCTGGGCAAGCTTGGCAATGGAGGTACCGGCGGCAGCTGCGGTTTCTTCGTCAATGCCCATGTAGAGGACGAATCCGCGGGCCACATTGTCGTTGGCAACGGGGCGGAGCTTGTCCGACTGCGCAATCACCGGGGTGGGTGCAGTCATCGGCGCCGGCTCTGCTGTGGGGACAGCGCGCAGCTGGCCGTAAGAGTTGGGGTTATAGCCCTGCGGCACGTATCCGGGAGCCTGCTGCCCTGCCCCTTGCGGAGCGGGAGAGTAGCCGGGGCGGTTGCCGAAGCCGGGGCGAAGCCCCGCGTTTGACGCGGCCTTGTTGGCGTTACGGACGGAGATGTGGACGTATCCAGATGCAACTGACATGGAGTGCTTACCTCAAAAGTGAATAGCCGTCATCGCGGCTTCGAATGCTGGTTGTCCCCGCAATGAGTTTGGGGATGGGCGCCCAACGCTGGGCTAGGGGGCGAATGCCTGAAACTTTTTTGGGGTGGAAAGTTAGGCTTGCATTCGACAACAGCGGTCATCATGGCCAGCGGGTGCGCTGGGCCAGGTTGCTGCGGCTGCAGGTGCTGTTGAGTTCTTGTTCACATTGGAAGTGTGCAACGTAACAAAGGCAACACGCAAGTAACAAAGCGCCGAACCGTCCACATTTTGAGACACAGAGGTCTATTGTGTCGCAAATCACAATTCAGTAGGGCCGGTAAATGAACGCCATTTCATTCGGTGCAGTCGGGAAATATTCGCTATCTACTGAATATTCTTCGGCATATCGGGGATGATGTGCATGTCCATTTCCACTAACCCTCTCCCGACGGAATCTCACGATCTGAAACACTTGTTGTCCAATCGGAGCTGATCGTCACAAGCAATTTTCAGCTGAAAATCTGCTACAAGCCGTAGAACACGGCTGAACCCGGGCCGCCGGGAACCTTGGGCACGGAAGCGTGTCCGCCAGCCCCCTCCTCGCTAGTCTGATCTCACAGCGTCTTCACAGGATGGGCAAAGCGTTGGCAAACAAGCAGAACGGAGAGTTATCCCATGGCCTCCTCGCACTCCATGACCAACAACCTTCCCGAGCTGTCCCATCCGGACGGCTCCCCCATCCGTGCCCTGGTGGTGGATGACGAACCCAGCCTCGCTGAGCTGATGAGCATGGGCCTGCGTATGGCAGGCTGGTCTGTTGCGGTCGCCGGCGATGGTCCGGAAGCAGTAAAGCTAGCCAAGGACTTCCGCCCTGACGTGCTGGTCCTGGATGTCATGCTTCCCGGATTCGACGGCGTCGAGGTCCTCAACCGCATCCGCACCTTCGCCCCGGAGGTTCCCGCCCTGTTCCTCACCGCCAAGGACGCCGTGCAGGACCGCATTGTCGGACTCGCAGCAGGCGGGGACGACTACGTCACTAAACCCTTCAGTATGGAAGAAGTCCTCCTGCGCCTCCACCGCCTGGTCCAGCGCTCGGGCGTAGCTGCCATGGACACCGCCGAGCTGGTGGTCGGCGACCTCACGCTCAACGTAGATACCCGGGAAGTAACCCGCGGCGGCCAGGATATTCCGCTCACCGCCACCCAGTTCGAGCTACTGCGGTACCTCATGGAGAACCCCAAACGAGTTGTCAGCAAAGCCCAGATCCTGGACCGTGTGTGGGATTACGACTTCGGCGGCCAGGCCAACATCGTGGAGCTCTACATCTCTTATCTGCGCAAGAAGATCGAAGCCGGCCATCCCCCGATGATCCATACCATCCGGGGTGCCGGCTACGTCATCAAGCCTGCGGACTAGCCCTTGGGCACCCTCTCGCGAATGGCCAGGAAGTCCGGAGTGTCGGCCGGACAGACTCAGCTCAGTTGGCTCAATCCCTCCACCTGGCACCTGCGTACACGCTTGGTCCTGGTGGCCATGGCACTATTGATCGCCATTTGCGCTGCTGTGGGGGTGGTCAGCTACGCGTCCATGGACATGGTCTTCAACAGGCAGCTCGACAGGCAGTTGGAGCAGGCGTCCAGCCGCGCGAATGACTTCGGCAGGCCGCCGTCGAACTTTCCGTCATCCCCCGGCAGGCCGGATCCATTGGAGGCGCGCGGGCAGGCGGCGGGCACGCTCAACGCGAGGATCGACGGCTCCACCGTGCGAAGCTCGGGTTTGATCGACGCCCAAGGTCACCGCGTCTCACTCTCAGCAGACGATGAGCAGGTCCTGGTGTCGCTGCCCACGGACAACCAACCCGTGGACCGATCGCTGTCCAACGGCGATTACCGGCTAGTGGCAGTCGAAACCACTTATGGCGACGTGATTGTGACGGGCCTGCCGCTGGAGGACAAGCAGAGCGCAGAAGCCTCGCTGGTGTGGACCATGGTGCTGGTCTCGCTGGCTGGGCTGGTGGTGATCGGGCTCGTGGGAACGGTCATCATCCGTCGGACCATGCGTCCGCTTGAGCAGCTCTCCGCGGTGGCCACGAAGGTTTCGCGCCTGCCTCTCGACGCCGGCGAGGTGGCACTTGCGGTGCGCGTACCGCCGTCGGCATCCCACCCCGGAACGGAAGTGGGCAGCGTCGGCTATGCCTTGAACCAGATGCTGAACAACGTTTCGAGCGCGCTGGAAGCACGGCAGGAAAGCGAAACCAAGGTGCGCCAGTTCGTGGCCGATGCCTCGCACGAACTACGGACTCCCCTGACCGCCATCCGGGGCTACACCGAGCTGCTAAGGATGACGGAGAACTTCACCGAGGATGGCCGGAAGTCGCTGGCGCGTGTCCAAAGCCAGTCCGAACGCATGACCACCTTGGTGGAGGACCTTCTTCTACTGGCGCGGTTGGACGAGGGACAGCCCGTCAAAGTTGAGGACGTGGACCTGACACAGCTCGTGATCGAAACGGTCAGTGACGAGAAAGTCATGGCGCCGGATCACATCTGGCAGCTCCAGCTCCCTGATGAGCCCATCACTGTGCGCGGCGATGCCACCCAACTTCATCAGGTGCTGGGCAATTTGTTGTCCAATGCCCGCAAGCATACGGATCCCGGTACCACCGTGGTCACAGGCGTCATACTCTCCGCCGATGGCAGTGCCGTGGTGACAGTGACGGATAACGGCCCCGGAATTCCGAAAGATTTCCAAGGCAGGATCTTCTCCCGGTTTGCCCGCGCTGATGCCGCAAGATCGGGCTCTGAGGGCACCTCCGGACTCGGCTTGTCCATTGTGGAGGCCATCGTTTCAGCGCATGGCGGTAGCGTGGAAGTGACCTCGCGGCCGGGTCGCACGGAATTCGCCCTCCGACTCCCCGCCGTCAGCATCGAAGGCCTATAACGAATCGGGCAAGGCGACTCACCGGCGTCGTGATCTCTGTTACCTAAATGTGACTTCTGTGGAATCCTCCTGTACCGTCGAAAGGGTGGGTCGTCCCTAGCAGGCCCACATCCGGGATGCGCCGAGCTCTGCCACTTCCCGGAGTCCGTTCTTTCTCCGAGGCAGAGACGGGGGACCCAGAGTCTCCGGGCCCAGGCCTTTTTGGCCGGCCCTTGGGGTGAAGCCGCAGCATGATGCGCGGCCGGATGACCTCATCCGAACCCGACAGCTAACTCCGCAGGCGCTGAGAGGTAATCACATGTCTGAATTTAACGATCAGACGCGCCCTTCCGCGCGTCGCCGCGACGAACACAACGCACCGCACACCAAGTCGCAGTCCGTCCTCAAGAACGCAGCCCGCCAGGGTAAGTCCGGCCACCGCATGTCCGTCGTAGCCGGTGTCGTGGCAGCTGCACTGGGCGTTGCATCGCTCGGAACCGCCGCCAATGCCGCACTGACCCTCCCCGAGGCCAGCCGCGTAGCCGGAACCCAGTCCAGTGCGCAGGTCAACACGAACAAGTCGGCCGAGATCTCCGCTTCCCTGGATGCTGCCGCCGAAAAGGGCGCAGCCGACAGGGCCGCCGCGGAAAAGGCAGCTGCTGACAAGGCTGCCGCCGAAAAGGCTGCCGCAGACCAGGCCGCAGCCGCGCAGGCCGCCGCCGAAAAGGCTGCCGCAGACCAGGCTGCCGCCCAGGCCGCAGCTGAGAAGGCTGCTGCTGACGCTGCTGCCAAGCAAGCCGCCGACGCCGCTGCTGCCGCCGCCGCCGCGGAAGCCGCAGCTGCTGCTGCTGCCCCCAAGGCCGTGGACGACCCCGCTGCTGCCAAGGCGTACGCACTGAGCATCCTTGGCAACTACGGCTGGGGCCCGGGCGAGATGACTGCCCTGAACACGCTGTGGGAGAAGGAATCGAACTGGAAGACCACGGCGATGAACGCTTCCAGCGGCGCCTACGGCATCGTCCAGTCCCTGCCTGCTTCCAAGATGGCTACCGTTGGTGCTGACTGGGAAACCAACTACCAGACCCAGATCAAGTGGGGCCTGAACTACATCAAGGAGCGTTACGGATCCCCGTCCGCCGCTCTGGGCTTCCACTTGGCCAACAACTGGTACTAAGCCAGACTGCTTGATTGCCGCGCCCGTTGCCGCCGTTCGCACCAGTACCCACTGGAGCGAACGGCGGGAACGGGCGCGGTTTTTGCCGTTTCACAGGTGCGGCGCCGAAGAACGCTATGCCTCCGGTTCGGCCTCCACCGCACCCCGCACGGCTGCAATGGACGCGGCGACATCCCCGGCGTCCGTAGTCCAATTGCTCACCGAAATCCGTAAGATCTCGCGGCCACGCCACGAAGAACCGGACATCCAGACCGCGCCCTCGGCCATGAGCCGCTGGGTGATCCGGTGCGTACGGTCATCGCTTCCGAAACTCACCGAGACCTGCGTGAACACGACGTCGTTGAGCACCTCCACGCCAGGGATCGAGGACAGTCCTTCAGCCAAAGCACGGGCATTTGCTGCCAGGCGCTCAACCATGGAAATCACGCCGTCCCGGCCCAGCTGCCTGAGTGCAGCCCAGACCGGGATGCCCCGGGCGCGGCGGGACATCTCCGGAACTTTCTCGAAAGGATCCCCAGGCCCGGCATCAGTGGCAATGAGGTAACTCGTGTGAACGCTGAAGGCACGCCTCAGGGCTTCCGGGCGTGCCACTATTGCCAAGCCACAGTCGTAAGGGACATTCAGGGTCTTATGGGCATCCGTTGCCCACGAATCTGCGTCTTCCACACCCGCCAGCCGGCCTCGCAGCTTCGGGCTCACAGCGGCCCACAAACCAAAGGCACCATCAACGTGCACCCACGCGCCGCGATCGTGTGCCACAGCTATGGCTTCTTCCATGGGATCAAATGCTCCGGAGTGGAGGTTGCCGGCTTGCAGGCAGACCAACGATGGGCCCGGTTGCTGATCCATGGCATCAGCAAGGGCGTCGGGGAAGATCCGGCCTTCGTCGTCGGCGTCTACCGGAACGCAGGCGCCCAAACCGAGGTATCGCAATGCCAGATCCACTGCGGCATGCCGTTCCCGGCCGGCAAAGGTTGTGATGCGCGGTGCGCCGCTGAGGCCGAGCGCTTCGAGGTCCCATCCGGCCTCGTCCATCAGGTATTGGCGGCCCGCTGCCAACCCCACGAAGTTCGCGGTTGTGGCACCCGTGGTGAATCCGACGTCGGCAGTCGCGGGCAGGTGCAGGAGGTCCAAAAGCCAGGCGGCGGCCGATTCCTCGATGGCAGCGGCGGCGGGAGTGGCGAACCGGAGCCCGGTGTTTTGATCCCAGGCAGAGACGAGCCAATCAGCGGCCATGGCGGCGGGCAAAGTTCCGCCCATGACCCACCCAAAAAACCGTCCGGACTGGATCGCCATCAAGCCGGGCTCAGCCAGCGCGGCCAGCTCGTCCACTACCTCCGCGGCATCGGTTGCTCCGTCGGGGAGACGCGGCAGGATGCTCTTGGCCACCTGGTCGGCGTCGGATGAAGGGCGGACAGAACGGGTGGGAACCGACGCAAGCCACTCACCGGCGTGGACCATGGCCCGCTCCAATGCAGCACCGTACGCCTCCGGCATCGCAGACATGCGCACAGCCTACGCCCGGTTCACCGCTTGGAACAGACCGCGCAGAAAGGGCTAAAGGGTCAGCGTCAGGAGGCGGCCGCCGTCGTCGTCCGTCACAGCAGTAACGGTGACCGACGAGTAATCCGGGATCCGCCACATGCCCGGGTCCAGCTCCGCATTGTGCCTGGCAGCGGCCTTGCCCACCACAACGGTCCGCATCCCCGCGGCGCGCGCGGCGGCGATACCGGCAGGGGCGTCTTCGAAAACCACGACGTCGGCCGGGTCGGCTCCCAGGAGCGCCGCCGCCTTGAGATAGCCCTCCGGATGCGGCTTGCCTCGGGTAACGGACTCAGCAGTGACTGTTGTTGATGGCATGGTTAGCCCGGCCGCCTGCATACGGATACCGGCCAGGATGCGATCCGCGGACGTGACCAACGCGATGGCGTCATCGGGCAGCCGCGCCAGCAGGGCTTCTGCCCCGGGAAGCGCTATGACGCCGTCGGTCCGGGAGCGTTCCATCTCACCCAACTCGGCGGTCAGGGCTTCAAAGTCAGCGCCGGCGGGCGCATACCGGCGAACGGTATCGCCGGCTTGGACGCCATGTGAGGTGCGCAGGATCTCGTTGTAATCCAAGCCATAGCGCTCGGCGAACTCGAGCCAGACTTGCTCAACGATCGCCGTGGAATCCACCAGTGTGCCATCCATGTCGAAGAGGACGGCACGGACGTTCAGCACTGATGGTTGGGAGGCGGGTTCGGCAGGATGGCTCATGGTTCCATCCTGCCGCACACTCATGCGGTGGTGCTGAAGTGTGACTTAGCCGTTCGGACGCTGCGGAAGGTACTGCACCGCCCACTTGTTGCCGTCGGGGTCTGCGAAGTAAACGAAGTGGCCCCAATCCTGAACGTCAATATCGCTGACGTCCACGCCGTTGGCCTTGAGCTGCTCATGCGCCTTGTTGATGTCCGCCACCACCACTTGGAGGCTTGGCGCTGTCCCGGGAGGGGCATCGCTGAGGCCCTCCCCGATGGCGATGGAACACGCCGAACCCGGCGGTGTCAGCTGCACGAAACGGATGCCGTCCATGGGACGCTCATCGAAATCGGCGTTGAAACCAACCTTGTTGACGTAGAAATCCTTCGCGCGGTCGACGTCGGACACAGGGACAAACACCAGTTCAAGTTTCCAGTCCATGCGCCACAGGCTAACGGGGCGCGTGGGAAACCGGTAGGGGGCTCCCTAAACTGCGACGCCGTAGAGGCGGTCGCCGGCGTCGCCCAGGCCTGGCACGATGTACGACTTTTCGTTGAGCTTCTCGTCAATCGAGGCCAGGACGATTTTCACGTTGGCGTCGGAGAGCTCTTCTTCCAGCTTGGACAGCCCCTCCGGAGCAGCAAGCAGGCAGATGCAGGTAACGTCCGAGGCACCGCGCTTGAAGAGGAACTTGATGGCCTCGCGCAGGGTGCCGCCGGTGGCGAGCATGGGGTCCAGGACGAAGATCTGCCGGCCGGTGAGGTCCTCAGGGAGCCGCTCGGCGTAGGTGATGATGTCCAAGGTTTCTTCATCACGGGCCATGCCCAGGAAGCCCACCTCGGCGGTAGGGACCAGCTTGGTCATGCCCTCCAGCATGCCGAGGCCGGCGCGCAGAATCGGGACTACCAGCGGAGTGGGCTTGGTGAAAGCCGTGCCCACGGTTTTTGTCACGGGGGTCTCGATCTCGACTGGCTGCGTCTTGACCTCGCGGGTGGCTTCATAGGCCAGGAGGGTGACGAGTTCTTCAGTGAGCTGCCGGAAGACCGGTGAAGGGGTGTTCTTATCCCGCAGAACGGTGAGCTTGTGAGCGACCAGCGGGTGGTCCACGACGAGTGTGCGCATCCCCCAAAACTATCATTGAGACATGAGCGCCACCGAGCCGTATCACGCAGAACACATGGCCTGGATGGGCCTTGCCCTGGACGAGGCCCGGTTGGCACTGAAAACGGACGACGTACCGATCGGTGCCGTGGTGTTGGGGCCCGACGGCGGGGTGCTGGGTTCCGGACGCAACGAACGGGAAGCGCTCGGAGACCCGACGGCCCACGCGGAGGTGGTGGCCATTCGTCAGGCTGCTGCTTCGCTGCGTCAGCGCGCTCACGATGCGGGTTCCGATGGAGACGGCTGGCGCTTGGAGGATTGCACTTTGGTGGTCACCCTTGAGCCCTGCGCCATGTGTGCCGGGGCGATTGTCCTGGCTCGTATTCCCCGCGTCGTGTTTGGCGCGTGGGACGAGAAGGCCGGAGCGGTGGGTTCTGTGTTCGATATCCTCCGCGAGCGCCGCCTCAATCACTGGGTGGAGGTGTACGCGGGCGTCCGCGAGGAGGAGTGCGCAGCGCTGCTGAGGGGCTTCTTCGCTTCGCACCGCGTTCCTCTTTCTCTCCCCCGAGATGGCACTTAATGCCGATCCGGGTGCCCGGGATGGGCTTTTACTGTCACCTCGGTGGGCTTTGGAGGGCCTTTAGGACGGTGGCGGCAGTGGTGTCCCAGCCTTGGAGATGCTCCCGGGACGTGAGGGCTCTGCTGCGCCATCGTTCTTGGAGCGCGTGATCGGAGAGCCAGGTCCGGAGGGTGCTGGCGAGGGTGCCAGGGGCACTGAGATCCAAGGCCGCGCCCGCCCCTGTGTTACCCAGTGCTTCCACTGCGCCGGTCCCCTGCCGCACAAGCACGGGGATGCCATGAGCCAACGATTCCGTGACGGACATCCCGAAGCTTTCGGAGCGTGAAATCAGAACACTCAGGCCTGCCCTGTGCCATTGCTCTTCGAGGGCATCGCCGGTCAGCTCGCCAGTGATGCTGATTCGGTTTTCGAGACCGTAATGCTCGACGGCGGCCCTCACCTCGGCCGCATAGCTCGGATCAGCGTCGTGGGAGCCGATGAGAGCTGCGGTCCAAGCGAGATCCTGTAACCGGCTGAGCGCCTCTACCAAGAGTGTTTGGCACTTGTTGGGCAGCAACGCGGCAACCGCCACGATGTGCCCTGGTTCGGATCCTTCTGCGGGGTTTGCCCGCTCAGCACCGGGCGTAGCGACGACGATGTACGGCGTCCCATGCCTGGCTCGCAGTTCCCCGGCGGCGTGGGTGCTTGGACAAATGATCCCGGTTGCTGCAGCCAGCGCCTTCGCCTCAAGGTCATGGTGGTCCGCCAACGCCATGTGCGACAGAATCCAGACCTTCGTCCCGGCATTCACAGCGGCGGCGATCTCGTCCGGCGCCCCGCTCGCTACCAAGCCGTCGGCAATCACTGTTGTGCCGCCGTCGAGCATGTCAGCGAACCGCTGCCGGTCCATGGGGCTGCCAACCGGCCAATCGCCGTCGACCGTTACTGTCTCAACGTTGACGCCGAGGGCAGTCAGGTGCTCCGCGAGCTTGGCGTTGTACTTGTTGCCGCCGGAACCGTGCCGGACGTTCCCAGGGACCAGGAAGCGGATGTGCACTTACTTGACCGGGAGCTCCAGCGAGTAGCCCGCCCAGGCATCAGGGTTCTCGCGGAGGACGACGTCGATGCCAGTGAGTGCCGGACCGTCCGCCGTGTCCTGGATTTGGGCGGCCATGGCGTCGGCGATGTGCTTCGCGAGAGCCTCCGTGGTGGAGAGCTTGCCCTTGAAGGCGGGGTGTTCGTCGAGGTTCTTGTAGTTCAGGTCGGCGAGCACGTCCTCAAGGATGCCGCCGGCGGCACCGATGTCCAGGACGATTGCGTCGTCGTTGAGGGTGGGCCGGCGGAAGGTGACTTCAGCAACGAACGTGGCACCGTGGAGGCCCTGGGCTGGGCCAAACGCTTCGCGCGGAAGGCTGTGGGCGACCATGAAGTGGCGTCGGACGGTCAGGCTGAACATGAATTAATCCTCCGGGTTGGGGTACGCGACCACATGGCAGAAACCGCCGGGCCGTTCGAACAATTTTGTGAGTGTGGTGGGCAGGTTCCTGAACAGGCATTCGCTGGTCAGGAACGTGTCGAACAGCGGATCCCTTAATTCGAGTGCCGCCTGTTCCAAGCGCTGGGCGTTGGTTCGCCGGTGCCGTCTGGGCAGGGCGACAGCACCCACTTGGCTGGAACGGATGTTCAGCCTGCGGGCATGGAAGTCCTCGCCGAGTGGCAGGGTGACTTCTTTGTCGGCAAACCAGGAAAGTTCAATGACATCGGAGTCGTCGCCGGCCAGCTGGAGGCTCAACTTGAGGCCCTCATTGGAGGCGGAGCAGTGGAAGACGATGTCGTTGTCGTCCTTCGCTTCCTCGGGAAGTGCGAAGTCCACGTCGATGGTTTCCGCCAGCTTTCGCTTCTCGGGATCGGCGTCCACCAGTTGCAGGCGGCCCAGCGGATACTTCCGCAGGAGCGTCGCCAGGACGCCACCCACCAAACCACCACCGACGACGGCGACGCGGTCGCCCAGCCTTGGTCCGGCTTCCCAAAGGGCATTGATGGCCACCTCAACGATGCCGGTGAGCACAGCCCGACGTGCTGGTACGTCCTCCGGGATTGCGGTGAGTTGGCTGGTGGGCATCACGTAGAAGTCCTGGTGCGGGTGCAGGCTGAAGACCGTTTTTCCCCGCCATTCGTCCGGGCCTTCTTCCACAATGCCGACGTTCAGGTAGCCGTATTTGACGGGGCCCGGGAAGTCGCCTTCCTGGTGCGGGGCCTGCATCAGGTCAGCCACTCGCTCCGGAACGCGGCCCTCGTGGACAACACGCTCAGTGCCGCGGCTGACCCCGGAATACAGGGTCCTGACCAGGGCTTCTCCGTCTTGCCTTGCTGGCAGGACCTCCGGGCGCAGCTCGCCATCGCCCGTCTCCGTGACCCAATAGGCCTGGGCTTCGTGTTCTTGTTCATGCGAGATAGTCATGGTGCTTATGAATCTATCGGTGGGGGGCTGCTGACGGAAGTTGGCTGTGTTTTGCTTGTTCCTCGCGCGGCTCCACGCGGCCTCGTTTTGGGGAACAGGGCTCAACTCCGGTACCCTATTTCAGTTGGTGACGTGTCCGAGCGGCCGAAGGTGCAACACTCGAAATGTTGTTTGGTGTAAAAGCCAACGTGGGTTCAAATCCCACCGTCACCGCCAATACGAAAGGCCCTGCTTCCCTTTGTTTATGAGGGAGGCGGGGCCTTTTCTTATGTGCGGGCCAGGTTCAGCGGTGAAGCCGGAATCGCCACCGTCTACACATCTCCTAGTCTTCGTAACGACGTTCCGCTTAGTCCCGCTCCTCCTCACGGGGATCGGCGGAGCCAAAGGGTACATGCTTTCACGGAAACGAGAGTGTCATATCAAAAATTAGTCAATTTCATTGACTAACTGAGCTGGGCTCTCCTAGCCTTCCTCACAAAGGTCTTCATGGCTTTCGTCAACGGTTGCAAGTGGCTCCCCTTGTTGACGTTCCCCGTGGGGAGGCGGCGTCGGAACGAAATGGAGAAATAATGGTTGAACAGCTAGTACTCACCAACGTCTATGCCCTGGTCCGCGACCGCCACAACCCAAGTCGCATCCTGCTGCAGCAACGGTGGAAGCCCGAATCAGATCCGGCAAACAGCGGACGCTGGGAGTTGCCGGGCGGTAAGTGGCGCGCCTTTGAGTCTTTGGCTGCATGCGCCGAGCGTGAGGTGGAGGAAGAAACCGGCCTCAGGGAGGTGGAGGTGCAGGTCAGCCAAACCGACCACGAGTTGCTGGGGGACAAGGTGCAGGTCAGCGATGCGATCCAGCTGGTACAGATGCTCCAGGGGCCCTATCCCTCACTCCTGGCGATTGTGGACGTCCTGGCCTCCGGGTTGCCCCACTCCACTGGAGACGGATCTCGTGAAGTGCAATGGCTCGATCAGGAAACGCTGATAGAGATGATGCAGAATGAGCCACAAACGTTTACAGCGCTCAGCTTCGCAGCACTTCGGCACCGGCTCTTGGTGCAATGACGGTTGGTTCTTGGATTGCTCTCCAGATCAGGGCGCCACGATTTTCAGAGTCCCGACCGACGGCATCCGGAGGGCTCCTGAGCGGTGCCATCGGCGTCGCCAATAAGGTTGCGCAGGAGACGTCGTCCGAATCCGGCTTGTCGCGAGCTTGGTAGTTAACTGCCGTTGGACGCTGGGATGTAGCGCCATCTGGCGTGCTGATGGCTGCATATCAGAGCGAGCTTGATCTGATATGCAGCCATCAGCGGACCTGTTCCGGTGGATCTCTAGCAATGACGGAGTGATTCCGCCAAGTGCTAAGAGCTGAGATCCTGGCCCTCAGCGCACCAGATCAGAACTTGTACTCAAAGCCACCCTTGAGGCCGGACTCGAAAACCAGAAGCCCGGTGGCCGCTGGCACGTCCAGCACAACCTTTCCGGTGACTTTCTCGCCGGGTCCCATTCCAGCGCTGGGGAACTGCTCTGCGTCAGGAATGCACGAATACGTCGCGATACTGGCAAGGGAGCCATTGAAGGTGGTGCCGTTGGCTGCAATGTACTTGAAGTCGAAACCGCTCAAGGTGAACTTCGGGTACGCAGACTGAGCCAGCTCAGGCGTGGTCTCAACAGTTATATCAACCGCCACCACGTTGCCATTCTCGGAGGGACGAGCATACGGTTCGGTGCAAGTGACCGGCGTGATGCTGTTGACGGTGAACTTGGTGTGGACGTCGCCGCTCTTGCCGTCACTGATGGTACCGATATCGCCAAAGGCCATCACGAGGTTTCCACGGCTGTTGGTTTCCACATCGTCCGCAGGTGCGGGCGTCGGGGTTGACTTGGTGACAGGTTCAACAGACGGAGCAGTTACCGGGGCAGTGAGGGCTGCGGTTGTTGCGATGCCCTGGCTTACGTTGAACGCGATGCTGGCAAGGATCACTACAGCGGAAACGATGAGGGCGACCAGCTTGTGCCGGTCGTAGCCCTCCAGCGGGCGACGATACTTATCAGTCTGCTTGTTGGCCAGAACCAGGATGAGGTCCACCAATGCCCAAACTCCGAGGCCACCAAAGGTAAGAAGCTTGGCAATACCGGTGCCGATCTTGCCAAGGTAGAAGCGGTCAACGCCGAGGACGCCCACCAGCAATGCCAGGAGCCACGTCACAAGGAAGGACTTGGGCGGCGGGGTAGGGGCTTGGAATTGCTGCGGGTATCCCTGAGGCGGCTGGAAAGGCTGGCCGTACGGCTGCTGGAAACCCTCCTGCGGCTGCTGACCGAACGCCGGCGGCGCCTGGTACCCCTGGGGTGCAGGCGGCTGGTACCCCTGGGGCACGGGTGGTGGCGTGTAGCCAGGCTGATCTTGACTCATGAGGGTCCTTTCAAACGCCGCGCTTTTAGGCGCGGCTAAACACAAGTGGGTTTGATGCGAGTGGATTGCCTTTGTGCCCTGGCAATGAGTGCGAGCTAAAACTGCGGCGCTAGCCTGTCTAATGCCCCCAAGGTTGCTCCCCAAAGCACCGGCATATGCACGGTAATTCGGATTTTACAGGGTGGGAGAAGATTAGATTGAACACGACCGGGCTAATGAAACCCGGCTGCCAAGGGGGAATTATGCGTTGCCGCATCACATTGATTGCTATCGCTGCCGTTTCAGTTGGACTGACTGTGGGCTGCTCCGCCGCCAAGCCGCTTGAAGTGGACCCGGCGAGAACGTCAGTCGAATACACGTTTCGAGACAGTTCCGTCCCACCCGAATACCATCGCAGCTACGTGATCAAGGCCTCCAGCACACAGGCCACCATCACTGTGGATTCTTACGGCGATGTCCTCCGTCAGGAAACTACTGCAGTGTCGGCTGAGACGTGGACCAAGGTAACGGATCTGGTTCGCAGCCTGCCGGAACGGACGAAAGACATCAAAACGCAGAAACCTGGCTGCGCAGGTGGCACTGCCTCGAAAATCGTGGTGCGGGAAGGCGATGACCAGCGCTACTCCCGGCACATCGAAGACTGCGGTGGAGGCCCAGTTGCGCCCCTAACGGATACAGCCGCTCCGCTGGAAGCACTCTTCGACATGAGAGACCTCCTGAAAACCAATGGCTGAAGTTTTGAGGGGCAGGATCTCAGCACTTTGGGAGATCCAAAGCCGCGAGACCTAACCCTTCGGCGAAGGCAGGCGTAGATTGAGCCCGGATGCCGTAAGACACCCTCGGAACCCACACGGACCGCGGAGGCAGCAATGACCAAGCGCACACAGAAAAGCACCGACTACGCGTTCGTCACGGTGTGGCGGGTGGCGGGCACACGCGAGGAAGTAGTGGACGTCCTGGGCGACGCCGCGGCTCTCAAACAGTGGTGGCCCTCCGTCTACCTCACGGTCACGCCCGTAGCCCAAGGCGGACCGGATGGAGTTGGTGCATGCTTTGACCTTCATACCAAGGGCTGGCTCCCATACACCTTGCGTTGGCGACTCACCATTACCGAACCCGTGACCCTCGACGGCTTTGCGCTCACAGCCGAAGGTGACCTCAACGGCACGGGCCGCTGGACATTCGAGACTGACGGTCCGGAGGTCGTCATCACCTACCATTGGCGGGTCAGTGCCACCAAGCCCTTGCTTCGCCGTTTGAGTTGGCTCTTCAAACCGGCCTTCTCTGCCAATCATCACTGGGCCATGGCTCGCGGTGAGGAAAGCCTGAAACTTGAGCTCCGCCGTCGACGTTCCGGGTCCGCAGCGAATGTGCCGGAGCCACCGAAGCCAACTTTCGTTCGCTCCTCGAGGCGTTAAGCGGAGCTATCCACATAGGCACCCATCCGGGTCCTGCCCGGCACCGAACTCCCGATAGAATCAAGACGCCGATAATCAAGCAGCAACAGATGAGGGAGGGCCCGTGCGCACATCGCAGTCCCGGGTGCCCTTTCATGCGTTGCGGTCGGGCGCCATCTCGATTGTGGTGGTTCTCCTCGCTGCAGTGGCCCACCTCGTGGGTGGCGGAGAACTTCCCAGCGCACCGGTCCTGCTGGCGCTCGTTGCGCTGACAACCTTGGCTGCCACGCTCGCTACCCGCTTCAAGTTGAACTTTTTCACCATGGCGGGACTCTTGGGCGCCGGACAGTTGGCACTTCACGAAGCCTTCACCGCCTTGAGCCCGATAGCTGTCAGCCAGCAGGAAACAAACCACCACCTCGGTGGCGAAGCCTTCAGCACCGGGCTGGACATTTCGGCGACACACACCCATGAGCTCGGCACAGCCTTTGGCGCCATGATGTTTGTGGGCCACGTCCTGGCCACCATTGTGTCCGCCGTCATCCTGGCAAAGGGCGAAGATGCCTTGTGGCAGCTCGCCGCCTGGCTGCGTCCGCTGCTCGCCCTGCCCACGTTGGTGTTCAGGCCCGACGCCGGCGCCTCGCCCGTCGCAGTAGGGGCACCCGACGTCTTCATCCCCCGCCCTTGGCGGAACCTTAGGCAAGACAGCCGCCGCGGCCCGCCCGCCGTCGTCGTACTTACCTAGTTCCGCCCGGCACCTGCGCGCGACAAATTGCGCGCCGCAACAGCAAGCCTTTTGCATGGTGACGGGCTCCATACCCGTACCCCGCGCCGAATATAGCCGGCGCCCCCGAAAGGCAATTCCCATGAAAACCTCGACTCGCCGCACCCTTTCCGCAACCGCCGTCGCCGGTGGAACCGCTGTCCTGATGATGGCCGGCCTGGCCGGAGCATCCGCGCACGTTTCGGCCGATCCGAACAAGACCGCGGCCAATTCGTACGCGCTGGTGACCTTCGGAATCCCTCACGGTTGCGACACCTTCGGCACCACCAAAGTTGCCATTTCACTCCCCGAGGAACTGAACGACGCCCAGCCGACGGTCAACCCCAACTGGACCGTGGAGAAGGTCACGGAGACCCTCGCGGAGCCCAAGAAGCTTGATGACGGCACCTCCATCACCAAGCGCACAAGCCAGATCGTGTACACGGCCAAAGCACCCTTGGACCCACACCTGCGGGACGCCCTTGTTCTGTCGGTCAAGCTGCCCGATGCCGCGGGCAAGACCCTCTACTTCCCCACGCTGCAGACCTGCGAACAGGGACAGACCGATTGGTCGGAGATTGCCAAGGAGGGTCAGAACGAGCACGATCTCAAGGCCCCTGCCCCGTCGGTCACCATCACTCCGGCCGATGCCGCAGGCGACCATCACGCTGCAACGACGGAATCCACCGAGCCTGCCTCTGCCGTAACGGACGACGGCTCGCAGGCGCGCAGCTGGGCCGGCCTGATCGCCGGCATTGCGGGCTTGGGCTTGGGCGGCGCTGCGTTCTTCCGCAGCCGCTCGGCCAAGCCGGCAGTGGCCAAAGCCGACACGAAGTAGTTGACGTCGGATTGGTGCCTGGAAGATCACAATCCGGGCGCCAATCCGCGCTTCAAGCCGTGGCTGAATTGACTCGCATCATGGCCGGAACAAAGCTGGTGCCCATGTGGACTCAGCGCATCAAAACCGGTCTTGTGACGACGACGGCAGCCGCTGTGCTGTTGCTTCTTGCTGCTTGTGGGCCAAGCCCCAGCCCGTCCGGGACCAGCAGCGCCCCGCCAACCTCCTCGACGCCGTCGGCCTCGATCCCGGCGACGTCCAGCTCTCCTTCTGCAACAGCCACTACGACGCCCTCACCCTCAGCGTCAGCAACATCCGCAGCACCCGCAGCACCCGCCCTGTGCAAGGCTGCGTCCCTCAGTGCCACAACCGACGCGACCGGCGGCGGTGCGGCCGGCAGCATCTACGAGAAGTTGATACTGACAAACTCCGGCACAGCCCCCTGTATCTTGGAAGGCTTCGCCGGCGTCTCCCTGACTGCCGACGCCAATGGTGAGCCAATCGGCGAACCTGCAACCCGCGAAACCACAACTCCGGTGACCAAGATTGAGCTGGTTCCGGGAAAGTCGGCGTGGGCCGAAATCCGTTACACCCAAGCCGGCAACTACGGCGACTGCACCAAGGTGCCCGCCGCCGGTTTCCGGATCTACCCGCCGAACGACACAGCGTCGCTGTTCATCCCGGAGCCCCACGACGCGTGCAGCAACGCGGGTATTAAGCTCCTGACCATCACGGCGTTCCAAGCAGTCTGACCGTCTTCCCAGGGCTCCGGCTTATTCTGTCGGAGTCGTGGGGCATGATGGAGGAATGCAGGAGCCGCAGGCGTCGGATGGCGCCATCAGCCGATTCAGCCAGGCAACCAGGGAATGGTTCCTAGGCGCTTTTTCCGAGCCGACACCCGCGCAGGATGGGGCGTGGAACGCGATCTCCTCGGGCTCTCATGCCTTGGTCGTCGCTCCTACTGGCTCCGGCAAGACACTCGCTGCTTTTCTCTGGGCCCTCGATCGCCTGCATTCCAAGCCCAGTGACACACTGCCGGGACTGGAGACCGTCCCGGTCAATGGCAAGGGCCGGGCAAAGCGGCCCAAGACCAAGACGCGCGTCCTCTACATCTCGCCGCTGAAGGCACTGGGTGTGGATGTGGAGCGAAACCTCCGCGCACCCCTGATTGGAATTACCCAAACCGCCAAGCGTTTAGGGCTTCCGGCACCGCTGGTAACAGTCGGCGTGCGTTCAGGAGATACGACGGCGGCCGATCGCCGCACGCTGTTGACCAACCCGCCGGATATCCTCATCACCACCCCGGAATCACTGTTCCTCATGCTGACGTCCCGTGCCCGGGAGACGCTCAGCGAAGTGGACACCATCATCATCGATGAAGTGCATGCCGTAGCAGGCACCAAGCGCGGCGCGCACCTGGCCGTTTCCCTGGAGCGCCTCGACGCCCTGCTTCCGAAGCCTGCCCAGCGCATCGGACTTTCCGCCACAGTCCAGCCCCGAGAGTTGGTGGCCCAGTTCCTGGCAGGGCAAGCTCCGGTGGAAATTGTCGCTCCGCCTTCCAAGAAGAACTGGAACCTCACGGTCACAGTCCCCGTGGAGGACATGTCGGATCTTCAGGGCGCTGCAGGAGCATTCGACTCCGGGCCAGCATCGGGCCTGCAACCCCAGGCTTCCATCTGGCCGCATGTGGAGGAGCAGATCGTGGATCTGGTCCTGTCCAAGCAGTCCACCATTGTCTTTGCCAATTCCCGTCGCTTGGCGGAACGTCTCACAGCCCGACTCAACGAGATCTACGCTGAACGCCAGTTGATGGCGGTGGGCGGTAGCGAGTGGGCGGCCCCCGGGGCGACCGAAACCAGCCCCGGAGTCCCGGCCTCCACGGCCACTCCTGCGCACATGATGGCGCAGGCTGGAAGCACTACCGGCGCCGATCCTGTGCTGGCCCGCGCGCACCATGGTTCGGTTTCCAAGGACCAGCGGGCCATGATCGAGGACGATCTCAAGTCCGGGAGGCTCCGCTGCGTTGTGGCAACCTCGTCTCTGGAGCTCGGCATCGATATGGGTGCCGTGGACCTTGTGGTTCAGGTGGAGTCGCCCCCATCGGTGGCCAGTGGGTTGCAGCGCGTTGGCCGTGCCGGGCACCAGGTCGGCGAGATCTCCGAAGGCGTGCTCTTCCCCAAGCACCGCGCGGATCTCCTGCACACCAGCGTCACCGTTGAACGCATGCTCAGTGGGCAGATTGAACGCCTGAGCATTCCCGCCAACCCGCTCGATATCCTGGCCCAGCAAACAGTGGCGGCTACCGCCTTGGGCAGCATCGACGTTGAGGACTGGTTCAGCACCGTCCGTCGCTCAGCGCCGTTCGCGAGCCTGCCACGCTCGGCTTTCGAAGCCACCCTGGACCTCCTGGCCGGAAGGTATCCTTCAGACGAATTTGCAGAACTACGGCCCCGCATCGTCTGGGACCGGCACGCCGGGACCATTGAGGGCAGGCCCGGTGCTCAGCGATTGGCAGTGACTTCAGGCGGCACCATCCCGGACCGCGGACTATTCGGTGTTTACATCATCGGTACGGAAGTAGAGGGCTCCGCTTCCCCCAGCAGAGGGGACAGGAGTGAACCGACCGCCTCGGCCCGTGCTGCCAAGGGAGGACGCCGCGTTGGTGAGCTCGACGAAGAAATGGTCTACGAATCCCGGGTGGGAGACGTCTTTGCACTCGGAGCCACCAGTTGGAAGATCGAGGACATCACCCACGATCGCGTGCTGGTCTCCCCTGCCTTTGGGCAACCCGGCAAGCTTCCCTTTTGGAAGGGCGACTCACTCGGCAGGCCCGTAGATCTGGGCCGCGCGCTGGGTGCTTTCATTCGGGAACTCGCGGCAGCAGACGAAGCCCCGGCCATGGAACGTTGCCAGGCCAGCGGATTGGATGCCTTCGCCGCAAACAACCTGATCCAGTACCTGAGGGAGCAAAAGGAAGCCACGGAGATTGTCCCAAGCGACCGAACTCTGGTGGTTGAACGCTTCCACGACGAACTCGGCGATTGGCGGGTAGTCCTCCACAGCCCGTTCGGCATGCCCGTTCACGCCCCATGGGCACTTGCAGTGGGCCAACGCCTGCAGCAGCGCTATGGCTTGGACGGATCCGCCATGGCAGCCGATGACGGCATCGTGCTGCGCGTGCCCATGATGGAAGACGAGCCACCCGGCGCTGAACTCTTCCTCTTCGACCCGGAGGAACTCGAACAAATTGTCACCGCGGAAGTTGGCGGCAGCGCCCTGTTCGCATCCCGGTTCCGCGAATGTGCAGCCCGTGCTCTGCTTCTCCCCCGGCAGAATCCGGCCAAGCGCCAGCCGCTGTGGCAGCAACGCCAGCGCTCAGCCCAGTTGCTGGATGTCGCCCGGAAGTACCCTTCGTTCCCCATCGTGCTCGAAACAGTCCGGGAATGCTTACAGGATGTTTACGATCTACCCGCACTGAAAGACATCGCAGCGTCCGTGGAGCGCAGGGAACTGAGGATCGTGGAGACCACCACGCAGCAGCCCTCCCCTTTCGCGAAGTCCTTGCTGTTCGGTTACGTTGCCCAGTTCCTCTACGAGGGCGACTCCCCCTTGGCGGAACGTCGGGCTGCGGCCCTCGCCCTCGACTCCACGCTCCTCAACGAACTCCTCGGCCGGGTGGAACTGCGCGAACTCCTGGACGCCGCCGTCATCGATTCAACAGAGTTGGAACTGCAGCGCCTTGCCCCGGACCGACGGGTTCGTGGCATGGAAGGCGTCGCGGATCTGCTGAGGCTGCTCGGTCCGCTCAGCGTTGAAGAAGTAGCTGAGCGTCTCCAAGGGCTGGAGCAAACTGGGCTCGGGGAAGTAGACGACCTCGAAGAAACCCAAGCGGCGGCGCCACATGGCAGCGTCGCGGACGCCGGCTCCCACCTCGCGGCATTGCAGAAAGCCAATCGCGCGCTCAAGGTAACCATCGGCGGCGTCGAACGTTTTGCGGCAATTGAGGATGCGGCACGGCTTCGTGACGCCATCGGTGTTCCGCTGCCCATGGGCGTGCCGCTCGCGTTCATTGAACCCGTCCACGATCCCTTGGGCGACCTCGTTTCCCGGTACGCGCGCACCCACGGCCCGTTCACGGCCGCCGAAGCTGCGGCGAGGCTGGGGCTCGGCGTCGCGGTGGTCAATACTGCCCTTAAGCGCCTGGCCGGTGACGGTCGGGTGGTGGAAGGCGAATTCCGCCCACACGCCGTTTCCGAGCAACCGTTGGAGGCAGCCGACTCAGAGCTCATGAGCGTGGACGCCCCACCGTCCAGCGAGTGGTGCGATGCCGAGGTCCTGCGGAAACTGAGGCGTCGCTCGCTCGCTGCACTGCGGGCCGAAGTAGAGCCCGTGGACACAGCCGCCTACGGCCGGTTCCTGCCGGCATGGCAAAACGTGACCTCGCCGGGTAAGTCCCGAAGCCAGGCGCTAAGGGGGTTGGACGGGATCATCACGGCCGTGGACCAACTGTCCGGAGTGCCCATCCCGGCATCCGCATGGGAACCCTTGGTACTCGCGAGCAGGGTGGCGGACTACAAACCGGCAATGCTGGACGAACTCATGGCCGCCGGCGAACTCCTTTGGTCCGGCGCAGGCTCCCTGCCCGGAAACGACGGCTGGATCAGCCTCCATGTAGCCGATTCCGCTGAGCTGACGCTCAACCCGGACCCCGAATTCGAACCCGGTGATGCCCAGCAGCGGCTCTTGGAACATTTCAGCGCAGGCGGCGGCTACTTCTTCCGGCAACTGACGGATGTGGCCGGTGGCATGGACGCGGTATTGAGCGACGACGCCGTGGTGTCTGCCCTCTGGGACCTCGTCTGGGCCGGCCGTGTAACAGGCGATACTTTCGCTCCCGTGAGGGCCATGATCGCCGGCGGGAAAACCGCCCACCGGCAAGTAGCCAAAGCGCCGAGGGCACGGACCCCGCGCATGAGCAGGCTTGGCCGTTCCCATGGGACGGGCCTCTTGGGCTCCCCCGGACTAACGGGGGGTCGCTACGGCCCGGTAACAGGCGGCATTGCGCCTGCCCCGCCGTCGGCAGTGGGCCGCTGGTCAGCGCTTCCCGCCCCGGAACTGGACCCCACTATCCACGCCCGCGGCACGGCTGAGCTTTTGTTGGACCGCTACGGCGTGGTGACGCGTGGTTCGGTCATGGCGGAGAACATCATTGGTGGCTTCGGGCTCATGTATAAAGTGCTGGCCCGGTTGGAGGAAGCCGGCCGTTGCCGCCGCGGCTACTTCATCGAGCATTTGGGGGCCGCCCAGTTCGCCGTCCCTGCCACGGTTGACCGGTTAAGGTCGTTCACGGAGGACGCCCGCATCTCCAAAGCCGACCCATCCGCGCTCGCACTTGCTGCGACCGACCCCGCCAACCCCTACGGCGCTGCTCTTCCTTGGCCTGCGCTCTCTGTCGACGCCGGTTCCGGGCACCGGCCGGGACGTAAGGCCGGAGCGCTGGTGGTGATGGTTGACGGCGCCTTGGTCCTTTACGTGGAACGCGGCGGCAAGACGCTGCTCACCTTCAGCCAGGACGACGCCGTGCTGACAGTTGCGGCCCAGGCGCTGGTGGATGTGGTGCGCCGCGGGGCCGTGGACAAACTCTTCATGGAGAAAGTCAACGGCCACGATCTCCTGGAAACCCCGATCGCCGTCGCCCTCGCGGCCGCCGGCGCATACTCCACTCCGAAAGGACTCCGTATCCGTGCCTGAAGGTGATTCCATTTGGCGGGCCGCGTCACGGCTGCACGAGGCATTGGCCGGGAAGACCCTCAAGGCCTCCGACTTCCGCGTGCCACGATTTGCCACCCTGAACCTGGCGGGCTGGACCATGGCCGAGGTTGTTCCCAGGGGAAAGCACCTGCTCATGCGCCTGACGGGCCCTGCTGACGATGAACCCGGCGCCAGCAGGAAACCCCGTGCCCTCACCATCCATTCCCATCTCAAAATGGAAGGGAACTGGATGACCTACCCACCGGGTGGTCGCTGGACCAAACCCGGCCACACTGCCCGGTGCGTGCTCCGCACGGACTCCGTGGACGCCGTCGGGTTCTCGTTGGGCATCCTGGAAGTGGTGCCCACAGCTGAGGAAGACAAGATCGTCGGACACCTCGGGCCGGACCTTCTCGGCCCCGACTGGGACGAGGAAGAAGCGCTGCGCAGGCTTCGCGCCGAACCGGACGTCACCGTGGGATTCGCGTTGCTGGACCAGCGGAAGCTTGCGGGCATTGGCAATATCTACAGATGCGAGGCATGCTTCCTGTCCGGCATTCACCCTGCCCTGCCCATAGGAGACGTCCCTGACCTTGCTAAGACAGTCAATGACGCCAAACGGCTCCTCGGCGAAAACCTGGGTCCCGGGCGGAGGACCACCCTGGGGCCGCGCGCCATGCGTCCTGGATACTGGGTGTACGGCCGGGAGCGCCAACCATGCCGGCGCTGCGGCACTGCTGTACGCCGCGGCCTCCTTGCCGGACCGGACGGCACGGAAGAACGGGACATCTACTTCTGTCCGCGCTGCCAGCCGGCTCCATAGACCAACATTGAGCTCAACAAGGGGCCGGACCTGGCCACTTAAGGCCAGCCAGGTCCGGCCAACAACCGCCGCGACGGCTGCGCGCAACTGCCAGCCCGGCCCGCTACTCCAGGAAGCTCCCCAGCCGCCCCAGCAATAGCCGCCGGACACCGCAAGCTGCGCGCCGCCGTCGGACGTTTTCTACGCCATCCGCCACCACTTTTGGTTGGTGGAACCGGCGCAATCCCACAGCTGCAACCGAGCACCGTTGGATGAATTCCAGTCAGTCACGTCCACGCATTTGTCCGCCTGCGGGTTCACCAGATCCCCGGCATTGTTCAGGACGAATTGCTGCGCCGGACTGCCGTTGCAACTGGTGAGCTGGAGTCGTGAACCGTTCTCGGTTGATCCCCACGCCACGTCCATGCACTTTCCCAGTGACCGAATGGTGCCGTTGTCAGCAAATGTCCACTGCTCCGACGCTGCCGTATCGCAGTCCCACAATTGCAAGGTGACCCCGTCAGACGCCTGCCGACCGGCCACATCAATGCATTTTCCGGCATAGCCCTGAATACGCTTGCCGGCCGCAGAGGAAGGCGCCGCCGGAACGGAAGCAAGCTCATACACTCGGACGTAATCAATCAGCAGCGACTGCGGAAACGCCGTGTCTGAAGCTGGCGCTCCGGGCCAGTAACCGCCCACGGCGAGGTTCAGGAGCAGGAAGAAGTCGTGGTCGAAAACCCACGGGCCGGCAGCTGCTGCCTTGGTTTTTCGTGAGAAGGCCGTTCCGTCGATGTACCAGGTGATGGACTCGGGCCCCCAGTCCACCGTGAACGTGTGGAAAGCATCGCCCAGGGATTTACCGTCGGGCAGTGTGTAGCTGGCGTTGGAGGCGTTGGCCCCGGAGTAGCCGGGGCCGTGAATGCTTCCCCAGACCGTTCCGGGTTCTTTGCCAACGTTTTCCATGATGTCGAGCTCGCCGCTGGTGGGCCAACCGTCGGTGAAGACGTTGTCGCCGAGCATCCAGAAGGCGGGCCACATGCCTTGCCCCTTGGGCAGTTTGAGTCGGGCTTCGAACCGACCTTGTGTTCGGCTGAACTTGCCGGCGGTCAGGAGGCGCGCGGACGTGTACTGGCACGTGCCGTAGTGGCACTCATAGCCCGCAGGATTCTCCCTCCGGGCGGTGATGGCCATGTTTCCCTGCCCATCGGCTGCAGCATTATTTGTGCTGTTGGTGTAGTACTGCAGTTCGCCGTTGCCCCAGCCGGATCCTCCGGTGTCGTGAGTCCATTTTCCGGGGTCCGGTGCCGTGCCAGCGGGGCCGTTGAATTCGTCGCTCCACACCAGTTCTCCAGGTGCGGGCATACCAGCGGCAGCCAGCGCGGACGGTTCCGGGGCTATGAGGGTAGCTGCGATGGTCAGGCCGGCGACGAGCATCGTCAGGGGCATGAGTCTTCGCTTCATGGTGCCACTCTGAAGGCGTCTGCCCGTGGCACGCAAGCTTTTTCGAGGCGACACGCAAAACGTCACAGCAAGGAAATAATCAACGCAGGTTTACTTTTCAATGCCGTAACGAGGATGAAATATCGGCGGGAGAAAGTGGAAGCAGGAACCAACTGGTTTGCAGATTTCCTTCAAATCCGTTGGGAAAAGGACATTCCGTTCGCAGCCGAATTCCTTCCCTTGAGCATCGAAGATGCAGCTCCAGGCGCGTCAGCCGTGTCCTCCCAAACTTCGCTCTGAGGAGCGTTTGGACATACTGGCGCGCCTTGGCCTTTTCCCCAGCAGTTACCGGAGGCTAAAGATGGGCATTTACAGACAAATACTGGTAAGGATCCTTGCAGTTCTTGTAGTTTCCTTTGGATTGATTTACATCAGCTGGCGCTGGTCGAGCACTGTCGCGTGGGATGCCTGGTGGATCTCGCTGCCCCTCGTGGCCGCGGAGACTTACAGCCTTGGCGAATCGGCGCTTTACGCCGTCACCATGTGGAACGCACGACGACGTCCACCTCCCCCACCTGCCCTGCCGGGCAGATCGGTGGACGTTTTCATCGCCACCTACAACGAGCCGCTGGACTTGGTGCTCAAAACGGCCATCGCGGCCAGAGACATGGAGTACCCGCACGAAACCTGGATCCTTGACGACGGCGACCGGGCCGAATTTGCCACCGCAGCCCGGCGGATCGGCGTCGGGTATATCACCCGCGGTCCTGAGTGGGATGGCCGGCAGCGCTTCGCGAAGGCAGGGAACGTCAACAACGCCCTGTCCATGACAACGGGCGAGTTCGTGGCCATCTTTGACGCAGACCAAGTCCCTGAACCGCGTTTCCTGGACCGCGTGCTGGGCTATTTCGATGCCGAGGAAGTGGCTTTCGTCCAGACCCCACAGCACTTTTGGAATGTTCCGGAACGGGACCCGCTGGGAAGCCAGGCGGAACTCTTCTACGGCCCCATCCAACAGGGCAAGGACGGCTGGGACGCAGCGTTCTTCTGCGGTTCCAATGCTGTCCTACGCCGTGAAGCCCTCATGGCCCTGGGCCTGACCCGCTACACGCGGACAGCCACTGAGCAGACCTGGCGCGCTTTGCGTCGGGGCCGATCGCGTTTGCAGGACCTTCACGGCGAACTGGGCAGGCGCCATCCCGCGGCCATGATCGTTGCAGAACAGGCCTTGGAGGCAGTGGCACGCGCGGAGCATCAGGTGCGCAGAGGCGATGTCCTCGCCGAGATCACTTTCGAACTCCGCATCGCCTTCCATACAGCCGCTCTGGCAGTTCCCGATGCATTGGACGACGTGGTGCCGGAACTTGACGCTGTGTTGGAATCGGTGGATGTGGCCCACACGGACCAAGCACTGGCCATCCACCCTATGGACACCACCACCATCACCGAGGACATGGCAACGGCCATGCACCTTCACGCGATGGGGTGGGGCAGTGTTTACCACCACGAGGTGCTGGTCCATGGGTTGGCCCCTGAGGACGTGTCCACCATGCTCTCGCAGCGGCATCGATGGGCGGCCGGCACCATGCAGGTGTTCTTCAGTGACAATCCGTTGTTTCTTCGGGGCCTCACCGTGGCTCAGCGCCTAATGTATCTGGGCACTATGACGAGTTATCTGAATGGCTTCGCGGCCCTGAGCTACATCGCGGCGCCTGTGGTGTTCCTGGTGGCCGGTACCTACCCGCTGACCGCCAGCCCCGTGGTGTTCTTCTGCCTCTTCCTGCCCTTCTTCATTTCGTGCCAGCTGCTCTTCCAAGTAGCGGGCAACGGGTCGAAGGGATTGTGGCGCGGCCAGCAGTGGTCCTTTGCCCTGTTTCCCACCTGGATCGCAGCCACGTGTTCAGGTGCGGCAGCGGTTTTCCTTGGCAAGCACCTCGCGTTCTCGGTGACAGCCAAGAGCAAGCAGGCCACGGGCCGTGGATTCCAGCATGTCAGGCTACAAGTAGTTGCCATGGCGTTGCTCGTTGTGTCCTCGTTGATCGGCATTGCCCGAGTGTCATCCGGGGAAGCGCCGCTCTATCCCACCCTCATCACGTTGGCCTGGGTTGTCTTGGACCTGGCGCTTTTGAGCGTGGTGATCGGTGCCGCGAGGTACCGGGGGCGCGGCGACCACCTCGTTGAACCGATGCCCACTCCCAAGGAGCTCACCAGCGTCCTTGGTGCCACAACCAAACCCACCCCCTGACCGCAACCATCAATTAACGCCGTTCCAACCCCCAGCAAGGAGCGACCCCCATGTCCATGCTCTCCCATGCCCCGAACACCACCTCCACCGCCTTGAAATCGGTGGATCTGACCATCACCGGCGCCTTGGACGCCGCTACCGTTCCCGCTATTCGCCAAGCATCCGCCAAAGCCGCCGCGGACGGCCCCGTCCTGGTCCTGCTGGATGTCGCAGCGGTGACATCGGTGGGAGCATCAGGCGTAGTAGGGGTGCTTGAGGTGCTGCACCTGCTCCGATCGCGCGGCGGCGATCTCCGCCTTTTCGGCGATTCCAGCGAGCTCCAGGAAACCCACCTCCAAGCCCATCTGGGTCACGTCGCGCGTATCTACGCAACTCGCCAAGATGCCGTCGACGGCGGTGCGGCACTCGTGCGGCCACGCGGGCTTGCGCCTCGCTTCAGTTGGCGGTCTCTCTTCAGGCGTCGTCATCGCTCCATCGGATGGGGCTGACCATGGCGCAGATTCCTCCCACTTTCACGGGACATCCGAACAGAAAACGCCGGCGGGCCAGCCTGCTCATCCCTTTGGTGGTGACGGCCCTCGCTGCCACAGGCCTGGGTTTTGCTTCCAAGGAGGTGGTGCCGGTAGTCCAGGCCCTGTCCCTCTGCCGGGCCGGGGATGCTTCCACCATGATCCCCAAGGACGGTGTGCTTCTGGGCGTGAACCTCGATTGGGACTCGGAGACATTGTCCGAGCACCGGGAAAACCTCGGCCATGATCCGGCGGTGGTAGTGCAATTTTCGGATATCCCCTACGACGACGAAACGTGGGCTCACACCACCAACGCCGTCACCCAGGTCCGCCCAACAGGGGGCGTGTTGCTCCTGACCCTGGAACCGCACGGCGGCCTGGAGACCATGAGCGACGAAGTGATCGCCAAACTGGCCACCGACCTACGGGCCGTCAACGACCAGGGGACGCCCGTCGTCGTACGTTTTGCGCATGAAATGAACGGGTCCTGGTATTCCTGGGGCCAGCAACCGCTGCGCTATGTGGAGGTATTCCGCAAAGTGGCCGCTGCCATTCATGCCGGGGCGCCGGGCTCATCCATGATGTGGGCCCCGAACTATGGTGGCGGCTACCCATTTACAGGGGGCCAATTCGCGGCCCGTCCGGGAACTGGCGATTTCGCCGCGCTCGACACGGACCGTGACGGTGCGCTGACCATGGCTGACGACACCTATGCGCCCTACTACCCCGGGGACGACGCCGTGGATTGGGTGGGAGTTTCGCTGTATCACTGGGGCAATCAGCGGCCTTGGGGAAACAACGACATCTCGGAGTCCGGAAAGTTCCTGGCCATGCTGACCGGCACTTATAGCGGCACAGCCGGTGATGACAGTTCCGTCCCGGATTTCTATCAGGTGTACGGTGTGGACCACAACAAGCCGGTGGCCATCCCGGAGACGGCAGCCATCTTCACCCCGGCCCGCGGCGGGGCGTCCGAGTTGGACGTCAAGCAGGCATGGTGGCGTCAGGTCTTCTCCGTTGAAACCCACCAGAAGTACCCGCAGTTGAAGATGATCAACTGGTTTGAGTGGAAGAAGTACGAGATCGAGATTAACGACGACGTCGACTGGCGGAGCGCTGGATCCCCCGCCATCCGAGATGCCTTCAGTGAGGACCTGCCGGACTGGTTGCAGTATGGCGAGGACCTGGAGGCATGCCGCTAGGCGGCAGGTGCGGCCACTTCGTCAAGCGCTTGGGAGGGGCCCGCCATCCCCGTCCGCAAATCCCGTGGACTCCCGTTGGACGATCTTGAAGCCGGATTTCACGGTTTTAGGTGCCGCCCTCGCGTCCTTTTCCCGGATCCGGTTCACGAGCAGAGTCACCGCGGTCTCGGCAATCTCTTCCCTGCCCGGATCGACGCTGGTCAGAGACGGCAACGAAAAACGACCTTCATCAAGGTTGTCGAACCCAATAACGGCAACGTCGTCGGGAACCCGCAGGCTGTCCTGGGCAAGTGCTCGCAGCGCACCCAATGCGAGGGTGTCGTTGAGGGCGAAGACCGCGTCGAAGTCCACGTTGCTTGCACGGAGCTGTCGAATTGCGGCTACCCCTGTTTCCCGGATCCAGGTCCCGCCCCTGACCACAAGCCGCGGATCAATCCCTATGCCGGAGTGTTCCAGTGCCTGGCGGTAACCGCGCTCTCGCAGGTTCGCCGAGCTCGCCTCGTCAGCTGGTTGTTCCGGCGCTCCAATAAGCGCGATCTTCGTCCGGCCAATACCCAGCAGGTGCTCCACGGCAGCCCGTGCTGAGGATGTGTTGTGCATGGTCACATGGTCCGTTGGCCCACCGAAAATCCGTTCGCCCAGGAGGACCAGGGGATCATTTGCAGTGAGGACATCCACGTCCTGCTGGCCAATGGCGGCGGGACTGAAAAGCAGCCCGTCGATGAACCGCATTTGCCCGCCTGAGAGCGCGGCAATCTCCAGTTCACGGTCTCCGTTGGTTTGTTCTATCACCACACGGAGCCCTCGTTTCGCGGCAGCACGTATCACCGAATCAGCGAGCTCCGCAAAATACGTCTCGCGGAGTGAAGGGACGGCGAGACCAATCACTCCGGTCTTTCCCGAACGGAGTCCGCGGGCCGAGAGGTTGGGCCGGTACCCCATTTCGTCTACGAGGCGCCTGACCCTGAGCCGGGTTTCGGGTCCGACCTTTGGGTTGTCGTTGAGCACGTTCGACACCGTCTTGATGGAGACACCTGCCGCCCGGGCGACGTCGTGAATCGTCGGATTCACATTCATCCGCGTCCTTCCTCCCCGCAGCATCTCCGACTGGGGCACTGTCTAGATCATAGCTCCGACGCACTTTCCGCCATTTCCTTGACGGTCCATCGCACTGCGCTTTAGCATGAGGTTCAACGTTGTACCCACCCACTGATCTCCGCGCGAAATCAAAAGTGCTGCTCCCGAAGCAGCCAAGGGTGGCGGAACACTACCCAAACCGCCCGCCCTGCCCGCGTTTTGCCAACAGGTACAACGTTGTACATCTCTCGACCAGGACAGCGCGGGCGATTCCTGGTCAACGATCATCGATACGAAGGAGTATGCAATGCCGAAGAAACGTCTTAGGGCTGCGGCAGCAATTGCTGCATCAGTTGTGGCCCTTGCCGGCTGCTCGGGCGGAGGAAATACTTCGACGAACACCGAGGTTCCCACCGACAAGCCCATCACTCTCACGGTGTGGAGTTGGGATGGCACGGTCAAGGAAGCTGTCGCAGGATTCGAAAAGCTCCATCCAAATATCACAGTCAACGTGGTGAACGCAGGCTCGTCCACCGACGAGTACACCGCCCTGGACAATGCCATACAGGCAGGATCAGGGGTGCCGGACATCGCCATGTTCGAGTACTTCTCCCTACCGCTGTTCGCCATCCCGGGAAAACTCACTGATCTGTCTGAGTTCGGGGCGAAGGATCTGGCGTCGGACTACGTCGAGGCGGCCTGGGGCAATGTCACGATAGACGGCAAGCCCTATGGCCTCCCTTCGGACTATGGGCCCGCAGCAATGTTCTACAACCAGTCGGTACTTACCCAGGCCGGAGTCACCGCACCACCGGCCACGTGGGACGAGTTCTACCAGGCCGCCAAAAAAGTACGGGCGCTCGGCGGTGACCACTACATCACCAATGATTCTGCGGACATTTTCGTGCTGATGTCCCTGATGTGGGAGGGCGGCGGACGGCCGTTCAAAGTGAACGGCACCGACGTCACCATTGACTTCAAAGACGCAGGCAGCAGCCGCGCCGTTGCTTTCTGGCAGAAACTCCTCGACGAAGACCTGGTCAACACGAAGATCACCAACTGGTCGGATGACTGGAACCGCGGCTTGAACGAGGGAACCCTTGCTACTCAACTCATCGGCGGCTGGTTTACCTCGACACTTCCCGAACGGGCACCGAATGCGGCAGGAAACTTCCGAGTGGCGCCGCTTCCCCAATGGGAGGCGGGTCAAACGTCCGGCGCCGAAAACGGCGGCAGTGCCATGGCGATTCCGGCAGCAGCTCAAAACAAGGCCGCAGCATACGCCTTCCTCGAATACTTCACCCACGGCGACGGCCTCCAGTCCCGGATTGATGCGGGCGCCTTTGTCCCGAACCTCTCGAACCTGAATAACGAGAAATTTCTGAGCGCCACGAATCCCTTCTTCGGCGACCAGAAGTACAACCTGGTCCTCGCGGATGCATCCAAGAACGTGGCAACGGGCTGGCAGTACCCTCCTTTCTTCGGTTGGGCACGCACAAGCTACGAGGACGTATCAGCTCCCCTGTATGACAGCCGGCAAGGCACGCTGGCAGACGTCTTGGAGACCTGGAAGCAGCGCAGCATCGAGTACGGCAACGAACAAGGATTCTCGGTCCGTTAGTGGTCTCCGGTGCTGCAGGAGATGACCGCGCGCGGCACCGGACCCACCCCGTTACACCAGATGAAACATGAAAGCAGGGCCCCATGAGCCGACAGCTGCTCACCCAACAAAAATCGGTTTCAGACGTTGTAGCCGATCACCAAACCCTCCGAAAGCCAAAACGCCGGAACGTCGGCCTGGCCTTCATTGCACCGTTTAGCGTGTTGTTCCTCGTCGTCTTCATTGTTCCGATTGGCTACTCGGCCTACATCAGCATGTTTCAAAACAAACTGATCGGTGGAAAAGTCTTCATTTGGTTCGACAACTACGTCAAGCTGTTCCAGGACAGCCAATTCTACGATGGCGTGGTCCGGGTTGTGCTCTTCACTGCCATCCAAGTCCCCATCATGCTGTTCAGCGCCATTGCCCTGGCACTGGCCATCGACTCCCTGCGTCTTCACGGTTCAAAGTTTTTCCGCATCATCGTGTTCCTTCCCTACGCCATTCCCGCAATCGTCTCCACTCTGATGTGGGGATTCATGCTTGGCATCCGTTACGGCCTCATCGGGAGCCTTAACAGGGCAGCCGGCACCTCGTTCAATCCATTCGCGCCGGAAACCACCATGATCTCCATCGGCGTGATGGTCACCTGGGGTTTCACGGGCTACAACATGTTGATTTTCTACGCAGCCCTCCGGGCCGTACCCCGTGAACTCTATGAGGCTGCAGCAATAGACGGAGCCACAGAGTTCCAGATAATCCGGCATATCAAGCTCCCAGCATTGCGCAGCTCACTCATCGTCACGATAATTTTCTCGATCATTGGGACTTTCCAGCTCTTCAATGAGCCCAACATCCTCACCACGTTGGTGTCCAACAGCGGAATAACGTCCTACTACACACCGAACATGTACGCCTACAGCCTTGCTTTCACTGGTTCCCAACAGGGATATGCAGCGGCATTGGCCTTGGTCATGGCCGTCTTCACCATTGCCATTGCCTACGCAGTGCAAATCAAGGGAATGAAAAATGCCTTCAACAAGTAGCCCCACCATGTCCGCATCAAGCACGGCCAAACCAGTTCCCAGGCTTCCCCTGAAGCGTCCGCGCAAACTGCACACCTTGGCTAACCCCAGGAAGAGCCTGTCGCTGACAATCGTGACCGGGTTGTTCGCGCTCTACTGCATTGTTCCCATGCTCTGGCTGGTCATCAACGCCACAAAATCCCAACAGGATTTTGTTTCTTCATTCGGACTTGGTTTCGGTGGCCACTTCGCATTGTGGGACAACGTGGTTCAGGTCTTCACTTTCCAGGACGGAATTTTCTCGCGGTGGCTCCTCAATACCGTCCTGTACGTGGTGATCGGCGCGGTGGTGTCCACGTTCCTGGCGGCCTTGGGAGGCTACGCACTTGCCAAGCACGATTTTGTGGGCAGACGCGCATTTCTCTTGATCGTGCTGGGGTCCATTTCCGTTCCTGGCATCGCACTAGCCATTCCGCAGTTCCTGCTCTTTGCGCAGCTCGGAATAACCAACACCCCGTGGGCCGTCCTCATTCCGTCCTTCATCAACCCGTTCGGCCTCTACCTCATGTGGGTTTTTTCGGACCAGGCAGTTCCCACCGGCTTGATTGAGGCCGCCCGCATCGATGGTGCCGGAGAACTGCGCATCTTCCTTCAGATCGCTTTCCCCCTCCTGGGGCCGGCCACAGTGACGGTGTTGCTGTTTTCCTTTGTGTCCATCTGGAACAACTACTTCCTGCCCCTGATCATGTTGAAGGACCCGGCATGGTATCCACTCACGATCGGAATCAACCAGTGGAACAAGCTTGGCTCCACCGCTGGAAACGGTGAGTTGATCCAGAACCTGGTGATCACGGGCTCGCTTCTCATGATCATTCCCCTGATCGTCGCGTTCCTGAGCCTCCAGCGCTACTGGCAGTCCGGTCTCTCGATGGGTGCCATCAAGGACTAGGATCAGGCAGCCGGCGCGGCCTCCACGATTTCCGTGGGGGCCGTCGCTTTTGGACGTTCCGGCACCATGAACTTCGGCAGCAACACCTGCACGATCGGGCCGATCGCCAGGGCATAGACCACCGTACCAACACCAACGGAACCGCCCAGCAGGAAGCCAACAGCCAGGACAACCACCTCGATTCCGGTGCGGACCAGGCGAACGGACCAACCAGTTCGGCGGACAAGCCCAGTCATCAGGCCATCACGGGCACCGGGTCCAAGGCGGGCACCAATGTAGCAAGCGGACGCGATGCCGTTGAGGATCACGGCACCGGCGAGCATGGCGATCTGTCCGCCCAGGTGTGAGAACTCCGGGATGAGCCACAGTCCCAGATCGGCGAAGAGACCCACAAGAATTGCGTTGGCGATGGTTCCGATCCCTGGCATCTGCCGGAGCGGGATCCACAGGAGGAGAACCAGAAAGCTGACCGCGATCACCACAACACCCATGCTGAAACCCGTCTTTTCGGATAGGCCTTGGTGAAACACATCCCAAGGGTCCAAGCCCAGGCCGGCGCGGATAAAGATGGCCAAGGAGATGCCGTACATCGCGAGGCCAATGAGGAGTTGAGTGATTCTTCGGGTCATCATGAAGTACATCTTCCAAGAGAACTGGCCTTGTATTCCATAGCCAGTTTGGAATACTGGTCTTATGTCCGGCTCCCTGAATCCCACCGCGCTTGTTCGCCTCCTCGGCTCTTGGAACTCCGGCGCCCTGCCCGCCTACCGTGAGCTGGCCGACGTCGTGCGTTTGCTGGTGATGGACGGGCGCATCCCCTTGGACGTCGCGTTGCCAAGCGAGCGGGCACTCGCCCGGACACTCGGACTCAGCCGGACCACGGTCACTGCCGCGTATGCGAGCCTGCGCGAACAGGGATTCCTCACGGCAGGTCAGGGCAGCCGCGGACGGACATGCATTCCCCACCGCACCGAACCAGCAAGCGCGCCTGGGTTCGCGGTTCCCGAGGGGCTTCTGGATCTGGCGTATGCGTCTTTGCCGGCCGCCGGCGAGGTAGTGCATCGCGCCTTCGCTGACGCCCTGACCGAGTTGCCGGCCCTCTTGCCCGGGTTCGGCTACGACGCGCTGGGGGTGCCGGCCCTCCGCGAAGCCATCGCAGAGAAGTACACAGCGGAAGGGGTGCCAACGACGCCGGGCCAGATCCTTGTCACCTCCGGTGCACAGCATGCCCTCAACATTGTGCTGCGCGCCCTGGCCGGAAAGCAGGACCGGGTTCTGGTGGAACACCCCACGTACCCCAACGCCCTGGACGCCATCCGCGCCGCCGGCTGCAAGCCCCTGCCGGTGGCGCTGCCCTCGGGCACCTCGCCAGCCTGGGACATCGATGCGATGGTGGCCACCATGAATCAGCAGCGCCCGGCCATGGCCTACTTGGTGCCGGACTGCCACAATCCGACCGGGCGCATCATGTCCGACCTGCAACGCAGACGCCTTACGCGGGCGGCCGCTGCTTCCGGAACCGTGCTGGTGGTGGACGAAACGCTGCGTGGGTTGAATCTCGACGGCGTCCGCACCGCGCCGATGTCGTCGTTCAGTCCTGCGGTGGTTTCCATCGGGTCGCTGAGCAAATCGCATTGGGCGGGACTCAGGACCGGGTGGATCCGGGCAGACGAGTCCCTGATTGCCCGCTTGATCGCCGCGAGGACAGTCATGGATCTGGGCGGGCCAGTGGTTGAACAACTGGCAGCGGCGCGCCTGGTGCGGTCCTTCGCCGAACCGCTTGATGCCCGGCTTGAGGAGCTCCGGCACAACCGGGATTCATTGCTGGGGTTGCTCGCGGAGCATCTGCCCTCGTGGGAGGTGGAGCGACCGCGGGGTGGACTGACAGCATGGTGCCGCCTTCCCACGCCATGCAGCACCGCACTGACTGTTCTTGCACCCGACTTCGGCGTGCGCTTGGCAGCTGGACCCCGCTTCGGGGTGGGTGGCGCGTTCGAGCACTACCTGCGCGTTCCCTACACCCTGCCGGCCGGACAGTTGGAGTTCGCCGTCGGTGCGCTTCGCGCCGCCCAAGACAAGCTCGACGCCTCGCCGCACCTCCGCCGGACGCTAAAGACAGAGCGGCCAGCCGCCGTCGCGGTCGCCTAGGCCGCCGCCCGCCTGGTCCCGCCCATCCGACCCAACTGAGTCGCAGTTGAGGCCGTTTTGAGGGCTCAAAACGACATGTGCTGCGACTTAGTTGGGGCCGGGTCTGCGGATCGCGCCCTCGCGCTCATGCGTTGCTTCGCCGTGTTGCTGCCCGGCCCCACCGGTGTATGCGAGGTTGCCTTTGCCAAGCCGAACAGCGGCATGCCGTTGTACACCACTTCAATACCCGACGCCGGGACTTGGTAAGTCTCGTGCCACACGCCAACGTCGCCGCTGCCCGCGAACTCCTTCATGAATTTCCGCCATGGGCCCAGATGCGGCGAATCCCTGTCTGAGGCAAAGCGCCTCAGATGCTCCGGACTTTCCCAGTAGCTGAGCAGGATGGTAGTCCGCCCGAACCACTGCTCGCTGCCAAGGAGACCGGCGTCCGGGTTCTTGGCAAGGTGCTGCATCATGGTGGGCATGGCCGACGCCACCTTGGCGACGCGGCCCAGCTTCCACCACCGGTTTGCCCGCATCCCGATGAGGAAGACGGTCACTGTATCGCGCCCGATATCCGCGGTGAAGCGGCCGGGGAAGATCTCCTGTGCCATGTGAATCCTTCAGTTGGGGAACCCTTGATTTTTGTGGATCCGGGTTTCATAACGTTGTTATGAAACAATGTTATGAAACACTGGATGGCATGGCAAGACCTGTAGTTCATGATCAACACGTCCAGGATCGACTCCTCGCCGTGACCGCCGAACTGGTGGACCGCGAGGGGCCGGCCCGCGTCACCCTTCGTGACGTAGCGGCAGCGGCAGAAACGTCCACCACCGCGATCTACTCCCTCTTCGGCGGTAAAGCGCAACTGCTGACCGCCGCCGTCGACGACGGTTTCCGCTCCTTTGGTGAGTCCCAACGTGCTGCGGTCAAAGACGGACTGCCGGGATTGGGCCGGGCCTACCGCATCTGGGCGCTGGAGCACCCGGCCCTTTACCGCCTCATGTTCGGCGGGGCGCTGGCCGCCTATGTTGATTGCAGCCCGACGCCGGCAGTCGCTTCCGGTTCAATGCTCCCCCTGGTGGAGGCGGTAGTCGCCGCCCAATCAGCGGGCGATCTGGGCAAGGACGACCCCGCACTCATCGCAACGGCCATCTGGGGACAGGTCCATGGGCTCGTCAGCCTGGAACTTGCGCAGATGAATGATCCCGCCACCGATTGGGCCACGATCTACGAGGCCGCCCTGGAATCCGTGGCCCGGGCCTGGGCGGCCTAACCGGAACTGCTATGCGTAAACCTTCTCCAGGAACGCACCCCAGGCCTTGGCCGTAAGTTCTGCATCGCCGGAGCCGCTGAACTCGTGCACCGTCATCCCGACCGGAGCGCCGAATGCGTTCCGACCGAAGAAGCGGTACATCGTATCCGCGGTCCGAAGGCCCAGGAAGTTCTCGTTGGAGAAGTCCACTACCCCGGCCAGCCGCCCCACGCCGTCGACGTCAACATCCACTGCGGTGCCGGCGGCTACACCGTCCACATTCAGGGCCTTTTTCAGCTGAACGAATCCATCCACCGTCTGCGAAGAAGCAGGCGCCTGAATGTCCGTGAAAACCACGGGCTTGCCGTCGAAGTACTGTAGGTACTGACCCAACGTGTGCAGGTAGAACTCCGTGTGCTTGCTGGCGCCGTCGTATTGCTCATCCCAGTTCTCGGCAAAGATCCCGCTGTGAACATAGTGCAGCTTGGCGCGGCCCCCCTCCAGCGGCTCAAGGATGTGCTCCAACTGGTTGAACCATCCATCCGGGCCGTCCATGCGGGACACAAGGTGGCTGGGGTATTTCTCGGTGGTCTTCACGTCCGGCCACTGATCCGTGGGGAACATCCAGGCGGGGGTGTCCTTGGTGACCGCCTGCCATACTCGTTCAGGGGTGCCGGGCAGTTCGACATCCGTCTCAATTTCGAATTTCCGGTTATCAGTCATTGCTTTGGTCCTTTTCTGCTGAGTGCTGGGTTGAGGGTGCTTTCAGTGCCCCGGTTTTGAGTGCGGGGTGAAGTACGACGACGAGGCGATGCTTGCGTCCGCCGCCCGCCACGGCGGCAGCACCGCCGTCGTGGTACTTGTCCACGAGTTGGGTCACCGCCACACCGAGCTCCTCCGCGAAAGCTGCGCGTTCGCCAGCGGAACGGAAGGTGATCTCGCCGTCGATCGCGAAGCTGGCCAGTTTCTTCTCTGCAACGGCTGCTCCGGCGATGAGCTTGCCCATTTCCTGCACGGTTCGGGAAGCCAGTGAAAGCAACCAGAACGCGGAGAACCGGTCAGAGAAGCGCCGCGGATCGGGTGCCACAGACGCCAAGGCGACAGGCGAGATCAGGTACGACGCCGCGGTCGAGCGCAGTACGCGTTCGGTGACGTTGCCCTTGCGCCGTTCCTCCACCAGCTCTACCAAACCGTGCCGTTCGAGGGCTTTGAGGTGGTAGTTCACCTTTTGCCTGGGCAACCCGACCTTCGCGGCCAGCTGCGTGGCGGACGCCGGTTCGACGAGCTCCTGCAGGATTCGGGTGCGGATCGGATCCAGCGACGCTTCCGCCGCGGCCGGGTCCTCGATCACTTCGATGTCCAACATGCTTCAAGTATGCTCACCGACAACTTTTATTGTCAAGAACTTTTTTATCGTCGGTCTATCTCTCCCGTTGCGAGGCCCACTCTGCGCCTTTCGGAGCCGCCCAGGGGTGCAGAGCGGGCCTCACAACGCAACGCCGGTAGAATTGACCAGTGATGCAATCCCCCCTCCCCGTGCGCGACGGCGTGAACGCGACCCGCCTTCGCCTGCCGGACGAGGGACCGTGGACCACCGCAATGGACTACATGATGCATCGTTGGGGCCATATCGATCCTCAGGGCATCGAGGACCGCTTTGACGCCGGAGAGATCGTGGGCGAAGGCGGCGTACCGCTGAACCGCAGCACCAAGCTGGAGGACCACACCTTCATCTGGTACTACCGCACACTCCCGCCCGAGACGCGCCTGCCAGTGGAAATCAACATCCTCCACCAAGACGAACACATCCTGGTGGTGGACAAACCGCACTTCCTCCCCACAACGCCGGGCGGCACCTACATCCAGGAATCCGCGCTGGTCCGGCTCCGGAACCTGCTCAACCTCCCGGACCTCATCCCCATGCACCGTCTGGACCGCATGACGGCCGGCCTGCTGCTGCTCTCCACCAACCCGGAGACACGCGGCAAATATCAGGTCCTCTTCGAGAAGCGCCAGGTCCAGAAGGAATACGAGTGCGTGTCCGCCGCGACGCCGGCCGCAGGCTATCCCGCCGTCGAATTCCCGGTGGTTGTCCGCAACCGCATGACCAAGTCCCGCAGTTACCTGCTCGCGGAAGTCATCGACGGAGTACCGAACGCGGAAACCCGCATTGAACAGAAAAAGACGTTCGACGCCGGAACTCACCAGCGCGCGTTATACCGGTTGGAACCGCACACAGGAAAGACTCACCAACTCCGCGTGCACATGGCCTCGCTTGGGTTGGGAATCGTCAACGACGCCTTCTATCCGGACTTGCTGGACAAAGCCCCGGACGACTACTCCAAACCCCTTCAGTTGCTGGCCCGCGGCATCGCATTTGTGGATCCCATCAGCAAGCAACGCGTGGATTATCGCAGCGAACTGGAGCTCAGCGAAGCCCGCGGCTAAGGGCCTCCCACACCCATTCCACGTGACTCTGAGCAGGACTACCATGAGGATTCCGGGGTAGTTTGGCAGGGGGCGGGAGATGGACAATTCAGTTGAGCTTCCAGGCGACTCAGTTGAGCTTCCAGGCGACAGGGCCGCATCAGCCTTCGCCTTCTCTGCTGCTGCCGCGGGTGCCCTCGGTATCGCCACCCTCGCAGCAATGTACGCCGTGGAAGTGCCCAAGGGTGGCCCGTTTGTTTTCGGTGCCATCAACGATGCCACGGGAGCCGTGTTCAACGTTCTCGCTATACCGGTAATCCTCAAAGTTCACCAGCGTCTCCCGAAGGCACCGTGGACCGGGCCATTGAAGTGGGTCACCGTAACAGCATGCGCAGCCGGGGCCACGAGTTCGGCGTTGCTGGTATTCAAGGTCCTGGACTTTGGGCCGTCAACAGCAATTTCCGTTGCGGCCATTGTCGTCCAAGGAGCTTGGTTCTTTGTGGCGAACAACAGACTTCTCCACGTTGAGGACTACCCGCAGGGGCTCGCGAAGCTCGGCCGATTCATCGGCGGTGCCCTCTGGATCGGCCTCCCCTTGGCTGGCCTGGGCTTCCTCCTTCCCGGGCCCGAGTGGCTCCGTTACGGGATCATGGGAGCGGGCTTCATCGCGGGGGCATCGTCCTGGGCCGTCTGGCCCTACTGGTACTTCAAGGCCGGCAGGTTCCTCGGCCACAAACACGCGGCGGGCGTGCCCGGTGGGGCGCCCTCAGCGGCAGGAGGTCAGTCACCCCGGGTGAGTCGCTAAACCGCGGCTAGGACTCACCCCTCGGCGAGGAGTTAAACACAGCCCGGAAGACCGCCGTCGTCTCCTCCGAAAACAGTACGAACTCCACCAGCTCAAGCGGGCTGCCCTCAGCGCCGGAAGCTGAAGCTGACGACGAAAACGACCTCACGGCGTCGAACGCTACCTCCGCGACCTGACCGGCGTCCCAGCCGTAAATTCCGGCGCTGATCGCAGGAAAGGCGACGGACCGGGCACCAAGCCCCGCCGCCACCTTCAGGCTCTGACGGAAGCACGACGCGAGCAGCGCCGGATCTGTTTGACCCGCGTGCCGGTTGGGTCCCACTGTATGGATCACCCAGCGTGCGGGGAGCCGGAAGGCGGGCGTAGCCGCGGCGTCACCTACCGGAAGTCCGTCCTGCAGTTGCGTCCGGCGCAGCTCGCGGCAGGCCTCAAGAAGTTCCGTGCCCGCGGCCCTATGGATGGCGCCGTCCACTCCCCCTCCACCGAACAGTGACGAATTGGCGGCGTTGACGATCGCGTCAACCCGGCGGGTGGTGATGTCACCGTGCAGAATCTCGATTCGCATGGCGCCAGTCTCACCCCCGAGCGGGGGACGCGGCAAGTGCGGTACCTTTTGCCCATGGACATCATCGCTCCAGAGACATGGGGATCCGCAATTTACCTGTGGATTGTCCCCATTGTGTTGGGCGATGCCATCTTCCCGCCCATCCCCTCCGAGATGGTGGTGATCACCGGCGGGGCGCTCGCAGCCGACGGCCACGCCAACTTCTGGCTCATCCTGTTCCTTGCTGCGTTCGCTTCCTGGCTGGGCGACATGGCAGTGTTCCTGCTGTTTAAGCGGCGCATCAGCCACGTTCTGGACCGGTGGTCGTGGGGCCGCCGGGTCCATCGCGGAATCCACGAGGCCATCGCTAAAGCCGGCCGTTCGTCAACCTACGGCGCCATCATCGGCGCTCGCTTCATCCCAGGCGGAAGGCTCGCCACCTCATCCGCGGCAGGCATCGCCAACGTTTCGGTCCGCGGTTTCAGCCTGTGCGCCGGCCTGGGCGCAGTGCTTTGGGCAGTGTGGCAGGTCGGCTTAGGCTACTTCACGGGCTCCACCACCAAACTTCCCTTTTGGGCCAGCTCACTGATTGGGGTGGGACTGGGCCTGGTCATCGGCGTGGTGGTCGGATTGATCGTTACCCGGCGCCGCGGCAGCCGATCCCCCGTAGACGAACCCTTCGACGCCGACAAGCCCGGCGACGTTCCGCAGCCCGAGTAGGGCTGACTAACTGGTCTAAACCGGCGACCAACGGCCGCGGCTCCGACGCAACACGAAAAGGCTTCCAGTGATAGCAACGCGTTCGACGGCGTCACGCATCATGGCTGCCGACGTCCGGGCTTCGTCGTTCTCGCCCGAGTAGTCCCGGTCGCCCACTGTGAAGCGCAGGCTGATCTGGGGTACGCCTCCCACGATGTCGAGCTGGTTCGATTCGACATGGTGGCGGGTTTCCAGCGCCTCCACGGCTGCGGCCATCACCGACTCGGGTGCGTTGCCCGGCTTAAGGCCAGTGATCTTCAACTTGGTCTGGAACGACGGCATCCCACTACCCTAACGCCCTCGCACATCCCACGCCCTTGGACGGATGCCTCTCTCACCAGGTGAGAGAGGCATCCGGGGAATCCCGAGGGATGTGAGAGAAGGTTTGCTAGCCGGTGTTGCGCAGGCCTGCAGCTACACCGTTGACGGTGATGAGCATTGCCCTTTGGAGCCGCTCGTCGATCTCGCCTCCGGACAACTGCTCCTCGCGCACGCGGCGGAGCAGCTCTACTTGCAGGTAGCTGATCGGGTCCAGGTACTGATCGCGGATTTCGAGTGAACGCTTCAGCGTCGGCTGGGCATCCAACAACTCAATCTCACCCGTAAGCCGTTCGATTTCGGCCACAGTAAGCTCGTACTCGTCGCGGATCATGTGGAACAGCCTGTGCAGTTCCTCCGGGACCAGCGACGAAACGTAATGACCGGCAATTTCCATATCCGTCTTGGCCAAGGTCATTTCCACGTTGGAGATCACAGAGCGGAAGAAGTGCCAGCGGTCCATCATCTCCAGAAGCTGATCGGTGTCGCCGGCCTCGCGGGCGGCTTTCAAGCCGGAGCCCACGCCGAACCAGCCGGGTACGATCTGGCGTGACTGGGTCCAACCGAAAACCCACGGAATTGCCCGCAGGCCACCGAGTCCGGCACCTGAATCCGGACGCTTGGAGGGGCGCGAGCCGATGTTCAATGAACCCAGCTGCTCCACCGGCGTCGAAGCGAGGAAGTAGGCCGGAAGCTGGGGATCGTCAATCAATGTGCGGTAGCGGGCGAACGCTGCATCCGAAATGGTTTCCATGACATTGGCATACCGCTCACGCTCGTCATCCGAGGTGCGCGGAGTACGGTGCAGGGCCGACCCCTGCATCACTGCGGCCAGGGAAAGTTCCAGGTTTTCGCGGGCGAGCTCTGGCAGGGAGTACTTATCCGAAATGACCTCCCCCTGCTCGGTGAACTTGATCTCGCCTTCAAGCACGCCGTTCGGCTGGGCCATGATGGCGTCATAGGTGGGTCCGCCACCGCGGCCCACAGATCCTCCGCGGCCGTGGAACAGGCGCACGCGGACGCCATGCTTGGCAGCTATGTCACGCAGCTTGCGCTGGGTCTTGTGAATCTCCCACTGGCTGGTCATGACGCCCGATTCCTTATTGGAATCGGAGTAACCCAGCATGATCTCCTGAATGTCTCCGCGGAGACGGACAAGTTCCCTGTAGGACGGGTCGGACAGCAACTGGTCCACGATCTCGGCCGAAGCCCGGAGTTCCTCCACCGTTTCCAAAAGCGGAGCGAACCCGATCTTGGCGTGGGGCTTGCCGCTGAAGAGATCGATCAGGCCAGCTTCACGCGCAAGAACTGCTGCAGCAAGGACGTCATCGGCACCACGGGTCATGGAGATGATATAGGTCTCCACGACGTCCGGACCGTAGGTGTGCAGGGCCTGGCGGATGCTCCGGAAGACGTCGTACGTGCCGTCCGCAGTGCCTTCAAGCTTGATCGGGTGGCCGGACAGCGGCCGGCGGGAAGCCAACTCGGCCCCAAGGAACATGAAGCGTTCCTCACGCGTCAATTCGCCGTAAGGCTTTTCCGTGCCGAGCCGGTCCACCAACTGCCCCACGGCATCATGGTGGTAATCGGCGTGTTCGCGGATGTCCAGTGTTGCCAGGTGCAAGCCAAAGGCAGCGATTGCCCTGCGGACGCGGGCCAGGGCGCCGTCTGCCACCAATGCGGCGGAATGGTTTCGCAGCGAGGCCTCAAGCAGCCCAAACTCCGCAAGCAACTCAGGAGTGGTGGCGTAGTCACGGCCCGGCTCGTGATAGGTGGAAGCTGAAATACGGCGACCGGTGTTGATGAGCTTGGCCTTGATGCAGGTCAGCTTGAGCCTGTAGGGCTCCTGCGCGTTCAGCTCAAGGATGCGCTTGTCCAGTCCGGGGAGGTTCTTGAGATCCTCAGCGATCGAATCCAACAGCTCCCGGTCGGCCCCAAAGAGTGCCGTCGAGTTGGAGAGCACCGAGATGAGTTCGTCGATGAGGGCAATGCTGATCCGGACAGCATTTTGGTTCTGCAACTGCAGGATTTCCCTGGTGACAGCAGCAGTGACGTTCGGGTTGCCGTCACGGTCGCCACCGATCCACGAACCAAACTTCAAGGGTGCAGCGGCGGCCGGGAGCGTGACGCCATGCTCGGCAAGGAGTTCTGAAAGGTCGGTCAGCATTTCCGGCATTGCATCGGTCAAGATGCTGTTCAAGTAGTAGATGGCGTTCCGAGCCTCATCTACAGGAGTGGGGCGGACCTGGCGGAGCTCGTCGGTCTGCCACATTTGGTCGATGATCTCGGCGAGCTGCCGGTCCTGGCGGCGCCGCGCGGAAGTCCCCTCCGTGGTTGGCTCAGCAAGGACGTCCGATAGTTTGCGGACCTTATCCAACACTGAACGACGTGATGCCTCGGTAGGGTGCGCCGTGAAAATGGGCCGAACGTCGAGCTCGTTGATCACATCCTGCAGGACCTGCGGGCCCGCTTGGCCGGCTATCTCCGACACTGCCTTTGCCAGCCAGCCGTCCTTTTCCTGCCGGGTACGCAGTCCACGAACGCGATGTACCTGCTCGGCCGCGTTGCTGAGGTGGAAGTAGAACGCAAAGGCACGGACCAAGTCGGTCGCTTGGTCCAGCGGCAGGGAGGCGAGCAACTCGCGGACCTGAGCAACGACGTCGTGCGCGCTCCAAGGGCCGGTGGCATCTGCGCCGCCCCGTGCGGCTTCCTTGGACTCCTTGGTCAGCAAGCGGACCTGCTCCACAAGCTGGAGCAGTTCCGGACCGTGTTGTCGGACCAAGGACTCGCCGAGAAGCGTGGATACGCGCCGCACGTCGGCACGCAGTTCGGCTGCGAGATCGGTGTCTTGATGGGCAGTGTGAACCATTGATACTTACCTTCGGGATCTGGTTTGGCCCGTACACTGCGCTGGATACTGTGAGCCGGATTACTAATGTTTCCTACGGGATCTTACCCGCACGGAACTCAACAAAAGAATGTGTCTCAGATTTTGGCGTCGCCTTCCCCAGCCAGAGTCCCGATGTCAGTAGTTGTAGGAGAACTTGTTAGGAGCCAACCCCGGGCCACTCAAGGTGTAGCTCAGTTCGCGGTTTTTCTTATTGCCCTTGGAGTCGGTCAGTACACGGAATTGAAGATCACCCCGTTGCATAGAGCTGCTGGCACAGATAGCAACGCGCCGGCTCTCCAGCGCGCAGGTCCATCCAACCGGCGCTTGAAGGGAACCTTCCTCTATCCATGCATCCGCGGCCACCGAAAATACCGCTTTGCCGCTACCCAAGGGGTTTGCACCTGAGACTTGGAAGTCGATTTCCATGGTGACGCTCCCTGAACTCCGGTCCGGAATTTGCCGCACAGAGCCGTGGACATCCGCCGGAACGGCGGACGTGGGGCCTGCAGAGAGCGCGGGAGGCGGGCTGGGGGCTGGTGGCGCAAACGGGGTCGGGCTTGCGGAGGGCGCTGCGGGTTGATTCTGCGCGGGCATCACCTGGGGCAGCGTGGGTACTTGCGCCCCTGGAGGTACCTCCACCGGGGTTGGTAGCAATTCCTCCGGGGCAGGAGGCAACTCTGTCGGAGAGGAAGATGCAGGGAATGGTGTGCTGCTTGTCGTAGGTGTAGCGGTGGGCATCGCCGGTTCACTTTCCCAGGGTGGACTGCCAGTCTGCAGGGCGCGCTGCTGCGAATACGTCTCCGGAGTCAGGTGATCAACGATTCCTATGGACCCCAACACAAGCCCCACCCCGGCGGCCGCGACGACGGCCAGGACTATCGGTTGAGCGAGCGCTGGTGCGATCAGTGCAGCCTTTGCGGGAAAAACCGCGCCTAAAACGCCCAGCCCCGCGCCTTTTCCCGCCCAGATCGTGACGGGAACACCCGTAACCATGGGAAGGAGCACTGCTCGCATGCTCCCTTGAACGTCCTTCAGCTCCGCGAGGGCGGCCGTACATGTAGAACAGCCGTTCAGGTGATCCCGAACCTTGCGCTCAGTGGCTGCTGACAGTCCACCTCGGATGAAGTTGCCGAGTTTCGAAGCGAACTCGGAACACCTGCCATCGGGCTGCTCTGCGATATGGCACTGCAGGTATTGCCTCCTAAGGCCTTCGCGCGCACGAAGGGCGAGCGCTGAAACAGCATTGGGAGAAAGCCCCAGAATGGGTGCAACGGCTGCAGGTTTCATGCGTTCCACGTCCAAGTACCACAGCACCGCCTGCCACCGTTCCGGCAAGGTGCGGAAGGCTTTGGCCACCGTGCGCGACTCGAAAGCACTGATGGCGGCATCTGAATCGGCCAAGGCGTGATCCAGAACAGAATCATCACTGCTGGGCAGGACCCTGCCGGCTTTTCGGTTCCGTTGATGGGACAACCTGGTAACTGTCGATAACAGGTAGGCCCGAAAGAATGTATCGGGTCCTCTCCCAGCCACGAGGCCTTGCAGCACAGCTTGAAAAGCCTCTGCCACTACATCCTCGGCATCGCTTGGATTGTCCACGTTGCGTCGGGCAACGGTGGATGCAATGGACACGTGGCGCTCATAGAGACCATCGAATGCGGACATATCTCCGCCCCGGACCAACTCAATAAGACGCCCATCGTCGTCGATTTTTGATTTGCTGACTGCATGTGAACTCTGTGCCATCTATGGCATCCCCAAACCGTAAAGAACCCTGCCCATACATATGGAGTGGGGGGTAGAGGCAAGTCGTGACGCGTTTTTCTACATAGTCTTTATCAAAGCTTGGGGAAAGCTCTTCGTCACGAACCGTCTGTTCAGCGCACTATTCGGATATGACCTTGTTCCGGACAAAATCATTCGCCGAATGCGCGTTCTCACGGTATCTATTGCAGCGAAGATGGCAAACGGCCAGTTACAAGATGGGGTGGCGCTTCAGGGCGGATTGGTTCGTGCCTGAGGTCCGGACAATCGTAACGTCGCTCGCCATCGGCACAGCGATTCCGGCCGGCAGGGCCAAACTACTCGGAGCGGCCCGCGCCGCGAATGGCGTGGGCATCAATGAGACCATGAGCGATTTCCGCGCGTTGTTTGTGGCTGCGGAACGGCCCGTAGACATCGACGCCCTTCAATCACTGGCGGAAGGCTGGGCGGAGGTCGCAGAAACAGCCGCCCCCCTCTCATGCACCGATGTCTACACAGGCTTGGTCACTTACGCGCACTTTCAGCGACGGGTCCACGAGGTATCCACGTTAGGGCCGGAGTCCACGGGTTCGCATGCCCTGGCGATCATCCGGCTGCCCGGCCCCCGCCATAACCGCGGACACTGCTGGACACTCCTTGCCCGGCTCGGGGAAGCCGTCAAAGGGCAGTTGCACGGAACCGGATCCATGGCCATGTACCAAAATTCTGCTGTCCATATCCTTTTCCCCCTTGGAGAACGCAGCCTGTCCCGGCTACTGGGATGCAAGTCCGTGCTGGAGGCTTTGGGGGAAGGGACGCTGAGCCCTGCGCGCATGGTGCTTTACCCGCTGCAACGTCACGAACCCTCCGCTGCCAACACTCACCCTGTGACGGAACACAACACCCAAGGATTCGAAGGACCATCCAGAAAATGAACAATCAGATCCATCTAAGAACTGTGTCGCTGGTGACTGCGCTGTTGGCCGCCGTCATGGCTGTCTTGGGCTTGGGGCTGACCGCCCTTCCGGCCACTGCGGCAAATATTCCGGAAGCGGAGATCACCATCAGCACGGAATCAGTAGTTACCAAGCAATGGGACCAAGTGGATGTGAAATGTGAATGGTCTGTCCCCGACAAATCGCAACCCGGGGACACCTTCAGTCTTCGACTCCCCGCTGAACTGCGCTGGTTTGGCGACACTACGTTTGACCTTAAGAACCCGGCTGGCCGCATAGTTGCCACCGCAGCCGCGAATGGCGCCGGCTTGGTGGTCTTCACCCTGACCGATTTCGTGGCTTCGCATCCCCTGAATGTTGGCGGAAAATGTTCCTTCACTACTCAGTACGCGCGTGAGCTCACCGGCGGAGGAACGGAGGAGCTGAACTTCGTTGTTGGTGACAGCGTGGTTCGGGTTCCCGTGACCACTGAACCCTGCACCGAGAATTGCACCCCGGGCGTGCCAACGTCTGCCGGAAAGTCGATGTGGTGGGCAGACCCCGCCCAGACGAAACTGGAGTCGATCTTCTACATGCCGCCCATGGCCTTCGAAACCAACGATGTTGTGGTGACGGACATCCCTGCGGCCGGCATGGAAATCGATTGCAGCCAAGTTACACCCCGCGTGGGCAAGGTAGTGAGCGCCGCCGGCAACATTGTTGAGCCATTCGATGACGAGCAATATCCGGCAACCATCGAGTGCACCCCGCAGTCGCTGACAGTAAGTTGGCAAGGGCTTCCTGAAGGCGAACACGTGGAGCTCTTCGTGGTCACAACAGTGACCGACTCTTCCTTGGATGTCTACGAGAACAACGGAACAGTCAACATCTCGGGCGAACAGCACCCCGTTGGTGCCGAGACGCGTCGAAGCGTCGCGAGCGGAACGGGCGACGGAACGGTCGATACGACCCCAACACCCACTCCGAGCCCGAGCACAGCACCCGCCACGCCGGCTCCGACCCCGACCCCAACACCCACTCCGAGCCCGAGCACAGCACCCGCGACGCCAACTCCGAGCATCAGCACACCCCCCGCAACTCCGGAACCGAGCCCGAGCATCACTCATCCCATGGTCGTAGTGATTCCCGAGGAACCTGCGGAACCCACCGAGGCGGATAGCCCTGAGCAGCTGGCCAACACCGGCGCCCAGGGGCAGGGGTTCATCTTCATTGCTGCGGCGCTTCTGGCCGCGGGATCCCTGTTTGCCTTTGCAGGTGCCCGGAAGTACGGGCAGCGGTCGCACTAAGAATCCGACCGCAATAGCCAACACGGCGACGATGGGTTGGGCACGTCGTGAGCGGCCCATCGTTTCCGTCCATCAATCCCGGCTCGCGCTGGCATGAATCAGGGCCAGCGCGAGCCGATCCAAGGTAATAGCTTCGGTTCAGGTCTTATGGATTCGGGGAATGCCCAAGCCCGGCGCATAGTTGAGGCAAGTGCAACCGCCACGAACTGACGCAAACCCGCCGAGGAGAACCATGAGCTCGCCCACCACCGCAACCGACGCCCAACTCGCCCGTTGGGAGCGGTTCCGTGCAGGTCGAAATGCAGCTCTTGCCACCGAACACGGCTGGCTGACGCTCACATCTTTCCAATGGCTTGAGGCCGAACCTTCCGAGGTCGAACTTGTCCCTGGCCTGTGGTCCACCGACGGCACCACAGCTTTCCTGACGGCGAGCGCTGCGGATGGGCTCACGCTCGTGGAGACGGGACAGGGCGTCGACGGGACCATCTCGGCCACACTTCAGGACGAAGAGTCGCTCATGTGGGTGCAGTTTGGAGGCAAGGACGGCAAGCAAGTTGTGGTGGAACTCGCCATGCGCGCCGACAAGTACGCTGTTCGCACCCGCGACAACAACTCCCCCGTATTGACTGGGTTCAAAGGTGTCCCCACCTACGAATACAACCCCGCCTGGGTTATCGAGGGCCGGTTTGAATCCTACGATGAGCCAAAGGACGTGCCCATCGGCACGGCGAACCCCTTGGTGGACGGTGTCCACCGGTCAGTGGGCGAAGTGGCGTTCCGGGTACCGGGTGTTCCCCACGAAATCCGATTGCACGCTGAGGAGGAGAAACTGGGCGCGCTCAACGTAACCTTCCACGATGAAACCAACGGAGAGACCACGGACGAATGGCGCAAGGTGTTCATCCCCCGGCCCCGGCCAGACGGGTCCGTGGTGATCGACTTCAACCGCGCCATCAACTACCCGAGTGCATTCACTCCGTACGGCACATGCCCAATGCCTGTCCGGGGCAATTCAATCGATGTTCGGGTGGAAGCCGGAGAGAAGCTTCCGCAGGACTAGCGCCCGGACAGCCACGGCGGTCTGAGCCGGGCAGGTCTAGGCGATGGCGGAAACCCCTGTAACTGCACGGCCAACGATCAGCGAGTTGATTTCGTAGGAGCCTTCGTACGTGTAAATGGCTTCGGCGTCGGCGAAGATCTTCGCGATGCGGTAATCGGTAACGATTCCGTTCCCGCCCAGGATTGACCTGCCCAACGCCACGGTTTCCCGCATCCTTGCGCTGCAGTAGGCCTTGGCGAGCGCCACCTGCGCCATCTCTGCGCCTCCGTGCCGCACTCCTTGCGCATCTGTGAAGATGTCCTCCTGCAGTTGCGCTATTCGGACCATCATCCCCATACTGGCCACCGCGTTTCCCAGCATGTCCACAAGGTGTTGCTGAATGAGCTGGAATTTGGCCAGCGGCTTACCGAACTGCATGCGTTCGACGGCGTACTGCCGGGCGACGTCGAAGGCTGCCAGTTGTTGGCCAACGGCCTGCCATGCCACCATGATGCGGGAGCCACGGAGCAGGTGGTTGGTGTCCACGAAGCTGCTGATGCCGGCGAAGCGATCTGCCTCAGCTACCTCCACGTCCACAAACACGATGTCGGCGTTCTGCACGGTCCGCAGGGCAATCTTGTTCTCGATGCGGCTCCGCGTGATGCCCGGCAAGGATGCGTCAACGATGAAGGCACGCACGGCGCCGTCTGTTTCGTCCTTGGCCCACACCAACATGTAGTCGCAGAACGTCCCGTTCCCAATCCAGCGTTTGGCGCCGTTAATCACCCAGTAATCGCCGCCGTCGGAATCTGCCCGCTCAACACGGCGGGCAGTGGTCTCCATGCCGCCGGCGACGTCGGAGCCGTGATCCGGTTCCGTAAGCGCGAAGGCGCCGGTAGTGCGGAGGTTGGAGGCGTCGTCGAGGTAGCGGTCCTGCTGGGCGTCGCTGCCAAAGTCGTACAGCGACTCCACGAAGAGGTCGTGGTGAACCATGAAGAACGTCGCGATCGAGGTGTCGACGCGTGTCATCTCGGCTATGACCAGGCCGGCGAAAAGGTGGGTATATCCGCGCTGGGCGGGCGCGCTGAGCCGGAGGGCCGCGAGCTTAGGGAGGATGTGTTCGGGGAACTCTGCTTTCTCCCACCACTGCCCGGCGTATGGTGCGATCTCGGAGGCAAGGAAAGCCCGGAGTTCGTTGAGTTTCCGTTGCTCCTGGACGCTGAGCAGGGATTCGAAGTCGAAGAAGTCAGCCGTGGGAAGGTCCGCTACGGACGACGGGCCTGGCCCGCCCGAACCGGAACTACCGGGCACAACCGTTCCAGGTAAGGACCCCGGAATGCCGTTGTAATCGCCCATTATTTGAGTCCCATACGGATGGCGCCATCGAGTCGGATGGTCTCCCCGTTGAGCATGGCGTTTTCCACGATGTGGGCCGCCAGGTTTGCGTACTCCGAGGCACGGCCCAGGCGTGCGGGATGCGGGACCTGCTGTCCAAGTGAGTCCTGGGCCGCTTGGGAAAGTCCCGCCATCATGGGCGTTTCAAAGATGCCAGGGGCGATGGTGGCTACGCGAATCAGTGAACGCGCGAACTCCCGCGCCAAGGGGAGCGTCATGGCTGCGACAGCACCTTTGGATGCGGCGTAGGCTGGCTGGCCGATCTGGCCTTCAAAGGCGGCCACGGAGGCAGTGTTGATGATGACGCCGCGTTCGGGCCCACCCAGTTCCGTGGAGACGGGTTCGGTTTCCACCATGGCAGCAGCGGCCAAGCGGGTCACGTTGAAGGTGCCCACAAGGTTGATCTGAATGACCTTGTTGAAGTTCTCCAAGGGCAGTACGCCTTCGCGGCCAAGGACTTTCCCCGGCGTTGCGATGCCTGCGCAATTGACGACGATCCGGAGCGGTCCCAAAGCTACGGCGGCATCGACGGCGGCCTGGACTTGGGATTCGTTGGTGACGTCTGCGGGAGCAAAGACAGCATGTGGACCCGGCTCCCCCTCACCCGAACGTGTCGCATTAAGCTCGGCCGCATATGCGTCACCAGCCGATTGCGGCAGATCCACCAGGACCACCGAGGCTCCGGCGTCGAACAAGCGCTTCGCGGAAGCGGCCCCCAGCCCTGATGCCCCGCCGGTTACCAGCGCGACCGTGCCCTTGATGTCCATTCATCCTCCTTGATGCAGACCCAAATCCGTTAATGCATGTTAACTGGAATTGTGGGGAAGCGCACACTGCCCGCCCTGAAAGGCGAATTCCCCTGCCCGGCTAGGCTAATTGCATGTCCAGTCAGATCGATCCAGCCGGGAAGCCTGCCCCCTCCACAGACGCCACCGAGTGGGCGGCGCGTGCCAACCAGGCTGCGCGATCAGTGACCCGAAGCTTCGGCAGGCGCCTGCTGTTCCTGCCAGGTACACACCTGGGTGCAGTGAGCCTGCCCAGCCGCACCATCAAGAGTCTCTCCGGCCCCTGGCACTACTGGTGGCAGGCGCATTACGTCGACTGCCTGGTGGACGCCGGCCGCCGTGAACTCGCGAGCAAAACAAAGTTCGACGGCGACTCCCGCCCGAGCGCGGGTCGGCTCGCTTCGCGGCTGGTCACCACAATCCGGTTGCGGAATCTGCTGCGCTTCGTCAACGACTACTACGACGACATGGCGTGGCTGGCACTCGCCACGCTGCGTCTGGAGAAGCTGGCGGAGGAGACCAGGAAACCTGGCCGGCGGCGCAACGCGTATGTCCGCAAGAGCCTGACGTTGCAGTTCGATTCGGCGTCAACAGAAGATTTTGGTGGCGGCACCTTCTGGAGCACCAAACGGGACTTCAAGAACACGCCTGCCACCGCCCCGGTGGCCCTGTACTACTCCCGGACAGACCACGCAGAGCGCGCACAGAAGTTGGTGGACTGGCTCAACAGCAAGCTCCTCCACCCGGACCGTGGCGTGTATCGGGACGGGCTTCGGATGAGTCAGGGCAAGGTGGTGGTGGATGAGGCCATTTACACCTACAACCAAGGCCCGGTCCTCGGTGCCTTGCTGGAACTGGGCGGTGATGACAACCTGCGCAGGGCCGCCCTGCTTGTGGACGCCGTGAAACGCGAGCTGACTCTGCCCGGCACGCAGGTAATCCGCGGTGACGGGACGGGCGATGGTGGCCTATTCACCGGCATCCTGCTGCGCTATGTGGCTTTGGCAGCCCGGGATGCCAGGCTCCCGGCCACAACCAGGGAAACGGCCAGGTCCTTGGTTCGCAGCACAGCCGAAGCGTTCTGGGCCGGGCGCCGCGAGGACCCGAACCAGGCCAAGGGCCGCAGGGGAACTCCAGCCATCGTGTTCTCTTTCGACCCCCAGCGACCGGCGAGCGAAACATATCCGGTGGGGGCCGCCGTCGAGCTTTCAACTCAGCTTCAAGCTTGGATGGCGTTGGAAGCTGCCGCCACGCTCTAGCTGTCGCTGGAAAGGGGACGCTTCCTTTGCGGGTATGGGGCCTCATGGCGGGCAAGCATCTCCACGAAACCGGCGATCTTGCGAGCGCGGGTGTCTGCCCGTTTGACCCCGTTGGTGCGGTGAATGAGGGCGAAGCGGTTCTGGGAGGTCAGGCAATCGAACATCGCCTGGGCCTCAGGGACTGCGGCGATGGCTGCCGCGAGGTCATCCGGAACCACGGAATCGGCTGGCCCGGCGTAGGCGGCCTCCCAGCGTCCATCCGCTTTTGCGGCCTCGACGGCAGCTCGTCCGGCATCGGTCATTTTGCCCTCGGATTCCAGTCGCGCAATGTGCCCCACATTCCGTGCTGACCAGATGCTCCTGCGGCCGCGGGGCGTCATTCGCTGGAAGTAGCTTTCGGCGTCGCGGCTCTTCGCTTGGCCGTCAATCCAGCCGAAGCACAGGGCCTCGTCCAGGGCGGCGTCGTAGTCCAACTCAGTGATGCTGCCGCCCTTCTTGTGCAGGATCAGCCACACGCCGGGACTCTCAGCGGCATGCTCCGAAAGCCAAGCGCGCCAGGCGGCGCCGTCTGCGACAAGAAGTTCCTCAAGTTCAATGGGCATGGGTTCATTCTCCTGTGAAACGCACCGCGCCCGGCAGGGCCACGCGGCATAGGCTGGGAGCGGACACCCGAACCGCGAGGACCCAGCCCAGGAGGACCAATGTTGCGAGCCCGCCCCATCCATTACACATCGCACTTTGAGCAGTGGGCCACGCTGCTGCAGGCGCTGGGTTTGGTGAAGACGGTGGACGACGGCGACTGGCAGGAGTTCGACGCCGGTTCGGGTCGCGTCGCATTGGGTCGCCTGGAGCACGGCCACCCCCTTGATGGCTACACCATCTTCAGCGTGGAGGTGGGAAACCTGGAGGAATTCGCACGCCGCACCGAGGAAGACGGCACCCAGGCAGAACTCCACGAAGCCTCCTACGGGCCCACGGTGCGTATCTCGGCCGACGACGGTTTCGAGTTTTTTGCTTTCCCCGCGTCACGGGCAGCGGATGGCAGCTGGGCCACGTCAAGCGATGCAGACCCAGCACTCACGGTGGTAGCAACGTGGGTCAGCCCCTTGGTGGCATTCTCCGCAAATGTTCTCCGCAACATCGGCGCCCGGCAGCGCACAGAAGACGACGAATCGGCCACGTTCACCACCAAGAACGGCGGCATCCTCCAGATTATTCACGGCGCGGACGCCACCAACGGGGACCTCGCGTTTGAGTACGACGGCGAGTTGGAACCACTGCTTGAGCGCCTCAAGGCTGCGGACATCGAGGCCAGGATCACCGAAGACGTCCTGTACGTCGCCAACCCGGATGCTGTGAGCGGCGCGGCACCGGCGTCGATTGTGGTGGAGAAGTCACCAGTCACGGCCGCGTAATACAGCCGAGAGCGTAACGCCGCAGCCACGGCGCTGCTGCCAAGGAAGTTCGGCTGGGGATGCGGTAGAACTTAACCATGAGCGTACGTACACCCGACCCGTATCCAGGCTGGCTTTCAGATGAAGACCTCTTCGAAGCCCGCGGCCGCCTCCCCATGGTCTACGTGGAGGCCGTTCCGGTCAGGTTGGATCCGCTCGGTTATGTGAACGAAGTGGGCACCCTCCTTCAGGGCGACGCCGACGGAAACATGGTCCGCTACCTTGTGTCCGGCCGTGTTCTCTACCGGGAAACCATTCGTGCAGCGCTCTTGCGGCACATGGAAAAGGACCTCGGCCCCCTGGCTTTCCCGCAGTTGCCCATCAGCCCTGTTCCCTTCACGGTGGCCGAATATTTCCCGGCTCCGTCTCAGACAGGCTTCACTGATGACCGCCAGCACGCCGTTTCGCTGGCCTACATCATTCCCGTGACCGGCGAATGCGAACCCCGCCAGGACGCTTTGGAACTCACGTGGATGACGCCGCAAGAGGTGCTGAGCGAGAACGTCCAGCAGGAATTCGACGGCGGCCGCGGGAACCTCGTCCGGCAGGCCCTGGCTTTCTCGGGCATCGTTCTCTAGCGGGTCCCGACCCCTGCGCCAGCTGGTCTTTGTAGACTGGACGGCGGACCCCACGAGAACCAAAGGACTTCCGATGACTCACAGCCCAGCCACACAGCAATACATGGAAAAGCAGGCTGGGGACCTGCGGCCCGGGGATTTCGTGTTCCCGCCCGGTGACGGGCCAGCCGAGGAAATTGCCGCCGTTGAGGTGGAAAACGACGATTACGGCGTGGCCGCGTTGCTGCTGGTGACAATGGTCGACGGCGGCACGTTACGGATCGCTGTAGGGTCCAGTGTTCCTGTGGGTGGCGGAGTTCCCGTTGACTCCGACGGCTCCGTCTCAAGCGCCGCGGACGAAAGCACCCCTGATTCCAGCACCTCGGACTCAAGCACCCCGGCAGGAGGCGACGCCGACGCTCCCGCGGGTCCCGCCGTCGTCGTTCCTCCGCGCCCGGAAACGCCGCCGACGCACACCGGTCCCAGCGCTGAGGAGCTGGCCCTCATCCCTGAGCCTGACGGCACACCGGAAGCCGTGGTTCGTGCTGCGGCAGCCAACCACAAGGGTAAGAACGGTGTGCAGGTCCTGGCGGATCGCCTCGCGAAAGGCATCAATACCAAGTCGGGAAGCTGCCTGCGGGACCTCAGCGACCTCGCCTTCGATCTCTGCATTGTGCTGCGCGATCCAGACCACGCTTTGGCAGTCGCCGATTTGCTGAATGTGCTGCCCTTTGACGGCAACCTGGACCGCTGGGCATCGATCGAACGTGCCTTGGCGCTATCCAGTTTCATTTGCCGCGAAGCCGGACAAGCCGAGCGCGCCGCTGTTTACGAAAAATTGTTGCGCGCCCCCGAGTCGCAGGAAGAAGACCCCTTCAAGGCCCGGATCAATGCCCGGGTCAGGCAACGTTCGCTGAACGAACCCAACCTGTACGACAAGGAAATCTTCCGTGCAATCGACAACGGGAACCACGAAGCTGAGCGTGAATGGCGGTTCCTCCGGCTCGAGGCGCTGATGTTCCTGCGTGCCCACGGTGGATCGAAGACCATCGACGAGGACGAGCTGGCCAGGCGGATCGGCAATGAACTTGAGTCGGTGCGCGCCTAGCTTCCCCTGTACCGATTCTTAGGGAATATCAAGACCTGTTATGTGGGCGCCAACGGCGGTAGATTCGGGGCCATGACGAACAATCTGAGCGTTGTGGTTAATGCCGACGCGCAGCAGGTTTGGACAATGCTGCGTGAACCGTCGTTGGTGGCTCAATGGCACGGCTGGGAAGCCGACGACCTCGCCGACGAAATCAAACAGATCTACTTCAACACCGATGTTGTGGAGGGGCCCGATCACACGAGCCTGACCGTCAACGGCGGTGACGTCTTTGAGCTCCATCCGGTCTCCGGTGGCACAGAAGTGCGGGTCACCAGGGCCGCCCTCGATCACAACTCGGAATGGGCCGAGTGGGATGAGGACATCACTCAGGGTTGGCTCACGTTCCTGCATCAGCTGCGGTTCGCGCTGGAACGGCACCCCCACGGGCACCGGCGGACCCATTTCATCTCCCTGCCGGGTAAAGGCGGGCCGGCGATTGAGAAGCTGGGGCTTGGGGATTTACCGCCTGTTGGAGAGGAATACTCGCTCACGCTTGCCACGGGTGAGAAGATCTCCGGCAAGGTCTGGTTCAAGAGCCGGCACCAGGTGGGCCTCACCGTCCACAGCTACGCCGAGCACGGGGACGGGCTGCTGATCGTCGCTGAGCAACTGCCGATTCCGGAGAAAAGGCCCGACGGCGGTTCCATGGTGATTGCCTCCACCTACGATTTGGGGGCCCACACCTTGGCGGACATCAGGTCCTCGTGGGACAAGTGGAAGGCTGAGAGCTACGGTTCGTAGGGGTTTTTCGGCAGGTTACCCGCGGTAAAGCTGGCACACTTGGTAGCGTGCCAGCTTCCCTTCCTGCTTCTGCGTCTTTGTCCGATCCTTCTGCTGTTCCGGCTTCCACTCCGCCTGCGCTCCCCGGGTTGCCAGGGCTGACTGCCCGGCAATCCGAGTTCTCCTTCTCGGTGGGTAAGCGCCTCACGGAAACGTGCTCGCCGTCGGACGCTCAGGTAGACGCCAACGGCGGCGCTTTCCTAGGCCGAACCGGAACCATCACCACACCGCACGGGACCATTCAGACGCCCGCGTTCATCGCCGTCGGGACCAAGGCAACCGTGAAGGCGGTGCTGCCGGAGTCCATCGCCGAGCTCGGTGCGCAGGCTGTGCTTGCCAACGCCTACCATCTGTACCTACAGCCGGGGCCGGAGATTCTCGACGCCGCTGGCGGGCTTGGCGCGTTCATGAACTGGGCGGGGCCGACGTTCACCGACTCCGGCGGATTCCAGGTGATGAGCCTGGGCTCGGGGTTCAAGAAGGTCATCGATATGAAGAACGTGGACAGCTCCGGTCCGGATGACGCAGTAGCGCCCGGCAAGGAGCGGCTGGCGCATATTGACGACGACGGTGTCTGGTTCAAATCGCACCTGAACGGAGACCGGCACCGCTTCTCCCCCGAGATCTCCATGCAGGTCCAGCACCAGATCGGCGCAGACATCATGTTCGCCTTCGACGAACTCACAACGCTGCAGAACTCGCGTGCGTACCAGGAGGAATCGCTGGAACGGACGCGGCTCTGGGCTTTGCGCTGCCTTGAGGAGCATGCGTCATTGACTTCATCCCGCGTGGACAAGCCGTATCAGGCGTTGTTCGGCGTCATCCAGGGCGCCCAATACGAGGACCTCCGACGCAAGGCATGCCAGGATTTGGGTGCCATGCCCTTTGACGGGTACGGGATCGGCGGTGCTCTGGAGAAGGAAAACCTGGGCACGATTGTGCGCTGGTGCAACGAGGAACTGCCCGAAAACAAGCCGCGGCACCTGCTGGGCATCTCCGAACCGGACGACATCTTCACGGCCATCGAGAACGGCGCCGACACGTTCGACTGCGTCTCCCCCACACGTGTTGCCCGAAACTCGGCGTTCTACACACCCTTTGGCCGGTTCAACCTGAGCGGGGCCCGCTATAAAACCGACTTTGGCCCGTTGCAGGAAGGATGCGACTGCTACACCTGCGTGAACTATTCACGGGCCTACATCCACCACCTGTTCAAGGCCAAGGAAATGCTCTCGGCTACCTTGATCTCCATCCACAACGAGCGCTTCGTGGTGAAGATGGTGGACGATGCCCGCTTGGCCATCGAATCCGGGGACTTCTTCGAGTTCAAGGCAGAGACCCTGGGCCGGTACTACTCGTAGGCGTCGAGATCGCCGGAAGCCTGCGTGAGCGTGCGGAAACTTCCGGCGAACTCACACGGTTCCGGCGATCTCGGCCCGAGGCTAGGCTGCAGCTACCCCGTAGCTGGGCTCGCGCTTCTTGATCCAGCCAACAACCAGCACGGTGACGGGGACGAACAGGAATTCCACGGCCGTCTTGTAGACGAAGCCAACCAGGACGTAGTTCAGGAACGAACCGAAGTCCGTGATGCCGATGACCGACGCCGCGATGGTGCAGAAGATCAGGGTATCCACGAACTCGCCCACCACGGACGAGCCCATCAGGCGCGCCCACAGTGACTTCTCGCCCGTGCGCGCCTTCATCTTCACCAGGATCCAGGAATTGATGGTCTGCCCGGCCAGGAAAGCGAGCAGTGAACCGAGGACGATCAGCGGAACCGGGCCCAGAGCACCTTCGATGGCTGCTTGCTTTGCGGTGCCGTACTCGTCGCTGAAGCCGGGAAGCACGATGATGATCCAGTAGCAGAGCGATGCGAACACCGAGAGCGCGAACGAAGTGATGATGGCTTTGCGCGCCACCTTGAAACCGTAGACCTCGCTCATCACGTCACCCAGGATGTAGGCGATCGGGAAGAGGAAGAACCCGCCGTCAGTGATAATCGGCCCGATCACCACGCCCTTGGAAGCGCCGATGTTGGACAGGATCAGCACCACGGCCATAATGGCCAGCATGATGCCGAAATACGGGGAACCGATGGAAGCGAAGCGCGGAGCGGGCTTGCTCAAAGTACTGGAGCCTGAGGGCGAGGGCATGGGTCATCCATTTCGTAGTGGTTCGCGCAGGCTCCCTGGTGAGGGAACCCCGCTGTATTAGCACTGTGGGTTGGTGGGGCATCCGGCCCGGCACCGGTTCCATTCTCCCACTCCTTCATCCCCAACGCTCGCTCACCTCCCACGTGCTTGACCCCAACGCTCGCTCACCTCCCACGTGCTTAAATCAAACGCTCGCTCACCTCCCACGTGCTTGAATCAAACGCTCGCTCACTAACCCGCTTTTGAACACGTTCAGAAATGATGCCATACTTATTCTTGAACACGTTCAAAACTTTCCGCGAGGTGGACCGAATGGCAGCAAAGAGTGAACAGACCCGCCAGCTGGTGGCCGATGTCGCACTGAAGATGTTCCGTGAAATCGGCTTCGAAAAGACCACCATGCGCGCCATCGCCCAGGAGGCCGGAGTCTCGGTCGGCAACGCCTACTACTACTTCGCGTCAAAGGACGAACTCGTCCAGGAGCTCTACATCCAAGTGCAGGAAGAACACGCCGTAGTGGCGGCGCAGGCACTCGAAGGCATCCATGATCTCGCCGGGCGCCTCAAAGCAGTTCTGCACACAGGAGTGGACGTCATGTCTCCGTACCACCAGTTCGGTTCCGATTTCATCGCGACGGCGATCCGGCCGTCGTCGCCCGTCAACCCGTTCGGTGAGGCGTCCACCGCCGCCCGCGCGGCCTCGCTCGCGATCTTCCGGTCCGCCGTCGAGGGCTCCTCCCCCGCCGTCGCGAAAAAGCTGCGCGGGGATCTGCCCGAATTGCTGTGGCTGGCGTACATGGGCGTCGCGCTGTTCTGGGTTTACGACCGCTCCGAGGATCAACGCCGCACGCGCAAGCTGATCGATGGCGCGGCACCACTTGTGGCGCGGGGCCTGTCGCTCGCGAAGATTCCCGGCGTCAGCAAAGTGTTCGACGACGTCCTTGGGCTCGTGCGCAGCGTCAAGGCAGACTCATGAGCCCGCGGTCAGTGGTGATCGCTGGTGCCACCGGCTTCATTGGCGGCTACTTCAAGCAGCGGTTCACTGCCGAGGGGTGGCAGGTCCGGACCGTTGGGCGGGACGCGTCGGCTGACGCCCACTGGAACGACGACGGCGCCATCACCAAAGCGCTGGACGGCGCCGATCTGCTGGTGAACCTCGCCGGACGCTCCGTGAATTGCCGCTACGACGAGCGGCACCGGCGGGAGATTCTGGACTCCCGGGTGTTGACCACGCGGACCCTGGGGCGGGCGATTGCTGCGTGCGCTGAACCACCTATGACCTGGATCAACTCAAGTACCGGAACCATCTACCGGCACGCGGAAGATCACCCACAGTCAGAGGTCTCGGGCGAATTGGGCAGCGGGTTCTCCGTGGACGTGGCCCGGGCTTGGGAGGATGAGTTGGCGGCTGCTGTTGTTCCGGCAACGCGGAAGGTGCCGCTGCGCATTGCGATCGTCCTGGGGGCCGGTGGTGTCATGAGCCCCCTCCGGAACCTTGCCCGGTTTGGCTTGGGCGGACCTATGGGCCCGGGAAACCAGAAGTTTAGCTGGATCCATGTGGAGGACCTGTTCAGGACGGTGATGTTCGTGCACGCCCACGCTGAGCTGACCGGACCGGTGAACGCGGCAACACCCTATCCTGTGGACAACCGCGAGCTGATGTCACACGTCCGGCAAAGCGCGGGTATTCCGTTCGGCATCCCAACACCCGCGTGGCTCCTTGAAGCCGGCGCCATCCTGATCCGTACTCAAACAGAGCTTGTGCTGAAGAGCCGATGGGTGGAGCCCCGGAAACTGCTCGACGCCGGGTTCGCGTTTAAGCACCCAACCCTGGCCGGTGCCCTCAACGCGATCACCGAGGGCAGAGCCGAACGCTCGCTCACATAATCACCCCTTCAGCCGAACGCTCGCTCACATAATCACCCCTTCAGCCGAACGCTCGCTCACATAATCACCCCTTCAGCCGACCGCTCGCTCACATAATCACCCCTTCAGCCGACCGCTCGCTCACATCACTCGGAGGTAGTCATGAGCCAGAACCCTTGGTCAATCGATGAAGAGTACGCGCCGGCAACAGGGAGCCCATCCACTGGATGGCGCTACGGACCGAAGGATCGGGTGGTGCTGGGAGGGAAGGGACTGACGCTGGGCATCGCCGTAGCGCACTTGACGTTCTGCGTGTTGCTGTCCAGCCAGAGTCCCGAGTGGGCCGTTGTCTTTTTCATCTACAGCCTGCTCCCAGTCTGGGCAGTTGGTGCCGCGGTAGGTTCCTTCCTCGGACTCGCCCTGCGACGCGTTCGGAATCAGTGGCTTCACGTGGCCGCATTCTTCGCTGCGGGATTGCTCATGTGTGTGCCTATCGGCGCATTTTCGTCCACGGGTTCACTTCTGTTTTCGTCGTCGATTGCCGTCGCAGCGGGAGCTGGCCGCCTTGCCATCTGGAAACTGGTGCGCATCAACCGTGCCGGTGAACCTATATAGCGCGGAACATCCCGCTCATAGTCGGCGTATGCCTCGCCAAATCGCCGTCGGAGCATGGATTCTTCCCACAACGCGCCCAGATGTTCCACCAGCATTCCAGCAGGCATAGTCACCACGGGCCAGGCAGAACCCCTGGAGACCGCCACCCCTGCGTGAATCATCCACCACCCGAGATACATCGGATGGCGGCTCGCAGCATAGGGGCCGGTGGTCACTAAGCCCTCGGGATGGCCCAGCTGAAAGCTTCCCGCCGCTTCACGCCGGCGCTCCCAAACCGCCCAACCGGTGATTCCTGCACCAGCCAGAACCAACACAGCGCCAGCCGCTTTATGTCTGACGCTGCGCTCAGGGACGGAAACGGGATGCAAGCGGTCGAGGACTGCATCCAGCACCAGACCGGCAACCTGACCCGGCGGCAGCGGAACATTGGCTGCCTCCTGTTTCACTGCGCGCGCCACACGCAGAAATGCGCCCATGCCAAGAAGATAACCCCGGCGGTTCAGGAAAGCCACAGCGGAAGCTGCAGCCGGGGAATCCAGGGCAAGCGACCGCAAGCGGACCTCAACCCGGGCCAGCCGAAACCTAAGGAAGTGTTAGGAAATCCCCCGCGAGCTAGGGCTGTGCCGTGCATCACCCATAGTTTGGAACATGTCCTCTTCACCCCGGAGGGCCTTTCTTAGTCAACGAAGAGCCATGCGCAAGGACGCCATGAGCACGAGCTTCATGGACAGAACGAACTCATGCAAGACACGGCCGCTGCAAAACGCTGCCGTCCAGGAAGGTTCATTGATGAGCACCCAACAAGCTGCACCTCTGAGCGAAGCCGCCCAGACACGTAAAGCCGTGAGCAACATCCTCAAGGGCTCCGCGGGCAACCTCGTGGAGTGGTTCGACGTGTATGTCTATACCGCTTTTGCCGCGTATTTCCAGTCGCACTTCTTCAACTCCTCGGACGATCTGCAGGCAGGCCTTGAGGCGATGGCTGTCTTTTCGACGTCGTTCCTCATGCGCCCGATCGGCAGCTGGTTCTTCGGCCGCTACGCCGACCGCAAGGGCCGCAAAGCTGCGCTGACACTCAGTGTGACCATGATGTCGGCTGGTTCCTTCGCCATCGCGATCCTGCCAACGCAGGACGTGATCGGCCTCTGGGCACTGATTTTGCTCGTGTTTATCCGGATGATCCAGGGCTTCTCAGTGGGTGGCGAGTACGGCACCAGTGCTACGTACATGTCCGAGGCTGCAACGGCCAAACGCCGCGGCTTCTTCTCGAGCTTCCAGTACGTAACGCTCATTGGCGGGCAGATGCTGGCCCTCCTGGTGCTGGTGATCCTGCAGAACACCATGAGTAAGGAAGACCTGACGGCGTGGGGCTGGCGGATTCCGTTCGCTTTGGGTGGCGTGGCTGCGCTTGTTGTTCTCTGGCTTCGCCGCTCCATGGAAGAGACCCTTTCCGCAGATCAACTCCGCGCAGCCCACGTCAAGGTTGAGGGCGAGGCGCAGCCTGGCACCATGAAACTGCTGTTCACCAAGCACTGGAAGCCGCTGCTCATCTGCATCGGCATCACGCTCGGCGGCACGGTGGCGTTCTACACGTACACCAACTTCATCCTGAAGTTCATGAACGATACGTCCGGCATCGCCAAGACCGACACCTCTGTGATCAACTTCTGGGCGCTCTTCATCTTCATGCTGCTGCAGCCTGTGTACGGCATGCTCTCGGACAAGATCGGCCGGAAACCGCTGCTGATCTGGTTTGGTGTGACCGGGGTGCTGTTCACCTGGCCGCTGCTCTCCGCACTTGCTGGAACCAAGGATCCGTTCGTGGCGTTCCTGCTGATGTTCGGCGGCCTTCTGATGGTGGGTGGCTACACGTCCATCAACGCGCTGGTGAAGGCTGAACTGTTCCCGGCATCCATCCGCGCCCTCGGCGTCGGGCTCGGATACGCGATTGCCAACTCGCTGTTCGGTGGCACGGTTCCGCTGATCGGTGCGGCCCTGCAGAAGTCGGGTCAGGTGGACATGTTCTTCACCTACGTCACCGCCGCGATCTTCATATCGCTGCTGGTGTACATCTTCGCGCTGAAGAACAAGAAGCCCACGCACTTGGATGCGGAGCAAGGCAACGCCTTCGTGGCCAAGGGCGCTGTGAAGGAAACCGACGACGACGGCACGAAGGATCGCGTCAACGCCTAAACTGGCTGCCTTGTGAGGCCCGCTCTGCCCCCTTTGGATACTCTGAAGGGCGCAGAGCGGGCCTCACAACGTTAAGCTCTAGTAGCGGAACAGACCCGCCAATCAGCCCAGCAAGACAAAGGACCCTGACAGTGCACGTGCTCATCGTCGAGGATGACGACGCCATGGCGTCGGCCTTGAGCGCAGTCGTCGCCTCTGCCGGGCATAAGCACACCCGGGTGTCCCGCGGCGAGGATGCGTTGCTGGCGCACAGGCAGCACGAGGTGATCCTTCTGGACCTTGGGCTCCCCGATATGGATGGCTTGGACGTCCTGCGGAAACTCCGGCAGGTCACCCAAATCCCGATCCTGATCCTGACAGCACGCGACGACGAGCGCAGCGTGGTGCTGGGCCTCCGGTCCGGGGCGGACGACTACCTGGTCAAACCCGTGAAGCTCGTGGAATTGCTCGCCAGAATCGAAGCTGTCACTCGGAGGACTCACCGATCGGGCCAGGAAGCACCGCACAACATCGTCCTCGGAGAACTCGAGGTAGACCTCCACCGCCGCGTTGCCATCGTCGGCGAACGACAACTGGCCCTCACGGCAACGGAGTTCGATCTCCTGGGCCTCCTCGTCAGGAACGCCGGCTCCGTGGTTACCCGCGAGCAGATCCTGGACGCACTCTGGGGCGATGCGTTCCTGGCTCATTCACGGTCCTTGGACGTTCACCTGACCGGACTGAGGTCCAAACTCCAGCTCCCCGGGTTCATCATCAACGTCCGGGGCGTCGGTTACCGCGTAGAGCAACCGTGAAAGTCCGGGTCCTCGGCATCCTGAGCCTGCTGGTGGTCATTATTGTGGTGACGGTGTCCAGCGTGATCCTCACATCAGCCAGCCGGGAGCTCACCCAGGAACTGCAGATCAACCGTGTGGCAGCCCTCAACCGCTTCGCGCAGCTGGCCAGCGACGCAGCGGAGGACAGCAACACCACCCAACTACAGCGGGAAATGGACCGCTATTCCGAGCTTTATGGCGAAGGAATCCTGATCCGCCTCCAGCAAGAAACCCTCCGCTCCGGCGGTCTAAACGAGGACCATTCGGAGGTCAAGGACGCCCTCAACCGGGCAAGCCTCAACCTGAGCGACACCACCCTGAACCCCATCCGGGCCTTCGGTACCGGCAACGACTTCATCTCCAGGTCCTTCGGCACGGCCAGCCAGGTCCTCGGCGAAGTAGTTGTGGAAGTCAACCTCGACGCAGCCCGGCAGAAGCTGCGGGAACGGTGGCTGGTGGTGGGGCTTGCTGCGGTTGCGCTGGGCATGCTGCTGCTCGTGGCGGCGTCGCGCATCACGGCGTGGGTCTTGCGCCCGGTCCATCGGCTCAGCAAAGCAGTCCACGAGCTCGAAGCCACAGGGAAAACCAGCCAGCTTCCCGATGCAGGACCGCCGGAACTGCGGGAATTAAGCCGATCCTTCACCGCCATGGCGGATACGGTGACCGAGAGTATGGAGTCGCAGCGCCGACTCATCGCCGACACATCACATCAACTCCGGAACCCCGTTGGTGCCCTGCGACTGCGAATCGATCTGCTCCAACTCGCCTTGCGTTCGGAGCCGGAAAAGGATGCGGCCGCTGGCGTCGTGGCGGAACTTGAGCGGGTGGAGGAAATGCTCGACGGCGTGCTGAAGCTCGCGACGGCGGAACATCGCGCCTTTGAGGGGTCTGCCCGGACTGAAAAAGCACCGGAACACCAACGGTTGGCCGTCATCGACCCTTACCCAATTCTGCAGGGCGAGGTTGAACGGGCGACGCCGGCCGCTCACCGTGCCGGATCAGAGCTCACGTTGGAGAGCCCTGCGTCAGAAAGCCGGATCGTCTGCGATCCCGACGAACTCGCACACATGGTGGGCGAACTCCTCGCCAACGCCATCAAATACGCGCCGGGGGCCACCATCACGGTGGCGACCCTGCAGACGCAAGGAGGCACCGCCGTCGTGATTTCCGACGACGGCCCGGGCCTCCCGGCCGAACAGCTCGCCGCGTCCACCACCAGGTTCTGGCGGGCGCCGCAGCACAGCAGTATTGCCGGCAACGGGCTGGGGATGACCATCGTGGAACGGCTGGCAGAAGCAAATGGCGCGAGGCTGGTCCTGAAATCCCGCGAGCCCCATGGCCTGACGGCACGCCTCGAGTTCGTGAAACCGGAGGAGGACACGCATGCCTGAACCCCTCAAAGTCTCGCGGCGAAATGTCCTCCAGACAGCCGTAGCGCTTGGCTTGGGCGGCAGCCTGCTCGCTTCAACAGCAGGCTGCACCACAGAGGAACGCCCTCAGGAACTCACCGTTGCCGGCGGCGAATCGGGCGGCTTCTACCTTGAGTTCGCCAGCCTGCTCGCCGACTTGCTGCAGCGGGAAGGGGTCGCTGAAAGGTCAGTTGCGCTGACCACCGGCGGAAGCCTCGAGAACATTCAGCGGGTCTTATCCGGAGGGGCCACGCTCGCCGTCGCGCTGGCCGACGCAGCAGCCCAAGCAGCTCCCGGCCAGGGTGAAAGCCAGTTGGTGGCCTTGGGAAAGGTGTACCAGAACTATGTCCACTGCATCGTTCGGGAAGACAGCGGAATCCGAACCTTCGCTGACCTCGCCGGGAAGACTGCGGGCGTGGGTGAGGTGGGCTCGGGAACCACTCTCACGGCCGGGCGCATCATTGCTGCCGCAGGGCTCTCTCCTGAAACGGCCGGGCCGGAACGGGCACTGAAGCAAGCCAACTTAGGGCTGAACCAAGCCCTGGCCGCCTTGCGGGAGGGTTCCATTGACGTGATGATCCAGTCAGGCGGCGTCCCGACGGCGCCCATCGCTGCGGCAGCGGAGGAAATAGGCGTCCGTCTCCTCGACCTTTCAGAGTTCATCCCGGCAACCCGGGCGCAATCGGGCTTCTTCTACGACCGCGTCCTCATCCCCGCGAACAGCTACGGTAACGCGCCCGCCGTGTGGACCGTCGGCGTGGCCAACCTGCTCCTGTGCCGCAGGGACCTGGCCGATCACGTTGTCCGGCAAACCGTGGAACTCCTGGTGGAACAAGCCCAGGATCTGGTGCCGAAGTCCAGCACGGGCGTGCAGTTCCTCAGCCCAGAAACACTGATCAATACTGCGGGCATCCCGTTGCATCCGGCGGCACAGGCTGCCTACCGGGCGCTGCACGGCTGAGCCTCCCCCGCAGGAATCGGCGGGCAGCCGCGCAACTGGCAAAATGGAAACCATGACTTCAGCCGTTGCCCCTGCCATTGCCCTGACCATCGCCGGCTCCGAAGCGACCGGTGGCGCCGGCGCACAGGCCGACCTCAAGACCTTCCAGGAACTCGGAGTGTTCGGCATCGCGAACCTCACGTGCATTGTTTCCTTCAACCCGCAGGACAACTGGAACCACCGCTTTGTGCCCGTGGACCAGCAAGTCATTGCAGACCAGTTGGAAGCCACGACGGCGGCATATGGTGCCGCTTCCGGCGCACCTTCCTTGCTGGATACCGTGAAGATCGGCATGCTCGGAAGCCCGGCGACCATCAGCACCGTGGAAAACGCACTGACCGACGGCTCCTTCAGGCACGTAGTGCTGGACCCGGTGCTGATCTGCAAGGGACAGGAACCTGGCCACGCCCTGGACACCGACCAGGCCTTGAAGGCGCAGATCCTGCCGTTGGCTACGTTCGTCACTCCCAACCATTTCGAGGCCGAGTCGTTGTCCGGACTCACCATCACCGATGAAGAGTCGCTCAAGGCCGCCGCCATTCGCATCCATGAGATCAGCGGCGCAGCAGTCCTTGCCAAGGGTGGGGTTCGGCTGGAAGGCCCGGACGCCGTCGACGTTTACTACGACGGCAAGACGCTGGAGGTCCTGCGCGCGCCCAAGGTTGGCGAGGTAGCTGTATCCGGCGCCGGCTGCTCGCTTGCTGCCGCAGTGACTGCCGAGCTGGCCAAGGGTGCGGCGCCGCTGGAAGCTGCCCGAACGGCGAAGGCTTTCGTGACCGCCGGCATCAAGAACCGAGTGTCCTCGGGTGCTCCGTTCGATGCCCTGTGGCAGGGCGGGGCCAGCTAGCGCGAGACCTTGCCCATGAGCGAGGCGATCGGGCGCAGGAACAGGGGCCGGGCCAGGAACCAAGCGGCTGCCGTGAAGACAATGGATGCTGCGAAGATCCCGAAGCCCCACCAGCTGCTGTTGTCGTCGTTGGAGGCGTACATGTGGTTGAGGTTCCGCAGGGCACCGGTTGCCAACACCAGTGTCACGTGGACGATCACGAATGCCACGAAGTAGATCATCACCGGGAAGTGGATCTTACGGGCCAGCTCGATCGGGTAGAACTTGTTGATCGCAGCCTTCTTGGGCCACGCCCCGGACATCCGGATGCCCGTGATGATGGCCAGCGGCGCGGCAATGAAGACCGTGATGAAGTAGGTGAGGAGCTGGAGGCTGTTGTAGTTGTTCCAGCCGTTTTCAACGGGCCAGTTCAGTGATGCGTACTGCAGCCCGGCCGAGATGGCATTCGGGAAGACGTCCCAGCTGGTGGGAACGATCCTCAGCCACTGACCGGTAGCGAAAAGCAGCACGATGAAGATGATGCCGTTCAGGACCCAGAGCGCATCCAGAGTCAGGTGGAACCATAGGTCCAGGCTGATCTTGGTGGGGGGATTCTTGGTCTTGATGAAACCCTTGTTGTTCCGGGTCCAGTTGGCAGCCGGGCGGGTGGTGGTGCGCACCTGCCAGCCCGACCGGATGATCAGGACAATAAAGAACATATTGAGGAAGTGCTGCCAGCCAAGCCAGGCCGGGAACCCTGTGGGGGCGCCTTCAGGAATGGCCGAGTGCCCCGGGTAGTCGGTGAGGAACTGCTGCACGGGCTGGAGGGTCCGGAGCCATTGCGCAACGAGCACCAGGATCAGTGCCACCACCAAAGCTCCTGCGGTGACGACGACGGGTTTGAACCACCTGTTCGACGTGATCCCGGACGACTTGCTTGAAACGGACATCAGGCCGCGTTCCTCTCTGGCTTGTTTGGCTGCGACCAGTTGGCGCTATATAGCGATTCAACCAGTTGCAGCCCGACGGTGAAAACGGCACCCGGGTTTCGGGGCGTTCGACGTCAAAAATCGCAGCATTCGGATACACGCCGCAACATGCATTTCTAGAACAGACTTCCAGAATTATTTCCTGTTCCCTGTGGACCAGTCAAGGCTTGGTGTTGGCTATGTGGATTCTCTCCAGAGTAAGATTCCAAAAAATGGCCGGGCAACACTCCGGTCTTCTTCCGCCTGCGAGAGGAGCGAGAGCGTGGTTCGCAAAACATCCGATGCAGCCACCACTGCCGGCTCCTGGCAGTGGACCCGCACTGCGGCAACACAGCGCAATCTCCTGGACGCGGCTGCCAGCGTTTTCGTGGAGCACGGCTTTACCGACGCGAGCATCTCGGACATCGTGGCGCGGGCAGGATCCAGCGTGGGCAGCCTCTATCACCACTTTGGCGGGAAGACTGAGCTCTTCCTCGCCCTGTGGGACGACTACCAAAACGAACACGAGCGCTTGGTCGCCGCGTCCGTGGCGAAGGCGCGCAATGCCGGCGAGAACGATCCCCTTGCGCTGTTCAACGTGGGCAGCCGCAGCTACTTCGACTACACCTGGAAGCACCGGCACTTGGAGCGGGTGTTCATTGAGGGCGACACTCCCCCGGGTTTCGAGGTACTCCGGCGGGAACGTGGGCGCGAATGGGTGCGGCAAAATTCCGTGCTCTTGGGCGCCAGCGACGACACCCTTGGCAGGCTCACCGTTGCCGTGATCACGGACATCATCACCGTCGCCGGGCAGGAAGTGGCCTTCAGTCACACTAAGCGCGAGGCCGACGAGGTTGTCGAAGCCGCCGCGGTGCTGGTGCAGCGTCTGGCCCGCTAGCTTCGCGGGTCCGCCACCCATCCCATGAACAGGGGCGTTCCGGTCTCGACGTGAACGATCTGGTAGTGGAAGGGGTGGTCGAGGACGATCTCCCGCTCCGGAACCACGGCACTGGAGGCCTCCGCATTCATCTGGGTCACCGCGGAGGCAATGGTCCCCTTTTCGGCAACGGTGATGTTGGCTGCCTGAGCCGCCTGCGTCAGTTTCATGCCCTGCTGGATCGCGTCGAAATCTTTGTCCGTGGCCAGCATCTGGTTGAGTCCGAGCGTTTTGAAGACTTTCCGCAGCTCAAACGTGGTCTTGTGGTCCCACTTAGGGAGGCTGATCTGGACCATGTCCTGTTTGGCTGCACCCAATCCTTTAGCCACGTCCGTCAGCACTGCCGCAGAAGCGGCGGCCTGTCCCGGCGCACCTGACGAACCAACCGAACCCGGCGCATCGCCGTCGGGCAGTACCACCCGCATGACAAAACCCTCGGCGTAAGGCAGATCCACGGCCTGCCATCCGGGCCCTTCGGCGTATGCCATGGTGAGCGAAGAGTGCATCATTGGCACGTTGATTACTTCCCCGCTGCCCTTGGTGAAGGGGCCGTCCGCCGTGTCGTCCGCGTCGAAGGGCGTTTGCCAGGCGGCGGCGAAGTAAAGGGCATTGAGCAGGCTGAAGGTGTTGTCAGGATCGTATTGTGCGGGTGCTTCCTTGATCCGGCCGCCGGTGTTCCTGCTGACCCACTGGTCGATTGCTGGTTTGGTAACGGCCTCGTCCCGAAAGTTCACCGGGTAGACGCCTGTGCCGAAATGTTTGGCGAGGGTGGTGAGAAAGGCCTCGCCGGTGGGCACGCCTTTGTCAACGAACAGCCCGTTGGCGGCGTGCATGACCGGCTTACGCGGCGGGTTCTCTTCGTCGACTGAGCCGGGGTCGCCGTCGAACTTTTCGAGGGAGGCGAGCAGCGCGTTCATCGTTTCGTCGCGCCCCTCTCCGGGAAAACCCAGGGCTGAGTCCATCTCCGCAGCAGTGGCCCCGGATGCCCCGGCCCGAAGCATGCTCAACGCAATCAGCAGGCTGGCGGGCGACGACACTACGTTGCCGTTATCCGAGTCGCCGCCATCGGCGAGTAGCGTGGCGCCGAGCTTGCGCGCCGACGCATTGAACGCGGCAAGCTGCGCCGAGTAGTCCGTCGTCTGGACTGAAACGCGAGTCACGCCGTCGGCGGTTTGGAGCCCGACGTCGGTTGATTGCGGCGCGCAGGCACTGATAGTCGCGGAACCGCTCACCAGCGCTGCTGCCGCGAGCAGCGCTGTGACTCTGCCGGTTCGTTTCATGGCGCATCCCCCTGTTTGGCGTTGTTCTCACATGGTGCTCCGTTTGAGGATGGAATTCACCCGAAGTGAGGGAGGGATCGCCAAATGTTGCCAGAACGTGAGCGAGCGTCACGCTCAAGCCCGCGGGACGTGAGCGAGCGTCACCGTTCGGAGTGCGCCGCCAGGAACGAGTACACCTCGGTCTCGTCCACGCCGGGGAATGCGCCGGGAGGCATGGCGGCGAGCAGGTGCGAATGCGCCCGGGCGGACGGCCAGGCGTTGCCGGCCCACTCGTTCGCCAATGACGCCGGCGGACGCTTGCAGCAGTTCGGGTCCGGGCAGTTGGACGTTGCACGGGCGGTGGTCTCCCGGCCGCGGAACCACTTCACGTGTTGGTACGGCACTCCGATACTCAAAGAGAACTCGCCGGCAGCTGACCGCTCAGTGCGGGCCGTGCACCAGTAAGTGCCTGAGGGTGTGTCCGTGTATTGGCTGTAAGCGCTGAACTTGTCCGGCACGTCAAAGACCGCACGCGAGGTCCACGCTTTGCACGACGGCTGCCCTTCAATCGCCCCGGTGTGATCTTGCGGGAAGGTCACACCGTCGTTCTCGTATGCCTTGTAGATGATGCCGGACTGATGTGTTTTCTGGAAGTGCGTGGTGATACCCAGGTGCTTGGTGGCCAGGTTGGTGAAGCGGTGTGCGGCAGTTTCGTAGGACACCGCGAAGGCATCCCGGATGTCTTCGACGGCGATTTCCTTGGCGGCCTTGGCCTTTTGCAGGAACTCCACCGTTGCCTGCTCCGGAAGCAGCAAAGCGGCCGCGAAGTAGTTGGTGGCCACTCGCTGCGCCAGGAAATCCCCATAGTTCCGCGGAGTTTCATGCCCAAGGACATAGTGTCCAAGCGCCTGCAGGAGCACTGAACGAGGGTCGTGATCCTGGCGTTGGTTCTGCGTCAGATAAATTCTGCGGTTCTTCAAATCGGTCACGGACCGCGTGGAATGGGGAAGATCGCCCACGTGGTGCAGGGTGAAACCGAGGTTCTCGGCGATGTCCGCGATGACGTGCTGACTCAGCGGACCGGTGGTGTAACCCACCCCCTTGAGGACCTTCTGCGCCTCGGCCTCGTACTCGGGGAAATAGTTGCCGCGCTCGCGCATCATGGCACGCAACTCGCCGTTCGCGCGGCGGGCTTCTTCCGGCGTCGCCACTTGCTCGTTAAGTTTGCGTTCGAGCTCCTGAAGCAGCCCCACCTGCGACTCCAGCACATCCAGCGGAAGCCGCGAGCTGATGCGGATTTTGGGCAGGTTGAGGGACTCATACAGGGGTCCCCGCTGGTACCGTTCCAGCTCAATTTCCAAGGCCGCCCGGCGGCTCGGCGGCTCGGCTCCGAGCAGCTGATCGATGGTCACGTTGAGTGAGGCAGCGAGCTGCTGAAGGAGCCCCAACTTGGGTTCGCGTTTGCCGTTTTCTATAAGGCTCAGCTGGCTCGGTGCGGTCCCGACGGCGGCACTCAAGTCGTCAAGGGTCAGCCCGGCCTGCTTGCGCAGATGGCGCACGCGGCGGCCAAGGCTGATGACGTCCAGTTCAGGGGACGCAGCGGACAACGACGGCGACGCGACTTCACGATTCCAGCTCACAGGCGACATTTCTTGAGAATACGCGAAGAAGTGCATTTCTTTCCATAGTTTTCCTCTAGTAACCCTCTTGGAAGTGCAGAAAAGTAGGTCTTACGAAAAAGAAATACAGACCCCGGGCAAGCCGGCCGATGCAGCAAAGGCGCAGCGGAGGCCGGCCCGGGCACCACCTAGGAGATCAAAGATGACCGCTTCATTTGAACCAGCAGAGCAGACCGCAGAGCAGCAGGCCGCAGCGCTGGAACTTGAATGGTCCGCCAACCCGCGTTGGGAAGGCGTCACCCGCGATTACTCGGCTACTGATGTCGTCCGCCTCCGCGGTCGCGTCTCCGAAGAGCACACCCTGGCCCGCCGCGGCTCGGAGAAGCTGTGGAAGCAGCTCACCGAGGAAGCACCCACCGGCGGTTACACCAACGCCCTCGGTGCCCTGACCGGCAACCAGGCTGTGCAGCAGGTCAAGGCCGGCCTCCGCGCCATCTACCTCTCCGGCTGGCAGGTGGCAGCTGACGCGAACCTCTCGGGCCAGACCTACCCTGACCAGTCCCTGTACCCGGCCAACTCGGTCCCCCAGGTTGTCCGTCGCATCAACAACGCCCTGCTCCGCGCTGACCAGATCGAATATGCCGAGGGCGTCAAGACTGTTGAGGACTGGCTGGTCCCGATCGTCGCTGACGCCGAGGCCGGCTTCGGTGGCCCGCTCAACGCCTACGAACTCATGAAGTCCATGATCACCGCAGGCGCGTCGGGCGTTCACTGGGAAGACCAGCTCGCTTCCGAAAAGAAGTGCGGACACCTCGGCGGCAAGGTCCTGATTCCCACCCAGCAGCACATCCGGACCCTGAACGCAGCCCGCCTGGCAGCCGACGTCGCCGGCACCCCCACCGTGGTCATCGCCCGCACCGACGCTGAAGCCGCAACGCTGATCACCTCCGACGTTGACGAGCGCGACCAGGAATTCATCACCGGCGAGCGCACTGCGGAAGGCTTCTACAAGGTCCGCAACGGGATCGAACCCTGCATCGCCCGCGCCAAGGCCTACGCACCGTACTCCGACCTCATCTGGATGGAGACCGGCACCCCGGACCTGGAACTGGCACGCAAGTTCGCCGAATCGGTCAAGGCCGAGTTCCCGGACCAGATGCTCTCCTACAACTGCTCCCCGTCCTTCAACTGGCGCAAGCACCTGGACGACACCACCATCGCCAAGTTCCAGCGCGAACTCGGTGCCATGGGTTTCACGTTCCAGTTCATCACCCTGGCCGGCTTCCACGCCCTGAACTACTCGATGTTCGACCTCGCCCACGGCTACGCCCGTGAAGGCATGAGTGCCTACGTCGAGCTTCAGGAAAAGGAATTCGCCTCCGAGTCCCGCGGCTACACCGCCACCAAGCACCAGCGCGAAGTCGGCACCGGCTACTTCGACGACATCGCAACCGCGCTCAACCCGAACGCATCCACCCTCGCACTGGTCGGATCGACCGAAGAGGGCCAGTTCCACTAAACCAATTCCCGACGGCGGCTGTCGCCTCCGGCCTGCGGACCGGTACCGCTCTGCCTGCTATTCCCCACGTCCCGGTTTCGACCTCGCTGAGCGAGGCCGGACCGGGACGCAGGGCCCCTTTTACGCAGGCTGCCGCGGCACCGGCTCCTTGGCCTCGTGCGCATCTCGCGGAAGTGCCGCCGTCGAACTTTCTCTTAGGAGTCTTAAAATGAACAGCTTCACTGACAACTTCACAATCAACGGCATCACTATCACCGCGCAGCCAATTTGCCGGCAAAACGAGGTCCTTACTCCGGATGCGCTTGAGTTCGTCGGCAAGCTGCACCGGGCCGTCGCTGATCGTCGGCAGGAGCTGATGCAGGCACGGCACGCCCGCCGCAACCAAATTTCAGGGGGCCAGGATCCACGGTTCCTGCCGCAGACCGAAGCCATCCGGAATGACCCGTCGTGGCGCGTGGCTCCCCCGGCACCTGGTTTGGAGGACCGCCGTGTGGAGATCACGGGCCCGGTGGATAAGAAGATGACCATCAACGCCCTGAACTCGGGTGCGAAGGTCTGGCTCGCTGACATGGAGGACTCGTCCACGCCGACGTGGCGCAATGTCATCCAGGGCCAGCTGAACCTGACCGATGCTTTGGAGCGCCGGATCGATTTCACCTCCCCGGAAGGCAAAGAGTACAAGCTCAAGGCTGCAGAGGACCTGCCCACCATTGTGGTTCGTCCCCGCGGCTGGCACCTGCCGGAGAAGCACATGCTGATCGACGGCAAGCCGATCGCCGGCGGCATCGTGGACTTTGGTTTGTTCTTCTTCCACAACGCGCGCCGCCTGCTGGCCCAGGGCAAGGGACCGTACTTCTACCTGCCGAAGATCGAGAACCACCTCGAAGCCCGCCTGTGGAACGACATCTTCGTCCTGGCCCAGGATCTGCTCGGCATCCCACAGGGCACCATCCGCGCCACAGTGCTGATTGAAACCATCACGGCCGCGTTCGAGATGGAGGAGATCCTGTACGAACTGCGCGACCATGCGAGCGGTTTGAACGCTGGGCGTTGGGACTACATCTTCTCGCTGATCAAGAACTTCCGTACCCGCGGACCGCGTTTCGTGCTCCCTGACCGTGGCCAGGTGACCATGACCCAGCCATTCATGCGTGCTTACACGGAACAGTTGGTCCGGGCTTGCCACCGTCGCGGGGCCATGGCGATCGGTGGCATGGCTGCCGCTGTTCCCAACCGCAAGGACGAAGCAGCAAACCAGGCCTCGTTCGAGAAGGTCCGGGCGGACAAGACCCGTGAAGCCAACGATGGTTTCGACGGCTCCTGGGTGGCCCACCCGGACCTGGTGCCTGTTTGCCGGGAAGTCTTTGACTCAGTTCTCGGAGACCGCCCCAACCAGCTGGACCGCTCCCGCGAGGACGTAAACCCCGATGACCGGGCACTGATCGATATTGCCAGCACCGAGGGCACCATCACCGAGGGCGGCGTTCGCCTGAACATCGAGGTAGGCATTCGGTACATCGAGTCCTGGCTGCGCGGCAACGGAGCTGTGGCCATTCACAACCTCATGGAAGACGCCGCAACTGCCGAGATCTCCCGGTCCCAGCTCTGGCAGTGGATCCACTCCCACGCCATCACCGACCACGGCGACATCATCACCCGCGAATGGGTGGAAGACATGCTGGAGGAGGAATACGCCCGACTGGAACGCTTCGATGGAGACCGCTTCGCTGACGCCCGCGCCATCTTCGAAGAAGTCACCCTGGCCCAGGAATTCCCTACCTTCCTGACAATCCCTGCGTACGCCCGTTTCCTCACCGAGGCCCGTGAAGAGGCCACGGAAGAGGAACTCGTCGCGGCCTAGATCTACTGGGTAGCGACACAATCAAGCCCCGACGCTGGGCTGCCTGCACTCTTCGCAACAAGTGACCCCGACCGTCGGGGAGGCAGCCCAGCAACGGGGCTTACCTGTGCGCGTCACTCCGCTTCGCTGCCTGGCTGCGCAGCATGCCGTGCGCACGGCATGCTGCGCAGGGAACCCCCGAATCGGACAGGGTTGAGGCAGGGAACAATCACTGGCCCCGCCTCCGATTCGACGGCTAGCTGCGCACAAGACGCTTCCTACCGTCTAATCCGCGGCTACCCACCGAATCGGGCAGGGTTGGGCAAGCGAGAACCAAGCAACGCACGACGGCGGCGCCCACCTCCCGCGGCACGGCATTCCGCTTCGCTGTCTAGCTGCGCAGCATGCCGTGCGCACGGCATGCTGCGCAGGGAACCCCCGAATCGGGCAGGGTTGGATCGGGGCAGGGTTGACCACGGGCAGGGTTGGGCCGGCTCAAGCCCAGCTAGCGCTGCCGGGCCACCCAGCGCACGGACAACGTGGTGCACACGCAGAACGCGAGCACCGAGCCAAGGATCACAAACAGCGGCACCGTCCACCCCCCGGTAACACTGTGCACGAACCCGATGGCAGTGGGAGCCAACGCAGCGAAGCAGTAGCCAACGCCTTGTACCACGGCGGACATCTTTCCGGCGGCTGCCTGCGATTGCGCGAATTTGATGATGGCAATGAAGATCACCGTGATACCTCCGCCCTGAGCAACACCGCCCAGCGAGGACCACATCCACCACCACGAAGGCGCCAGCAACAGACCCACGGGAACGGTAAGCCACAGCGCGCTCAGGGTGACCGCGACCGCCGTCGTACTGGCGAAACGGGCCAGAAGCGGTACGCCCAGGCCGCCCACAATGGCGAATATCTGGAAGAGCGACGAGCCTGCACCGGCGTCGGCGGTGCCCATGGCGAGTTCGTCGGACAGGAAGCTCGGCAGCCAGGCGGTAACTCCGTAGTAGGAGAACGCCTGGCCGGCGAAGCCAAGTGTGAGGCCGACCGTCAGCCACCGAACACCCGCAACACGACCGGACAAGGAAGCCGGAGGAGCAGGAACCGCCAACGGAACAAAGGCCTTCCGAGCACCAACAGTGGGCACCCAGAACACGATGGCCGCCAAGGCCAACAACGCGCTCGCGGCCAAGGCAAGCCGCCAGCCCACCAGCTCTGCAAGGGGCGCCGTAGCCACGGAAGTGAGGAACGAGCCGACGTTCAGCGCAGCCGTATAGACGCCCATGGCCGTTGCCTGGCGCCGGGGCGCGAAGTCGCGTCGGATGATGAGCGGCACTGCGATGTTGCCGATAGTGATGGCCACACCAATGATGACGGTGCCCACCATCACCGAAACGCCACCGCCGCTGGAACGGACCACTACGCCGGCCAGCACACCAAGAAGCGTGAGCATCACGGCGACTTCTGCCCCAAGACGGCGGCCCGCCAATGAGGCCAAGGGCGAAGCAAGGGAGAAACAGAGCACGGGGATGCCGGTCAGCAGTCCAAGCTCAACCGGTGAAAAACCGAGGTCCTGCTGAAGGGAATCCACCACGGGCGCCACGGCCACGAAAGGGCCCCGCATGTTGAGGGCGATCAGCCCGATGCACGCAAGGATCAGCCAGCCACGGGGAACTTTGGCGAGGAATTTGCTCATTGGACGCACGAAGAAGCAAGGAGATTAGACATCAGTTTCATTGCTATCACGGCGCTACCCGGCAACCGGCATCCGGAAACGCTCATCCCGCAGCTTGGAGCGTGGCCTCAATCACAGATGGAGACAGGACGTGCTGGGTGACCATGTGGCTGGCGCCCAGGATCGCGGCGCGCTGCCCGGCCATGGAAATGCCGATGCGCAGGTGCGTGGTGGCCAAGGGCAGGGAGCGTCGGTAGACCACTTCGCGGATTCCGGCCACCAGATGCTCGTCGGCCTCCCCCACGCTGCCGCCGATGATAATGATGGACGGGTTGAGCAGGTTGACCACGGTGGCCAGCACATCGCCGACGTCACGCCCGGCCTGCCGGAGTGCCTGAATTGCCTGAAGATTGCCCTCACCAACAAGCCGCAGGACGTCCGCGCCGTTGGTAGCTTCCAGCCCCTGTGACTGTAGCTGGCGCGCGACGGCGGGACCTGAAGCAAGCGCCTCGAGGCACCCGTGATTGCCGCAACGGCAGAGGACGTCGTCGCCGCGCGGGACACGGACGTGGCCCAGATCGCCGGCGGTGCCATTGGCGCCGCGCTGCAATTGGCCACTGCTGATGATGCCGGCGCCGATGCCAGTGGCTACTTTGACGAACAGGAAGTTCTCGTGGTCCGGCCAATACGCCGTACGTTCGCCGAGGGCCATGATGTTGACGTCGTTATCAACCAGAACGGGAACCGGCAGGGAGCGCTGAACGTACGTGACGACGTCGAATCCGTCCCAGCCAGGCATAATGGGCGGCTTCACCGGGCGACCCGAATCGTGTTCAACGGGGCCGGGTAGCCCGATACCCATGCCGGCCAGGTCGCCCAACTCCCGTCCGGATTCGGCCAAAAGCTCCCGGCCCGCAGTCACGACGCGGCCCAGGACGACGTCCGGACCATCGGCGACTTCCTGCCCCAATCGTCGCTCCGCCAAGACGTTGCCGCCGAGGTCGGTGACGGCAACAATCACGTGGGTAGCTCCGACGTCGACCGCGAGGACGACGCGCGCGGCAGGGTTGAAAGCAAAGCGCGACGGCGGCCTGCCGCCGGTGGAGGTCGCTTCACCGGCGGGCCCAACGAGGCCCGAGTTGATGAGCGCGTCAATGCGTGAGGCCACCGTGGACCGGGCCAACCCGGTGGTTTCGGCGAGCTCAGCACGAGTGCGGGCTTTGCCGTCGCGGAGGAGTTGGAAGAGGTTCCCGGCGCGTGAAAGATTGCCGACCTCTGGCGCGGAGGTATATCCGGCGTCAGTTCCGGCAGCTGTTGTCATCCATTTAGTGAAGCATGATTGCTTTTGCATGTCATCCAGCGGAAGTTAATCTGAAAAATCCCGACTTTTGCTAGACGCTCGGCAAAAGTCCCTCTAGGCTGAAAAGAGTTCAGAAGGCCCCTCCCGGAAAAGGAATCCAATGTCTTATTCGATCCAGCTGTATACCTTGCGGGACGCTCTCCAGGAGGACCTGCCGGGCACCATAAGGAAGGTTGCAGAGATCGGCTTTACGCAGGTGGAGCCGTACAACTTCGTGGCCACGGCCAAGGAACTGGGTGCGGCGTTGAAGGAGAACGGCCTGACCGCTCCGTCCGGGCATGCCCCGTTGTTGTCCCAGGACCAGGACGAGATCTTCGCCGCAGCCAAGGAACTGGGCATCACCACGGTGATCGATCCCTTCCTTCCTGCGGAGCACTGGCAGACCGCCGAGGACATCCAGGCCACGGCCGCCAAGCTCAACGCAGCGGCGAAGAAGGGCGCCGAATACGGCATCCGTGTGGGGTACCACAACCACGCCTGGGAGCTGGAGTCCACCATCGAAGGCAAGACCGCACTGGAATACCTCGAGGGTCTGCTGGACCCGGAACTGGTCCTGGAAATAGACACCTACTGGGTTGCCGTCGGCGGCCAGGACCCCGTGGAACTTCTGGCCCGCCTCGGTGACAGGGTGAAACTCATCCACATCAAGGACGGACCAGGCAACACTGACACCAAGGCCCAGCAGCCCGCCGGCCAAGGCACCATCCCGGTCCTGGACGTCATCGCCGCAGCCAAGTCCTTGGAAGTTGGCGTGGTTGAATTCGACGACTACTCCGGTGACATCTTCGAAGGAATCACCCAGAGCCTGGCCTACCTGACCGCCGCAGCCAGCGCCAACGCAGCAAGCGCAGAAGGAGTGCAGGCATGAGCTTCGCCCCTTCCACCCGCAAAGGCCCCGTGGGCGTCGCCGTCATTGGCGCGGGAAACATCAGCAAGCAGTACTTGGACAACCTCACGGTCTTCCCGGATCTGAAAGTCCTGGTCATCGCGGACCTCTTCGTCGAAACCGCGGAAGCACGGGCCAAGGAATACGGGATCGCCGAATTCGGCACGCCCGAGCTGGCACTGAACCATCCCGACGTCGAACTCATCATCAACCTCACCATCCCGGCAGCGCACGTCAAAGTCGCCACCGCGGCAGTCAACGCCGGGAAGCACGTCTGGACCGAGAAGCCTTTCTCCCTGGACCGCGAATCCGGGCTCGGCCTGCTCAAGGCAGCCGACGCCGCCGGTATCCGCCTTGGCACGGCCCCGGACACTTTCCTCGGAGCGGGCCTGCAGACCGCCCGCCGGATCATCGAACGGGGCGACATCGGCACCCCGCTGACCGGAATGACCACCTTCCAAACCCCCGGCCCCGAATCCTGGCACCCCAACCCGGCGTTCCTGTTCCAGCACGGCGCCGGCCCGCTGTTCGACATGGGCCCGTACTACCTCACCGCCCTGATCCAAACTTTCGGCTCGGTCCGTAAGGTGGCCGCCGTCGGCTCCTCCGCCAAAGCAACCCGCATCATCGGTTCCGGACCCAAGGCGGGCGAGGAATTCGCCGTCGAGGTTCCCACCCACGTCTCCGCGATGGCACAGTTCGAAGGCGGCCAGTCCTCCCACAGCGTCTTCTCCTTCGAATCCCCCCGCCAACGCATGGGATTCGTGGAAATCACCGGCTCCGAAGCCACGCTGTCCCTCCCGGACCCGAACTACTTCGACGGCGACCTGAAGCTTTGGCGGCCCGGTGCCGACGAACCCGAAATCATCTCCGCCACGGGTCCGGCGAACGGCCGTGGCATGGGAGCCTTGGACATGGCCCGCGCCATCCGAACCGGCGCCCCGCACCGGGCCACCGGTGGACTCGCCTACCACGTCCTGGACACCATGGTCTCCATCACCGAATCCGTCGAGTCCGGCACCTTCGTGGACGTCACCAGCAACGCCCCCGTCTCCGCTGCCCTCCCCGAAGACTGGGCACCCGAAACAGCAACCCTTTAAGAACGGGCGACGAACATCATGACTATCCCTACCCCCTCCCCGCTGGGCGTTGCGGTCATCGGCTACGCCTTCATGGGCAAGGCACACTCAAACGCGTGGCGGAACGTAGCCAGCTTCTTCGACGTTCCGACCTTCGAGCAGAAAGTGCTCGTCGGCCGGGACGCCACCCAAGTGGCCGAAGCTGCTGCCAAGTACGGCTGGGCCGAGTCCGCCACTGACTGGCGTTCCGTCATCGAACGGGACGACATTCACATCGTGGACATCTGCGCACCGGGCTGGATGCACGCCGAAATCGCGACTGCCGCCCTGGAAGCGGGTAAGCACGTCCTGGTGGAGAAGCCGCTCGCCAACACTCTCGGCGAGGCTGAGTCCATGGTCGCCGCTGCCGCTTCAGCCCGGACCCGTGGCGTGCAGTCGATGATCGGCTTCAACTACCGCCGGGTCCCCGCCTTGGCACTGGCACGCGAACTCATCGCTGAAGGCCGCCTCGGCACCGTCCGGCACATCCGCGCGGCGTACTTGCAGGACTGGTTGACCGACGCCGAGTCCCCCATGACCTGGCGCCTCCGTAAGGAGACGGCCGGCTCGGGTGCACTGGGCGACATCGCCTCGCACGCCATCGACCAGATCCTGTACCTCCTGGACGATGCCGTCACCGAGGTCTCCGGCCGACTTCAGACTTTCGTCGATCAGCGCCCTGGCGCAGAAGGACTGGAGGATGTCACGGTCGACGACGCCGCCTGGGTTAACCTGACGCTCGCCTCCGGAGCAATCGCCTCAGTTGAAGCCTCCCGCGTGGCTACGGGCCAAAAGAACTCCCTGCGGCTCGAGATCTACGGTTCGCTCGGATCACTGACATTCGACCTGGAGAACCTCAACGAGCTCAACTTCATGGACAACACAGTGCCCGTCCGTGAACAGGGCTTCCGGAGGATCCTGGTCAACGAACCCGAGCACCCGTATGTGGAAGCGTGGTGGCCTCAGGGTCACATCATTGGCTGGGAGCACACTTTCACCCACCAGATCCGGGACTTCCTGACCGCAATCGCGGCCGGTGAGGCACCGTCGCCGTCGTTCGAAGAGGGCCTGAACGTCCAGCACATCCTGGCGGCCGTGGAAGAATCCGCGGCAGCCAAGGGTTCACTCATCCAGCTCAACGCATCCGCTACTGAAGGAGCCTGACATGCCCCGCCCGTACACCTTGTTCACCGGCCAGTGGGCCGACCTCCCGTTCGAGGAAGTCGCGCGCCTTGCCTCCGGTTGGGGCTATGACGGCTTGGAGATCGCCGTCTCCGGGGACCACCTGGACGCCTGGCGCTGGGACGAACCCGGCTACGTCGAATCCAAGCTCGCTGTCCTGGAGAAGTACAACCTGAAGGTCTGGGCCATCTCCAACCACCTCAAAGGCCAGGCCGTGTGCGACGACCCCATCGACTTCCGCCACGAAGCCATTGTGGGCTCGCGCGTCTGGGGTGATGGGGAGCCTGAAGGCGTACGCCAGCGCGCAGCCGAGGAAATGAAGCACACCGCCCGCCTCGCCAAAGCGCTCGGCGTGGATACCGTGGTCGGGTTCACCGGCTCCTCCATCTGGCAGTACGTGGCCATGTTTCCGCCTGTCCCGGAGAAGGTCATCGATGCCGGCTATCAGGACTTCGCTGACCGCTGGAATCCCATCCTGGATGTCTTCGATGAATGCGGGGTCCGCTTCGCCCACGAAGTCCACCCCTCCGAAATCGCCTACGACTACTGGACCACCGTCCGGACCCTCGAAGCGATCGGTCACCGGCCCGCTTTCGGCCTGAACTGGGATCCGTCCCACTTCATGTGGCAGGGCATCGACCCGGTCTCCTTCATCTGGGACTTCAAGGACCGGATCTACCACGTGGACTGCAAGGACACCAAGCTGCGCCCGACCGGTCGGAACACGGTCATGGGCTCGCACCTGCCCTGGGGTGACCCCCGCCGCGGCTGGGACTTTGTCTCCGCCGGACGCGGCGACGTTCCGTGGGAATCGTCCTTCCGGGCCCTCACCGCCATCGGCTACAACGGACCCATCAGCGTCGAGTGGGAAGACGCCGGCATGGACCGCCTCCACGGCGCCCCCGAAGCCCTCGCTGCGCTGAAGAAGTTCGACTTCCCGGCGTCGCAAACCTCCTTCGACGCCGCGTTCAGCAGCAAGGACTGAGCACATGACCCTCAGCAATGGCACCTCCGACGGAACGATCCGCTGGGGAATCCTCGGCACAGGATTTATCGCCGGACTCCAAACGCAGGACCTAAAGGAGAACGGCTTCGCAGTGCAGGCCGTCGGCTCGCGCTCCTTGGAATCGAGCAAGGCGTTCGCAGAACAGTACGGCGTTGCCACGGCGCATGGCAGCTACGAGGATTTGGTGGCCGACCCTTTGGTTGACGTGGTCTACATCGCCACGCCCCACCCCTTCCACCACGCCAACGCGCTGCTGGCGTTGAACGCGGGCAAGCACGTGCTGGTGGAGAAGTCGTTCACCATGAACGCCCGCGAGGCACAGGACATCGTTCACCTGGCAGAGTCCAAGGGGCTTGTGGCCTTGGAGGCCATGTGGACGCGGTTCCTGCCGCACATGATCCATCTCCGGGAGCTTATTGCCGCCGGTGCTATTGGCGAGGTCCGGAAGGTGGTGGCCACACATAACCAGAGCCTTCCCAAGGATCCCGCCCACCGGCTCAACGATCCCGCGCTCGGTGGCGGAGCGCTGCTCGACTTGGGCATTTACCCGATCTCCTTTGCTTTCGACATCCTGGGTACGCCTGCGTCGATCAAGGCCAGTGCCTCCATGTCGGCTACCGGGGTAGACCGCCAAACGGCGGCTATCTTCGAATACGCCAACGGTGCCCATGCGATTGTGGATTGCGAACTCGACGCCGCCAGCGCCAACCGTGCCATGGTCATCGGGGCCGAAGGGTGGATCGACATCGAACACACCTGGTACAACCCGGTTCCGTTCACGGTTCATGCCGTGGATGGCACTGTTGTGGAGCGCTACGACCAGCCCGTGAACAGCCGGGGCATGCAGTACCAAGCAGCAGAACTCGAACGCCTGATCCGCGCCGGCGAAACTGCGGGGATCATCCTGCCACCGGCCGAGACGGTGGCCATCATGGCGGCTATGGATGAGATTCGGAAGCAAATCGGCCTTCGCTACGAATCTGACGCTGTCCTGGAAGGAACCCAAGAATGAGTGATTCACCGCGCCTTGCCGAACTCCGTCAGCAGGAAGAAGAACTGGTCTTTTCAAGTTTCGACAACCACGATGCCTGGCGGCTCGGCTCGCTGATCGCCAACCACGCCATTGCATCGGAGTTCGGCGTGGCGATAGATATCCGGCGGCACAACATTGTCCTCTTCCGCTGCGTCCTGCCCGGTTCCACCGCCGACCAGGAAGAGTGGATCCGCCGCAAGTCGGCAGCCGTGCTGCGGTTCGAGCACAGCACGGCGTTGTTGGGCGAAAGGTTTGCCGACCGCAACCCCCTTGGCGGCGGGTGGCTGGCTCCGGAGGACTACACGCTCGACGGCGGATCGTTCCCCATCCGCGTGCGAGGCGCCGGCGTCATCGGCGCGATTACGGTGTCCGGGTTGAGCTCGGAAGAGGACCACCAATTGGTGGTGGATGGGATCCGGAACTACCTGAAGACTGTGGGGGCTTAGGGGCTGGGCAAGGGGAGGGTCTCAGGTGGTAGGCCGACGTCAGTTTCACCTCTTTTACCAGTTTCACCTACTTTCACCCGCGAGGTTCCAAGCAGTGGCCAAGGCATTAATTCCCAGCTCCCAGCTACCTCGCGCCCATCACAAAAGGTAACCTCCCGCCGTCGTCGTCGGTACCGGCACTTAGTCTGGGCAGTAGCCGCCCCGCCAAACGCGAAGGAATGCCATGCCCAGCCCTGAAAGTCCCCTCCGCAAGCTCGGATTCCTGATTATCGGGCTGTTCGATCCCGCTGATCCGGCTGCCGGCCACCGGTCGACATTGGAGATCATCGAGCTCGGCGAGCAGTTGGGATTCGACAGCGCCTGGTTACGCCACCGTCACCTGCAGTTCGGCATCTCCTCCCCTGTCGCGGTGATGGCCGCCGCCAGCCAGCGCACGTCCAGGATTGAGCTCGGCACCGCCGTGACCCCGTTGGGTTGGGAGAACCCCCTGCGGCTGGCGGAGGACCTGGCCACGGTGGATCTGCTCGCCGGGGGACGGATCAATCCGGGCCTGAGCGTGGGTGAACCGATGCACTACGACACCGTGAAGCACCATCTTTACGCCGATTCCTGGGATGTCGAAGACTTCAGCTACGACCGGGTAGACAGGTTCGCCCGCCTGGTTGCGGGCGAAAAAGTGAGGGACTTCTCCGGTAAGCAGGGCGTTGTGGAGGAGTTCTCCAACCGGGTGGAGCCGCACTCCCCCGGACTGCGCAGCCGTCTTTGGTACGGGGCGGGAAGCATGAAGTCTGCCGTGTGGGCGGGGGCAAACGGCTTCAACCTGCTCTCCAGCAGCGTCATTTTTCCCGACAAGGATCAGGATCCGGACTTCGCCAAGGTACAGCAATCGCAGATTCGGGCGTACCGCGACGCCGCCCACGCGTCCGGAAACACGGCCCGGGCTTCGCAAGGCTTAGTGGTCATCCCCACTGATTCCGCTTCCAGCGCCCAGCGCGAGAAGTACCAGCGGTACGTCGATGAACGGACTCCCCGCACGAGCGCTCCGCAGGGGCCGAAGGGCATGCTGTTCGCCCGGGATCTGATCGGCACCAGCGATGAAATTGCCCGGCAACTTTACGCCCATGCGGGTTTCCAGGAAGTGGACGAGGTGGCGTTCGCACTGCCCTTCAGCTTCGACCACGAGGACTACGTGCAGATCCTCACCGACATTGCGACAAAATTGGGCCCAGCCTTGGGGTGGAAACCGGTCGCATAGAGCGTAGCGCCGCCGAGGCTCACCGCCCCTTCAGCAGGTATCGCCGTTCAGGGCGTCCGACGCCGTACTTCAGTCTGACCTCCAGCGCCCCCTCGTCGTGGAGGTACTCAAGGTAACGCCTGGCGCTCACGCGGGAGGTACCCAACTGCTCGGCGAGCTCGGCGGCAGAGAGGTCACCCGGCGCTGTTTTTAGTGCTGATTCAACAAGTTCGAGCGTCTCCACGCTGCAGCCTTTAGGCAGGGTCCGCTCGGAAACGCCCAAGCCGAAGACGCGGTTCACGTCGGACTGCTCGGCCTCCACCTTGGAGGCGTCCAAGCCTTGGTAAGCACTGAGGTAGTGCTCCAGCCTCTCCTGCAGATCGGCTTGGGAGAAGGGTTTGATGAGGTAGTGCACAATCCCGCCGCGCAACGCCTTCCGGACGGTTTCCACCTCGCGGGCAGCACTGATCACCAGTACATCGAGGTCCGGTGCAACATCGCGCAGCTGGTGCATGAGTTCCAGTCCGTTGATGTCCGGGAGATGGATGTCCAGCAACACGAGGTCGGGCTGGAGCCTTTCCGTTTCCACCAGGGCCTGAGCACCCGTATGCGCCACGCCCACCACCCCGAAGCCCGGTGTCCTTTGGATAAACCCGGCGTGGACCTTGGCCACCATGAAGTCGTCGTCGACGATCAGTACCTTGATCACGGCTGCATTGTCCCCTTCGTGGAGTCGGGTTTGTCCGAGTTAGAGGTGTTTTTGTTGAAGCGTGCAGTGAACACTGCCCCCTCATCATTGGACACCGTCAGGTCACCTCCGGAGCGCCGGCAGATCACCCGTGATAACGCCAACCCAAAGCCCCGCGCATCGCCAGGTCCAGGCTCTTTCGTTGAGAAGCCTTGTCGGAAAATATCCTCTGCGGAGCCGGAAGGAACGCCGGGACCGTTGTCCCTGACTGTGACTGTGACGGCGTCACCCGAGTTAACCACCAGCACTTGGACCGACGCCCCGGGAAGTCCAGTGACGGCGTCGAACGCGTTATCCACCAGGTTCCCCACCACGGTGGTGAGGTCGCGCGACAGTTCCTCATTGACGCGCGGCAGGGCGGACTTCGGATCCAGCTTCAGCTCCACGCCGCGCTCCGTTGCCAGGCTGGCCTTGGCAATCAGCAGGGCTGCGAGCGCGGGGTCCTCGATGCGGCTGGTGACGTCGTCGTTGAGCCGCGTCCGGTCTACCGTGGCTCCGTTGACGAACTGCACCACGGAATCGTATTCGCCTATCTGGATCAGGCCGGAGATGACGTGGAGTTGATTGGCGAACTCGTGGGCTTGGGCCCGCAAAGTGTCGGTCACAGTCTTGGTGGCGCCGAGTTCACTCTCCAGGGAGGACAGCTCGGTCCGGTCCCTCAACGTGGTGACGGAACCGATGTCGCGTCCGTGGGAACGCAGGGCAACGCGGTTCATGACCACCAGCCGCTCCCCCACGAGGACCAATTGATCCGCGTCTGACTGTTCGCGGGTGAGGACTATTTTCAGCGCAGGGTCTACGTGGAGGGATCGCAACTTCTTACCCACGCAGTCCGGCGGCAGGCCAAGAAGCTGCCTGGCGCTTTCGTTGGCCACCGTGATGCGCTCGTGGGGATCCAGAGCGACCACGCCTTCCTTCAGGCCCTGCAGCATCGCTTCACGGTTCTCCACGAGACCGGTGATTTCCCGCGGTTCCATACCGAGGGTTTGCCGTTTGACGCGGCGGGACAACAGGAGGGATCCGGCGACGCCCAGGACGCTGGCGACACCGAGATAGGTGAGCAGGTTGGGAACGGCGTCGCCTAGTCGCTCAATGGTGGATGGGTAGTTCCTGCTGATGGACGCAACGCCTATGACGTTTCCGGAATCGTCCAGGACGGGGACGTGGGCGGACAGCACTGCTCCGCTGCTGCCTGGCAGGACACCTGTCCAGGCGCGCCCCTCCATCACTTGGCTCTCACCCAGCGGCAAGGGTTGGCCCAACAGGCTGGGATCCGATGACGCCACGACGGTGCCGTCAAGTTTGGCAAGTGCCACATGTGATGATCCCGAAACTGTGCGCACGGATTCGGCCACGGCCGGGAGGGCTGAACCCACGCGCGGTTCGGCCTCCGGCAGCAGCGCGCGGACAGTGGGGTTGCTGCCCAAGGCTTCAGCAGCCAGCAGTGCACGGCGCCCTTCATTCCGCTCGAAGGTGGCGGCGGATTGGGCCAGTGAAATGGCAACAACGGCAACAAGAACTGCCAGGACGATCAGCAACTGCAGCACAAGGTACTGCCCTGCCAGGGACATGCCTCTTCTTCGAGACAGTCGAGTGAGTCGAGTCACTGCCGGGTTCCTTTGATGGTGCCTGGGAGGGGAGGGGCTGACTACAGCTTCCCCCGTGGCGTATCGGAACTATACCCCAGTGGCACAGAAGACCCCAGCGGCCCGAAAGACCAGTTCAGACCGCAGAAACCCGTGAACGCAATGAACTTAAAGATCACTGCGAACACAAGAGTGATCCCTGTCACTTACGCGCCTAGCATCAAATCAACGGGGCACAACGCTGTTCGCCCTACACCGAATTTTCGATGATGAGAAGAGGAACACCATGCGCCAGATCCGCGCATTGCGAGTCGCCGCCGTCGCCGCCGGCATCGCCCTGATGGCCACCGGCTGCGGTGCCACAGGTAAGTCCACCGGTTCTGACAGCACCGGCGCAGCAGGACCCATCACCGGACTCCAGATCATGGTTCCAAACACTCCCGGAGGTGGCTATGACACCACCGCACGGGCAGCAGCCAAGGTACTGGACGACGAGAAGATCTCCACCAACACCGAGGTGTTCAACCTTGCCGGCGCCGGCGGAACGGTTGGCCTTGCCCGCATCGTCAACGAAAAGGGCAACGGCGACCTCACCATGCTCATGGGCCTGGGCGTTGTTGGAGCAAGCTACACCAACAAGTCCGAGTCGAAGCTGACGGAGACCACCCCGCTGGCAAAACTCATCGAGGAACCCGGCGCCATCATGGTCAGCAAGGACTCCCCGTACAAGACCATCGATGACCTGGTGACGGCGTGGAAGGCCAACCCGGCTTCCATCGCAGTTGGTGGCGGTTCTTCGCCCGGCGGCCCGGACCACCTCCTGCCCATGCAGTTGGCCGGCGCGGTGGGCATCGATGCCACCAAGGTCAACTTCGTCTCTTACGACGGCGGTGGCGACCTCCTCCCCGCCATCCTTGGCAACAAGCTCGGCTTCGCCGCTTCCGGCGCCGGCGAGTACCTGCAGCAGATCAAGTCCGGCGAGATCCGGGTCCTGGCCACCAGTGGCGAGAACCGCTTGGAAGGTGTGGACGCTCCCACGCTGAAGGAATCCAACATCGACCTGGTCTTCACCAACTGGCGCGGCGTTGTGGCCCCTCCGGGCATCAGCGAGGACGACAAGAAATCCCTGATCGCAGCCCTTGAGAAGATGCACGCCTCCGCCGGCTGGAAGGAAGCACTCAAGACCCACAGCTGGACCGACGCTTTCGTTACCGGCGACGAATTCCAGACGTTCCTGACAGACCAGGACAAGCGGGTGGCGGACGTCCTGACCAAGCTCGGGTTGGCGTGAGCTCCTTAGCCACAGGCCTGAAAGGCCGCGCCGAGCTGGGGGTAGCCCTCCTGCTCGGCGTGGTCGGCGTCCTGGTCTTTCTGGACGCGAACGGCTTGGTCACCCCTTACTCGCAGTCGGACCCGGTGGGTCCGAAGACCGTCCCGTTCATTGTTTCCGGTCTGCTGATTATCTGCGCCGTTCTGCTTGCCATCAATGTCCTCCGCGGCGGCAAGGGTGAGGCCGAGGGCGGCGAAGACGTTGACCTGGCACACCCTGCCGATTGGAAGACCGTCCTTCCGCTGGCCGGAGCGTTCATCCTGAATATCCTGCTCATCGACTGGGCAGGCTGGGTCATTTCCGGAACGGTCCTCTTCTGGGGCAGCGTGCTGGCACTCGGCAGCCGACGCTACATCCGTGACGGCCTTATTTCCGTCGCCTTGTCCTTGCTCACCTTCTACGGCTTCTACCTCGGCCTGGGCATCGCGTTGCCGGCCGGGCTCCTGGAAGGAATCCTCTAATGGACGTCTGGTCCTCCCTGATGGACGGTTTCGCGACCGCCCTGACCCCCATGAACCTCTTGTTCGCCGTGATCGGCGTACTCTTGGGCACCGCCGTCGGTGTCCTTCCCGGGCTGGGCCCGGCCATGACTGTGGCGTTGCTGCTTCCGGTCACCGCCGCCCTGGAGCCCACCAGCGCCTTCATCATGTTCGCCGGCATCTACTACGGCGGCATGTTCGGCGGTTCCACCACTTCCATCCTCCTCAACACACCCGGTGAATCGTCGTCGGTGGTGACTGCCATCGAAGGCAACAAGATGGCCAAAGCCGGCAGGGCCGCACAGGCGCTTGCCACAGCGGCCATCGGCTCGTTCATCGCCGGAACCATTGGCACCGCGCTACTGGCGGTCTTCGCACCCATCGTGGTGCAGTTCGCCGTCAGCCTGGGTGCTCCCAGCTACTTTGCCATCATGGTCCTCGCACTGCTGGCGGTGACCGCCGTCCTTGGCTCGTCCAGGCTCCGCGGCTTTGCGTCACTTGCCCTTGGTTTGGCCATCGGACTGGTGGGCATCGACTCCGTGACCGGCCAACGCCGCCTGACCTTTGGTCAGCCGCTGTTGGTGGATGGTTTGGACATTGTGGTGGTCGCCGTCGCGATCTTCGCCGTGGGTGAAGCCCTCTGGGTTGCGGCCCACCTGCGTCGCACGCCGCTCCATGTCATCCCCGTGGGTCGTCCCTGGATGGGCAAGAAGGACTGGGGACGTTCCTGGAAGCCCTGGCTTCGCGGCACCGCCTTTGGCTTCCCGTTCGGTGCCCTGCCCGCCGGTGGCGCCGAGATCCCCACGTTCCTCTCCTACGTCACTGAGAAACGGCTCACCAAGCACCCGGAAGAGTTCGGCAAGGGCGCTATTGAAGGCGTCGCCGGACCAGAGGCGGCCAACAATGCTGCCGCCGCCGGGACCATGACACCGCTGCTCGCACTCGGCCTCCCCACCAACGCAACAGCCGCCGTCATGCTTGCAGCCTTTACGTCCTACGGCATTCAGCCAGGCCCGCAGCTGTTCTCCAGCGAAGGACCGCTGGTGTGGGCACTCATTGCGAGCCTCTTCATCGGCAACTTCCTGCTCCTGCTCATCAACCTGCCCCTGGCACCGGTCTGGGCAAAGCTGCTGCAACTCCCCCGCCCCTACCTCTACGCGGGCATCCTGTTCTTCGCCACCCTGGGTGCCTACTCGGTCAACCTGCAGGCTTTCGATCTTGTGATCCTGTTGGTGCTCGGTGCCCTCGGATTCATGATGCGGCGTTTTGGACTTCCGGTCCTGCCGCTGATCCTCGGCGTCATCCTGGGCCCGCGCATTGAGGGCCAGCTCCGCAAGACGCTGCAGCTGAGCGCAGGCGATCCCGCCGGCCTGTTCAGTGAGCCCATCGCGATTGTGGTTTACATCATCGTGGCGCTCATCCTGGCCTGGCCGCTGATCTTCAAGCTCATCCGCCGCAACCGTCCCGTTGCAGCCACAGTGGTCCCGGGTAACTCCGGCGCCACAGTCCCGAGGGAAGCCGGCGGCGTCAGCCACGGCAGCCACCGCGCCGACGGAACCGCAGACGGCGACGGCGGAAGTGACGGCTAGCCTGGCGCCTGGCACTGCCAGCCCCCTCCCCAACAACCAAGCCAACAAGGAGAAACCATGACCATCGTGGTGGGATACGTCCCCACACCAGAAGGCGAAGCGGCGTTGACGCAGGCCATCGCCGAGGCCAAGAAGAGCAATGCCACCCTGCTGGTCATCAATTCCTCCAAGGGCGACGCCTTGGTGGACAACCGGTACGCCCAGGAGCCGGACATCCAGAGCATCGAGGACCGGCTCGCTGATCAGGGCATCCAGCACATCATCAAGCAACCGGTCCGCGGCCATGACGCGGCTGCCGAAGTCCTGGACGCAGCCGACGAGAACGATGCCGATCTGATTGTCATCGGCCTTCGCCGCCGCAGCCCGGTAGGCAAGCTCATCATGGGCAGCGTCTCCCAACGGATCCTGCTGGAGGCAGACTGCCCGGTCCTGGCGGTCAAAGCGGACTAACTTCAGAAATCACGACGGCGGCTGGTCACCTAGGTGACCGGCCGCCGTCGTGCGTTGGGCCTCCCTCGGAAAGAGCCAAGATGGCGTTGGCACCCGGATGCTGTGCCAAGGCTCGAAAAACCGCACCCTTTGCCGCCAAATGCACCCGCGAGGACTGGAGCGTGTGGCGGGAAAGGGCGCGACACGAAGCCGAACACCGCCAAAGTTGCCAAAACGGTTTATCGCGAGCTGGAAGAAAGACTAAGCGGTGTTGAAGAAGGGTGTCAACGACAAAATCCTGGCGGGTTTTTTGGCAACGACAGCCGGTCAAAGTGACCCTTGACACTCCTAAAGAGACAGCTCTACAGTGTTGCCAAGTCGTTTTGGCAAAACGATTCTTCACCCCAAACAGTCTTGCCATCCCGTTCGAGAGAAAGTGAGTCGACAGCGATGTCCACTCGAAACACCATCTCCAGGCTCGTCACCCTTGGCGGCATATGCACCGCCGTCGCACTCGCGGCTACCGGATGCGGCGCAGGGGGCCCGGCACCAACGTCGGGTAGCGCCGCAGGCACCATCAACGTCCTTGTGGAAGCCGGCGGTCACGCCGAACTCACCGGCGTTGCCGAACAGTGCAAGAAGGACACCGGAATCGACGTCAACTTTGTGGAACTGCCTTACGACGGCATGTTCAACCGGCTCTCCAGTGAATTTTCTTCCGGCAACGTTTCCTTCGACGTCGCCGCCCTCGACTCCGTGTGGCTCCCGAGCTTCAAGGACGCGGTTCAGCCCATCGACGAAATCTTCACCGATGAGGCCAAGAAAGACATTTTCCCCGCACTGGTCAAGGAAGCAAACGTGGACGGCCACTTCATCGGCCTGCCGGCATGGACCAATGCCGAGATCATTCTCTACCGCAAAGACCTCTTTGAAGACGCCAAAAACAAGGCCGATTTCCAGGCAAAGTACGGCTACGAACTCGCCGCACCCACCACGTGGAAGCAGTACCAGGACATCTCGGAGTTCTTCACCAAGGACGGAATGTACGGCACGGATGTGAAGGGCGCCGTGGAAACTGAATGGCTTGCCCACGTCCTGCAGGCCGGCTCCCCCATGGTCCTCGACGGCGACAACGTAGTAATCGATAACGCAGCCCATAAAGAAGCACTCGACTTCTACGTAAGCCTGACAAAGTCGGCGCCTCCGGGCGCTGCACAGGTTGACTGGGCCGCAGCGCAGAACTTGTTCAACCAGGGCAAGACCGCCATGACCCGCTTCTGGGCGCACGCTTACCGTCAGATCCCCAAGGATTCACCGGTGGCAGGCAAAGTGGGAGCCGCAGCAATGATTGGCGGCAGCGCCGGCGTCGCAGGTGTTCCGGGACCTTGGTACCTGTCTGTCCCGAAGGCCACCAAGAACGCAGACTCCGCAAAGAAGTTCATCAAGTGCGCCTACGACCATAACGGTCTGGGCATTGAATCCAGCCTTGGCCTGGCCTCCCGCATCTCCGCGTTCGAGAAGTACCAGGACCAGCCCGGATACGAGAGCTTCAAACCACTGATCGAAACCCTCAACGGCAAAGCTACAGCTACCCGCCCGGCAACGGCCAAGTGGCAGCAGATCGTTGACACCGTGCTGGTCCCGCTCCTGCAGAAGGCAGTGGCCGGCGGCGACTCCGCAACCCTCCTGGCCGAAGCCAAGAAGCAGATCCAGGACCTCCTCAAGTAAAGACTCCGCGGCCGGCACCCGGAACCATAAACCCCGTGTCGGCCGCGGCCCCAACCAGCAGAAGAGAAAATCGTGCGCATCTCCGATCGCCGCTTCGCCCTATACCTGATGACCCCGGCGGCGTTGTTCCTGGCCGTCTTCGTGGCCTACCCCCTGTTCCGCCTCATCGCTGACAGCTTCTTCAAGATCTCGCCCATCGCCGGTGGCCCGCGTGACTTCGTGGGATTCCAGAACTACGTCACCGCATTCGCCTCCGAAGCCTTCATGGGGGCAGGGTGGCGAACCCTCGCCTACACCTTGGTGGTAGTCACCCTCGAGTTCGCCCTCGGCCTGGGAATGGCGCTCCTGTTCACCACGCTCGGGCGCAGCTCGCAGGTTTGGCGGACCGTCTTCCTGTATCCGCTGATGATCGCCCCGATTGTTGCCGGCTTGCTGTGGAAGTTCCTGATGATCGACAACTTCGGCCTCATCGGAACCCTCTTGCACCAGGCGGGTATCCTCTCCAACCCCAACCAGATCGGGTGGTTGTCAGATCCAAACATTGTGCTGTTCTCGGTGGCAATCCCGGACATCTGGCTCACCACTTCCTTCATGTGCCTCGTGCTGTTCGCCGGCCTCCAGAACATCCCCGGTGACCTCATTGAAGCTGCGCGCTTGGATGGCGCCAGGGCACCTGCCCTCCTGTTCCAGATCATCCTCCCGCTCCTCCGCCCGGTGATCGCAGTAGCGCTGGTTGTCCGGGGAATCGACGCCGCCCGCGCCTTCGACACCATCCTGATTCAAACCAACGGCGGCCCCCAGTCCGCCTCCGAAACCATGAGCCTGCTGATCTACCGCACCATGATCCGCTTCGGCGATCCCGGCCTGGCCAGCGCCATGGGCACTATCTACCTGCTGGCGATGCTCGCCGTCGCATTCTTCGCGGTGGCCACCATCTGGCGGCCAGGAAAGGACAACTGATGAGCTCCCGGACCGCGATTTCACGGAACCGAGCCGCAACTGAGGGCGACGTGACCAGCCAAGCCGCACAGCCGACGTCGAAAGTCACCGCATCCCAGAGCCTGCGCAAGCGTCGCGGCGTCAACCGCGAAGGGCTGGAAGCCGGACGCCGAAGCACACGGACCATCCTGTGGATCCTGTTGGCAGTGGCCATGGTGCTGTACGGCTTCCCGTTCCTGTACCTGCTGTTTACCTCGTTCAAGACGCCGATCGACACCATCGCCGTTCCGCCCACCATTCTTCCCAGGGAATGGACGTTGGAGAACTACGCCAACGCGCTGGGCCGGAGCGGAGTGCTGGCTTCGTTCATCAACAGCGTGCAGACAGCCATTATCAGCACGCTGCTGTCACTGGTCCTGGCTATCCCTGCTGCCTACGGCATCACGCGCTACAAGACTCCCAGCGGCCGCGTGTTCATCATGGCTGCACTGGTGACGCGCATGGTCCCTCCGGTGGCCATCGGCATCCCGCTGGCATCAATGATGTCCTCCGCAGGGCTCGCGGACACGCCCATCGCTTTGTCCATCGCCCACACCACCATCTCGTTGCCACTGTCCATCTGGCTCATGTCCAGCTTCTTCGAGGCCGTGCCCCGGGACTTGGAGGAAGCGGCAACGGTTGATGGCTGCAGCAGGCTTGGAGCGCTCTGGCGGGTGGTCATCCCTGTGGTCTCCGGAGGCATCGCAGTCACCGCGATCTTCGCCTTCCTGGCCTCGTGGAACGAATTCCTGTTCGCTCTCCTCATGACCGCCATCCGCTCACAAACAACCCCTGTGGTTATCGCGAACTTCCAGACCCAGTTCGGACTGGACTGGGGATCCATGACCGCACTCGCAGCGGTCTACTCGATTCCCGTCATCCTCCTGACCCTCCTCCTGCAGCGCAAAATCGTTGCAGGCATGACGCTCGGCGCTGTTAAGGGCTAAGGAAATCTTCAATCTAAGAGAGGACCCCATGTCCAACAGCAACCACTACGACGTCACCACGTGGCCAATCGGTAACGCGTCCGAGGACGTTGGTGAAGTCATCAACAGCATCATCGCGGACATCAAGGCCCGCCAGACGGTCACGGATGAGAACGACGGCGGCAAGCCGGGAGCGGTGATTTACCTTCCGCCCGGGGACTATCACCTCCGCACGCAGGTGGTCATCGATGTCAGCTTCCTCAAGATCCAAGGCTCGGGCCACGGCTTTACGTCCTCGAGCATCCGGTTCAACGTTCCCGAGGAAGAATGGCCGGACCTCCATGAGTTGTGGCCAGGCGGAAGCCGCGTCATCGTCGACATTCCGCTCAGCGACGACTCGCCCGGCAAGGACGAATCCAAGGGCGCCGCCTTCTACATTGAGCGGAGCGGGAGCCCCCGAATCAGCTCAGTGGAATTCTCCAACTTCTGCATCGATGGGTTGCACTTCACCCCGGATGGTTCAGGGCTGCCTGCAGAGAACAGCTACGTCAACGGCAAGACCGGCATCTATGTGGCAAGTGCCAATGACTCCTTCCGGGTAAACGCAATGGGATTCGTCTACCTCGAGAATGCGCTCACCATCTATAAGGCGGACGCCCTTTCCCTTCACGACAACTTCATTGCCGAATGCGGAAGCTGCATCGAACTCCGTGGCTGGGGCCAGGCGTCCAAGATCACCGACAATTTGATGGGGGCCGGATTCAAGGGTCACTCGATTTACGCCCAGAACCATGGTGGGCTCCTGATCACTGCGAACAACATCTTCCCCCGCGGTGCCAGCAGCATCCGTTTCGACGGCGTCACCCGTTCAAGTGTGTCCAACAACCGCCTGCACTCGTTCTATCCCGGGATGGTGGTTCTCGCAGAGAACAGCTCCGAGAACCTCGTGGCCTCCAACCACTTCCTGAGGGACCACGAACCCTGGACTCCCTTCCTGGGAGTCGACAACGGGCGGACTGACCTCTACGGGCTGCTGAGCATCAGTGGCAACAACAACTCGGTGATCGGCAACCACTTCTCTGAAATAGTGGACGCAGAGAGCATTCGACCATCGGGGGCCACACCCGTGATCATCCATTTGGCAGAGGGCGCAGGCAACTTCGTCTCCAACAATCACGTGGTGGCCATGGACGTTCGCGCCGCGTCCAGCGACTCTTGCTTCTCGGCCCAAGTGGATGCGCTGTTGACCACCGGGGCTTCGGAGGGCCTTGCAGTGACGGCGGTCCTGGTTGATGCAGCCTCCGCCCGGAATACCATCCTTGATTCCGGAAATAACGCCCAGGTGATCGCAGACAGGAGCGTCAACGCTGTGAGGGCCACGCCGACCATTGGTTTCGCGGCAGAGACCGCCCAAACGAGCCAGGCAGCGGGTATTCATCGATAGCCTACTGGGATGAGTAAGCCGAACGTAGGATCAGCAACAAACATCAACACCATGAGGACGTGGGAAAGCAATGACCAAAAGATCTGTAGGTATCAAAGACGTGGCCGCCGCGGCCGGTGTCTCTGTCACCACCGTCTCCCATGTCCTCAATGACGTTGCTTACGCCCGCGTAGGTACCGAAACCAGGGAACGCGTCCATGAAGCTGCCCAGCGTCTGGGTTACGGACCCAATCGCCTGGCCCAGGCCCTGCGCACCCAACGTTCGGGCATGATCGGTTTCATCAGCGAAGAGATTGCCACCACTCCGCACGCAGGCAGGATCATCCTCGGGGCCGAGGAAACGGCACGGGCCCGTGGGTACAACATCATGATCATCAACTCCACCAGCACCGGCTCCCAGGATTCACGCGAAAGCGACGTCGCTGACCTGCTGGATCGGCAGGTGGATGGCATCCTGTACGCCACCATGTATCACCGGAAACTGTCCGTTCCCAAGAATCTGGCCGGAGTTCCGGCGGTCCTGGTGGACTCCCAGGACATCAACCACTCCGTCTCCTCAGTCATCCCCGATGAGGCCGGCGGCGCACGGCTCGCGGTGCAAACCTTGATCGACGCCGGTCACACGCGGATCGGCATGATCAACAACACCGACGACGTCCCGGCAACCCATTCCCGGCTGAAGGCGTTCAAGGACACGCTGGCCGATGCCGGGCTGGCGTTTCATGAAGAGCTGGTCCACTCGGAACTATCCGAGGTGCCGGGCGGCTATCAAGCGGCAATGCGGGTCCTGGAGTCCCCCAACCGGCCCACGGCCATCTTCTGCTACAACGACCGCATGGCCATGGGCGCCTACAGGGCGGCCGGCGAACTTGGGCTGCGAATACCCGGGGACCTCTCACTCGTGGGGTTCGATAACCAGCAGCTCATTGCCGAAAACCTCTACCCATCGCTGACCACTGTCGCCCTTCCGCACTATGAAATGGGGGCGTGGGCTACAAAGAACCTGATCGACGCCATTGAGGGAAAAACGGACCTGCAACTGTTCACTGCCCACCCCACCGTTCTTCCCTGCCCTTTGGTCCTGCGTCATTCCGTGGCCTCCCCCAGTCCGGGACAGGCGACAGTAGCGCAGAACTGACCGCAGGCACCAACACCTGACTTCATCTGCGTCCAGACTCGGACGCCCCAAACCCACAAAGGACCATAGATGCACAGCCGCCCTGACCCCTCCTGCCCTGAAACGGATGTCCTGGTAGTCGGTGAGGCCCTCATCGACATTATTGACACCGCAGCGGGAGCCGTCGAGTTCCCCGGTGGTTCAGGTCTCAACGTTGCGTTCGGACTCGGCAGGTTGGGTGTCAGCACCTCATTTCTTACCGCACTGGGCAAGGACGAGCGTGGCACGCGAATCCAAGAGCATCTGGCGGGCGCCGGAGCTTCCATGCTGCCGGGAGCCGGGCATCTCCCCAGGACTTCCACGGCCACGGCCCTCCTGGACAGCAACGGCTCGGCGAAATATGACTTCGACATCCGTTGGGAACTCCCGCAGCTGAATCTCCCAATCCGCCAAAAGGTGCTGCACACGGGTTCGCTGGCTACCTTTTTGGAGCCAGGAGCAAAGCAGGTCCGCGCGTTGCTGGAGTCGTTTTCCGGCTTGATAACCTACGACCCCAACATTCGCCCGACGCTTCTGCCGGACCATGCTGCGACTCTCCGGACCTTCGAAGAATCAGCAGCCTTGTCCACCGTAGTGAAACTCAGTTCAGAAGACGCGCAGTGGCTTTACCCCCAGTGGTCCCCCACCGCCGTCGGCCACCACCTTCTTGGCCTTGGGCCGGAAGCGGCGATCATCACTGATGGCGGTTCCGGGTCCTACTTGTGGTCCAAGACCGCCCACGTCCACGTGCCGGCGCGCTCCGTGACGGTCAAAGATACCGTCGGGGCCGGCGATTCCTACATGTCCGCCTTGATTGCAGGACTGATGGAGAACCCCCAGGGCGAATTCGACGCCGCCAAGCTCACCCGCTTGGGCACGGCTGCCTCCCTCGCTGCGGCCATCACCGTGGGACGGCACGGAGCCAACCCGCCCACACGAGCCGAACTGACCGAATCCCTGGAACTGGCGCACGCTTCCCGAAAGAACCCCAATGACTGATACAACGACTCATGCTGCCGGTCCCGCCGAACACACGGTCTTCATGAGCCGGCCCGTACTTCACTACACGGCCAACAGCACATGGCTGAACGATCCCAACGGACTCGTGTTCTACCAAGGCGTTTACCACCTCTTCTACCAGAACAACCCCTTCGACAACGTCTGGGGCAACATGTCCTGGGGCCATGCAACCTCGGAGGACCTGCTTCACTGGAACGAGCATCCCGTAGCCATCGCCTGTGATGATCGGGAGGACGTGTTTTCCGGAAGCATCGTGGTGGATGAGGGCAATACGACCGGCTTTGGCACCCCGGAAAACCCGGCTTTGGTTGCCATCTACACCAGCGCTTTCAAAAAAGGCTCGGGACTCGAAGGGACTCAGGCGCAGTCTCTTGCCTTCTCAACGGACGCTGGCATGACGTGGCAGAAGTACGCCGGCAACCCGGTCCTCAACAGAGGCTCGGCACATTTCCGCGACCCCAAAGTGTTCCGGTACGAGGATGCGTCGGCTTCATTCTGGGTGATGGTGGCGGTGGAGGCACAGCACCAGCAAGTTGTCCTGTACCGCTCGGCCGACCTTAAGAAATGGGAGTACCTGAGCACGTTCGGGCCAGCCAATGCCACGGGCGGCGAGTGGGAATGTCCTGATCTCTTCCCTCTTCCCGTCGACGGAAGCCCGGACCACGTCAAGTGGGTCCTGGTAGTCAACATCAACCCCGGTGCCGTGGCAGGAGGATCGGGCGGACAGTACTTCGTGGGACATTTCGACGGGGTTCAGTTCACCGCAGACAGCGATTCATTGGTTGAGGACGGAGATACCAACCTGAGGCAGTGCCTATGGCTCGATTGGGGGCGCGACTACTACGCAGCAGTCTCCTTCAGCAATGTTCCGGGCAACCGCCGCATCATGATTGGCTGGATGAATAACTGGGACTACGCCAATTCCCTGCCCACGTCCCCTTGGCGATCCAGCATGTCGCTGGCCCGCGAGGTTGAGCTGTCCACCATCGACGGCCTGCCCCGCCTGGTCCAGCGCCCCGTGCTGCCGGCCGAGCTCGGGCCAAGCATCTACACCATGGAGGACCAGGAGATGCACGATTCCACGGTTGAATTGCCGCAGGCAGATCCTGCTTCAGTCCTGCGGGTCGATTCTGTGCACGTGATTGACGCCGAGATCCTGCCCGGAACTGCCGGAACAACCACCCTGAGCCTTTTCGGCGCACCGGCCGGGGATGCCGCAACGCTTCTCAGCTTCGAGGCTGCCACGAGCCAACTCACCCTGGACCGCCGCAACTCCGGCAACACCGCTTTCCACGAAAAGTTCGCATCAGCAGAGTCTGCCCCCGTGACCCTTGAGGATGGCGTGCTCAGGCTCCGTGTGATCGTCGACCACGGCTCCATGGAGGTGTTCGCACAAGGTGGCAAGGTTGTCTTGACCGATCTGGTGTTCCCCGCATCCGAGAACGTGGGCACGCAGCTCAGTGTGGAGGGCGGGACAGCATTAGTACGGAAATTGACGGTCTCGGCCGTATCCTGACTCACATGGCCGAAACCATCCGCACCGCAACAACGCACGACGCCGGGAAGCTGGCTGAGCTTGCCGCCGTCACCTTCCCGCTGGCATGCCCGCCCGGCTCCTCGCCGGCGGACATCCAGGCACACCTTGAGAAAACGTTGAGTGAGGCCAACTTCGAGGATTACCTCGCCGACGCCAACATCACAGTTCTGGTGCTCGACGACGACGGACAGCTCAACGGATACACCATGCTGATTGCCAAGCCGGCCAGCGACCCGGACGTCGCCTCGGTGCTCTCAGCGCTCCCGTCCACGGAACTGAGCAAGTGCTACGTCCACCCCGACCACCACGGCAAGGGCGCCGCATCACAGCTCATCAAGGCCTCGTTGGCCGATGCTGCTAACAAGGGTGCGGCCGGGGTGTGGCTCGGCGTCAACAGCGAGAACGCGAAGGCCATCCGCTTCTACGAGAAGAGCGGTTTCCAGCGGGTGGGCACCAAGTCGTTCAAGCTCGGCGACACCGTGGAGCACGACTTCGTCATGGAGCACGAGCTCTAAGAGAGCTAGCCGAATAAATCCCCCGTCAGCGGCGGCCGGGGATCCGAACGCAGTTCCAACCCGACAGGAAGTCCGGTCACTGTGCCGGACGAACCAGAGGCTTGGATGGTGATTCGCGAGCGCCCCAGCAACACGTTGTCTGCCCTGAACTCCCCCAGGGAGTCGGGGAGGATCGGCGCCAGGTGCAGCACGTTCCGGGTGAAGTCCGGATCGAACCTGAGCAGGATGCGAGCCAGCTGAATCGGTGCCGCAGCCGCCCATGCTTGGGGGGAACACGCCGTCGGATACGGGACCGGCTGGGAAAAGTCCGCACGATCAAAGCCGCAGAACAGCTCCGGAAGCTGACCGCCGAAGTGCTCGGCGGCGTCGAACAGTCCGCTCGCAATTCGGCTGGCCTCCTTTACGAAGCCGTACCGCATGAGTCCTGTGGCGGCGAGTGCGGTGTCGTGGGGCCAGACGGAACCGTTGTGGTAGCTGACGGGGTTGTACGCCCCCATGTCCGAGGCCAGCGTACGGATGCCCCAGCCGGTGAACATCTCCGGCGACATCAGCCGCTCAGCCACCATCGGGGCCTTGTCTTCATCCACAATGCCCACCCAGAGGCAGTGCCCCATGTTCGACGCACACGAGTCCACAGCTTTCTTGTCTTTGTCCAATGCGAGCGCAAAATAGCCTTTGTCCGGGAGCCAGAACTTATCGTTGAAAGCCTCCTTCAGCGCTGCTGCCCGATCCGCGCAACGGCGTTCGACGGCGGTATCGCCCGCCGATCGCGCCAGCAGCGCGCGCCCCACGTAGGCCGCGTATGCGTAAGCCTGGACCTCTGCCAAGGCGATGGGGGTTTCTGCCATGGTGCCGTCAGCGAAGTTAATGCCGTCCCAGGAGTCCTTCCAGCCTTGGTTCACCAGTCCATGCTCGTTGGGCCTCTGGTATTCGATGAAGCCGTCACCGTCGCGGTCTCCGTAGTCCTCCATCCACGTGATGGCACGATCGGCGTTGGGCAGGAGGGATTCGATGATGTCCGCACTCAAACCCCATCTGCTCAGCTCGCTGAGCGTAGAGACGAACAGGGGTGTCGCGTCTGCGGTTCCGTAGTAGGCGGTCCCGCCCAGGGCGAGTCCAGCCGTGACCCCGAGCCGTACCTCGTGGGGCATGCGTCCAGGTTCCTCCTCGGAGTCGACGTCCACTTTGCTGCCTTGAAGTTCAGCGAGCGTCTGCAGCGTCCCTGCGGCCAGTCCCGGATCCACCATGAGCGACATGTAGGAGGCCAGCAGCGAGTCGCGGCCGAACAGTGCCATGAACCAGGGCGCGCCTGCGGCCACCGCTGTACGGCCGGGGTGTTGGGGGTCGAAGATGCGCAATGAGCCGAGATCGCGTTGGCTCCGTTCCAGGACTTCCTCCACATTTGCGTCTGCGACGGATATCCGCGGTACGTGTTCTTCCCACGCGACATGGCGCCGAACCCCCGGGGTGTGGTGGAGGGGCATGGTTTCGGTGAACGGTTCGCTGGGTCTTTTCCCATTGGTCAGCGGGACGGCGATTACGCTGGTTGTCCATTGGCTCCGTGCCGGGATGCTGACGTGGAAGATCAGCCCTTCCTCAGTGGGCTTGCCACCGGAAGCACGGAAGGCCACACCACGGCGTTCCCCGTTGGGGTGTCCGGACTCTATGTGCAGCTCTTTCTTGTGTACGGTCTTCACCGCGGTTCCGGCCTTGCCTGTCCGGCCACCTTTGACGTCGAAAAGGTCGGCCAGGTCTGCGTCGATCTGCAGGTCAATCCCGCACGTGGCAGTCTGTCCGGAATAGTTCCGGATGGTGATGTCATCCCTGAGCCCGGATCCCACATGCCGTTGATGCTGAACCACCAAAGGACTGTCGAACCTGCCGTCCGCAGACAACGCCCGGCCCACGAATTCCGCTTGGAAGGCCGTAGGATTGCGTGCCACCAAGGGCTCCCTGAAAGCCCCGTTGATCCGGAGTATCCAGCGCGACACGATGCGAGTGTCCTGGTAGTAGGCGCCTTGGGCCCCACCGCCGTGGATGTCACCGGTGTGACCGGAGATGCAGAAAGAGGAACCTTCGACGACGGTCACCGCGCCGAATTCCGAGGTTCCGGCTTCCGGGTCGGCGTTCCAAGCGGTCATGGCCAGCCGGCCTCCTCCACTAAGGGGTTTGGTAATCCACAGCGCCGCAGAGGGCTACAGGGCCTGACTCTGATTCTCTTGCAACAAGCCGTCGGCGGGAAGGCCTTTTGCCTTGAATTGTTCGATCACACGGCCATACAGTTCCAGATGGTCCGCAGCCATGCGGGCGGCTGTGAAGTTGTCCTCTACCGAGCGGCGGCACACGTCCCGGCTGATCCCCGCTACCGCGTCCATGTACCCGGCCAGGTCTTGAGTGGGGGCAAGGAACCCGTTGACTCCATGGGACAGGATTTCCGGCGCGGCCCCCATGGAAGTTGCCAGGACAGGGGTTCCTGTGGCAAGTGCTTCGATCATCACCAGTCCGAAGGGCTCGGGCCATTGGATGGGGTTGAGCAAGACGAAGGCATCACCCATCAACTCGTACTTCTCGGGGTCGGACAGCTCGCCCAGGAAGTCTTCGTTGGGACCCAGCATGGGCTCCACAACGTGGTCGAAGAATTGCACCTCATCCCGAGAGTGCATCTTAGCGGCGATGCGAAGGGGCATCCCTGCCTGCCGAGCCACCGCTATCGCTTCCAGAAGCCCCTTGTCCGGGCACATACGGCCCACAAAACAGGCGTATCCCCCGGCACCGCGGCCGACGCTCACTGCCGAGAGGTCGATCCCGTGGTGGATGACTGCGGAGATCTCAAGGTCCTCCACCCGGCTGCATTGATCATGGGAGATGGCGATGATGGCGGTGTCCTGTGCCATGTCGCGGTACAGCGGCGCGTAGCTGGGCGACAAAGGTCCGTGAATGGTGGTGACTACCGGGATGCCCGGTGGTCTGTGCGCATAGAGCGGACCGGCCAGGGTGTGGTCATGGATGATGTCCACGTCCCGCAGCTCCGCGTAGGCCTTGATGACGTGCCCCAATTCGCTGAAGCTCTGCCCGAGGTCCTCCGGAACGGCTGGGCCAACGCCCGGGATTTGGGGCACAGGGCAAGTACTGTCCGCCGCCGTTGCCAGCAGGACTTCGTGGCCGGCGTCGGACAAGGCCCGCGCCAACGCATCCACCACACGCTCTGTTCCGCCGTATTTTTCGGGCGGTACGGTAAACCAAGGTCCAACTATGAGTCCGATGCGCACGAGATCTTCTCTGTGTAGACCCCCAACCCATAGGCTGTCTGCATAACCTGCTTCCAACATATTCTTGAGCGGCCGCCCCGGCAACACCCTTTGGGCAGGTGAGGAAACTAACAGCAGGCTCCCGGAATGTCGGGCCACGTCAGGGCGTTGCAGCCAACATGAAGATTGAGATCTGGTCAGACGTCGCGTGTCCGTGGTGCTACATCGGCAAGCGCCGTTTTGAGAGCGCCCTGGCACAGTTCCCGCACCGCGATTCGGTTGACGTGGAGTGGAAGAGCTACCAGCTGGATCCCTCGGTCCCGGAACACTACGACGGCACCGAGTTGGACTACCTGAGCAAGCGCAAGGGTATGGCTCCGGAGCAGGTCAAGCAGATGTTCAGCCATGTCACGGAGACCGCCAAGGGCGAAGGACTGGATTACCACTTCGACAAAGTTGTTGTGGCCAACAGCTTCACCGCCCACCGCCTCATCCACCTTGCCGCCGCCCACGGACGCCAGGACACCGCCAAGGAACGCCTGCTCAGTGATCACTTCGAGCACGGCAAGGACATCGGCAACCACGAGTACCTCACGGAACTCGGCGCAGCACTTAAGTTGCCCACCGACGAGGTTGCCGAGCTCTTCACCTCCGACAAGTACGCGGACGAGGTCACGCAGGACATCAACGAGGCCCGCGCCATCGGCGTCACCGGTGTCCCGTTCTTCGTCATCGACCGCAAGTACGGCATCTCCGGTGCCCAGCCGGTTGATCTTTTCAGCGAAGCACTGAACCAGGCATGGCAGGAAGCCAACCCGCTGATCCCCGTGGGCGCCTCCGACGCCGAGGCCTGCGGCCCGGACGGCTGCGCAGTCTAAGTAGCCCCCGCCGTCGAACCCTAACCCAAGTAGGTAACAGTAAACGTCGCAATGAGCGCTCATTGCGACGTTTACTGTTACCCAGTTGGGTGCGTATCTAGGCTTTCACCACATCAAGCTCGACGACGGCCCAGGACAGGGCGGGCAGTGTCAGGCGGAGTTCGGAACCGGTCGCCTTCACACCTTCCAGTGCCGTCAGGCCAACACGGCCCGGCTGGTCCTGGGAATTGATGGTGAAGCGGTCGCCGTCCTCGGGGATTTCGAGGACTTCGGCGCGGAGCACCTGGCGGGCGTCGAAACCGCGCAGGGCAACCTCGACGTCGGCGGCTTCTTCCAGTCCGCGGTTCGCGAAGAAGAGTGCGACCCGTCCGGTTTCCTCGTTCCACGTAGCGCTGACGTCCACCAGGTCCGTGTCCCCGAAGCGGTTGTTCGAGTACTTGTCCGAATCCACCGAAAGCCGCAGGATCTGGCCCTTGGCGAGCTCGGCCATCCGCGCGAACGGGTGGAAGATGGTCTGCTTCCAGGCCGGTCCGTTCTCTTCCGAGAGAATCGGCGCAATCACGTTAACCAACTGGGCCTGGTTGGCGATCTTCACGCGGTCACCGTGGCGGAGCAGGGAGTTGAGCAGCGTCCCCACCACCACAGCATCGGTGACGTTGTACTTGTCTTCAATGACGCGCGGGTGCTCGCGCCATCCGGCCTTAATCACGTTGTGTGGCTGGTCCTCGGTGTCCAGGCCGCGCTGGTACCAGACGTTCCACTCATCGAAGGACAGATTGATGTGCTTCTTGTGCTTGCCCTTGGCACGAACGGCGTCGGCCGTGGCGATCACTGATTCGATGAAATAGTCGGTATCGACGGCGGAGGCCAGGAAGCTGCCCACGTCGCCTTCGTGCTCGTAGTAGTAGGCGTGGAGCGACACGTAGTCCACTTCGTCGTAAGTGTGCGTGAGGACTGTCTGCTCCCAGGCACCGAACGTCGGCATTCCGGAGTTGGAGCTGCCGCAAGCCACCAATTCAAGCGAGGGGTCCACGAATCGCATGGCCTTGGCTGCTTCCTGCGCCAAGCGTCCGTACTCGTCGGCGGTCTTGTGGCCGATCTGCCAGGGCCCGTCCATCTCGTTGCCCAAGCACCAGAGCTTGATGTTGAACGGGTCCTTGTGGCCGTTCTTGGCGCGGAGATCGGACAGGTAGGTTCCTCCGGGGTGGTTGGCGTACTCCACGATCTCGCGTGCAGCGTCCACTCCCCTGGTGCCCAGGTTGATGGCTTCCATGATTTCCGTGCCGGCCTGCTTGGACCAGTCCACAAACTCGTGCAGGCCAAAGGCGTTGGTCTCCACGGTGTGCCAGGCTCCGTCCAGCCGACGTGGCCTGTTTTCGCGCGGGCCGATTCCGTCTTCCCAGTTGTATCCGGAAACGAAGTTGCCGCCGGGGTAACGGATGACGGTGGCGCCGAGTTCTTTGACGAGCTTGAGGACGTCCTGGCGGAAGCCGTTCCCGTCAGCCTCGGGGTGCCCGGGCTCATAGATGCCGGTGTAGACACAACGGCCCATGTGCTCCACGAAGGAGCCGAAGAGTCGTCGGGGTACCTCGCCAATGGTGAAGTCGCGGTCGAGGGTGATGCGTGCGCGGGACATGTATCTCCTTGGTTGTGTTCTAAATCTGTGGTGTTCTGAAACTGGTGGTTCGCGAAAGGGTGCCGGTTACGTTCCGGCGAGTCCCGTGGTCGCAACGCCCTTGATGATTTGGCGCTGGAAGAAGAGGAAAACAACGATCAGTGGAAGTGCGGCCAGCAGTGCGGACGCCATGTTTTGTGCGTACTGCACGCCGTAGGCGCTCTTGATGGTTTGCAAGCCCACGGGGAGGGTCAGCAAGGAGTCGTCATTGGTGGAGATGAAGGGCCAGAGGAAGTTGTTCCACGCCCCAATGAAGACAAAGATGGCGACGGCGGCCAGGATCGGCCGGGACAACGGCAGGATGATCTGCATGAAGATTCGGAGACGACTGGCACCATCCATCACAGCCGCTTCTTCCAGCTCATGGGGGATTTGATCGAAGAACTTTTTGAGGACGAACACCATGGCGGGATGGATGACCTGGGGCAGGATGATGGCCCAGGAGGTGTCGATCATTTTCAATGCGAGCATTTGGTAGAACAGCGGAATCATCAGCACGGGTGGCGGGACGATAATGGCGGCGATGATCACCGCCATCAGGACCTTCTTGCCTTTGAACTCAATCCTGGACAAGGCGTAAGCCATGAGGGCCGAGATCACCAGGGTGATGGCTGTGATGGCCGCTGAGGTGTAGAGGGAGTTCCACGTCCACAGCGGGATATTGCCGGCCTGGAACACATTGATAAAGGCGTCAAAGGTAAAACCCGACGGCGGAAACCAACTGACCTTGGAGGCTGAGGCATCTGCTTCGGACTTGAAGGCAGTAACTGTCGCCCAGGCGAAGGGAACCAGCCAAAGAACGGCGATGAAGGCGGCGACCGCCACTGCCGCGATCTTGCCCACGGTCCACTTTTTGCGCGGCTGGCGTATGACCTGGCTGGAACCTGTGGCGGGCGTGGAACGGGTAAGGGTGGAAATTGCCATGGCTATGAACTCCTGCGACGTGTGATGACGAACTGCAGCACCGAAACCAGCACGATCAGTCCGAAGAAGATGTAGGAGATGGCTGCTGAATATCCCAGCCGGTATCCGGTAAACCCGGTTTCGAAGATGTACTGGACAACTGGTCGGGTAGATCCGCCCGGCCCGCCCGCCGTCATCTGGTAGATCTGGTCAAACACCTTCAAGGAAGCAAGGATCTGGAGCAACACAATCATCACGGTGGTCGGTGTCAGCTGCGGCAAGGTAATGGAGAAGAACTGCCGCCAAGCGCCGGCACCGTCAAGGGACGCCGCCTCATAGTGCTGTGCAGGAATGTTCTGCATGGCTGCCAGATACAGCAGGAAGTTGAAGCCCACTGTCCACCAGAGTGTCGCGATCACGATCGACCACATGGCCACGTTGGGGTCGTTCAGCCACCCGACTTTTGGTATTCCGAACTTCGACAGGAAATCGTTGATCAGGCCGAGTTGCGGGTTGTACATCCAGACGAAGAACAACGAAACAACCGTGGAAGCCAACAGGAACGGCGCAAAGTAGGAGAGCCGCCATAGCCATTGGGCCGGAAGGCCGATGTTCAGGAGCGCCGCCATCACCAACGCAACCAGCACCAGCGGGACAGTACTGATGACCGTGAAATACAGGGTGTTGCCCAGTGAACGCCACATGCCCGAATCGGCAAATGCTTCCGCATAGTTGGCAAAACCGATGAGGCTGTCGTTGGCGCCTGTCAGGGATTTGCCCGTGAGGCTCATGTAGAAGCCGTAGAGGATGGGCCAAATGAGGAAGACGAGGAAGAACACCAGGAAGGGGGCTGCAAACGCCCAACCGTTCAGGTTGTCCCTTCTTCTCCTGAGGGATAACCCGGTTTTAACGCCAGGGCTGAGGTTTGTCCGCGGTTGGCTGACCTGCCGGGACGCTGTAGAGGAACTCATGAAGGACTCCTATGTCGCTCGGTGCGCTGGTGCCGGTCAGACCGGGTTGGGTCGGGAAAGAAGATCGTTGGTGCGGGCCACAAAGCCGTCCCAACCTGTGACTGCCTTATCGCGTCCCAGAAGCACGTTCTGAATATGCTCGGCAAAGTAGGTCTGCCAGTCCGAGCCGGAGCCACTGAACCAGGCCTCGGGATCGTAGGCGATGATGTCGGCGGCGTTGGCGTAATGCACCTGCGGCGTGAGCTCGCGGTAAGCCGGCGATTGAATAACAGGCTGGAAGGCCGGGATGTGGCCTGCCTCGGCCCACAACAGCGAGCCCTTCAAGACGTCGCTAACAAACTTGTACGCATCCTTCCGTTTCTCTTCATCAACGGCGAGCTGTCGTGGAAGGACAAAGGAATGGGAATCCGCATAGGAAGCGGGCGTTCCGTAGAGAGTAGGGATGGTGACGGCATCAACCGGCAAGTTGGCTTTCTTCATGGTGGGCAGTTCCCAGCCGCCGCTGAAGAGCATTCCCGAGTCACCCCGGACAAACTCTGCAATGCCGGTATTGATATCACCGCTCTTGGCCGCGATGGTGTCGTCGAAGAGTGAGGCCATGAACTCCAGTGACTCGATGGCGGCATCGCGGTCGGCCTCCATGGGCTTACCGGGGGTCAGCACAATCTCCGCCCCGTGCTGCTTGTAGAGCGTGTAGAACAGCCGCCACATCTGCGACCCCAAATTCAGGTAGCCGAAGGACAATCCGTGGGCCTTGGTGATCCTTTGCATCTCCAGTGCCATGGCCTTGAACTCTTCAGGGGAGCTCACCTCCTGCAACCGGCCGTTGCTTTCCAAAAGCCCGGCTTTGCCGGCCACATCCGTGTTGTAGAACATGATGAACGGGTGGGAGTCCAGTGCCAGGGAGAAGACTTTTCCACCCTGCTGTCCCTTTTCCCAGATGCGCGGGGCGAAGTTCTCCGGGGTGATGCCGTTCTCCGCCAGCAATCCCAAGTCCCACGGCTCAATGAGGCCGCCCGGGGCATATCCGGGGACCCTGCTTGCGTGCATGATGGCAACCTCTGGTGGCCGTCCGCCTGCAGACGCCATGGCGAGTTTGGTGTAGTAGGGCGGTCCCCACGCCAGCACAGTGGGATGCACCTTGAAACCCGCGTTGGCTTGATTGGCGTTCGCGATCATGGCCTGCATCTTGGTGCCGTCACCTCCGGAGAGGAGATGCCAAAAGTTGATGGTTTGCCTGGACGCGGCTCCGGCGGGTCCGCCACAACCGGTGATGCCTGCGGTCAGAAGGCCGCCGCCAAGTAGCGCTGATCCTGTCAATAACTGTCTCCGGGACAAACTTTTCCCGGTCAAAGATTCAAACTGCTTCACCCGTCACTCCTTTGGATGGGTCCGCTGAAAGGTCACTGCTTCACTGCAAAGTCCGGTTCCGGTGCATCTCCACGCTCGGGTAAAGGTTGGCCCTGGGGTGATGCGAGTCTCACATTACATCGTTGTAATAGACAGGGCAAGAGAAATTGTTAGCGCGCACAATCTTATTTACAAGCTCTGGATTCAGTCCCGGGTGCTGCGTTCAGCCTCGGCTGCTGTCCCGCTCCACGATGGCGTAATCGATTTCAACCAAGCGTTGCCCGTGGGACCTGTCGGACATGCGTTCGGTCAACAGGCGCAAGGCCTCCGTGGCAATTGCCCGTTTGTCGAAGGACACGGTAGTCAGGGAAGGTACCGCAAATCGTCCGTCGATCACGTCGTCGAAACCGGCTACCGCGATGTCATCCGGAACGTGCACCCCCCTCTTCCACAAGGTATTCAGGGCACCGATTGCCATGGAGTCCGTAAAACAGAACAGCGCCTCGGGCAAGGGATTTGTGTCCAGATACTCAGCCAGCGATTCAGCCGCTGAAGCAGGCGTCCAGCTGTCGCAGGAAATCAGCAACGACTCATCCTTGGCAATTCCCAGCATCTGCAGTGCAGCCTCATAGCCGCCCGCCCTCTGGATCGCCGTAGCGGATTGCCTTCCGCGATTCACACCCAGAACTGCGATACGCCGGCGTCCGGGCCTGGCCAAAGCGAGGGTCATGTCCCGCGCCGCAGCGAAGCTGTCCACAAAGACGCGGTCGGCCAGCTGCTGTGTGACTTCGCCCAGGAGAACAACTGGTGGCAGTGCGACGCCTACCTGCACGGCACTCTCCTTGAGCACCACGGGGTTGAGAATCAGTCCGTCGATGAGGTTAGCCCGCGCCCGCGTCATCAACTCATGCTCACGGTGCGGGTCGGAGCCGGTTTCCTCGATCTGCACGCTGAAACCTTGCTCGTGGGCAACTTCCACAATGCTTTGGGCAATCTCCGCAGAAAAGGGAGTCGCCAGATCCGGCAGCGCCAGTCCAATAACACCCGAACGGCCATTGCGCAGTCCGCGCGCCGAGAGATTCGGGACATAATCCAGTTCCGCCATCGCCTGCTCAACCCTGAGCCGCGTGGGGCCGCTCACGGGCACGATCCCGTTCATCACGTTCGAGACCGTTTTAGGCGAAACCCCTGCACGGCGCGCTACGTCCTTGACCGTTGCGCGCAAGACGCCCCCTAGCTGCTGTTGGCCGGCGCTGCTGTTGACCGGTTTTCCTTGATGCTACGCGAGATTTTGCCCTTTGACGCAGTGCACTATCGCCCATGGCAAGCGCGCCGACCGCTCTTGGCTAGCTTTCAAAGGCCGCACGGAAAGCCGCCAGTGCGGTGTCTCCTGCTTCCAGGCCGGCTCCTCCGGCGGCCTGCGCTTCGAGACCGACAACCCCGTCGTATCCGGCCGTTCCAAGAGCACTGGCGATGACGTGATAGTTGATTTCCCCCGTGCCAGGTTCGCACCGACCGGGGACGTCGGCCACTTGTATTTCTCCTATCCAGGGCAACGCGGCACGGATGAGTTCGATCAGGTTGCCCTCACCAATTTGGGCGTGATAGAGGTCCAGCATCATCCTGACGTTGGGGTGGTTAACCGCCGAGACCAGCGCCAGAGTGTCTTTTGCGCGTGCCAAGGGGATGCCGGGGTGGTCCAGCACAGTGTTCAAGTTCTCCAACGCGAAGACCACTCCGTGATTCTCGCCCAATGCCGCCAGGCGTTCGAGCGTGCGCGCACCGGTCAGCCACATCTCGCCGGTAGATCGGTGAACGGGGCGGACGGCCCGGCCGCCTTCCCCGAGCTCTGCAGGGTGGACCACCATACGCTCGATACCAAGTTCAAGCGCGACAGGAATCAGTTTCTCCGCCGATGCCAGCACCTCGTTGGCGCTGGCGGGATCAGTGAGGCTACCGCCAAAATAACCGCTCATGGACGAGAACCGGGCACCAGTTGCTGCCAGGGCCGCGATGTCCCGGCCCCGGGTGTCCCACAACTCCACCTCAAAGCCTTGCTCATGAATCCTCTTCACGCGCTCCGTCAAAGGCAATTCGCCGTAGAGCATTTCAGCGCAGGCAGCCAAGCGGAAGCTCATGCTTCATCACCTACGGCGTGCAGTGCGGGTTCCGCTGGACGCAATTCGGCAATCGTTGCCACGTCAACCGGCAGCCCGGTTTGGGCTGAACGGGAGGCGGCCAAGGCCACGGCCAAGGCGTTCCGTGCGTCGGTTCCACCGGCAGCTTGCGCGGCGGGAGCTTGGACACCGTCACGGTCAGCTTTCACGGAGTCCACGAAGTGGACGAGTTCAGCCGTATACGCATCGTGAAAGAGGTCCACGTTCAGGCGGACGGTGGACGCATTGATGCCGGCAGCGGTGTAACTCATGGCCGCGCTGGCCTGCGGGCCTCCCGCTGTCACCATCCCGGCAGAGCCAAAAACTTCTCCCCGCACGTCATAGCCGTAGAGTGCATTGAAGTTGGCCTCAGCTACAGCAATGGCTCCGTTGCTGTAGGTCACAGTGACTACAGCGGTATCCAACAGGCCACCCTCTTTTGCTTCAGGCGCTACCAGCGCGTCAGCCACAGCATGAACGCGAACAGGGACAGCCCCCGGGTTCAGCCAGTTCAAGGTGTCGAAGTCGTGAATGAGTGTCTCCAGGAAGATGGTGCCCGGCGGAATCCGCTCCGGGTTGGCGATCCCGTCCGGGTTGCCGGGATCGCGGGTCAAGGACCGCAGCAACTGCGGGGTTCCTATGGCACCGTCATCAATGAGCCTGCGGGCGGCGGCGAAGTCGCTTGAGTAGCGGCGGTTGAAACCGAACTGGACGATCACACCCGCAGCCCCTGCTGCGTCCAGTGCGTCATCAAGTTCTTCCACGGTACGGCCGCCCGGCTTTTCGCAGAAAGCGTGCTTACCCGCCCGCGCAGCCGCGGCGATCAGCCCCGCATGAAAGCGCGCCGGCGCGGCGATGAGAACAGCATCCACATCAGGATCGTTCAGCACATCTGCCGGGTCACTACTGATCTTGGCAACGCCCAGGCGGCCGGCCAGTTCCTCGACGGCCGGAAGGGCAGGATCCGCGATTGCTTCAAGCCGGGCATTGGGGATGCGGTGCGCAACGGACTCAGCGTGGAAGCTTCCGATCCATCCCGCTCCGATCAGTCCGATACGAACGGGCCGGTCTTCGGTGACCGGATGCTGAAGGTAACCCATGGTAGCTCCTGAAATAGTCTTCTAGATCGTTCTAGTCGCACCATCCTGACATGTCATTCGCCCTACGTCTAGATCGTTCTATAGACTGTTCGCACCCAGGAGGAAATATGTCGGAATTGCAGCGCCGCCCTACTTTGATGGACGTAGCCGAGGCTGCCGGCGTCTCCCGCGCCTTGGTTTCCATCGTGATGCGGGGTGCACCCGGCGCGGCGGAATCGACGCGACAAAGAGTATTGGACGCGGCCCGCCAACTCGGATATCGGGCAGACTCCCGGGCGAGGCTGCTGCGGAGCAGCAGGACCAAGCTCCTGGGCCTCATCTTTTCCAGCTCACAGCCCTTTCACGCGGAAATTGTGGATGCCGCCTACGCCGAAGCCTCCGCCAGGGGCTATGAAATAGCCCTGAGCGCGGTGGCCAGCGGTCGGCCCGAGGCCCGCGCCGTTGAAACCTTGCTGGATGTCGGCGCGGAGGCATTGATCATCATCGCGCCCACCCTCAACGTGGAGGACCTCGCACTACATGCCCGCCAAGTGCCGGTGGTGAGCCTCCTTCGCGACAACGTGGGCGACCTCGTGGATTCGGTCAGCAGTGACGATTACGCAGGCATCGCGATAGCCGTTGACCACCTGGTTGGTCTCGGCCATAGCCGGATCGTCCACGTCGACGGCGGCGCTGCCGTCTCTTCTGACAGACGCCGGGAGACATACCGCACGGAAATGATCCGACGCGGGCTCCAACCCGTGGTTGTCCCTGGTGGTCCTGGAGAAGAGGATGGCATGGGAGCCGGGCAGATCCTTCAGGCTGATCTGCCCACGGCTGTCATCGCCTTCAACGACAGGTCGGCCCTCGGCATCATGGCGAGCTTCAGAGCCGCCGGAATCAGCATTCCGGCAGATGTATCGGTACTCGGCTATGACGACAGCCATTTCGCCAAGCTCAGTTACGTCCAGTTATCTTCCATCAGCCAGGACGCTCCGCTCCTTGCCGCCGCCGCCGTTGGCCGCGCCGTGGACCGGATCGAAGGGGCAAAGTCACCGGGCAGCGTGGTCCGAACGCCGCACCTGGTCCTCCGCAAAACCACCGCCCGGGCACCAGCAGCAACCTGATGCTGAGGCCTCACGGCTCTTAGTGACAGATCGCTGTAAAGTGTCTATATGCCAAGGATCACGGCCGCCACGAATGCTGCCCAACGCGCCGAGACCCAACGTCGGATTCTGACCGCTTTTGGAGAGCTCCTCTTCACCCACGGCCTCCCGGGACTGACCATGACGGATGTGGCCCGGCACGCGGGCGTGGGACGCACCGCGGTCTATAACTATTACGCGGATATGGAGCAACTGCTCATCGCGTACGCCTTGGACGAAACCGAGCGTTTCATCGTGGACCTCCGCGATTCACTGGCTGCACTGGAGAACCCCGTTGACAGGCTCGCCCTTTATGTCCGGGCCCAGGTGGAGGATCTCAGCCGCCGCCACTTGCCGCCAGGACCGGCCATGGCCGCCGTCCTCTCCCCCGGTTCCTTCGCGAAGCTCGCAGACCATGTGGGTGACCTTAACGTCCTGCTTCAGGACATCCTCCAGGACGGTGTGGAGCAGGGCTACCTTCCGGACACCGACGTCGCCCAGTTGGCGCGGCTCATTCATGGAACGCTTTCCGCCAGCGCCGCACGACGCAACCGAACGCCCGACGGCGGGACTCCCCCGCCGCCGCCAGCCTCCGACGTCGAGCTTCACACAGCCGTCGAAGTTCACACGGCCATCGAACTCCACACGGCACAAACAGTGCGGTTCATCCAATTGGGCGCGGGAGCCCGCTTCGACCAAGCCGGCACGCCAGTGCGCTTGGATTCGCCGGCCCACGACGCCCTCGCCAGCTAGCTACTGAACCCAGCTGGCTACTGATCCGCGGGGAGCGTGGGAATGATGGGCCACTTGGAGTTGTCCGCAATGCGCAGGTCCTCACGCGGGCACTGCAGCGTTCCCGGGGTCTGGTCCACCAATTGGGGCTCCACCAAGCCTTCGAAACCAGGCGTCAGGATGACATCCACGGACTCGTCCTCACGGTTGTCTTCGAAGTAGTCCGTTCCGGCAAGATTCCTCTGGACGTTGAACGCCGCTGCCTGGCCCTTGACCCCGGAGACCACCACTCCAACGCCTGAATAAGCGGTATCGCTGTTGTCGACGGAGGCCACCTTGTAGCCACGCGCCGTGAACTGGTCAGCAACTGTGCTGGCCAGCCCGGCGCGGGACGTGGCATTGAAAACGTTGAGGGCCACGGTCTCGTTGGGGACATAGTCAAACGTGGTGGTGGGACAGAGGCTGGTGGGTGCTTTGCTGGCGATTGAGCTGGGAACCTTGACCACGCCGTTCATGATCGCCCACGCACCAACGGCTCCGGCCGCTATGACGCCAACCAGCAGCACCAGGACGATTCCATGGAACAGCCGCCGCCGGAAGCGGCCTTTGTGCGCCTGGGCGTCCTCGGCAAAGGTTGCCCGAAGCTCCGGGCCCGTCACTACATGGTGGCCGTGGAGCTGCGTCACATCTTTGGGACGCCTGCGCTTGCTAGCCATCGATCACCAATACGCGTGCGTGAATGGCCGTCCGCTGATGGAGTGCCGTGCGGACCGCCCTGTGAAGCCCGTCCTCGAGGTACATAACGCCTTGATACTGGACGACGTGCGGGAACAAATCACCGAAGAAGGTTGAGTCCTCAGCCAACAGTGCCTCCAAGTCCAGGGTCCGTTTGGTAGTAACGAGTTCATCGAGGCGGATAGGACGCGGGGGCAGGGCAGCCCAGTCCCGCGGCGCAGAGTATCCATGGTCAGGGTACGGGCGTCCCTCGCCCACAGCTTTGAAGATCACTCTGCAAGCCTATGGAAGAAGCCGCGCTAACGGAACTTGTGACCCGCAGCACAGGCACCTTGTGGCCAAAAGGTGACTATCCGACGTCGCGCGTCATAGCTGTGATGGGAACCGCCGGGACTGACAGAATGGGATCATGACTCAACCGCTGCAAGGTACTGACCGGACCGCTGCCCGCGCCACGCCCGCTTTGGCGCTGCTGCTGGATGTCGACGGTCCTATCGCCAGTCCTGTAACGCGGGACGTCAAGCCTGACATCATCGCGGACATGGTGGCCCTGGCTTCGGCCGGGATCCCCGTCATCTTCAACACGGGCCGCTCTGACGCGTTCATCAGTGAGCAAGTCATGGAACCCATGATTGCAGCGGGCATGCCGGCGGACACTGTCATTCACGCTATTTGCGAGAAGGGCGCCGTGTGGTTCAGCTACACAGCCGAAGGCCCCGGCCCCATCCACGTGGACCACGAACTCGCAGTTCCCAAGGCCTACGGCGACGATATCCGCAGGCTTGTTGCTGAAGACTATTCAGCACATATGTTCTTCGACGAGACCAAGCGCGCCATGGTTTCGGTGGAGCAGCACCTGGACGTGGCCAGCGCTGACTACCTGGCCGAGCAGAAACTCTTCGACGCCGATGCCCTGGACATCATGGGACGCCACGGCCTCAACGCGGCCATCCTGGACCACCACGCACCTGAGTCCGATGACGCCGCGGACTACCGCCTGGACCCCACCATCATCTCCACGGACATCGAATCGGTCCGACTGGGCAAGGACCTCGGAGCCAGCCGCGCGGTTGAACTCCTGGCAGCCCAGGGCATTACTCCGCTCTCCTGGCGGACGGTAGGTGATTCCCGCACGGACTACGCCATGGCAGACTGGCTTCACCACAACGATCACGATGTGAAGCACGTGGACGTCCGGCCCGCAGACGGCGTACCGGTGAAGCCCTACACCATTTTGACGGCAGCCGACCTTGAACTGGCGGATGACGTGATCCACGACGACGCCGGCGGCGCTTTCCTCCGCAGCTGGCGTGAAGCCCTTTCGATCTAAGTTCCAGCGCATCATAGTTTTAACGTCTTAGAGCAACCTGCACCGCAACGATCCCGGAGATACAGCCATCACACAAGCACAGGTCGATCCGATTTACCACGGCAGCCCGTCCATCGAAGAGGACACGATTGCTGAGGCGATCTCGCCTGCCGTCGTCGCGCATCTTAGGCACAGGTCCGACGTCGTCCGTCACCGCGGGCGGTACGCCCTGGTCAACGGCGACCTGACTCCGCAACAGGCCATGGTGTCCGATCTTCTGGCGGTCAGGGCCGCCTTGGACGCTGCTGGTATCGATTTCATCCTGGTGCGCGGTAATGATGAGCGGCCCGTTATCGCCGTTGACTGGGAGTCACGCAAGGACGTTCGGGAGGCGCTGGTCACTGCGTTCCGGAATGAGCCTTTCTATTCCATGACCGTGGACGCCAAGAAGAAGACCTCCATGTTGGTGGCGGACGGCGATCTCTCGGCTAACCGAAAAGCCCGCATCTTCCGCTTGTACCGGCCGCGCGTCGAGATCGGCGGCGGGCTCTGGTACGGCCCGGCCTTGGGCGTGCAGCTTGAGCTGTGGCGGTTTGAGGGCGATCACTTGGAACTCCCCGTGGAGAATTCCCTCACCCGTCGCACCATGCTTCGCCAGGACGCGGTGCGCGGCACAGTACAACGGCACGGCCTGTCCTGGCCCACCATCGAGAACATGTTCGCTGACCACGCCAGCGACATCGACTTCGATGTCGACATCGTCTTCTCGTGGGTGGATGGCAGCGACCCCGAATACATCGCCAGGAGGCGTGCCCAGCAGTCCGAGGCTGTCCTTGGCGAGGGCGACGATCATGAGGCACGCTTCCGGCAGATCAACGAGCTGAAGTACGCACTGCGCTCCGTGCACATGTTCGCGCCCTGGATCCGGCGGATCTTCATCGCCACCGACTCCCCCGCACCGGAATGGCTGGCCGACCACCCTTCAGTGACCATTGTGCGCAGCGAGGAGTTCTTCGCAGACCCCTCTGTGCTGCCCACCCACAACTCGCAGGCCGTGGAGTGCCAGCTGCACCACATCAAGGGCCTCTCAGAGCACTTCCTGTACTCCAATGACGATATGTTCTTTGGCCGCCCCGTAGGCCCTGACATGTTCTTCACGCCCGGTGGCATCACCAAGTTCATCGAAGCTGACACCCGCATTGGGCTGGGCGAGAATGACGCCGAACGCAGCGGTTTTGAGAACGCAGCCCGTGTGAACCGCAAGCTGCTGTGGGAGCGCTTCGGCCGGATCACCACCAGGCACCTTGAGCACACGGCCGCGCCGCTGCGCCGCAGCGTGGTGGCCCAAATGGAGAAGGAATTCCCGGCCGAGTTCGCAAAGACCGCCGGAAGTCGGTTCCGTGCCGCGGACAACATCTCGGTGACCAACTCGTTCTACCACTACTACGCCCTGCTTACCGGTCGCGCGGTCACGCAGACCAGTGCCAAAGTCAGGTATGTGGACTCCACCATGTGGGCCGGACTGCACTACCTGCCTAAGCTCCTGGCCAAGCGCCACATGGACTTCTTCTGCCTGAACGACGGCAGCTTCCCCGAAGTCGAGGCAAATGAACGAGCCGACCTGGTGACCGACTTCCTGGAGAAGTACTTCCCCGTCAAGGCGCCTTGGGAGAAGTAAAGCCACCGGGAGAAACAAGCGGGAGCGACGAGGTGTGCGTGCCCGGCGAAGTGTGGGCTCCCACTCGGGACTCGTGCGGAATGCGAATGCCGGCGGCCGCCAGGCGCCGCTGAACCTCGGCTGCATCCAAGGGCTCCCCAACGGTGACGCCACCGGACATCGGAACCACGGAGTGCACGATCGTGTGCTCGTAGACGTGGATCATGTTGTAGGACTGCGCCCCGTCACGTCCGCGCTGTCCGCCGGCGCGCACCGCCAGGTCCTGCGTGTAACAGGTAGCTGAGGCGACCGATACCGGGATGCCTGCGAAGCTCGCCGTCGTGGAGTAGTGCAGGTGGCCGCCCAGGATGGTGCGGACGTCTGTGTTACGGACGACGGCGGCCAGTGCGGCCTGGCCGCGCAGCTCCACCATCACGGCGAGGTCCTGCACGCATGGGACGGGCGGGTGATGCAGGGCAAGGATGGTGCCGTCCGGGGCTGGCGTGGCCAGTTCAGAGGCCAGCCACTCCAGCTGGGATTCTGACAGTTCGCCGTAGTGGTGGCCGGGAACCGTGGTGTCCAGGGTGATGATGCGGAGTCCGTTGACAAAGTAGCTGCGGTCCACGGGATCCTGTGGCTTGCTGGCCGCAGAGGCATCGGCGAACGCGGAACGGAAGTTTGCCCGGTTGTCATGGTTGCCCATGGCCCAGATGGCTTTGGCTCCCAGTGACGCGCACAGAGGTTCAATCATCTCGCGGAGTTGCTTGTAGGCTTCCAGCTCACCTTTGTCTGCGAGGTCTCCGGTGAAAATGATGGCCTCGGGCCTGATCCTGGAGGCGATGATTTGCTCGCAGATCTCCTGGAGCCTGGCTGCGCTGTCCACCGAGCCGTGGAGCGTGCCCGGACCCCCCACCAGGTGAAGATCGCTCAGGTGCAAAAGCACATGACCTGGTTTGGGGTATTCGGCCTCGATGAGCTCCATAGCTTCGCCTTAGCGTTTGGTGGGAGACGGCTTCTCCCGTATCAATCCAGTAGGGCCAATCCAACCAGACAACAAGCCAACAACTGGCTAATTTCCGGCGGAATGTTGGAAAATTACTTTCCTCCTTTCAGGACTGGTGGCTCTATGCCAGCGCTTCTTCCACTGCTTTCACAAGGTCTTCGGAGTCAGGCTCCACTGCGGATGGGAACCTTGCCACGAGTTCGCCACCGCGGTTTATGACGAACTTCTCGAAGTTCCATTTCACCTTGGCCGGCTGCCCGTCCTCGTCCCGGGCCAGCTCCGCGAACAGGGGATGCTGCTGCTTGCCAAGGACGTTGGCTTTGCTGGTCAGGGGGAAGGACACTCCGAAGTTGCGCTCGCAGAATTCTGCGATTTCGTGGTCTGCGCCAGGCTCCTGCCCGCCGAACTGGTTGCAGGGCACTCCGAGGATCTCCAGCCCCTGGCTCCGGTACTTGCCGTACAGCTCTTCCAGGCCCGCGTACTGGCGTGTGTAGCCGCACTCAGAAGCGACGTTCACCACCACCACCGCTTTGCCCTCGAACCGGCCGAAGTCTGCTTCGGTGCCATCGTTGAAGGTGAGGGGAATGCTGTAAAGGCTGGACATGGGATTCGCTTCCTGACGACGTCGTCTGGCGGGTTTGCCGCCATCGAGCTTACGGGAGCTGGCTTGGGGCCGCGAAATGCAGGGTTATCCGGCGTTTCACGTGCCGTCAGCGTGTGTCCGGCTTAGGGTGCCGGGAGGATCAGCGTGGACAACGGCACGATCACACCATCCGGCCGCTGGACCAGGTCCGGTGCTATCAGGATGTATCCGGGCGGAAGCACCACCACCGGGAGCGCAGTTGGAAGGACAGCGACGGGCGCAGGTGCGGGCGCCACCGGAGGTGCAGGAGCCGGCGGAACGGCCTGGGTAACTACCGGCGCTGGTTCCACAATGACCGGTGCTGGCGCCACGACAACGGGCGCTGGTTCCACCATCACGGGCGCTGGAGCCGGCACAACCGGCGCCGGTTCAAGCACTGCCGGCGCCGGAGCGGGAGCTACCGGAGCTGGCTCCACGACCGCGGGCGCGAGCGGAGCCGGTTCAACAACCGCCGGCGGCGGGGCGATGGCCGATTGAAGAGATGGTGCCACCGGGGCCGTGGTCAGCGTCGGCGGGACGGTACTGGTTTCCGGGGCACTGGTCGACGGCGACGGCGTGGAGGTGCCAGTCGGAGTCGGCGTTGCAGTGGTCGTCGGAGTCGGCGTAACCGTTGGCGTTGGCGTAGCAGTGGTTGTCGGGGTTGGCGTCGGTGTGGCCGTCACGGAAGGTGAGGGTGTCGGCGTCGTGGTTTGAGTTCCGCCGGGGGTGCCCGGCGTCGAGGTGGCCGGCGGAGTGGTTTGAGTTCCGCCGGGGTTGCCCGGCGTTGAAGTGGCCGGCGGAGTGCTGCCGGACGGGGCCGGCGGTGGAACAGGAAGCGGTTCGTCGTGTTCGTGCTCTCCACCGATGACGGCCCGGTTGGTTCCATCCGATACAGGAACGGCCCATTGCGGGGTTCCGGAGGCGCCATTTCCGACACCGGGCTGGTAGTTCACCATGGCGATGGTCTGCAGCGGATCAGTCTGCCGAATGGACAGCAGTGTCCAGTTCGCGGGGTCAGTATGGAGACCGTTGACGATCGTCTCGAAGTGAAGGTGGCATCCTGTGGACCAGCCCGTGGTCCCAACCTCTGCGATAACCTCGCCCACCCGCACCGATTGGCCTTGCGTGACGCCGATTGCCTGAAGGTGGTTGTACGTGGTGACCAAGCCGTTGCCATGCTCGATTTCAACCCGGTTGCCACCGCCCCACACATGCCATCCGACAGCCCGCACTACGCCGGCGTCTGCGGCGTAGACCCGCGTACCGCAGGCGGCTGCGTAGTCCTGACCCCAGTGGAATTCTCCGGCCAGGCCAGTCAAGGGACTGTAGCGGTAGCCGTAAGACGAGCTCTTGTTGAGGACCTCAAGCGGTGAGTAGAGGCTCCCTGCAGGTGGTCGCGAAAGGCCTGCGGAGGCAACGGTCAGTCCTGTGGAACCGTCCTTGCTGACGGTTCTTACCAGAGCGCGGTCGAAGTAGACCATGGGCGTGGCGGGTATTTGCTCGGGCGGCTCCGGCGTGGAGTCGATCACCAAGGTCTCGGCTTCCGGCGGCACCAGGGTGCCTAGAGCCGTTGGTTCCACCACCCCCTGCGCCAGTGCTCCGCCAACAGAGCTGCTGGAGACGGAATTCAAGGGTTGGAAGCCAAACGCAAAGAAAGCCAGGACGGCGAGGCATCCCGCGATGAGAACGCGATGGAAGCCTACGGCGCGGATCAAATCCACTGCCCGGTCTGATTCATGATGGTTGCCCACAATACACTCCCCAAAGCCAGCGGCACCAAACCCCAGCCTGGCGTGCAAGCACCATTGTTGCGGGAATCAGGGGAGAAAGAAAGGCTTCCAGGGTGCCGCCTACCGAAAGGTTGGCTCAGTTTTGGCTCAAGAATCTTGAGCTTTGTTTTCGGGGCTAAGAGCCCAGGTTTTCCTTCAGCAGGGCACGGTGTTCGACGGCGGCATTGGCATGTAGCGCACGGCCCGCCTCAGTTAGTTCCAGGAAGAGGGAACGGCGATCATCTGCGCAGGTTTCGCGGGACACCAGGCCGGCTTTTTCCAGTCGGTCCACCACCTTTGAGACAGCACTCTGGGTCATGGGGGTCCGCTCCCCCAAGGCCTTCATCCGGCACGCAGACTCTTCACTTTCGGCAACGAGGTCCAGGATTTCAAACTCGTTGAGGCCAATGTCGAACTTCGCTTCGAGGGCGCGGTCAATCGCTCCTGCGGTGCGGAAGTAGGAGTTTTGGATGCTGCGCCACTGCTCAACCAATTGGCGGTCATGCAGTTGACGGTCACGCGTCGTTGCCATGCCCTGATTCTAGTTCATTTCGACGTTAGAATCCACGTCATAATATTCCACATCATATTCCTTGTCATTGAATGACGCGTCATGTAGATTCGAGTCCATGACATCACCCACCACCCTCAAAACCTCAACTGAGCCGCCTTTGGTTTCAGCCGTTCACTGGACGCGTGCCCAGTGGCTGCTGCTCATGGTTGTGTGCACCGTCCTGGCTTTGGACGGGCTGGACGTCTCCATGGTCGGCGTTGCCTTGCCCTCCATCGGACAGGAACTCAACCTGGGTACCGACTCCCTGCAGTGGATTGTTTCCGCCTACGTCCTGGGCTACGGAAGCCTCCTGCTCCTCGGTGGCCGTCTCGCCGATCTGTTGGGCCGGCGTCGAATCTTCCTCATTGCGCTGACCGTATTCGCCGCAGCGTCGCTCCTTGGCGGGCTGGTGGACGATCCCGCCATCCTGATCGCCACCCGGTTCATCAAGGGACTTGCCGCTGCCTTCACCGCACCCACCGGGTTCTCCATCATCACCACCAACTTCGCGGAAGGCCGCGAGCGCAACAAGGCGCTGTCCATCTTCACCACGTTCGGCGCCAGTGGCTTCTCGCTCGGCCTGGTGGTGGGCGGCCTGATGACCAGCCTCAGCTGGCGTTGGACGTTCCTGGTCTCGGTGCCCATCGCCGTCGTCGTGGTCTTCCTGGGCATGAAGTTCATCCCGAAGGACAAGCCGTCGGCGGAGAACAGCGGGCACGATATTTGGGGCGCCGTCACTCTCGCGCTGGGGATGCTCGGCCTCGTGTACACCTTGGTTTCAGCACCTGAGCAGGGCTGGGGATCTGTGGCAACAATCGCCGGATTCGCAGTGTCCATCGCCGTGCTGGCGGCTTTCGCGGTGATAGAGAACAGGGTCAAGCATCCGCTGATCCGCTTCAGCATCCTCAAGGAGGGCTGGGTAGCCCGAGCCAATCTCAGCGCCGTGGGACTGTTCGGCTCCTACCTCAGCTTCCAGTTCATCGTCACCATGTACCTGCAGTCCGTGCTGGGCTGGACGCCGCTGGGAATGGCTCTGGCCCTGCTGCCGGCAGGTCTGTTGGTGGCTACGAGCGCGCCGTTCGCGGACCGTCTCATTGAGAAGTTTGGGGCCACACAACTGATTCTGACCGGGCTCACGGCCCTCGGCCTGGGCTATGTCCTGTTCCTCCGGGTGGGCACCACGCCGAACTACGTGCTGGATATCCTGCCGTCCGTGGTCCTGCTGGGCATCGGCTTCGCGCTGGCTTTCCCGTCCATCAACGTCCAAGCGACGGCCGGGATCAAGGATTCAGAGCAGGGGCTGGCTGCGGGTTTGATCCAGACCAGCACCCAGGTTGGGGCGGCCCTGGTTTTGGCGGTCACCACGGCATTGGTCAGCGGTCACGGCCAGGCCGCCGGAACTGTCAGCGCCCAAGCCATGCTGGAACAGTACCGTCCGGGCCTCATCCTGAGTGCCGCCGTCGCCATCGCCGCCCTGTTGGTTGCGGCAGCACCGTCGCGGCGCCGCGTCCGCTCCTAAGCTCCGCGCTTTCCCCTGTACATGGGCGCAATTGCGAGGTCTCATGGGACCTATGAGGAACTACCTCACGGAGTACAGGCACGAACTGCAGCGCACCTTCACAGGAACGTCGGGCACGCCTCCAGAGTGGGTGCCGCGCCTCGCGGAAGGGAACGACGCCGGATATCACCTGCCGGGATCGGCCGTCTGGGCCGTGCACGGCCATGTTGCCACCATCGTGGCCGGGATCAGGGTACTGCTGATGCAGGCCCTGCATCCCGGCGCGCTGGCCGGAGTTTACGAGCACTCAGGCTTCCAAAAAGACCCTCTGGGACGGTTGGCTAACACGGTCCGATGGATTTTCACGGTGACCTACGGTTCCACGGAGGCCGCCGAAGCAGCGACCGCACGCGTGCGCAAGATCCACGAGCGCGTCCGGGGTACTTATGTGGACGGCAACGGAGTCTTACGTGAGTACGCCGCCAACGACCCCGAACTCCTCCGCTGGGTACACGTCACCTACGCTGACTCCTTCATCACCGCCAACCGCATCTGGGGCCGGCCCATCCCAGGCGGGCCCGACGCCTACGTTCGCGAGTGGGCAGCTGCCGGGCGGCTTATGGGAGTGGAGGACCCTCCTCTGACCGAGGCCCAGGTCCGTGACGAGCTTGAGCAGTGGTGCGCCTCCGGGATACTCCGGGCTGATGAGCGCTTGGCCGAGACGGTGTCGTTCATCCGCTACCCGCCCCTGAGCCCGCTTCTCAAGCCCGGGTACACCATCCTGTTTTCCGCCGCAGTGGCAAGTCTTGAGCCCAAGTACCGGGAGATGCTCGGTATTCGCCGTGCCGGGATTGGTCCGATTCCCTTGCCCGTCATCACCGCTGCCCGGGCCGTGCTGGGCATGGTCCGGTTTGCCTTGGGCTCCCATGGACCCAGCGAGCAGGCTGCCCGGCGAAGGTTGCAGAGGCTGGGGTACGCCGCCTGATGGGCTTGGTGGACCGATAACAACGAAGGCCGGGCAGGTCGGAGCGAATCCGTCCTGCCCGGCCTCCGTATCCAACGGCTAGATCAGGTGATCCGACAGGTGGTTCGGGGTGCCGAAGCGGTGGGCGGTGATGGACACGGCCTGCTCGCGGAGGAACGGCAGCATCTCGATCCGGCCGGCCTGGGTCACAGCACCGTGGTAGACCGCGACGTCCGGGCGACCACCCATGGCTGCGCTCAGCGCGGCGAAGTCGCCACCGATCAGGCGGATCCGGCCGGCGTCGAACTTTGCTGCACGGGCCAGCCACGCGGCGTCGTCCTCGATCCGGACGCTGACGCCCAGGTTCGCAAACACAGTCACCACGGCGTCGGGAAGCACGACGGCGGAGCTCACCTTGAGCGCCGAACCAGCCACTGCGCCGGCTGCCACCACGCGGAGCAGCTCAGCGAGCCGCTCGCCTTCGGAGAGGCGGATGGTGACAGGGAGGGAGCGGTAGCGGAAGACGTTGCGCTCTGCGGACAGGGCTGAGACGTCCTTGCGGGTGCCGAACTCGGCTTCCCAGGCTGCTGCGTCACTGAAGAGTGACTGCTGCAGGGTTTGGAGTTCCTCAGCGGACACGTCCACCGACTTTGCAGCAGCGAGAATCTGCGCGGCAGCACCCTGAAGCATCGTGCCGCGCTTGGCCTTGGCCTCGGCGGGGAGCCAGCTGCCCAGGCCGATCAGGTAGTTCGGTCCACCGGCCTTGGTTCCGGCGCCGACTGCCGACTTCTTCCATCCGCCGAACGGCTGGCGCTGGACGATCGCACCGGTGATGCCGCGGTTGACGTACAGGTTTCCGGCCTGGATGGTGTCCAACCAGACGCCCATTTCAGCGGAGTCCAGGGAGTGGAGGCCGGCGGTGAGGCCGTACTCGATCTCGTTCTGGATGGCGATGGCTTCCTCGAGGGTCTCTGCGGTCATAACACCCAGGACCGGGCCGAAGAACTCGGTGAGGTGGAAGTAGGAGCCACGCTTGACGCCCGAACGGATGCCCGGGGACCACAAACGTCCTGTTTCGTCGAGGCGCTCGGGCTTGATGGCCCACGCCTCGCCGTCTCCCAAGGTGGTGAGGGCGCTAAGGAGCTTGCCGTTGGCCGGCTCGATGATCGGCCCCATCTGGGTGGTGGCATCCTCCGGGTAACCGACGGTCAACGAGCGTGCGGCGTCGATCAGCTGGTTGTGGAAGCGGGCGCTCTTGGCCACCGAGCCCACCAGGATCACCAGCGAGGCAGCCGAGCACTTCTGGCCTGCGTGGCCGAATGCCGAGTACACAACGTCCTTGGCAGCCAGGTCCAGGTCAGCGCTCGGGGTGACGATGATGGCGTTCTTTCCGGACGTCTCCGCGAGCAGCGGCAGGTCCTGGCGGAAGGAACGGAAGAGTTCAGCGGTTTCGTAGCCACCAGTGAGGATGACCCGGTCAACGCTCGGGTGCGAGACCAGCTGGGTGCCGAGTTCGCGCTCTTCGAGCTGCACGAGGGCCAGGACTTCACGGGGCACGCCGGCTTCCCAGAGGGCATCCACCATGACGGAACCGGAGCGGCGGGCCTGCTTTGCAGGCTTGATCACGACGGCGGAACCTGAGGCAAGCGCTGCGAGCGTCGAGCCTGCGGGGATCGCCACCGGGAAGTTCCACGGCGGGGTCACCACGGTGAGGTTGGCTGGGACGAACGTGGCGCCGTCGACCGTTTCCAGGTCCTTGGCGCGCTCGGCGTAGTAGTGCGCGAAGTCGATTGCTTCGCTGACCTCGGGGTCGCCTTGGTCGATGGTCTTGCCGGTTTCGGAAGCCATAACCTCAAGAAGCTCCGCACGGCGCGCCTCAAGGATGTCGCCGGCGCGGTGCAGGATCGCTGCGCGTTCGGCGGCCGGAAGGGCACCCCAGGCCTTGCCGTGGTCCACGGCGGTGGCGATGATCCGGTCCAGTTCGGCGGCGTCGGAGACCTTGGTGGATTCGACGATCTTGTTGCCCGCGGTGGAGCCGGGGATGCGCTTGAGGATGTCGCGGCCCCAGGCGCGGTTGGCCGGGAGGGCCGGGTCGGTGTCCGGGGTGTTGCTGAAGCCCTCGAGCGGTGCGGGCTCTGCGGGGAGGCGGCGGTCCTGCTGGCGGCTGGGCCCAGGAACCTCGTCCGTCATTCCGGCGAGAGAATCAAGGAATCGCTGCTGTTCGCGCTTGAAGAGGGCTTCATTTTCGCTGAGCTCGAAGACTGCGGACATGAAGTTTTCCTGGCTGGCACCCTCTTCAAGGCGGCGGATCAGGTAGGCGATGGCGACGTCGAACTCGCCCGGGTGGACCACGGGTGTGTACAGGAGGAGGCTGCCGACGTCCTTGCGGACTGCCGTGGCCTGGCCGGTTGCCATGCCCAGGAGCATCTCGAATTCAATGCCCTTCGTGACGCCACGCTGCTTGGCGAGCAACCACGCAAAGGCGACGTCGAACAGGTTGTGGCCAGCGACGCCGATGCGGACGGCGTCAATGTGCTCCGGAGTCAGGGCGTAGTTGATGACGTTCTTGTAGCTGGTGTCGGAGTCCTGCTTGGTGCCCCAGGTCGCCAGCGGCCAGTCGTGCAGGGAAGCTTCAACCTGCTCCATGGGGAGGTTGGCTCCCTTGACCACGCGGACCTTGATGGGAGCGCCACCCTGGGCGCGGCGGGCCGCAGCCCACTCCTGGAGTTCCTGCATGGCACCAAGGGCGTCCGGGAGATAGGCCTGGAGGACGATGCCGGCCTCGAGGTTCTTGAACTCGGGCATGTCCAGGATGCGCTTGAATACCGCGATGGTCATGCTGAGGTCCTTGTATTCCTCCATGTCCAGGTTGATGAACTTGGGCTTGGGGAAGGATGCAGCCAGGCGATACAGCGGGGTGAGCTTCTCCACCACGTGGTCGACGGCTTCGTCGAAGGCCCACGGGGAGTGCGGTGCCACGGTGGAGGATTCCTTGATGGAAACGTAGTCCACGTCATCGCGGGCAAGGAGCTTGAGCGTTCCATCCAGGCGGCGCTGGGCTTCGTGTTCGCCCAGGACTGCTTCACCGAGGAGGTTCACGTTCAGGTGAACACCGTCCTGGCGGATCTTGGCGATGGCCGGGCCGAGCTTGGCGTCGGTGGCGTCCACGATCAGGTGGCCCACCATTTCGCGGAGCACGCGGCGGGCGATCGGGATGACTACCTGCGGGACGATCGGAGCCATGACGCCACCTACGCGTACAGCGCTGCGCATGTACCACGGGAGGAACTTGGGCACCTTGGGAGCGAGCTCTGCGAGCTTGCGGCCGGCGACCGACAGGTCCTCGGGGCGGATGACGCCGTCGACGAATCCGACAGTGAAGTCAAGGCCGTTCGGGTCCTTCAGGACGCCGGCGAGGCGCTGCGCGGACACATCCACGGGGATCTTGCTGGCTTCAGTAAGCCAGTGGCGGACCAAGGCGATGGCTTCCTGAGCCAAAGCATCGAACTGCCCGGAATCCTGGGTGCGCGGGGCGGTGGCATCCGGGAGGGTGCTGGTCATGGGGGCTCCTTCTGAGGCGGAGAAGTTTGTTTGTTTCCATCAGTATGGATCTACAATCACGTTAGGAAAAGCGATCTTTTCTGACGAATATTGATTACCCATCCCGAACCTTTGGAGGCCGCCTTGCTGGACGTCCGCAGGCTGCGTTTGCTGCACGAATTGAAGATCCGCGGAACCTTGGCCGAAGTCGCCGACGCGATGCAGTACAGCCCTTCATCGGTTTCGCAGCAGCTGACGTTGCTGGAGAAGGAAGCGGGTGTGGAACTGCTGCGCAAAGCCGGGCGGCGAGTGCAGCTGACTCCGCAAGCGGAGATCCTCGTAGCCCACACGGCCGCTCTCTTGGAGACCTTGGAGCGCGCGGAGACCGAGCTCGCGGCCTCGCTCTCCATGGTCACGGGCACTGTCCGGCTCGCCGTCTTCCAGTCGGCCGCGTTGGCTTTGCTGCCCGATTTCCTCAGCATCATGCGCCAGGAGTATCCAGAGGTCCGCGTGGAGATGACGCAGCGCGAGCCCGAGACTGCACTCTACGAAACCTGGGCGCGCGACTTCGACCTCGTGGTGGCAGAGCAATACCCAGGCCACGCCGCCCCGCATCACAGCGGCCTGGACCGTGTGATCCTCACCAGCGACGCCATCCGCCTGGCCACTCCCCCGGTGGGATTGGGCGGCGAAACTGTTTCTTCGCTTGCGGACACCGCCTCAATGCCGTGGGTCATGGAACCCCGGGGGGCCGCCTCCAGGCACTGGGCTGAGCAGGCGTGCCGTTCAGCGGGGTTCGAGCCCGACGTACGTTACGAAACGGCCGACCTCCAAGCACAGATCCGGCTCATTGAATCCGGAAACGCCGTGGCGCTCATGCCTGACCTGGTGTGGACGGGCAGAACCCGCACCGTCCAACTCCTGGACCTCCCGGGCCTTCCGAAGCGAACCGTTTTCACGTCCACCAGGACCGCCGGCCGCATCCACCCTGCAACCGCAGCCTGCCGCGAAGTGCTGGAGAGGGTCGCGGCAACACAGCAGCAGGATGCCGAGCAGCAGGCTGACGCCGACTAGCTTCCGGGAACGCAAAAGGCCCCAGTCCGAGGACTGGGGCCAAACGCGGAGAATGGGGGATTTGAACCCCCGAGGGCGTTAACCCAACACGCGTTCCAGGCGTGCGCCATAGGCCGCTAGGCGAATTCTCCTTGCTTCCGATTCGAAAGCAGATACTACTGTACCTGAGAATTTCGGCATCGTGTAATCGGGCCGAATCACCGCCTGTAGAAGGGCTCGAAGATAAGCCCGTTAACGGAAAAATGGACGCCCCCAACGCGCCCATTCTTGCGGTATCACCGTTGAGCTGCCGGGTCCGGCCCCTCGCTCCCAGGCCCCGCAGCTCACAACCTTGAGATTGCCCCAATCGGTGTACATACCCATGGTCCGCTGCGGTCCCTCGTTTTGCAATGGTTGAGACCTGTTTGTAGCCGAAGTTCATTGACAGGATGTCCTTATGGCTCAGCTGCATGCCCTGGTTGTCTACGTTCCTGAGACGCATATCGAGGAAGTCCTCCTGGCCATTGGCGACGCAGGCGCCGGGCGAATCGGCGACTACTCCCACTGCGCCTTTACTTCGCCAGGCACTGGCCGTTTCACGCCACTGCCTGGAGCGCGCCCCTTTGTTGGTGAGGTGGGGATCGAGGAGCAGGTGCCCGAAACCAGGGTTGAGTGCGTTGTTCAGGAGGACACGCTCGACGGCGTGGTGCGGGCTTTGCGGGCCGCGCACCCTTATGAGGAGCCTGCCTTCATGACGTGGCCGGTGAATGGCTGGCGGTAACGGGGAGCAGGTCAGGCAAAGATGGGCATTCGCCCGGCAGCCAATTCTCCATTGATCATTGCGATCTCATCGGCGGACAACAGCCTTACATCCCCGCTGACGGCATGGCTCGAGACTGTTGCCCAGTTGACGACGTCCGACCAGCACCAAAGCGAGACTCCCGCCTGAATGGCTGGACGAGGGAATGGAAAGGCCGCTTGCCGCTGGCCAGCAATCCAGTGAGCCACAGCCTGTCGCGTCGTTCCCAGCCGCTCGGCAATCTCACCCCTTGTGACATAGTCGAAATCAACGGCGTGAACCTCTCCACCGAGATGACGAATCTGGTCAACAACCCTATGGGCGGCCTCCGTGCCGCTTGCGGCATCCTGCAGGACAGTCACATAGGGCACTCCAGCGAAGCGAGACACGATCGCATCAAGCTGTTCCGCGAGCAGGTCTTCAACCGGCTCGGGAAGTTCCCCCAAACGGAGACGCACTTCGAAGGGCTGCTCGGTATTCATGGTCTGAGAATATTCCAAAGTGTTGACAAGTGACAACAGCTACCGCCGCCCTCTGAATAATTCATGCTGACCCGGGCACCGACGTGCGTCGCGTAGAAGGATCTTGGCTCGCTGGGACGAATTCCTGGGAGTGCCGTCCACTCTCAACTGCGCACCGTTGGATCCACAGGGGCAGTACATACCCATCCCGCACCATAGCTACACCTTTCCGACGAACCTCTCCTGCAGTACGAGGTTTACCAGCCAGCCCCGACAAAATGAGAAGGCCAGCCAACCGCCGTCGAGCCTTATCCACAGCCCTTCCAGCCGATTCGAACCGCAACCCAAGTTCGGGTAAGCTTGTCGACGGCCCCTCATGTGGCGTCATCCTGTTGAACTCCCCCAGGACCGGAAGGTAGCAAGGGTAGATGGGCTCTGGCGGGTGCATGAGGGGTCACTTACTTTAACTGTCAGTCCCTATAGGTAGGTTTCACTTGTGACTGTTACAACTGCCCTGTATCGAAGGTATCGCCCGGACTCTTTCGCGGACGTTATCGGGCAGGAACACGTCACGGAGCCGCTGATGACGGCGCTCCGCAAGAACCGCGTGAACCACGCCTACCTCTTCTCCGGCCCCCGCGGTTGCGGCAAGACCACGTCCGCGCGCATCCTTGCACGCTGCCTCAATTGCGCCGAAGGCCCCACTGATACTCCCTGCGGCAAATGCCCCAGCTGCGTCGAACTCGCACGCGGCGGCTCCGGCTCGCTGGATGTCATCGAGATCGACGCCGCCAGCCACGGTGGCGTGGACGACGCCCGCGATCTCCGCGAGCGCGCAACCTTCGCCCCGGTCCGCGACCGCTACAAGATCTTCATCATTGACGAGGCCCACATGGTCACGTCCGCCGGCTTCAACGCGCTCCTCAAGATCGTTGAAGAGCCGCCGGAACACATCAAGTTCATCTTCGCTACAACCGAGCCGGACAAGGTCATCGGAACCATCCGGTCCCGTACTCACCACTACCCCTTCAGGCTGGTGCCGCCCGAGCCGCTGATGCAGTATCTCGAGCTCCTTTGCCAGCAGGAGAACGTTCCCGTGGCTCCCGGCGTGCTCTCGCTCGTCATCCGCGCAGGTGGCGGTTCCGTTCGCGACACCTTGTCCGTCCTGGACCAGCTCATGGCCGGCGCCGGCCCCAATGGCCTGGATTATGAGCTCGCTGTTGCGCTGCTCGGCTATACGCATGCTTCGTTGCTGGACGACATCGTGGATGCCGTTGCTGCGGCAGATGCTGCCACTGTGTTCCGTGCCGTGGACCGCGTCATCCAGACCGGCCACGACCCCCGTCGTTTCGTCGAGGACCTCTTGGAACGATTCCGCGACCTCATCATCGTCCAGGCGATGCCCGAGAGCGCGCAGGCCATTCTTCGTGGCATGCCAGCCGACCAGATCGCCCGGATGCGCAATCAGGCAACCAACTTGGGCGCGGCGGAGCTGTCCCGGGCCGCAGATGTCACCAACACGGCGCTCACTGAGATGACCGGTGCTACGTCGCCGCGCCTTCACCTTGAACTGCTGTGCGCACGCATCCTCCTGCCCAGTGCCGAGCAGACCGAACGTGGCATCGCTGCCCGCATCGACCGCGTGGAACGTCGTCTGAATTACACCGGCGACGACGGCGCCCCGGCTGTGGCTGCTGCCCCACCGGTTCCTACGGCTACTACGCCGATCGCACCTACAGTGCCGGCACAGGGTGAAACTCCGGCTGTCCCGGCTGTCCCGGCGACACCGGCCGTTTCCCGGCAAGCCCCTGCTGCAGCATCTGCCGCGCCCGAGCAGTCCGCGTCCGCTCCGGAGCTGTCCCCTGCACATCCGTCCACAGACGCTGGTTCGCGGGATGCCATCACAGCACCTCGAGTGTCCACCAACGATTGGCCCGTCGAAGACCGTCCGGCTGCGGGCCGCTCGCAGCAAGCTGCCCCATCCCAAGCAGCCCAGTCTCAGCCACAGCCAACGCCCGCACCGCAACAGGCACCTGCTGCAGCTCCGCAGCCGGCTGCTGCTCCGGTTCCCGCTACCGGAGGCAGCGGCGATGTGGAAGCATTGCGCCGCGCCTGGCCGGACGTCCTGCAGACGCTGACCAAGATCAAGCGCAGCACCTGGGCACTTGTTGAACCGAATGCCCAAGTGGCACAGTTTGATGGCCAGGTATTGACGCTCGCCTTCACAACCGGTGGCCTTGCAGGTGCGTTCGGACGTGCCGATCACTCCGAGAACCTTCGGCAGGCGATCCACAAGACCATCGGCATCGACTGCCAGATCGTCGCAGTGGCTGGCGGCAACAGCTCAGCGAGCTCTGAGCCAAACCCAAAAGCACCTACTAGCAGGGAAACTCCGGCTGCCGCATCATCCGTGGGCGCCCCGGCGTCGTCTGGCAGTGGATCCCCCCAGGGCACAGCCACAGGTGTCACGTCAGCGCCTGCGGAAACAGCTTCGGCGCCGGCACCAGTGTCAGCTGTCGACTCCGCTTGGGGTCTTGCGCCCGCTTCCGCGCCAGTAGCTTCTCCCACAGCCGCCCCGACCGCATCCGCCGCATCCGCGCCAGCAGAAGCACCCGAGCCATCGGTGTCCACCCCCGCGCGAGCAGAGCCCACCGCGACCGCAGCTGCCCCCGCCCCAGCTGCGCCGGTACCAGCACCAGCCGCCTCAACTCCCGCCGCTCCCCCCGCGGCCGAGCCTTCCGGCGACTACTCGTACCCCGACGATGATTGGGGTCCGCCGCTCGACGAGGACGCCCCTCCGCTGGACGAAGAGCCTCCGGCGGACTGGGAACCACCCGCGGGCTACAGCCGCACGAACTCCCAACCGGCGGCCTCAGCGCCGGCAAGCCCAATGGGATCGGCACCCTCAACACCGGCCCAGACGTCCACAACCGCACCCCCGGCCGCAGCCACAACGTCACCCGCTTCGAGCACCACTGCGTCCGACGATCCGTGGTCGCGCGCAGTCGAGCAGGCGCCGGGAACCTGGGTTGTAGGTACGGAGTCCAACGTGGGCAAGCAACCCGCGCAGGACGTCGAAGAAAGCGCGCCCGCGACTAACACCCCGGACTATGAACCGGCCGCGGCGCAAGCACCGGCTCCGGCAACGGCGTCCGGAACCTATGGTCACCCCACCAACGCCGAGGAGAACCCGAGCTCCAGCTGGGACGTCGCACCGGCGTCGAGCTGGCCCGCAGCGCAATCCATGCCCGCCCCGGCAACCAGCAACGCCCCGGCGGCCTGGCCGTCGTTGGCGACTCAACCCGAGGAAGCGCACGGCTCCGTTGCGACGCTCGAGGAGGCTGCGCCGTCGGGCAGTCCAACTGGCCGTCAGAGCCTGTATCAGCGTTTGACGAACAGCCCCGAAGCCCAAGCGGGCCGTGTCCAGGCGCCGGTGAGGACCCAGGCGAAGCCGGAGTCGGTGGCGGAGGACATTCCCAGCCCGGAAGACGAAACCATCGAGGAGTCCCGGGTATTTGGGCGCGCCGCGGTGGAGCGTATTCTGGGCGGGAAGCTGATTGAAGAGCGCGCCTTGGACGGTTCTCCCCTGCAACCCCGCTGACTCCAGCATTGATTTCAACCGAACGAGGACATTGTGTACGAAGGTGCAGTTCAAGAGCTGATTGATGAGCTCGGCCGGCTTCCTGGTGTGGGCCCCAAATCAGCGCAGCGCCTGGCGTTCCACATCCTTGAGGCGGATCCCGAGGACATGAAGCGCCTGGTCACGGCCATCACCACGGTGAAGGAACGCGTGAAGTTCTGCAGTGTGTGCTTCAACGTGACAGAGCAGGAAACGTGCAATATTTGCCGCGACCAGCGCCGTGACCCGTCGGTCATTTGTGTCGTTGAGGAGTCCAAGGATGTCCTGGCCGTTGAGCGCACACGGTCCTTCCGCGGCCGTTATCACGTGCTTGGCGGTGCCATCAATCCGATCGCGGGTATCGGTCCGGAGCAGTTGCGCATCCGTGAGCTCCTCACACGCCTCAACGACGGCGCCATCCAGGAAATCATCATCGCCACGGACCCCAACCTCGAGGGTGAGGCTACGGCCACTTACCTTGCCCGCATGCTCAAGTCGATCGGAATCACCGTAACGCGACTGGCGTCGGGCCTGCCCGTGGGTGGAGACCTTGAATACGCCGATGAGGTCACTTTGGGCCGCGCGTTCGAGGGCAGGCGCAACGCTTTGCTGTAATCTCGCAATCACAACATCAGCCGCGATGGGGGTCCCGTGCGAGAACTTGTCTACTACGTTGCCGTAAGCCTGGATGGTTACATTGCAGGCCCCGGAGGCGAGTTCGATGCCTTCCCAGTGGAGGGCGACCACATGGCCGCACAGAATCAACGCTTCCCTGACGCCATTCCTACCGTGATCGCGGACGCCATGGGCATCCAACGGAACGGGACGATGTTCGACACGGTGGTGATGGGTTGGAATACCTACGCCGTGGGCCTTCCGGCGGGCATGACCAGCCCGTATCAGCACCTCGAACAAATAGTGTTTAGCCGGACGCGCACCGACGCGGACATTCCGGGCGAGCACCCGAATTTGACGCTTACCGATGAAGACCCCGTAGACGTTGTGCGCCGGTTGAAGTCACAGCCCGGGAAGGCGATTTGGCTCTGTGGCGGAGGGCAACTCGCAACGCAGCTCGCCGGTGAAATCGACCGGCTTGTGCTCAAACGCAGCCCGCTGCTCTTTGGTGACGGGATCCCGCTCTTCGCGCCCGGGGCCTACCAGCCCAGCGCCTTCAGCGAGGTGTCGACGACGGCCTTCGGCTCAGGCGTCGTAATTTCCGAGTACGTGCGTCAGCCGGTTACCCGGGCCCCGAACTAGCCGCCGCCCGCCGGGTGGCCTGCCAGCGTCCCGCAACAAGCACCAGCGCAGCCAGCAGCCCCTGCAGTGCCAAGCCGGTCAGAGCGACGGGGATCGAAGGCGCAAGGCCAGCACTTGATTCCCCGCCGAGGCACGGGACTTCGCGTGAGGGACCGTCGGCAGCCCATTGCAGTCCGGATAACATCCATCCAACCGGGTTGTCCGTAGCTGCCAGTTCACCGCCCACGCTTCCCAGGAGCAGGACAGGGTTGGACGTGGCCAGCCAGGCAATCCGATCCGTGTGCGCCACCTCAACTGTACGAAGACTGCCTACGCATTCGTACGCGATGACTCTTCCGGAGTCGTCGCGCTCGATGTTGACGGGCACCGAAACCTGGACTGTTCCCGCGGTCGCGGGAATCAGCAGGAGCGTGACCACCACATTGCCAATGCACAAGAAAGCCACCAGCACCACAGCCAAAGCCGCACCGGGAGCTGCCTTGGCGAAGCATCTCCGCGAACCGGCACCGATCAGCCCGAACAGCGCTACTTCAAGAACAATGACGACGACGGCGTCACCGGCCAGCGCCATTGGTCCGCCGAAGCTGAGGCCCACCAGGAGCAACGCACCGCATCCCGTCGCAGCCAACGCCACCCCCTCATGGCTCCTGACAGCAGCAGAACAGGGATGCTTCCCTTCGTATGCCGGAAGCCCCAAGCAGCACCCAGCATGGCAGCCGCCAGTGCCAGGAATGCCGCCATCAGCAAATACACGGCGCCGGCAACCTCGGTCTCGAACCAGCCGTTGGCCTCTCCCATAACAATGAGTGCGGCGGCCATCCCCCACGCGAGCGCAATCCCCAGTGCGCAAGCCAACCAGAACCACCACGATGTGAAGGATTTCCGGGTGTTCCTCCATGCCTCGCCCGCGGTCATCTTAAAGGTTCCGGATGCGCGCGGCCGCCCCGAATCCGCCTTCCGGGCAGTGCTGGAAGGATGATCGTCGATGACGCCGCCGATCACTTCGTATTCGGGTTCAGCCCGGCCCGGATCCGAGCCGCCCTCTTGGTCACGAACGCCGGACATCGCCGCTCACAAACCTCATGAATTGGATGGTACGCCGGGCGAACGTGCGGCCTCTAGATCGATTGGGCTAGTTCCCTGCGGTATTGTCCGCTATCTGCCGGAGTTTCACGGAATCCGGGAAGTACTCCAGGGTCATGTGGATGTGAGGCGATGGGTGGGTCAAGAACCATTCGTAGGCCTGGTCATCGGACGCTTTCCACCAAGGCTTCGGAAGGCCCTTGAGTTTTCGCGCCTTCCTCCCCAGCCATTCTTCCTTGACGTTGAAGTAGCACTGGAGGAGGGCGAAGCCAAAGATGAGCCCGAAAAATGCCATAATCAGGGCCGTGATCTGCAGGTTGATCAAGAGGACAAATGCAAGAATCAGGCAGCCCAGCGCAACTGGCGCCATCAGAATCGTTAGTGCCAGACTGAAATAGAAGGAGCGGATCAGGTTGTAGTCGCCGCCGCCGGAACTCGCACCGATGCCCCATTCTTCCTTCGTGTACGCAAAGATGGTTTTACCTCTCATGGTGTACCCGTAGTAGTACGGACGGTTCAGCAACCGGTTGAGGTGTTCCTTCTCCTTCGCATCCATGGGCAATAATCCTAGCGTCCGGAGTATGCCCCGATTTCACGAATTCAAGGCGAGATCCCAGCCGAGCGTGCCACCATGGCTCATGGTCTCCAGCAACGGCGTCTTTCGGCGCCCCCGTCCCATCAAACCGGGCCCTGGTCAGGAATCGGTGTGGGACTACCCGCGTCCGCCGAGGATCGAAGCACGCTCGGAACGGATTGTGGTGCGGCTTGGCGGTCAGGTGATCGTTGACACCGCCAACGCTGTGCGGGTCCTGGAGACCAGCCATCCGCCTGTCTACTACGTGCCGTTGGATGCCTTCCGGAGCGGTGTGCTCGTCCCTGTTGGGGGCACCACTTTCTGCGAGTTCAAGGGCGAAGCGAGCTATTTCGACGTCGTTGCCGGCGGTTTCGCCGTATCCCGTGGCGGGTGGACCTACACCAAACCGGCCCGCGGTTTCGAGGCGCTCAGCAGCCGGGTGGCCCTCTACCCGAACCATATGGATTCCTGCGAGATCAACGGCGAACAGGTGACATTCCAGCAAGGCGACTTCTACGGCGGCTGGATCACACGGCAGATCGTCGGCCCGTTCAAGGGCGGTCCGAGCACTGCCGGGTGGTAGGGAGAGCACGTGGCCGCTATGTGGTCACAATTCCTACCAGCCCTGCACGCGGCGATAAACTGGGCAAATAAGCTACGCAGGCGTGCTCCAATTTGGAATTCAGCATGCCGCGTTCGAACCCTATTGATGCAGTGAGGGTGCGCGCATGACTATGCCCACTACCGAAGTGAAGATCGAAGAGCTCTCCAACGAGGCTGCCATTACCAAGCAGCTGATCGTTCAAAAGTTCGGCGGTTCCTCGGTTGCCGATGCTGATGGCATCAAGCGGGTCGCACAGCGCGTCGTGGATGCGCAGAAGGCCGGCAACGAGGTTGTGGTTGTTGTCTCCGCAATGGGTGACACCACAGACGAACTCCTGGATCTCGCAAGCCAGGTCACGGACTCGGCTCCCGCCCGCGAAATGGACATGTTGTTGTCCGCAGGCGAGCGAATTTCCATGGCCCTGCTCGCCATGGCCATCAACAAATTCGGCGCTTCCGCACAGTCCTTCACTGGATCCCAGGCCGGCATGATTACCGACGGCATCCACGGCAAGGCCCGGATTATCGACGTCGACCCCCACCGGATCCGCACCGCGCTGGACAAGGGACACATCGCAATCGTGGCCGGTTTCCAGGGCATGAGCCGCAGCACCAACGAGATCACCACGCTTGGTCGCGGCGGCTCGGACACTACCGCTGTTGCTTTGGCCGCCGCACTTGAGGCTGATGTCTGCGAAATTTACACAGATGTGGACGGCATCTACACGGCCGATCCCCGAGTTGTGAGCTCCGCCCAGAAGATCGACCGTATCTCCAGCGAAGAAATGCTTGAGTTGGCCGCTTCCGGTGCCAAGATCCTGCACCTGCGGTGCGTGGAGTACGCCCGCCGTTTCGGTGTGCCCCTGCACGTCCGTTCCTCATTCAGCCAGCACGAAGGCACGTGGGTCATCCCGGGTGCCGACGAAAAGTTCAACATTCAAGAGGGAGTTGCCTTGGAGCAGCCAATCATCTCCGGCGTTGCACACGACCGGTCCGAAGCCAAGGTCACCGTAGTAGGCGTCCCGGATATCCCCGGCAAGGCTGCTGCGATTTTCCAGGTGATCGCTGATGCGCACTCGAACATCGACATGATTGTCCAGAACGTCTCTACCCACGGCACCGGCCGCACGGACATCTCGTTCACGCTGCCCATCGTTGAAGGCGCCGACGCCCTGGCCGCCCTGCGTGCAGCTGAAGGCCAGATCGGCTTCGAGAGCATTGAATACAACGAGCACGTCGGCAAGCTCTCCCTGATCGGCGCTGGCATGCGTTCGCACCCCGGCGTTTCGGCCACGTTCTTCAAGGCCCTCTCCGACGCCGGCATCAACATCGACATGATCTCCACCTCGGAAATCCGCATCTCCGTAGTCACCAGCGCCGATGCCCTGGACGACGCCGTGCGCGCCATCCACAATGCGTTCGAGCTCGACGGCGACGCTGAGGCCACCGTCTATGGCGGCACCGGCCGCTAGGGTCACCCCGGGCAACGCCCCCAACTAAGTAGCACTTAAGGCCGTTCTGAGCTCTCAGAACGGCCTTGACTGCTACTTAGTTGGGTGAGTCGGTGCCAGCAGGACTTCCACCATTTGAGTCAGTCCCTCTGCCATATCCACGGATTTGTCGTAGAGCCACTGCAACTGCAAACCATCGAAAGCGGCCACCACCAGCCTCGCGAGCGCTTCAGGCCCGACGTCGGTCCGTACCTCGCCTGCCTTCTGTCGCCGCTCAATGTCCACGGCGACGTCCCGCACTACTGTTTCGTAGCGCTCTTTGAAGTACATGTGGGAGGCATGCCCGGGATCGTTGGCCGTGGCGGAGGCCACCGCGTAAAGCGTGGTCAGGCCGGGCTCACGCTCGTTGCGCTCGGCGATGCCCGGCATGAGGCTCAACCCCACCTCGGATTCGCCACCAACTGCGAGTGACCGTCGATCCCGTTCGGCCAGGACTGCGGTCAGCAGTTCCTGTTTGCCCTTGAAATAGTGGAACAGAGTGGCTTCCTTGACGCCCACCAGTTCGGCGACGTGCTTGAGGGCAGTGCCTTCGAAGCCCTCCGTGGCAAAGACATCTGTAGCTGTCTGGATGATTTGTTCGCGGCGTTCGGCGCCCTTGGCGTACTGGCCCCGAGCCCTGGATGTTGACATCCGTTCAGTCTATTTGAAGGTTCAAAAATCGAGTATCACTCGACTTTTTCGCTCAAAACCTAGTCACACTAGATTTTTGTGGCTAGAGTCTTCCTTCAAGACCCAACGGTGGGTCACCCGTTCACCAGGAGGCAATGTGGCCCTCAATCTCAATCAGCAGGTGGCAGGCGCGGAAACCGCCGGCCCGGAACGTGGAAGCACAGAAGCCGCTTCCCGCGCCTACGTCATCGGCATGCCCATCGCGAGCGCCGGCCTCTGGATGGCCGTCCTCGCCCCCGCGTTGGTAGTCCTTGCCATCAAGGTTTCGGAAATCACCACCCCGGATACACGCGCCGGAGCACTCAGCCTTGTGGCAGGCGTCGGAGCAGCCGTCGCTTTGCTCGCCAATCCGTTCTTTGGCCGACTCAGCGACCGCACCACTTCCCGTTTCGGCATGCGCAAACCGTGGATCGTCGGCGGATCACTCCTCGGCCTTGCAGCGCTCTTCCTGCTGGGGTCGGCCACGGAAGTCGGAGTGGTCCTCATTGCTTGGGTTGTAGCACAGCTGGGCTTCAACGCCGCCCTGGCCGCTCTGGTTGCAACCCTTCCAGACCAAGCCGGCCCAAGGGAGCGCGGACGCCTGTCCGGCCTTATCGGCATGACGTTGCCCATTGGACTTGTGGCAGCGGCCTTCTTCGCGCAGATGTTCGAGACCGCCCTGCAGATGGCCGTAGTCCCGGGGATCGTAGGCACGGCCATAGCCATCGCCTTCGCCTTTACCTTCAGGGACCGCGTCCTCACCGAGAAACCGGCGCCGCTGAACCTCAAGGAAATCCTCGGTTCCTTCTACTTCAACCCCAAGGATTACCCGGGGCTGGGGTGGGCCTGGGTCACCAAATTCCTGGTCTACGTGGGCTACTGCGCCGGCCTTCTCTACCTGCCCTACTTCTTCACGGACCACCTCCACGTCGCCGAAACGCAGGTCACCGGCTTGGTGTTCCAAGCAACCTTGGTCAGCTCGGCCGGCACTGTGGTCACCAGCCTTGCAGGCGGCTGGATCAGCGACCGCCTTGGCAAGCGCAAGAGCATGGTCATCATCTCCGCCTTGATCATGATGGGCGGTCTGGTGGTCATCGCTACCAGCACCAACACCAGTCAGGTGCTGGTGGGCCAAGGGATCCTGGGCTTGGGCCTCGGCGTCTTCAGCGCCGTGGACGTAGCCCTCATTACGGACCTGCTGCCCAGCGACCAGTCAGAGAATGCCAAGACCTTTGGTGTCTTCAACATCGCCCAGGCCCTCCCCCAATCCCTCGTGCCTGCTATCGCCTTCCCTGTCATCGCCCTGGGTGGCTACCCCGCATTGTTCCTCGGAGGTGCGGCCGTCGGCATCATCGGAGCCCTCCTCGTCACACGTATCAAAGGAGTCAAGTAAATGAATCCCTCACTCTCCCCGGCAGTCACGTCGCCACAGGCAGGAACTGACGATGCGGAAGCCAGGATCCGCGAACTGGCCCGGAACCTGACCCTCGAGCAGCAGGTCCAACTGTTGACAGGTGCAGACGTTTGGTCCACGCACGCCATCCCGGAGATCGGCCTGTCCCGCGTGGTCATGTCCGACGGTCCGGCCGGGGTCCGCGGCGAAGACTTCGATGAACGCCACGACTCGGTCTCCTTGCCGTCGTCGTCTGCTTTGTCCGCGACCTGGAGCGTCGAAACGGCGTGGAGGTACGGGCAGGTCCTGGGCCAGGAGGCCCGCCGCAAGGGCGTCCACGCCGTCCTGGGCCCCACCATCAACCTGCACCGCTCCCCGCTGGGCGGCCGCCACTTCGAGTGCATGAGCGAAGACCCGCGACTCACGGCAACCATGGCCGCCGGGTACGTTGCCGGCGTGCAGTCCGTGGGAGTTGGCGCCACGCCAAAGCACTACCTGGCCAACGAAGCCGAAACCGAGCGTTTCACCGCGGACTCCGTAGTGGACGAACGCCCCCTGCGTGAGCTCTACCTGGCAGCCTTCGAGGACGCCATCACGGAGGCCCGCGCCTGGCTGGTGATGAGCTCGTACAACTCCATCAACGGCACCACCGCCAGCGAGAACAAGCTCCTGAAGACCCCGCTGTCCACCGAATGGGGCTTCGACGGCGTCGTAGTGTCCGATTGGACGGGTGTCCGCTCAGTAGAGGCTGCCAACGCCTACCAGGACCTGGAAATGCCCGGCCCGGTAGGCCACTGGGGACCCAAGCTCCTTGCCGCCGTCAACGATGGCCGGGTCAGCCGCGAGGCCATCCTGGAAAAGGTGACCCGCATCCTCCGCCTCGCGGCCCGTGTCGGCTCCCTCGAAGGCTTCCAGCCCGCAGTGACCGAGCTCCCGACGCAACTGGACGGGGCCGCCGTCGCGCGTGAAGTCGCCGTCCGCGGCGCCGTGCTGGTCCGCAACAACGGCATCCTGCCGCTGGACGCCAAGGCGCTCAGCCGTGTGGCGGTCATCGGCCACAATGCCGACGAAGCCCGCACCCAGGGCGGCGGCAGCGCCACCGTGATGCCCAAATACACCGTCTCGCCGCTGGAAGGCCTGCGGAAGGCACTGCTCGACGACGTCACGGTCACCTACGCGCGTGGCGCCAAGGTAGCCGAGGGCATCCAGCCTTTCCCCCGCGCATCCCTCCACAACCCGGTCTCCGACGTCCCCGGAATCCGCGTGACCTTCCTTGCCGAAGACGGTACAGAGATCTCCGGCGAAGATCGCCTGGCCTCGCACCTGATCTGGTTCGGCATTGGAATTCCCGACGGCGCCGCCTCCATCCGCATGGAAACAGTCTGGACAGCCGAGACAGCAGGCGTCCATCACCTCGGAGTCGGCACCGTGGGCCGCATCCGCTTTGTCTTGGACGGAACGGAAGTCTTCAACGACGACATCAAGGACGAGACCGAAGTTCTGGGCGCCGCCCTTTTCGATCCGCCCAAGACCGTCCACGCCGTGGAAACCATCGCGGACCAGACCGTCCGGATCGAGGCCGAGTACCAACTGCCCAAGGAACAGGTCATCCCGTTCACGGCCATCCTGCTGGGCGAGGAGACAGTGGTTGCCGACCCGCAAGCCGAGATTGACGCGGCAGTGGACGCTGCCCGGAACTCCGAAGTTGCAGTGGTGGTTGTGGGGACCAACGCCGCCATCGAATCCGAGGGCTTTGACCGCAAGGACCTGGACCTGCCCGGGCACCAAAACCAGCTCGTGGAAGCAGTAGCCGGGGCCAACCCGCGCACAGTGGTTGTGGTGAACTCCGGCTCGCCTGTCCTGATGCCGTGGCTCGACAAGGTGGACGCGGTCCTGCTGGGCTGGTTTGGCGGTCAGGAGTTCGGCAGCGCCATCGCCGACATCCTGCTGGGTGCCGAGGAACCCGGCGGACGCCTCCCCACCACGTGGCCCGCCGCACTGGGGGACGTTCCAGTCCTGAACACCACCCCCGTGGACGGCAAGGTGATCTACTCCGAGGGAATCCACATCGGCTACCGCGCGTGGCTCAAGCAGCAAGCCGAAGGCGGCGCAGCTCCCGCCCTCCCGTTCGGTTATGGCCTTGGGTACACAACCTTTGAACTGGGCAAGGCCCACGCGCCGCAGGTAGTCACCGCCGGAAATGATGTTGTGGTGCATGTACCTGTCCGGAACACGGGCACACGCACCGGGCGGGAGGTCGTCCAGGTTTACTTGGACCGCGCCGATTCCGCCGTGGAGCGGCCCGTTCGCTGGCTCGCTGGCTACGCCGGGACACACCTCGCTCCAGCCGGCACGGAGAGCGTGGAAATACGCATCCCTGCCAAGGCGTTTGCATATTACGACGGCGGCTGGCAGTTTGAGCAGGGCACGTTCCGCCTGCTGGTTGGTCGCCACGCGTCCGACGACTTCCAAGCCCTCGACATCGAACTTCGGTAATTACATGGAACTTCGGTAATACAGAGGCGAAAGTACGCTGGGTGGCGGGTTTTTTTGCCCGTCACCCACGTGGTTTTCGCCACAAGCTGCAGAACTGGGGTATGGTATGGAATTTTCGTGGCATGCTGTACGTTGCATACCCGGTAACCCCCTAACACGAAGAGGCATTAAAAAGTGGCAGCCGATTACGACGAACTCCGTACCGATGTAAAAGAGAACCAGGAGCAGTCCCTCCAGGCTCTCCAGTCCGCCAGCGCTCCCACGGCCAAGAGTGTCGTGCTTGAACTGGACGAAACCGATGGCCTCGATGCCAACGGCCCCGGCGGCGAAATCGTCGCTGAAGAACTGGTCATCCAGGTCATTCCGCAGGCAAACGACGAGTTCACTTGTCACTCCTGCTTCCTGGTTCGCCACCGCTCGCAGATCGCACGCGAAAAAGATGGCGTCGCCTACTGCACTGACTGCGAAGGCTAAAACCGCCCACCACCCCGGCGGACTTAACATCGTCAGGGAGTGCCGCCGTCGGGATTAAATTGCGGAAGGACCGGAGCAAGCGCTCCGGTCCTTCCGCAGTTAACTGCGTTTAGGGTGCCACTCCCGGGCCACCTGCTGCCTTCCTCCGGCGGTGGTTGTTCATCCTGAGCTGAAGGATGCGCGCCCCGCCCGCAAGGGCCACCAGGACCCCGCCGCCCACAGCCGCTATGAACAGTGTGGTGCCGAGGGCGAGTGTCCCCTCCAGCCCGAAGAACCGGACGGTGATCATGTCCTGGTTCTGGACGAAGAAGACGATCAGCATCACCAGAACCGCCAAGCCCACAGCCACCGCCACCCACAAAGCGGCCGTGCGGGTTGGCCTGTCGTGCCCCGAAGCGGGCGGGACCGCTCGATCCCGCTGCTCCGAACTACCTCGATCCGGGCTACCCCGGTCCGGGCGCGCGGAACCACCCGGAATCCTTGCTGCATCGTCTTGGAAACTCATTGACGGCCCCCTCTGTAGACCAGCATTTACCGTACTACTCACATAATAAGCATCCTGATTAGTTGCTCAACAGTGGCACGGAAAAGGAATCAGGGTCAAGGTGGCTGGCCAGTCAGTGCACAAGGCCGGTCAGCGCATAAGGAAGGGCCGGAGTTCGCGGTCCGGCCCTTCGGCATCTCACGCCTCATTAGAGGCTGTAGTCAGTGCTGGTTGGGCCCGGATCATTGTTCCGGACTGCGTAGTGATGACCCTCAGAGTCGGTTTCGACGTCGAAGTTCTTCAGATCCGCTTCGGAAGCGGTCTCGAAATCATCGTGCTTGTGCACCACGGGGCTGTCCGTGTCGCCGTGGGTTGCGGGTCCAAAAACGGACTGCAGCCGCTCGGTCACATGGACGAAGCCTTCCATTCTGCGTCCCATGTTTTCCACCTCCTTCCTTACCGGAGAGAGAAAAGCGGCATGGCTGGTGCGTGCCGTTCAGTGAGGCCAATTTTACGCCCGAAATCCCCCGCCGAGATGGCATTTAACGCCAATGTTTCCCAAAAACATGGGCATTAGCTGCCACCTCGGCGGGAGGTAGGGAACGCTACCGCAGCGATTTGTCCTCCGGGTTGCGGGGCACTACGTAGGTGCTGCCGTCGGGCCGGCGGAGGGTTTCCCACTGCTGGGTCTCAGCCTGGCGTTGCGCGAGCAATTTCCGGTTGGCCTCGGTCATCTCATGGTCGAGGGAGCTGCTGTGAGCGGGCCCGAAAATCACACGGAACTTCCCTGTCGCGCGCATGAATTTCCGTGTGTAGGATTCCTTGGCCACGCGGATCGACTCCTCTTTTAGGCGGTTCAGTAAGTCCATAGTACGCTAATCATTAGTGCACTAACTAATCGCCGGTGTGCGCTAATAGATCAGGCAGCAAGCACAGGAGGCAGCCATGACACCCCTTCATGAGTCCACCCAGGAGACCGACGACCTCCTTCTGGAGCGCCAGCTGTGCTTCGCCCTGACAGTGGCCTCGCGCAGTGTTGTGGGCGTCTATAAGCCAGTGTTGGAGCGGCTCGGGCTCACCCATCCCCAGTATCTGGTGATGCTTGCCCTCTGGGAACGAAGCCCCCGGACGCTGAAGGACATCAGCGACAGCCTCCTCCATGAACCCGCCACCCTCTCCCCGCTACTCAGGCGTTTGGAGGAAGCCGAGTTGATTACCCGCGAGCGCGTGCCCGGGAATGAACGGGCACTGGCGGTCAAGCTGACAGACAAAGGTGCCGCCCTTCGCGAGCAAGCCACCGCCGTTCCGGGCCAGATCCGCGAGCGCCTGCAACTCACCCGCGAAGAAGTAGCTGAACTCCACCAGGCCATGACCGGATTGATCGCCGCCACCCAGCAGAAACCCGTCAGTGCAACTCCCTAGCCAAGCCCACAGCCTCGGTGGTGTCCTTGAAGCGAGCACCAAAAGTGCCACGTAAAATGGATGCAACCTAGGAGACTCCATGCGCATGCGATTTGTTCGGCCCTTACTGGCAGTATTGGCCGTCGCCGGCCTCGCCGCGTGCTCAGGCAACCCCACCCCGGGTTCAACCAACAGCCCAACTGAAGCGCCGTCGTCGTCGGCCACTTCAAGCAGCAGCCCAAACAGCACCCCAAGCGGGAAACCCAGCGTGTCAGCAGCCCCCGGCGTGGGCAATGCCGAACTCTCCATCACGCTCGTTGAAACTCCCGAGTCCGACCCTCAGGCGTTCACGCTCGTCTGCACAAATGGCGTGCCCGCCGCCGAAAGCAGCCACCCGTCGGCAGCCGACGCCTGCACGTCACTCAAGAACGGCCCCTCCCTCCTGAGCCCCGCCCCGATGCGAACGGACCAGGCCTGCACCATGCAGTACGGCGGCCCGGCAACGGCCAAGGTGACCGGTTCAGTGGACGGCAAGGAAGTCAGCGCTTCCTTCAACCGGACGGATGGCTGCCAGATCGCCCTATGGGACGCCGCGAAGAGCGTCCTCGGATCAGATGGCGGCCTCTAGGCTTCGGCACCTCCCCCAAGAGCAATGGCTCGGGCTGGAGGCAGCCCACCATGCACGCGTCGCGCGTTACGCCGATCCCTATCTGGCGCGTCGTTCAGCGGGTAGGAAACACCCCGTGGAGGACTTCCTCTTCACCTACTACACGCAGAAGCCGGGCCAGTTGCAACGTTGGCATCCCGGCGACGGCGTGGTCCTCAGCGGCCAGCGCGCCTTGGAGCGCGTCACCTGGAAGTTCTACAGAGCGCTCGACGACGCCGAACTCGCCTCTGTGGGGCTGGCTCCAGGCACGCCTGCGGTCACCTTTGAGCGGGCCGGCTTCCTTGCCGACCGCGCCGAAGCTGTCCGCTTCGCGGGAATCATCCTCGCGGGCACCGCCAAGCGACCGGCACAGTTTGGATGCTTTGGCCTGCACGAATGGGCCATGGTGTACCGGCAGGAAAAGTTTGAGCTGCGGCATGAGTACCTGAAGCTGAGGCTTGGCGGCGACGGCACGGATGCTGTTGTTGAAGAGAACCGCATCCGCTGCTCACACTTTGACGCCTTCCGCTTCTACACACCTGATGCCACCTCGCTGAATGAACTCACGCCCACCCGTGAGAACCAGCGCACCATGGAGCAGCCGGGTTGCCTGCACGCCAACATGGACCTCTACAAGTGGGCTTACAAGCTAACGCCTGCCCTGCCGAGCGAGCTGGTGATGGACTGCTTCGAGTTGTCATGGCGGATCCGCGCGATGGACATGCAAGCGTCCCCCTACGATCTTCAAGAATGGGGCTACCCGCCCATCAGGATTGAGACACCGCAGGGCAAGGCCGAGTACGTTGAATACCAGCGGGCTTTCGCGGCCGAATCCCAGGAGTTGCGGGCCCGCGTGCTCCAGGCAGTAGGACCGCTCTTGGATGAACTGAGCGGTTTGGCTGCCTGAGCACCCGCCGCCACCAGCGAAAGGTAACCATGGTTTCCGCAGATAACAGCCACGCAGACAAGCCAGGCACTAACAACAGCGGTGCAGATAAGAGCCACTACGACGTCGACCTGACGGTCACGCTGACGGAGGCACCTGGCGCTGAAAGCCGGGTCTTCCACCTTCGGTCCGCGGCAGGCATCCTGTCGCCTGACCCTGACTCGCTGGACTCGAACTTGCCTGATGCAACAGCGGCGCTGGCCGCCGTCGAGCAGTTCGGTGAGGAAGTCTTCTTTCCGGAGCCTCGGCCGGACCGGATCTGCACGCAGCAGTACGGCGGCCCACAGGTAGCCGTGGTCACGGGGTGGTTCCGGGGACGCGAAGTCCATAGCCAGTTCAGCAGGACTGACGGCTGTGAGATCGCACGGTGGAAGGCGTTGGCTTCGCTGCTGGGCAACACCGGGGGCTCAACCGGCGCTGTGTAGGGACGGTTGCCCCCTCAGCGTCCGGAACCCCCGTAGATCAGGCCAAAGATCAGCACGGCGACCCAGAACAGGATGTTGACGCAGGACAACACCAAAACAATCCACCCGGCAACCTTCCCAAAGGTGGCCGGTACGCCGTTCGCTTCTGCACGGCCTGCATTACGAATGGCCAGTGGCCCAAACACAATTCCAAGGAAAAAGATGCCGATGATGGCATAGGTGGTGGCCTTGGACTTGAAATTGGCGCCTTCGAGGTCCGGGAAGTAGAAGGGTGGGCCATCCTGTTGGCCATACGGCTGAGGATAGGTCGCCTGAGGGTACGGCTGTTGACCGTACGGCTGCTGCGGGTATGAAGGCTGAGGGTACGGCTGGCCGGCAAATGCGTGCTGCCCGTTCAACTGTTGTTCGGATTGTGGTTCGGATCCTGGCTGTGACATGCCGGCCTTTCGTTGCGAATTGTCTGGTGCGAAATCACCGGGTGGGAACTGCATCGAACCTATCACCGGAAACAGCAGTGGCCGGTGGTTATCCCCACCGGCCACTGCTGTTACTGAATTAAGAAATCCTTAGCCGGCGTTGTTGCCCTGTGTCGGCTCATCAGCGCGGATCTTGCCACCGTGCTTCTTGTCTTTCTTGTCCTTCTTCGGGTCTTCCTCGTCCGGAACCACTACGGTTCCGCCCGGGTTGACCAGGACGGTGACGAAGCTAGGCTCACTGGTTCCTGCAAAGGTCAGGCGACCAATGTAGGAGCCAGGCTCCAGGTTCTTCCAGTTCAGCGAGATCTGACCGGTCTTGCCGTTGGCAAGACGGATCGGGTTCGGCGTCACGGTGGCGTTACCTTGGTTGGCACCCAGCACGGCGGCGTCAACGGTGGCCTTGGTGGCCTGGTTGTTGGGGCTCGCGTACAGGTTGGCGTAGACGTAGTAGTCGCCGGGCGCCGGGTTGGGGACGGACAGGGTTTCGCTGGCCGACGCCGTTGCGGCAGGCAGCTGCTGCCCGGACGGGGTGACCACCAGCATGTCGAAGTCCGCGGCCTCGTTGGAAGAGATCACCGAGAACTTGGCGAGCGCACTGTTCTCACCAACGGGCACCTTTTTCACGTAGTTGGACGCATTGGTTTCGCCCGCGAACGGGCCGGGGACCAGTTCGACTGCCGAGGAGTCTGCCTTGGAAAGGCCATCAACGGTGACGCCTACCGGCAGGTTGGTGCCCGAGGTGATGTTGATGGCTCCGGAGCCGTTGGGGCCCGTTCCCGTGAATGTCAGGGCCTTGTCCGCGATGACGGACTGCGGCCGGACGGCGATCGGAGAGGTGACAGTCTTGTTGGCACCCTGCCAGTTCAGCGAACCCATGGCGAATTTGCCCAGTTCACCATTTTTGTTTTCGAACTGCACCTTGAACGTCTTCTTCTCACCGGGAGCGCCAAAGGTCAGCACGGACGGTGTGACCTTGACGTTGACACCCGGAACGTTGGCCGATGCACGGTACGTTCCCGGAGTCAGGGCAGTGAGGGTACGGGTGACCTCCACTTTGCCTGCGAGGTTGCCCAGCGCGAAGGAGGGAACGTTCATGTCCCGCGCCTGCGTGGTGCCCAGCCCTTCCATGCCCAGATCCATGCCTGTGCCCTGGATGAACTTCAGGTAGTCCTCGGTGGTGGCGTCGTACACCAGGCCCGGCGAGAGGACCTTGGCCGGATCCACCTGTCCGGCGCCTGTGGCGAAGACATCCTTGTTGATGGCGCCGTTGGCCAGTTTGACCGGACCAGCGGTGGTCATCATGGCTGACTTCACGGTGGCCGGGGACCACTGCGGGCTCTTGGCGAGGATCAGGGCGCCGAAACCGGCAACGTGCGGGGAAGCCATGGACGTTCCCGAGAGGAAGCCGAAGTTATCTCCACCGGTTCCGATGGGCGAAACGCCAGCGAGGATAGCGACGCCGGGAGCGGACACGTCAGGCTTCAACAAGTCCGAGTCGGTAGCAAGCAGCGGACCACGCGAAGAGAATCCTGCGATCTGCGGCTGTGCCTCAGCGGGCAGGCCCGTGGTGTCGCGGTTCAGCAAGGAGACGGTGATGGCCGGGTTGGCCGTGACTTTGTCCTTGATGGTCTGAGTGGCGGGCGGGTTCACGTGAACGGTGGGAATGACGTGCTTGTCGGTGTCCAGGGAGGAATCGGTCAGGTTCACCAGGATCATGCCGACGCCACCACCGCGAAGGACCTCAGCGCTCTTGGCGGTACGGTCAACAACACCACGGTCACAAACAACAACCTTGCCGGCTACCTTGGCCGGGTCCAGCGAGCCCGGAGCACAGAGCGCCGCGTTGCCTTCACCGCTTGCAGCGTTGGTGGAAAGCACGACGCCGGCCCCGCTCACCTCGCGGTTCATGATGCTCGCTCCGCGGAACTTGCTGCCATCGGAGAACTCAACAGTGCCCTGGAGCTCCTGCGAGAAGGACGTCGCGGCAACCGTGGTCAGCCATGGTGCTCCGTGGTTTACGGTGCTGGCGGTCGGTCCGGAGTTGCCCGCCGAGGTTGCAACGAAAATGCCTGCGGAAGCTGCAGACAGGAAGGCCAGCGAGACGGGATCGGTGGTGGAGGTGGTTGAACCCGAGATGGAATAGTTCAATACATCCACACCGTCCAGGATGGCCTGCTCGATCGCATCCACAGAAGCGGAGCCGTAGCAGCCACCCGTGGCAGGATCCGTGTCCTCCCAGCAGACTTTGTAGACGGCGAGCTTGGCGGCGGGTGCGATGCCGCTGGTGGTTCCGAAGCTGCGGCCATCCACTACGGCGTCAACGTTGGCATTGCCCGCTGCCGTGCTGGCTGTATGGGTGCCGTGGCTGTCCACGTCGACGGGAGAGATTACTTCTTCTTGGGCGCGGTTTTCCGGCGGAACGGTTTCCAGGAAGGCGTCAGCGAAGTAGTGGGTGCTGAGAACCTTGGAGTTGCAGGCGCTGCCATCGTAGTCAGCACCCGTGTCGGTACCGGGCTGGCATTCGCCGACGAAAGTATCGCCGTCGGCCTTCAGCATGGCGATCTTGCCGTCAGCGGTGCGGTACGGAACGCCCACCTGGGCATTGCCCACCAGCGGGCCAACAGGCTCACCGGCGAAGAAGGGGTTGGACGGGGTGTAACCGGTGTCGATCACGCCAACAACGGTGCCCTTGCCGGCGTTGTCCTGTCCGCCATACTGGGTAGCCCAGGTTCCGTTGGGGCCGCTGAGCTTGAGGAAGTCGGTGGTGGAGTAGTCCGGAGCATACTGCGTGTCCGGTGCCACCATGAGGACCTTGGGGTCCTTGGCAAGGTTGATCGCCTGGTCTGCCGTCAGGTTGGCACTAAAGCCATTGACGGCGGTGGTGAAGTCGCGCTGGATTGTGACGTTTTCCTGCTGTGCAACTTCCTGTTGCTTCTGCTGCAGGTGCTGCTGATATTCCTTCACCTCAGCGCTGTCGGCGTCGATCTTCTTACCGTCTTCGGGCTTGGTGGGAGCAAGCCCGGCCGTGCCGCCGTCGTAGGTAGCTGCAGGCTTTTCGGCCAGGACCACCATGTATCGGCCGTCCTTGTAGGCGCTGGGGTCAAGGTTCTTCTTGGCCACGCCTGCAACATTCCCGGGCGTCTCCGGGGCGGGAGCGGCCTGGGCGGGCATCGCCATCGACGAGAGCAGCAACGGCAGGCCAAGGGCAAGCGCCGCAGCCTTTCGAAGTCCCCCGCTTCTGACGAAGCTCTTTCCTTGTGATTTCACGAGTGGTTGCACCTTTCACTGAGGGAGGACCGGGCTCCATCGCCCAGGCCTGTCAACTTTTAGTTGGTTGAACCTTTGACAGTTCCTGTCAAAGCCGCGCAACCAGCCGAGTCACAGAGTACCTAGTGAGAGCCAAATATGACATACAGCACATTTCAAGTTTTTTGTCTTGTCATAGGAATGGTGATTTGTTACAGAACCAAGGGTGCGGGCGGTAGCCTCAAGTGCCTACCGCCGAGCCACTTTAGCAACGGAGCCGCTGTGAAAATCCTTGTCCCCGACACCATCAAACTGGACCTTCCTACGCCGGACGACGAGGTGGTTGTGTATGAGGTGGACAAGCCCATCCCCGGCGGGCACCGCGACGCGGAGGTGCTGGTGGTATGGCGGAACACCGCGGACAACCTGGCCGATGCAGCCAAGGAAATGCGCCAACTCAGGCTGGTCCAGACGCTCGCAGCAGGCCCGGATTCAGTGCTGGCAGCAGGCTTCGGGGACAACGTGGCCATCACGTCCGGCCGCTCCCTTCACGATGGCCCCGTGGCCGAACACGCACTGACCCTGATTTTGGCGGCGGTACGCCGCATGGACCAGTTGATGGAGTCCCAGAAGGGCTCCACCTGGAACCAGCCGTACAACGCGGCCCAGTCCGCGCCTGACACGGAGCAGCTCTACACGCTCGACGGCGCCAACGTCACCATTTGGGGCTTCGGCTCCATCGCGGGACGACTGGCTCCCCTACTGGCCGCTTTGGGAGCGAACGTCACCGGCGTCGCCAGCTCCAAGGGTGAGCGTTACGGCTTCCCCGTAGTGGCTGACGACGACTTCCCCGAAGTCCTGCGCACCACCGACGTCCTGGTCTCCATCCTGCCGGCGACCCCGGAAACCGCGGACGCCCTGAACGAAGACATCCTGCGTGCCCTCCCGAACACCGCCATCTTTGTGAACGTCGGCCGCGGCGCCACGGTGGACGAAGACGCCCTGCTTGCAGCGTTGCTCGAAGGCAGGCTGCGCGTAGCCGCCGTCGACGTCACCAAGGACGAACCGCTTCCCGCCGACTCCAAACTGTGGAGTGCGCCGAACCTGATCATCACGCCCCACGTGGCCGGCAACCGCCCCAAGGGCGCCGCCAAGCTCGTGCTGGCCAACGTCGAGGCACTCAAGGAAGGCAACGCATTGACCAACCAAGTTGCCGGCTAACGCCTGGGAATCAAATCGATATTTTCATTGCCTCCAAATAGTAAGCATGCTTATGGTGGGTGCGTCCGGGGTGGCCAGCAGAGGGTTTCCATCCCAAACACGCAGCATGAACAACGTGAGGAATCGCAATGTACCTGCACACCCAACTTCTCATCAACGAAATCGCCGCAGACGAGCCCGACCCCGCCGCAGCAAACGCCCTCCAGGAAGGTCTCGGCGGACAATTCGGTGAGATGCGCACCATGATGCAGTACCTCTTCCAAAGCATGAACTTCCGGGGCGACGCCGCCTCGAAACCCTATAAAGATCTCCTTCAGGGCATCGGCACTGAAGAGATCAGCCACGTGGAACTCATCGGAACCACCATTTCCCAGCTCCTGGACGGCTCGCCGCGCTACCAGGGCAAGAAAACGGATCCTGTGGACCAACCGGGCGCCGGTGGAGCCACTCCCCTGAAGATCGCGCTGGACACCAGCAACATCCATCACTATCTGGTGGGGGCCCAGGGCGCCCTTCCGGTGGACGCTGCAGGCAACCCATGGAGCGGCTCCTATGTCTACAACAGTGGCAACCTGGTGCTGGACCTGCTCTACAACCTGATGCTTGAGTCAACGGGCCGGCTCCAGAAGTGCCGTATCTACGAAATGACGGAAAACAAGACGGCACGCTCCACGATCGCGTACCTCATCGTTCGCGACCAAGCCCACGAGAACGCGTACGCCAAGGCCCTGGAAAGCCTGGGAGTGAACTGGGGCAAGGTCCTCCCCATTCCGAAGACCAACGCCGAGCAGTTCCCCGAGGTGAAGAAGCTGTTGGATAAGGGCTTGCAGAGCATCCAGTACACCTTCAGCGCCGACAACCTGAGCGAGGCCGGCAAGCTCTACCGCGGAGCCTCTCCCTCCAACGACGGCACCGAGCTGAGCACGGACGTCATGCCTGAAGGTTTCCCCATCACCATCTCCCCGGAGCGCAAGGAAGAGTTCGCACCAGGACTGGATCCTGAACTGCTGGCTCTGATCCAAGCCACGGCGGAACAGGAAATGAAGGAAGCCGACAGCCCCAAGGAAGCAAAGCCCCAGGCGACCAAGAAGAAAAAGTAGCGCCAAAAAAGGGTCCCCGCCTCAACCGAGTGCGGGGACCCTTTTGGTCGTCAGGAAATATCAGGAGTGCTCGTACGTCAGGCAGTCGGCGGCTTCGCGGCCGGGCCCGACCTTGACGTCGTGTGCCTCGCACATGAGGTTGTTGTTGTGGACGCACTCGGAGCGCTGGCAGGCACCTACGTGGGCGAGGACCTTGGGAAGGCCGCCCATGGCATTGGTGTCAATGAACGTTGCGCAGGAAGCGTGGTCCTGGCTGCCGCCGATGGTGATTCCGAATGCGGTGCAACCGTTGTGGTTGAATCCGCACGTGCCAACGCTACAGGCGGATACTTCGGCAATGTGTTCGGTCATTGTTCCTCCTGGTTTGGATCCTGAAAGGTACTGGCCCTTGAAAGGTACTGGGGCTGAACCCCTGGTGTCCTTCCAAACTACGCCGGAATCACACCATTTAACCGCTTTGAATAGCGCATTTGTATGTGCCCTAATCCGCGCCGTCCGCCGAAAATCAGCCCTCTGGAGGTTAGGGCCTACTTACTTGGAGTGCGCAGGGCGTCGCTGATCCTGGCCCGCGTTTCCTTGTCCAAAGGCGCGGTAACGCGATGCTCCCGGGCGGCTCTGTCCGCCATGATTTTCTGGATGACCATTCGGCCCAGCCCTGCAAAAACGGCTGCGGCCACTACGCCCAGCACCATGGATTTCGGTTTCTCAGCCATGCCGCAATCTTAGTGACGGCGGACCACGGCGGCCAGCGATTTCTGCCTTCACGGCGGGGTGCCCTCGCGCAATCCGGCTGAATAGGGTATGTGCCTTGATCCCGGTAGAATAGGTGTGCAAGCTCGCGGAGCGCCCCCCATGCCGTTCAAACATTGCAGTTCACAACGTGTTTAGCCCTGTGCTAAAACGCTGTTTGGATGCGGCTGAACGGCGTGAGACGGCACCTCCGCGGCAGCCTTATTTAAGGTTCACCCAACTCACGCACAGGAGTTACCGGATGCCCCGGATCGTCGTTGACGTCATGCCCAAGCCCGAGATTCTGGACCCCCAGGGGAAGGCCATCGTGGGTGCTCTGCCCCGCCTCGGCTTCAACAGCTTCAGCGCAGTCCGCCAGGGCAAGCGCTTCGAACTGACCGTCGACGGCGAGGTGACCGACGCTATCCTGGCCCAGGCCCGCGAAGCTGCCGAGACTCTCCTGTCCAACCCGGTGATCGAGGATGTTGTCAACGTCGAGGTCGTCGAGGCCTGATATGACGTCGATTCCCCTGATTGGCGAGGCAGTGGCCGTCGCCGCAGAACCCCGCTTGGCCGGCGCCAAGATCGGCGTCGTGACCTTCCCCGGCACCCTTGACGACCGCGACGCCGCCCGTGCGGTGCGGCTTGCAGGTGGCACCGCGGTTTCCCTGTGGCATGCAGATACCGAACTAGGCGACGTTGACGCTGTCATCATCCCCGGCGGTTTCTCCTACGGTGACTACCTCCGCGCCGGTGCCATTTCGCGTTTCGCGCCGCTGATGTCCAAGATCATCGACGCTGCCAACTCCGAGGCGAAGCTCCCGGTCCTGGGTATTTGCAACGGCTTCCAGATCCTGACCGAGTCGCACTTGCTGCCCGGTTCCATGATCAAGAACGACCACCTGAAGTTCATCTGCCGCGACCAGACACTTCGCGTGGAGAACGCCAACACTGCCTGGACCGTGGACTACGCGGACGGCCAGGAAATCATTGTGCCGTTGAAGAACCAGGACGGCCAGTACATCGCTGACGAGAAGACCCTGGATGCCCTTGAGGCTGAGGGCCGCGTGGTGTTCCGCTACGTGGGCTTCAACCCGAACGGCTCCCGCCGTGACATCGCGGGCATCTCCAACGCAGCCGGCAACGTGGTGGGCCTCATGCCGCACCCCGAGCACGCTGTGGAGACCGGCTTCGGCCCGGAATCGCTTGACGGCGCACCCCGCGACACCGACGGCCTCGGTTTCTTCACCTCCGTTTTGACCAAGATTGTGGGAGGCGACAAGTGACCACGGAAACCACCAAGAAGTTCAACATCGACACCGTTGAGCACGCTGCCAAGACCCCGGACACGGAACTCCCGTGGGCTGAGCTGGGCCTGAAGCAGAACGAATTCGACGAGATCGTCAAGGTCCTGGGCCGCCGCCCCACCGGCGCTGAGCTGGCCATGTACTCCGTCATGTGGAGTGAGCACTGCTCCTACAAGTCCTCCAAGAACCACCTTCGCCAGTTCGGTGAGAAGGTCACCGAGGAAATGAAGAAGGACATGCTGGTTGGCATCGGCGAAAACGCCGGCGTCACCAACCTCGGCGACGGCTGGGCCGTGACGTTCAAGATCGAGTCCCACAACTCGCCGTCGTTCGTTGAGCCGTACCAGGGTGCCGCTACCGGCATCGGCGGCATCGTCCGCGACATTATTTCCATGGGCGCCCGCCCGGTTGCCGTGATGGACCCGTTGCGTTTCGGCGCGATCGACCACCCGGATACCGCCCGCGTCATGCACGGTGCCGTTGCCGGCATCGGCGGCTACGGCAACTGCCTTGGCCTGCCGAACATCGGTGGCGAAATGGTCTTCGACTCCGTCTACCAGGGTAACCCGTTGGTGAACGCACTGGCCGTGGGCGTCATGCGTCACGAGGACATCCGACTGGCCAACGCCTCCGGCAAGGGCAACAAGGTTGTCCTGTTCGGTGCGCGCACCGGTGGCGACGGCATTGGCGGCGCTTCGGTGCTGGCCTCGGAGTCCTTCGATGACACCAAGCCGTCCAAGCGTCCGGCCGTCCAGGTGGGTGACCCCTTCGCTGAGAAGGTCCTCATCGAATGCTGCCTGGAGCTCTTCAAGGGCTCCCTGGTTGAAGGCATCCAGGACCTCGGCGCTGCCGGCATTTCCTGCGCCACGTCCGAGCTCGCCTCCAACGGCGACGGCGGCATGGAGGTGGAACTGACTTCTGTCCTGCTGCGCGACCCCACGCTGACCCCGGGCGAGATCCTCATGTCCGAGTCGCAGGAACGCATGATGGCCGTGGTCACCCCGGAGAACATCGCAGCCTTCGAAGCTGTTATGGACAAGTGGGCCGTGGAGTACTCCTGGTTGGGTGAGGTTACCGATACCGGTCGCCTCATCATCACCTGGGAAGGCGAAGTAATCGTCGACGTCGATCCCCGCACCGTTGCGCACGACGGCCCGGTCTACGACCGTCCGTTCGCCCGCCCGGAGTGGCAGGACTCGGTCCAGGCCAACTCCTTCACCGGATCTGTTGAGGATGCCGGCCGTCCGTCCGCTCCCTCGGAGCTGGCTGCAGCCGTCACCGAGCTCGTGGCTTCACCGAACATGTGCAGCAAGGACTGGATCACCAAGCAGTACGACCGCTACGTTGGCGGCAACACTGCCATGGCGTACCCGGACGATGCCGGCGTGGTCCGTGTTGACGAAGAAACCGGCCTGGGCGTCGCCCTGGCAACCGACGCCAACGGCCGCTACACCTACCTGGAGCCCTACCAGGGTGCACAGCTCGCGTTGGCTGAGGCCTACCGCAACGTTGCCACCTCGGGCGCTGTTCCGATGGCCGTCAGCGATTGCCTGAACTTCGGTTCCCCTGAGGACCCGGATGTCATGTGGCAGCTCGCCGAAGCCATCCGTGGTTTGTCCGACGCCTGCATGGAACTCGGCATCCCGGTCACCGGCGGCAACGTCTCGCTCTACAACCAGACCGGCACCACGCCGATCCACCCCTCCCCCGTGGTGGCAGTTCTGGGCAAGCTCGACGACGTCGCCCGCCGTACGCCGTCGGGCTGGCGCGAGGACGGCCAGGCCATCTACCTGCTGGGCACCACCGCAGCAGAGCTGGACGGTTCGGAATGGTCCAACCTCCGCGGACACCTTGGTGGCCTGCCTCCGAAGGTTGACCTCGCAGCTGAGCGCGGCTTGGGCGAGATCCTGATCAACGCTTCACGTGACGGCATGGTTGACGCAGCACACGACCTCTCCGAAGGTGGCCTGGCGGCCGCCCTGGTTGAGTCCTCGCTGCGCTACGGTGTCGGTGCCCGCATCGCCCTTGAAGAACTCATGGAGCGCGACGGCGTGGACCTGTTCACCGCCCTCTTCTCCGAGTCGCAGGCCCGGGCCATCGTGTCCGTCCCGCGATCCGAAGAAGTCCGTTTCAAGGACATGTGCACCGCCCGCGGCTTCGCCCACCTCCGGATCGGCGTTGTTGACGCTGCCGGCGGAAAGCTGGAGATCAACGGTGTGGACGAGCTCTCCCTGGACGCTCTCCGTGAAGCACACGAAGCCACCCTGCCAAAGTACTTCGGCTAAGAGCAGGCAAAACAACGCGGGGCCACCTAGGTGGCCCCGCGTTCCTGTTTAAGCCGGCCACACCACGTGCCGGGCCAACTGCTCAGTGAACTCCATCTCCGGCAAGGGCCGCCCGAAGTAATACCCCTGCCCGCTCGCGCAGCCGATACTTCGGAGCGCCTCCGCCTGTTCGGCGGTCTCGATCCCCTCCCAAACACCTTCCAGGCCACAGGAGCGGATGACTTCCTGTATGGCGGCCACGAAGCCGAGCTGCGAAGGGTCCTTGCCCAGGTCCTTTACGAACTGACGGTCCACTTTTACCCGGTCCACAGGAAGTTTCCGCAGGTAGCCCATGGAGGAGTACCCGGCGCCGAAGTCATCGATCTCGAGTCCGACTCCCAGCCTGTGCAGGCTTGCCAAGGTGTAGCGGTCCAGCTCGTTGTTGTGGATGATGGCGCTCTCGGTGAGCTCCAGCACCAGTGATTCCGGGGCCAGGCTCTCCTCCGCCAGGGCTTCACCGACGTCGTCCACGAACTCGAGGCTTTGAAGGTCGGCGGCAGAAACATTGATGCGCATGGAGAAGTCGTGCTGTTTGGTGGCCGGATTATCCCGCCACCGTCGCAACTGGCCGACGGCCGTCCGCAGGACCCACCTGCCCAATTCCGCGATCAGGCCAGTCGCCTCCGCAACGGGAATGAACTGGTCCGGCATGATCAGTCCATGAACGGGGTGGTTCCAGCGAACCAAAGCCTCGCAGCCTTCGATCCTGCCAGTGGAAAGCTCCACGATCGGCTGGTAGAAGAGGACCAACTGATCAGAACGGATGGCTTCGCGGAGCTCTCCCACTATTTGCCGCTGGAGTTGCCGCGCGTGAAGGGTGGAAGGATCGAAGACTTTGAGCTTGTTCCTGCCCTCGGTTTTGGATTCTTCCATGGCCAGATCGGCCTCTTGCAGAAGGTCCTCGATGCTGTGATGTGGTTCAGCGGTGCGCAGCCCAAGGCTTGCGCCGCAGCGGATGCTGTTGTTGCCGAGGTCGATGTTCGGTTCCAGCGCGGCCAGGACGCGGTTCCCGACGGCGGTGGCCCGGCTTTGCGGGGTAGCGGGCAACAGCACCGCGAATTCGTCGCCACCCAGCCGGGTGACGACGTCGTTCTCCCGGACGGCCGAGCGGATGCGCATGGCAACGGTGACTAGGATCTGGTCCGCTGCGGCGTGGCCTGCGGAGTTTTTCAGTGCCTTGAACCCATCCAGGTTCAGGAGGAGAAGTGCCGGCGGGACGGCGCCGTTGGCCGTGGCTGCTTGGGCTTCGATGAAGGAATTCACCAGTGCTTGGCGGTTGCCGAGCCCGGTAAGGGCGTCCGTAAGGGCCTCGCGGCGTTGTTCATAGCGTGCTCTGTGGAGCTCGTCCATCAGCGCCTGTACGTGCCGCTCCAATTTTTCGATCCGTGAATCAACGGGGATCAACCTGTGGGGCTTGGAGCCTCTCACGACTCTTCCAAGCGTCGCAGGCTGGAGTCGGCGACAGCCTGCGGTTTGGCCACTGGGTTACGGCGTTCGTCCAGGAACAGCCGGTATGACGCAATGTCCAGCCTGCCGTCCGGTTCCACCTTGTTTCCGGCGCGGTACACGTGCGTGATCCATGCCCCGCCCAGGATCGCCTCAATCCAAGCGTCGCATTCTGCGAGCGGGAGGTGCACGCGGGTACCGGTGTTCCTGCGGTGACCGGCAATGGACACTGTGATGCAGCTGCCCAGGAGGCCCTTGTCCGCCGTGAACCAGGCGAGGCCTTCGACGTCGGCCACGATGGTGAGGTTCGCGTTGCTGTCCTCCACCGATTGAACGGGACTCATCCTTACCGAACGCCGGTCCGCGTTCAGCATTGTGGGTGTTCCAGCTTTGTAAGGAGGGCTTGTGATGCCTTGCCGGAACGCGGATAGTTCCTGGGTGTGCTGGATCTGGATCCGGGTGGTGAGTTCGTTGAAGGTCATGATCTTGCCTCATCCGCGATAGTGGCCGCCTTGGGGCGGTCGGCTCCTACAATCCTGTTTCTTCCTTGCGCTTTCGCGCTGTAAAGGGCTGCGTCCGCTACCTCGATCATGAAATTGAGGTCGGCTGCAGCGGGAATGCTTGATGTGACTCCGTAGCTGATGGTGGGGAAGACAACGCCCTCTGGAGTCGGCAAGGCTGCCATCCGGCGGCTGATTTCCGTAGCGATGTTCTCGGCCCGGTCCTGCGTAGCTCCCGGCAGGAAGAGGACGAACTCTTCGCCTCCATAGCGTCCGATGAGATCTGTGGACCTGACCGAGGCTGTGCAAACATCAGCGAATGCCTGCAAGGCCACATCCCCTGCCCCGTGGCCGTGTTCGTCGTTGACGGCTTTGAAGTGGTCCAGGTCGGCCAGGACTACGGCGGCGCCAGACCCTGTGGAGTGAAGGCGCTCAAGTTCCGTGGTGGCGAGGTCCAGGAATGCTCCGCGGTTGAGGAGTCCCGTGAGATGGTCGCGGGTGGCACGTTCCCGGAGGCCTTTGATGAGTTGGTCGCTGGTCAGGGCCGTCATGCTGAAGGACACCGTGACCAGGAGAACCATTGATATCAGCGCTGACGGTCCGGGCCCAAAATAAGTGCGGAACGTGTAACTGGCCGGCCCTTCGAGGGCATAAACCATCCAGCGGCCCAGATAATAGGCGGCCAGCAGGCCGGCGGCGATGGACAGGGCTTTGTGGACTTGCGAATGCGAAGACTTGATAAACCAGAGATCGTACGCGGCCAACGCTATGCCCAACGTCATCATGGCCAGATAAACGAGGCCTCCGGACCAAACGTTACTCCCGGGGCTTTCCAGAAAGGATGCGATAGCCGTGACGGCCGGTCCAAAAGCCAGCTGCCATGACGCGGCTTTCCGGTCCCGGAGGGTCTTCGCTCCGGCCCACACGCTGAAAGCGCCTGCCACCACCAGGACGTTGCCCAAGGGGTTGGCCCACTGCTGGTGGGGGGTTCCGTTGAGGAGGAAGGCGGCATTCCCCGCCATGAACTCGAGCAAGGCCAGGCTCCACCAGCCCGCATACGGGGAGCGCGTGCGGTGGAATGAAGTACAGAACAGCACCAGGAGAGTCACCGTAACCACGCCCAGCGCGACCCTCACCGAGAATGCATCGAGCTCCATGTCCAACCCCCTCAGCTGGTCACCCTCCGGCCTTTGAGTTCAGTGTCCCGGGGCTTACTCAACCTGGATGCGAATTTTGCTCAAGATTGGCTCAAGATGCGATGCGGCCCGAAGCCGCAGCCTTGCCCCGGTTTTCTGCAGTGATAATGAACCATGTGGATCGGTTGGATTGAGTTCGACGTCCTCTTGGGCGATGTCCATAGCCTCAAGGAGAAGCGGTCGCTGGTACGGCCCCTCGTGGCTGAGCTCAAGCGGCGTTTCGAGGTTTCTGCCGCTGAAACGGGCATGCAGGACCAACACAGGCGAGCGCTGGTGGGTGCAGCTGTGGTGGCCGCCGACCACGCGCACCTTCAGCAAGTGCTCGACGCCGTTGAACGGTTCGTGGCTGCCCGGCCTGAGTTTGAGCTGCTGAGCGCACGGCAGCGGGAGCTGCACAGCGAGGACTAGCAGGGCCTAGTAGCCGATGACCGCCAAGCGGGTGGAGTCCAGATGGGCATCAATGGCCTGATGCGCGGCGTCGAGGCTTCGGCTGCGGAGGGCGTCAACAATCAACTGGTGTTCACGGAGGACATCCCCGGCGCGATCGGCGCCTTGGCTGACTGCCTTGACGCCGATCCTGAGCTGCTTTTGCCGGAGGGACGCATAGAAATCGGCAAGCACGGGGTTGCCCCCTGCCCGGACCATCAGGGTGTGGAATTCGGTATCCAGCTCAATGAACCTGGCCGGGTCTTCCCGTGCTTCCTGCTGCTGGTCAATGATGCGCTGGAAGGCATCGATCTGGGCGTCAGGCATGGTCTCCACGGCTGAGACCGCCCACTTTTCCACTACCGCCCTGGCCTGCAGGATGGCGCGGACATCGGGGTCTGAGATCGGCGGGACGTAGGCGCCTTTATGCGGGACGCGCTTGACGAATCCCTCGGCTTCGAGGCGCAGCAAGGCTTCACGCACAGGTGTCCGTGATGTGCCAGTGGTCTTTGCCAGGACCCCTTCATTGAGGAAGGTTTCCTCCTCACGAGGGAGCGCTGCGATGTAACTTTTCATCCACTGGTAGGCCACTTCTGGCTGCGACTGCGCAGTGGGGGTCATCTGGATCATGCAGAGCCTTTCTCGCTAGCCCAGTATACGAGTTGCATTCAGAACGGAGCGGAGTGCTGAAAAACTTCTGGTTCAAATATAGACAGGTTGTATACAACTCGTCTACAGTCTTCTTAGTGACACCGCTCACGCATCGGAATCTCCCCGCAAAAGGACCCCCACAATGACCGAATTGAAGAAAGCAGAACTGAGGCGACAGAAGCACTCCAGCCTGCCCGTCGTTGCTGCTTCGAGCCTCGCCGGCACCGCCGTCGAATGGTATGACTTCTTTCTCTACGGCACCGCGGCCGCGCTGGTATTCAACAAGCTCTATTTCCCCACCGACGATCCCATGGTTGGCACCATGCTTGCCTTGGGAACGTTCGCAGCCGGTTTCCTTGCCCGTCCCATCGGCGCAATAGTCCTGGGACACCTCGGCGACAAGCATGGTCGTCGAGCCACCTTGGTTGCCAGCCTGATGCTCATGGGCGTGGCTACAACCCTTATCGCTTTCATCCCCTCCTACGCCGCTATTGGGCTGGCAGCACCTTTGCTCCTCCTGCTGCTCCGCCTGATCCAAGGCTTTGCCCTCGGCGGCGAGTGGGGCGGCGCCGTCCTGCTGGTTTCCGAACACAGCAATGAGAGCACCCGGCGCGCTTTCTGGTCCTCCTGGCCAAACATGGGTCCGCCCCTGGGCAACCTGATGGCCGCCGGCGTCCTGGCCATCCTGGCCGCCACCATGCCGGAGAGCGAATTCCTGGCATGGGGCTGGCGCATTGCGTTCGGATTGTCCGCACTGCTGGTTGTCATTGGCCTCATCCTGAGGCTCTACGTGCAGGAAACCCCGCTGTTCAAGGAAGCACAGCGGAAGCGCGAAGCCGAAGGCAACAAGGAACGGAAGCTGCCACTGACCATCCTGTTCCGCCGCAACTGGCGTGAAATCCTCATCGCCACCGGCAGCCGGATGGGCGAAAACGCAGGCTTCTACATCTACTCGCTGTTCATCATCACGTACGTCACCCAGATCATGGGGCTGCAAAGGCAGACAGGTCTTACCGCCGTCATGATCGGCCAAGGCGTCGCCGTCGTCGCCATTCCCATCCTCGCCGTCTACGCAGACAAGGTGGGCCGCAAGCCAATCCTGATTGGTGCCTCGATCGCCACCATGGTGTGGGCCTTCGCGTTCTTCTTCCTGCTGAACACCGGCCAGGTGTGGGGCATCATTGCCGCCGCCGTGGGAGGGCTCCTGATCTTCGCGGCGTACAGCTCAGTGATCGGCGCCTTCTTCTCCGAGCTCTTCCCCACGGACGTCCGGTACAGCGGAACCTCAGTGTCCTACAACCTGGCATCACTGATCGCAGGTTCGTTGTCCCCGATCATCGCCCTGGCGCTCTACAGCGCTTTCGGCACCGGCTACGCGATCGGCATCTACCTCGCCGCCATGGGCCTGATCTCCATGGTCTCGGTGATGTTCGCCAAGGAAACCAAGGGCCTGAAGCTCAGCGATCTGGACGACTTGACCCCAGGCCTGGAGAAGGGAAAAGCATGAAAATCGCACTCGTCCAGGTGTCCAGCCCTGACTCCGAAACCCGTGAGGAACGGATTGATCGCGTCGAGGCGATCCTTCGGGGCATCAACGGCGCAGAACTGATCGTGCTTCCTGAACTCTGGAGCGCCGGCTACTTTCACTTCGATGACTATGAGGCCCTCGCGGAAACACTGGACGGACCAACAGTCTCCATGTGCTCACGGGTAGCGGCGGAGCTGGGTGTCTACCTTCACCTCGGCAGCGTCATCGAGGCCGGTGAGGACGGCCAGCTCAGCAACACCTCCATCCTGCTGGGGCCGGACGGCAAAGTGATCCACACGTACCGGAAGATCCACGTCTTCGGCTACAAGTCCAAGGAGGCCAGCCTGCTCACTGCCGGCTCCTCACTGCCCGTAGTCCCGCTGCCGTTCGGCGCCGTTGCCGGCATCACCTGTTACGACCTCCGCTTCCCCGGGTTGTGGATGGAGTTGAGCACCCGCGGCGCGGACATCGTGATCGTACCCGCAGCCTGGCCCGCTGCCAGGCGGGAACACTGGCGGTTGCTCACCACAGCCAGGGCACTGGAACACCAGATCTTCGTGATCGCCTGCAACGCTGCCGGTAACCAGGAAGGTGTGGACCTTGGTGGGCACAGCCGGGTGGTGGACCCGGGCGGCAATGTCATCGCCGAGGCAGGCTCAGACGAAACGGTGCTGATGGTGGACATCGATCCCCGTCAGGTCCAGTCAGTCCGCCAAGAGTTTCCCGTCATTGGCGATCGCCTACCCGCTTACAACACGTTGACTGTTTAGAGGAAACCCAATGCAAACACAGCAAACCACAAGGCAAGTCCCGCTCACCTTCAGGGTGGTGGGCACCGACCAGACAATCGTCGTCACCGACTTCCATGCAGTAGTGGCCGGCTACACGGGCCGCGATCCCAAGGCGGTCCAGCATCACATCGATGAGCTCGCCGCAATCGGCGTGGCTCCCCCACCGGAGGTTCCCATATTTTACCGGATGGACTCGGACCTGTTCGAGACCTCGGGTGAACATGACACCACCGAGAACCTGACGTCCGGCGAGATCGAGCCCCTCTACATCCGCCACGACGGAAAGTACTACCTCGGTATCGGCTCCGACCACACAGACCGGGACATCGAAGCCCGCGACATCGGCGATTCCAAGCGGGCATGCCCCAAGCCCGTCTCAAACGAGGTGATTGCCGTCGAATCACTGAAAGACCTGGATCTCGACGAATGCACAGCCCGTTCATGGGTTGACGGCGCCCTGTACCAGGAAGGTTCGCTGAGCGGCCTCCTGAAGCCGGCCGACGTCGTCGAGCGTCTTCTCGCACGAACCGACATCGGCGACGCTGATTTCATGTGCTTGGGAGGCACGCTTCCGCTGCTGAACGGGAAGTTCATCGACGGAACTTCCTGGAAGTTGGAGCTCTCCTTCCCGAATGGGACCACCATTGAACATAACTACAAAATCAAGAAAGGCTCACTCCGATGAGAACCGGAAAGCAGTATTTGAAGTCCCTGAACGACGGCCGGACGGTGATCCTCGACGGCGAGGTAGTCGGCAACGTCCTGGAGCACCCGGCCTTCGCGAACGTTGCCCGGACCATGGCCGAGCTGTTCGATATCGCAGCCGATCCCGCCAACGGCATGCAGTTCCACTCGGATGAGATCAACGGTCCGGCCAACCGCACCTTCGCCGCTCCCCGCACGCAGGAAGAGCTGGTCCTTCGCCGCCAGGCAATCGAAAAGTGGGCCAAACACACCCATGGCTGGGTGGGCCGCAGCCCCGACCACGTCGGAACGTTCTTCGCCGCGTTCGGTTCCCATCCGGACGTCTTCAAGAACGACGAACGTGACTTTGCCGGCAACGTGGAGCGGTACTACAAGAAGATCCTCTCCGAGAACCTGTACCTCTCCTATGCGATCATTCCCCCGCAGGTTTCCCGCGCAACCACGGCGTCCGGTTGGGAAGGCGAATACCTGCAGGTCGGCGTCGTGCGTGAAACCGAGGAGGGCATCATTGTCCGCGGTTCGCAGATGCTCGCCACAGGCGCCGCCATTGCCGACGAAGTCTTTGTCACCTGCATCAAGCCCCTGGGCCCGGACGATGTTGACTTCGCGGTCAGCTTCGCCGTCCCGGTGGCAACCGACGGACTGAAGCTGTACTGCCGCCGTCCGTTCGCGCCGGCTGCCACCAGCGAGTTCGACTACCCGCTGACCAGCCACTACGACGAGCCTGACGCCTTGGTTGTCTTCGACGACGTGCTCATCCCGTGGGACCGGGTGTTCATCAACCGGAACATCGAAACCCTCCGCCGCCAGTTCTTCGACACCGGCGCCCACGCCCTGGGCAACTGGCAAGCCCAGATCCGCTTCTCCACCAAACTGAAGTTCATCGCCTCCGTTGCCCGCAAGGTCACGCAGGTCAACGGCACGGACAAGATCCCCGGGGTGCAGGAGAAGCTCGGCGAGCTCGCCGCCATTGTGCAGTCCGTTGAGTCAGCCGTCCTCGCCGCCGAATACACAGCAACCACGGACGACGCCGGCATGAGGGTTCCGGGCAAGAGCGCACTTTACGGGGCCATGGGCTTGCAGTCAGAGACCTACCCCCGCGTGATTTCCATCCTCCGCGATCTGGTAGGCGGCGGCGTCCTGCAGCTGCCGTCCAGCATCGCCGACATGACCAGCAGCGTGACCCGGCCGGACATGGAGCGCTACGTCCAGTCCCCGGGCGTTGCCAGCGAAGAACGCGTCAAGTTGTTCAAGCTTGCCTGGGACATCATCGGTTCCGAGTTCGCCGGCCGCCACCAGCAGTACGAAATGTTCTATGCCGGCGCTCCGTTCGTGGTCCGCGGTGCTTACACCTACAGGAACTACGGCTATGACGCTCTGGTTGCGGAGCTGGACACCTTCCTGGGTTCGTACAGCATCGAAAGCACAGTCAATGGGGCCGGCGACGGCATGGAAGGAGCCTAGCCATGGCAAAGCCAGAAGTGGAGTTCACACCTGTATCTTCGGTGGACTTCGCACCCTGCAACCCCCACATTGAGGGCCTCTCCGAGGCCATTCTCGCCCGCGACTCGGACAACGACAGCGTCACGCGCATCCTGAAGTTCGAGCCCGGAACGGACACTTCCCCCAACGGAGTTCTGACTCACGATTTCTGGGAAGAGGTCTTCATTTTCGAAGGCTCGTTCGTTGACCAGCGCCTCGGCAAGACCTTCAAGGCCGGCGACTGGGCAACGCGGCCTCCCGGGATGGAGCACGGACCATGGGTTTCCGAAAACGGCGCCAAGATGTTCGAGGTCCGGTACTACACGGAGCGGAGCAACTGACATGAGCCTGGCACCAGCCTTCACCATCCCCGACGCCATGGGGATGCGCCGCGCGATGGGCCGATTCCTCACCGGCGTCGCCGTGGTGACCACCCAGCACGAGGACGAACAGTACGGGATGACCATCAGCTCGCTGACCTCCATCAGCCTGGAACCGCCCATCCTGATGATCTCGCTGAACTTCGGTACCCGGACGGGCGAGGCCCTGATGGAGAGCGGCAAGTTCGCGGTATCCATCCTCGGCGCGAAGCAGGAGTCGGTGGCCCGGCGGTTCGCCGTCCGCGGCGGGGACCGCTTCGGCGACGGCGACTTCGACGTCACAGACAGCGGGCTTCCGGTGATCAAGGGCGCCCTCGCCCAGGCCGATTGCACCGTGGTGCAGCAGTACGACGTCGGAGATCACCAGGTCTTCTTCGGCCAGGTCACCACGTGCCGGGACCGGGACGGCGAGGTGCTGGCGTTCAAAGCCGGCCGTTTCGGCTCGTTCAGCGACTTCGGCCATGCCGAGATTCCCTGGATGTTCTGAGTAGTACGGTCGGGGGCCTGTGCCGCCACGACCTTCTTTGAATCACAACCGCCCCCGACACGCCTCTTTGAAGGTGTGTCGGGGGCGGTTGTGGTTCCAAACTGGGTGGATGCGGTACAGCCGCTAGTCGATAGTCAGCTCGCCCATGCGGTCCCAGCCGCTGCCCTCGAACTGGCGACTGATGATGTGGGGAGTCTCCACCAAGGCCTGCGGCATGTCCGCCATGGCCTTCTTGAAGTGCTCGCTGTTCACATGGGCCTCGGCGGCATCATCCTGGAAGGCTTCCACCAGGACGAACTCGTTGGGGTTGTCCACACTGCGGGACCAGTCGAACCACAAGTTGCCGGGCTCTTCGCGGGTCGCCTTGGTGAAGTCGGCCACCAGGTCCAACCAGCGCTCAGACCAATCGGGCTTGACGTTGAACTTGACCACAATAAAGATCACGGGCTGCTGCCTTTCGTTGCACTACAGAATCCGTTCCATCTTTTCAGAGTCAACGCCCGACGGCGGCCCGCACCTTAAGGTGAGGACCGCCGTCGAAGGCTGTTGTAGCTTGGTTGTGTTACTTGGACGTGCCCTGCGAAACGGAACCCTGCAGCTGGCGCTGGAAGATCACGTAGACGATGAGAACAGGAATGACGGTGACACTGACGGCCGCGAACAGCGCGCCGTAGTCCACGGCGTAGCCCATCTGGCCGGCGAACGCCGCGAGTTCCTGGGAGAGGACGCGAGGACCGGCGGCGTTGATGGACACCGGAATGAGGAACTGGTTCCAGAGGCCCAGGAAGTTGAAGATGGCAACCGAGGCGAGGCCCGGCTTGGCCATCGGCAGCATGACCTGGAAGAACGTCCGCCACTCCCCCGCGCCGTCGAGCGCCGCTGCTTCAGTGATTTCGTGCGGCAGCGACTTGAAGAAGGAGAACAGGAAGAAAACGGTAAACGGAAGTGCGAAGCCCACGTACACAAGGATCAGTCCCGGCAGGGTGTTCAGGAGGCCCATGTTCCTCAGGACGAAGAACAACGGCACCATGGCGAGGAAGATCGGGAAGGTCAGGCCCGCGAGCATCAGGTAGTAGATGGCCCGGCTGCCCCGGAAGGTGTAGCGCGCCAGAACGTAGGCGCACATGGCCCCGAGGACCATGACGATCACCAGTGCCACGGCCACCACCAGCACCGAGTTGAGGAAGGCAGATCCGATGCCTGCCTCGCTCCAGGCCTTGACGTAGTTATCCAGCTTCCATTCACCCGGCAAGGCGAACGGCGAGGCAAAGATCTCACTGGACGTCTTGAAGGATGACATGAACGTCCACAGCAAAGGAAGAATGACGATGAGGGTCCAGATGGTCAGCGCTGTGTGCGAGACCGCTCCCACCACTTTGTCGCCCGTAGTGGTTGCCGGTGTCCGCGGCTGGAAGTGCAGTGACTTCATTTCCGGAGTTGAGACTTTGGTACTCATTACAGGCTCACATCCTTATCGCCGCCGGTGAGCCGGTTGACCAGGAAGACCAATCCGGAGAAGATCAGCGTGGCAACGGCCAGCACAACGCCCATGGCGCTGGCGAGGCCGAACTGTCCCTTGCTGAATGCGGTAAAGAACAGCTGCTGCGCCATGACCAGCGTGGAGTTGTCTGGCCCACCGCCCGAGTTCAGTGCCGCCATGTAAACGAACGCGTCCAGAGCCAGGATGCCCATGTAAATGTAGGCAGTCTGGATGTTGTCGCGAATCAGAGGAATGGTGATGGACACCGCGGTGCGGAAGCGACCGGCACCATCGATCCTGGCGGCCTCGAAAAGCTCGGCAGGAATGCCCTTGATACCAGCCACGAACAGGACCATGTAGAAGCCAACAAAGCCCCAGACAATCACGAACATGGTGGCGATCATTGCGGTGTTCTTGTCACCCAGCCAGGCAAAGTCCTTGAACTGGTCCATGCCCAGCCCTGTGAGGATGCCGTTAAGCAGGCCACCCGAGGGATCGTAGATCTGTCCCCACATGATGCCGATCGCGATCGCCGGAATCGTGTAGGGGAAGAACGACACAACCCGGTAGAAGCTGGAGTTCCGCAGGCCCTTGATCTGGCCTTTGCTACTGCCGCCAACCGTCACCAATGATGCGAGCACCAGGCTCAGGATGATGGTGATGATGGGAAGGAAGATGACCAGGAGGATGTTGTTTCCCATGGCCTTCATGAAGATGTCGTCCGTGAAGATTTTGGTGTAGTTTTCCAGGCCGATGAAGTTCTGGTTGGGAGAGAATCCGGACCAGTCCGTCAACGAGTAGCCAAAAGCCTGGATGAAGGGCCAAATCACGAACAACAGATAGATCGCCAGGGGCAATCCGAGGAAGACCGCGAAGAAGCTGACCTTGTCCCATGTCAACGGTTTCCGTCGCCGCTTGACCAGTTGCTGCGGAGCCGGCGCCGGAACGACGGCGGCCAGGCCGTCGTCGCTCCGGCTCTGCTGAGTTTTCACTGAAGTCACTTCACTTCGATCTTCTTGACCGAGCTGTCGTTACGGACCTTGTCGGAGATGTTCTGCAGTGCGGAAGTGAGGGTTGCGACGTCCGACTTGCCGTCCAGGAAGCTGTTCCAGACCACCAGCTGGTCCTTGTTGGTTCCGTAGAGGTCAATGAAGTTCCAGGTGAAGATGTCCTCACCGGCGTCAGCGAGCAACTTGGTCTGCGAGACCAGTGCCGTGGAACCGAAGCCGTCGGCCGGGACCGTGTCCTTGACGATAGTGGGGGCCAGTTTGGTCTTGGCGAAGTTGGTCGCAGCCTCCTTGGACAGCATGATGCGGAGCAATTCCTTGCCACCGGCAGCGTTCTTGCCCTGCGAGGGAACAATGAACGGCTCGCCCGCAGCGCTGTGGAGGGACGTGTAAGGCAGCTTGGAGCCTGTAGTAACCGTGGGAACGGGCGCTCCCATCATGTTGAAGCCGGCCTTGGTCTGGTCCTTCATTTCGTTTTCAATCCAGGAACCTGACGGGTAGAACACGGCCTCCTGGGCGTTGGTCCACTGAGCCTGAGCTGCCGTGAACTGGGTGCCGGAGCCACCGGGCTTGAAGAAGCCGGCCTTCACGATCTTGTCCAGCGCAGTGAAAACGGACTGGATAGCCGGGTGGGACCACGAGTCAGCAGTGAGGTTCTCCAAGCCAATGCGGACTTCGTCGCCGCCTTCCTTGACGGCGGACGCGATCGCCATTTCCTGGTAGTACGTGGCAGCTTCCTTGCCCCATACGAACAGGTACTTGCCCTTGGCCTTGGCCTGCTCGCCCAGGGTGTACATCTCATCCCAGGTCTTTGGCAGGGTCCAGCCGTTTTCCTTGAGGAGGGAATCCGAGTACCACATGGCGAATACGGTCAGCACGTAGTTCAGGGCAGCAAGCTTGCCGTCGAAAGTACCTGGAGCCAGTACGCCGGTGTACAGGGTGTCCTTGATGACCTTGCCTTCGAGGTTCTTTGCCTCCACAAGGGGAGTAAGGTCTTCGAGCTGGGCCAGGATGGTGCTGAAGCCGATGGCTTTTGCACCGGAGTTGTCGATCAGGTCCGGCGGGTTGCCACCGACGAACCGCGGCTGGAGCTCCTGGGCGATATCGGTGGACGGGGCGATCTTGGCGGTGGAGCCCTCGTGCGTCTTTTCGAAGATCTTGCCGGCGAACTCGACGTAGTCGATGCCGTAGCCGCCCTTGAAGATCACGGCGTCGAGGGTTGCCTTCTCCGCCATGCCAAACGGGTTGGTGTCGGAAACAGTGCCGGTGGGGCCGGTGGTAGTGCCGCCGCCACCTGCGGCACAGGAAGCAATGGTTCCACCCATAGGCACGAGCACGGCTGCTGCGAGTGCTCCGCGCAGGAATCCACGGCGTCCGACGGACTGGTGCTGAACGTTCATTTCTAAACCCTCCAGTGACTCGTAGTGTCGACTGTTGCGGCGGGAAAGCCGTTCAGTCAGACAGTCTGGGTAGGCGCTCTGGCAGCACCAACCTTCTGTGACATAATTCACCACGAATGATCGAAAATCAATCTTTCTTGGCAGTTTCGATCAACATTTGTCAAAGCGTGATCTTTCTACGGGCCTTCTGCGAGGGCTTTTCCGCACTCCGTGATTGACTGCCGTGCCATGGCCCTCTGCCGCTCAGTTCCCAGTCGTGCCGCCCATTGTTCGGCCAATTGGAATTCCACCAGGGCTTCGGTGAGCCGGTTTTTACCCTGCAGAAACGCACCAAGGCTTGCGTGCAAAGCAATCATCCAACGCTTGGTTCGCTCATCATGAGCCGTGGACGCATATTCAAGGGCGCTACGCATCCACACTTCGGCGTTGGCAGCATCTGCGATGGAGAGCATGTGCAGGGCATCGACAGCCAGGAATTCCTCACCAAGATGGTCCGCCAACTCCGCCGCCTGCTCCAAGAGAGGCACAGCCATGGCGGCCCGCCCATCGGAGTTAAGAACCCGACCGCGCTCAAGGAGGATACGCACACCAACAGTTGGCTCGTCGTCGTCAATTTCGTCCAGGAGGGCATCGGCTTCTTCGAAACGGCCCTGCAAACCAATGGCCCGCCCAAGCTGGGTTGCCAACTCAGCGCGCTCGTCGGCGTCGTACATTTCCTCGACCATCGCGGCGCGGAACGCTGCCTCGGAAGATGCAGGATCGCGAAAGTTCCATAGGTGGTCCAGTGTCTTCTGATCCAGCATCAAACCGCTCCTGACCAGCCAGTGGCTGAGGTCTTTAGGTATGCAGTATCAATCTAGTCCCATGTCAGCGCCGTGGGGAGGGGTTTGCGGGCGTGTCAGTTGCCCTGTGGTTTTGCGAGCCTGGCCCAGCCAAGTTGTTCCTGTTGCTTGCGGCTCAGCGTCGCCACCACGAGGTCATACGAGTCCTCCACCATGTCCCGGATCATGTCATCCGGCAGGGCGCCGTCCAGGCGGACACCGTTCCAGTGCGTCTTGTTCATATGCCAGGCACCGGTGATTTCGGGGTTCGCTGCCCGGAGTTGTTCAGCCAACGCGGGCTCGCATTTAAGGCTCACGGACCAGTTGTCCGGATCCATGGTGGACAACGCGAACATTTTGGCCTCCTGACGCGAACCACCCGCGACGGCGGAACGCACCTTGAACACGGAGGTCTCGGGACCGAACGGGAAGTCTTCGAAGGCGCCGGGAAAGCCCAGGCAAATCGAGCGGAGGGTGGAAACATCCATGGGGAGAGCCTACTGGCGCTCCGGGCGGCGGGCTATGTTGATGCCCCGCCTACGCCACGCCCAGGAAGTCCTCCAGCAGCACCACTTCAAGTCCCGCCGCCAACTGGGCAGAGCGGAAAGCAGCGAGGTCAGCGGCGAACTCAGCCCGGAAATGCATGAGCACAATGTCACCGGGACGCAGTGAGTTGCCCACCTGGTAGTCCATCTTCCCGGCGTTCGCCTTCGCCTCCCACGTAACGATTGCCTTCATTCCTGCATCAGCAACGGCCTGGCGCATCACGTTGGAGTAGGCGCCTCCCGGCGGCCGAAAAAGCGTAGGACGGCGGCCGTAGTGCTGGAGCGCGTACTCCTGCATTCCCACCATGTCGTTCAATTGCTGCTGATAGCCCCACTGCCTCACCATGTTGATGTTGTGAGTAACCGTGTGGTTCTCGATCAAACTGCCCTGGGCTTTGAACGCGTTAAAGAAAGCCGGGTTGTCCGCGATGGTGTCCTTGGTGAGGAACAGCGACGACGGATAGTCGTACTCCGCCAGGAGCTTGATCGACTCCGGCGTTTTGATGTTGCCGTCATCAATGGTCAGGAAGACCACCGGATGCTTGGTCTCGATTTTGGTGATCACCGGAGCCAGCCCACCAACGATCGGCGGCAGCTGGTAATCCGGGATAAACGTGCGGCGGATGCGTTTGGTGGCCGTCGGCGTGGGAGTTGGAGAAGCGGACGACGTCGGAACCTCGCCTCCGACTGCCAGCGCACCGTTCGCCCCCGGCACCTCGGGCGATACAGCAGCGCCACTGGGCGTCAGCGCCGGCGTCGAACCTTCAGCGGCAGTGCACGCCGTCAATCCGGCCACCACGGAAGCGCCTAAAACACTGAAGACGGCCCGTCTGCTGGGCGTGGAAACAGGCACCGCAGAATGGCCACCGAACATGGTTGTCCCCCAAGACTCAAGAAATGATTCAGCTGCAATCTAGCAGAGGAATGTGTCCCCGAATCACAGGCCGTAATGCCAGCCTTCACGTGCCGGGCAGGAGTTGACCACCACGTCGAGTCCGGCCTCACGTGCACGCTGCACGGCGTCGTCGTCAAAGACGCCGAGCTGGAGCCATACAGCCTTGGCGCCGATCGCAATCGCCTGGTCAATCACTGCGCCCACGCGTTGGGAGTTCACGAAGCAGTCAACTACATCGATGGGGTGCCTGGCCTCGGGGATGTCCGCGAGGGTTTCATACCCTTTTTCGCCGTGCACGTCCTCGCCCTTAAGGTTGATGGGGATGATCTCCATCCCCATGGTGTCCCGGACGTACAGCGAGACGTCATGCGCGGAGCGCCACGGGTTGGTGCTGAGGCCAACGATGGCCCAGGTGCCTTTTGTTCGCATCAACCGCTCGACGACGGCCGGATCGTTGACATGCATCATGACCCAAGCCTACTCCCGGCCTTCCACGAGCAGTTTTGCCGAATATCCTGCACGTTAGGCATGGTTTCCTTCAGTCGGCCGGTCCCTTCCTAGCGTCGGTCGCCGTGCTTAAGCCACTGCTTCCACTTGTCCGCAGCTGTCCTTAACTGTTTGTCGGTCAGTTGCTTGCCCGTCAGTTGCTTGCCCAGACCGGGAGACACGTGTCCGGGCTTGATGGCGTCCGATCCCGGCAAAGCAGGCGTCGGCTTCCCGGCACCTTGCAGTGAAGCATCAGGCTTAGCGGATTGCTGCTTCTCCGCCTTGATCGGGGCGGGCTTTGTCTGCAGGTTCGGCGCGGCACTGCCCGGTGTGGAGCCACCCGGTGTGGAGCCGCTCGGCGTGGCACTGCCCGGCGAGGAGTTGCCCGGCGTGGAGCCGCTCTGTGCGGGGCCGGCCGCTGCTGGTGCTTCGGGGGCAGCGGCGGGAGCGGGAACGGGAAGCACAGCCTGTGCCTGTGCCTGTGCCTGTGCCTGTGCGGGAGTTTGGGTTGGTTCAACGCGGCTTGGCAAGGGTATGGATGAAGCGGTTGGGATCGGAGGAATAGCTGCAGGATCCACGACAGGAGCGGGTTCCGTGCTAACACGCGGGGCGTCGGGAATCGGCAATACCGGTGCGGCGGCCACTGGCTGAGGCCGGACGTTGCCCAGAAGTTCATCAACGAAAGAAGGGTTCCGGGTGAAGCCGGAACTGGCAGCGGCAACACCGCTGACGCCCAGGCCCATCGCTGCCACCACGGCTACGCTCACTACCGCCGTGCGGTGTTTGTGCCTCCAGCGACGTTTGGAGACTTCGTCGTGCGGACCAGCCAGCATGGCGGAAAGCTCCGCACCCGGAGTTGGGGCTGCAAGGTTGGCGAAGGAACTCAATGAGAGGAGCGCCTGCCGGACGCCGGACGTGGCATCAGCATCAGCATCAGCGGCAATGACAGCATCGGCGTCGAGTAGCAGCTCGTCCACGATTGCTTCGCGTTCACTATCCCTGTATGTCATGGCGACACGTATTCCTTTACTGCCGAGTGCTCACGGAGCGTAATAAGTGCCCGCCGCTGCAGTTGTTTTACTGCCCCGGCGGATTTCCCCATGATGTCGGCAACCTGTTCAACGGTCAGGCCTGCCACGATTCGAAGCGTCAAGACCTCCCGCTGGTCGTCACCAAGGTAGTCCAGAAGTCTCATGACCTCTTTGGGCGCCAAAAGACCCATGGCTTCCGCCTCCGCGGAACTCACTTCCCGAGTATCCCGTTCCGGCTCAAACTCGTGGTGTTCCGGTGCCCTGCTTTGCTTCCGATGCTCATCCACCATGCGGGCATGAGCCACCGAGAAGATGAAGGTCCGGAGGCCGTGAACCCCGCCGCTGATGTCATCCAGCCGGGGCAGAACTGCCAAGAACACGTCCTGGGTGATTGCTTCCGGGTCTTGCACACCTTTGGCCGTCAGATAGCCGAGAACCTGGCCGGCATAAGTCTGGTAGACGGCGCCGAACAGTTCCGCGTTATTGCCCTTGAGTGCATGTAGCGCTTCATCGGTCAATGCGTCGGTCACAGAATAAGGCTTTCGATCGGCGGCAGGTCCGTTACTTGGGCCTGGACATCCGCCTTGTCACCAACGGACGACCCACCAAGGGTAACTGCTCTCCGCGCCGCTTCCGTGGAAGGACCCGCTATCCCGACCAACTCCCCGGCCAACTCGCCGGAGGCCAAACTTTCCGAGACCTCCCCGGAGATCAAACTCTCCCGAAACAAGGAAGAACCGAGCTGGAACATGATGGGGGACAAATTCCAGCTCGGCCCTTTCAATGACGTAATCGTCGCGGCACCCCAAAGGGTTACGCGGGCTACGAACTTTTTTCAGAAGTTTTTTGCAGGCGCATTGAGGTGGGCAGCACTAGGACATCTGCGGCGGATGTCTACGTTCTGGAGGGGCGGTGTCCGGGTAGGGGTGGGGCTTTCGATTGATAGCTGTGCCCGGTGGGGGTGCTGATTTCCAGGGTGTGCGTACCCCCGTGCACGTCGGCGTGTACGGTTTTGCTGGCCCAGCCGGGGTTTTCCTTGGTGTGGTTGCACGCCTCGCACAGTCCTGCACCGTTGGCGAGGTTTGTTTTCCCTCCGGAACGCCAAGGAACCACATGGTCGATATGCCGGATGGGCGCATCGCAGTACGGCATCCGGCAGGTATCGTCACGGGTTTCAATGAAACGCCGAAGCCGCCTCGGGAAGAGCCGGGCTTTGGAGTCCATGCTCAGGAGCTCACCACTGGCCGGCGCGGTGTAAAGCCGCCGAAGCCAGACAGTGAGCTCTGTATCCGCCGTTCTCGTGTGGACCTGGCCGGCTTGCCCCGAACCGACTATTTCCCTTCCCCATTCGGCGGGGACTATTCCGTAGCCCTTGAGCCGGGCTGGTTCGCTGTCGCCTTGGAACAGGGTGCGGTCGGTCATGACAAGGTCCAGGTTGATCCCTGAAATCCCGCCAGGTGTGCCGGTGACGCGCTCGACCAAGGTATCGGCCATGACCTGACCACGGGTCGGGACAACACCAGAGCCCGCATCACCGCTGGAACGGGCCGAATCAGCAGCCTGGCAAAGAGCAGCGTAAACAGCCACCCCTTGCGCGACCGGCAGCAGGGCGGTCAGGTACGTCATGGTGTCCGGCGCCGGGCGCAGGCTCACCATCCGCTCGGCTGCGGCACGGCTCGCACGCCCGACCACCGACCGCGGATCCCGCCGATACGCAGCAGCCTTCGCCGCCGCAACAATCGCCTTATCGCCCTTCCCCTCAAAAGTCCCGGTATCGGGAGCGAGCTCCTCATCCACCGCGCACCGGTCCTCAACAGACAAACACGCCGTCTCCTTCACCAGCAGCGTGGCCCGCCACTCATTCAACTGCCCCGCCTTCAGGGCCGCCAACGTCCGCGGCATCTCCAGCACAAGGGCCTTCGCCAAACCCAGCAACCGGGACCCACGATTCGGCGACTCCCGCCGGGCCAACGCCATCTGGGCACCCACCCCACTGCCACGCTCCGAAACAGGAACACCCGCCTCGGCCTGCTCGGCACGCCGGGCAAGATCAAAAGCCACAGCAACCCGCGCCTGCAAAGCCGTGATAGCCGACTTCATCTCCTCCAAAACCCGCAACTGCTCGATCAGGTCCCCACTCACGGTGCCGGCCGGAACCGCGCCGGCCGAAACCGCCCCGGGCTGAACAGGACCCGCCGGGGCCGTACCGGGCTTAGAGTCGCCAAGGCCTGGACTGGCCAGCCCGACAGCGAGCGCCTCGTTAGCCCGCGTCGGGACCCGAGACGTCAGGCCGAGAGACGAGGCAGCAACAAGCGCATCCGCCACCACCGCGCCCGCCTGCTTATCCCCAATCCGCTCCATGCCCTAACTCTGGCAGCAGCCACCGACATTTTTAGCTCCCGGCAACCGGCCACAGCATTTCGGGGGTACAGGTCGGCGTACAGAAGGGAACGGAGAACTATTCCGGCGCGTCCGTTGGGGCTTCGTAGCCTTCGGGGATGGCTGGGACTCCAGCCTCCAAAGCGCCTCCATAAACCCGTGCGGAGACCAGGCGTCCGCCGTCACCCGATACCTTCACCTGCAACTCCGATGCAGTAATAGCCGGTAGCTGGTGGATCCGCCGGTTGCCCACAGTCCTCCCGTCAAGAAGGTCAGCTCCATCATTGGATACCACATGACGCGTAATTCGCTGTCCGGAACGGAGGTCCTCCACCAGCTCCAGGTGGTTGAACGTGACGGGAGCCGGAAACCTCAGGGTCGCTCCGCCGTCGTGATTTTCAACCGACGCTTCCACAGCACCGGAGAGACGACGATCCCGTTCAGCCTTCCACTCCTTGAGCCTCGCGGAATCCTCGTCCGGAATGAGTCCACGGGTATCGGGAGGCAGGTTCAGGAGGAGGTTCGCACCCATTCCCACCGATTGGTAATAGATGGCAAGCAGGTGCTCCACGGATTTCGGTTCGTCGTCCGGATGCCAGAACCAGCCGCGACGGATGGAGACATCGCATTCCGGCGGCAAGTAGTGTTCGGCATGCAGCCCGGAGCTGGAGTCCGTGTACTGGGTGTCGGATGTGCGGTCCACAACGTAGTCCACGGGATCAGACGCCAGTCCGTTCTCGTTACCTACCCAGCGAATGGTGGGCTGGCCCATGTTGAAGATCATGGCGTGGGGCTGGTGTTCCTTAACTACAGCGATGATCCGGTCCCAGTCATACTCACGACCCACCGAGCCTGCGCCGTCGAACCACAACTCCATGAGCGGACCGTAGCCCGTGCAGAGTTCCGTGAGTTGCTGGACGTAGAAATCGTCGTAGGCGGCGGGGTCGCCATAACAATCAGCGTTCCGATCCCATGGGGACAGGTAGAGACCCAGACCGATCCCCTGCTCCGCACAGGCGTCCGCCACTTCGCGGACGACGTCCCCTTCCCCGGCGCGCCACGGCGAGGACGTAACTGAATAGTCAGTGGTTGCCGTCGGCCAAAGACAGAATCCGTCGTGGTGCTTGGCGGTCAGGATCAGGTACCTCGCACCTGCCTCTTTCGCCGTGCGAACCCAGGTGCCGGCGTCGAGTTCCGTCGGGTTAAAATCCGACGCCGGAACGGTGCCGTCGCTCCACTCCTTGCCGGCAAAGGTGTTGATGCCAAAGTGGATGAAGACGCCGAACTCCAGCTGCTGCCAGCGGAGTTGGGCCGGAGTGGGCACAAGATGAGTCACTGGGCGGGTTCCTGTCCGTGGATCAACCATTGTGCCGTGCGGATGATGGCTTCGTCACCGGGCTCAGTTCGCAAGCCCGCGATGTCCGAGCGTGTCACAGCCGCCCCCTCGAAGAGGCTCACGATCGCGGAAGCGACACCGTGAAGTTCCGGCTCCGCCAAGTCCGGCCTCCCCCGCCGCACAACGCCGCCCACATGAGCCGCATACTGCGCATAGAAACTCCTCAACGCATTCGCCGCCTGCTGATCCGCGGAGGCCAAGGCCCAGATCTCCAGGTGCATCTTCACGTCCTCAAGGGCGGAGTGTTCGTGCAGCAGTGCCGTCAGAAGCCGACGCGAATCATCCCGGGTCAGGCCTTCCACCGAGCTTGCACCAAGGTCGAGCCCGGCCTCCTCCGCGAGCCGCTGCAATGAGTTCTCCAGGCTTCGCTCAAGGACCGCCCGGATCAGGTCTGCCCGCGTAGGGAAGTAATGCTGCAAGTGCCCGATCCGCACTCCGGCAGCTGCGGCGAAGTCCCGCATTGCGGCGTTGGCGTTGCCCTTGGTGACCAGAACTTCTTCCGCAGCGTCAAGGAGCGCCGCCTTTCGCAGGGCGCCCTTGCTTTCGGTCATGACCTCAATATTGTCACACCGTGTGATTCAAGTTCCGCGAGCCGGGACACAGGATCCGGTGCGGATTCGGGGAACTAAACGCCGGCCCTCGCGCCCTCTGCAAGCACTGTGTGCAGACCCAGCAACCCACCCAGCGCGGTCAAATGCGCCTGGCCTTGCGGATCGGAAATAACCGCAGTTCGTGTTCCGGCCGGACCTTTCACATCTATGCGTATATGTGCCGTTCCGCCTGAGCCGGGCGAATACAGCAACGAGCGACGCAGCGGCGCCCACCGTTCCCCGATACCCCAGCGGAACAGTCCCACCGCACGCGCGGCGAGCAACGCCGTCGTGGATGTATTGGAACTGAACCCAATCCGGGTTGCCACCGATCCCGCACCGATAGTCAGTGGCAACGTGAACTGTTCAGGTGTGTCGAGCCGCGCCACCTTGGTTCGGTGCCCGGCAATGTCCACCCAGCGCGCGTCAGTCAGGGGGCGTACGACGGCGGCCTGACCGCCTTTGCGTACTTCATAGTCCAGTCCCAGCCGGTCCATGAAGTCCACTGAATCGGCTCCTGCCTGATCGTTGATGTCGTAACGGATTGCGACGTCGATCTGGTCCCCGCCGCCTGCATCCTGGGCCAAGGCTGCTGCGACGATGTTGGTGACGCCGCCCATCCAACCCGAGCTCAGCAGTACAGGAGCGGTTGGCCGCAGGAGGGTGGCCTGGGTGAGTGCCCGGGTAACGCGGCTGGTCCAACGGGTGACGTCAACATACGGAATCCCGGCGCCGACGGCAGCGCGGAGCACCCTGTCATCGGGGTCATTGACGGCGCTGATGACTGCCCGGACCTTGGCGGCAAACGGCTCGGCCTGTTTGAGGTCCCACTTCTGCACTGTCACTTTTTGTTGCTCACCGGGAACGTTGCTGCTGATCAAATGGCTGCCGCGATCAGGGTTCCTCCCCGTCAGCAGCAGGGGCCATTCGGCTGCTGCGAGTCGGGTTAGCGCTGTTCCGACGGTGCCGTAGCCGCCGGCGATCAGCACGGGGCCAGTTGTATCGAGTTCGAGGAAGTCGTTCATGAAATCATTCTAGGTCATTTGACCTAAAATGATTTCACGCTGGTCGGCTCCTCAACCCACCAGTGGCTTCAGCTCGGCATAAGCCCATTCGGCCAAAGTGGTGGGCGTTGTGCTGTGGGCTGACCTCCGCTGCTCAGGCGTGAAATCGCCAAGGAAACCTGTTGACATGCCTACCAGGGAATCAATCTGCGCTGCACTCATCCCGAAGCTCTCCAAGGTGCCGCGCATTGTTTCCTCGGGAATCTGTTCCACATCGAGGGGCCTCCCCAAAGCCTGGGCAACAATTCGGGCAACTTGCTGCCATGAAAGATCAGCCGGTCCGTGAACGGCCTGGACCCCCCGCCCTCGCCACTCCCCTGACAACAAGCGCCCGGCTGCCACCCCGGCGATATCCCGGGGCGACACCCAGGCCATGGGTTGGGTGACAGGAAGGAGGACCTGGAGCGTCCCTGCTCGAATCTCGTCCAGCTGATACTCAAGATTGGTGAAGAAGTAGCCACAGCGCAGATGGAGGACGTCGGCGCCCGTCGCGTTCAACGCGACTTCCGTGGCGGCGAGTCCGTCGATTTCGCCCGCACCGTGCCGCTTCTCGGCTCCAACGCTGCTCTGAAAAACCACTCTGTCCACGCCACCCTCGGTGACCGCTCGCGCCGCACTGGCGGCGGCCAGGTTGTACTCGGCCAGAGGATTATCGCCCGCCGGAGGAGGGTCCACCCAGTAAAGGGAGTCGACGCCGGATACAGCCCGGGCCACGGCGTCGCCGTCGAGCAAGTCAACTCTTGCCACATCAACTTCGGATCGAATATCCGGAGCCAGTCCGTCCGGATTCCGGAGTAGCACCAGCGGCCTCACTCCGGCCCGGATCAACATTGGCACAAGATGACGGCCAACATGGCCGGTTGGTACCGTCACTGCAATTCGCATGTTCCGCACCTCCAGGTAGTCTCCCTGTTCCTCACGGTAGCCAGTATTGCGGTCTGTTTTTGTCCGCAGGTGAGGAAGCATGCCCTGTGACTGACAAGAAACCGGGAGTAGGCTTCTGGTATCTGCCGGAGCAATACCCTGAGTACGCAAAGGAGAGATCATGACACTGCCTCCAACTCACGAGCCCGAGCCATTTCCCCCGGATCCCGGACCCGTCCCGCCACCGCCGGATCCCACTACGCCGTTCCCGCCGAGCCCTATTCCGGACCCGAATCCCACACCGGGCCCGTCTCCGGTTCCTGATCCCGGCCCCGTTCCGCCGCATCCGGATCCAACTCACTAGCCGTGCCGTTTCAACGCGGCGCGTTCCCACGCCAAGGAAATAATCAGTAGGCTTATGTTTGATCTCGTCGGTTTGACCGATGCGAACGAACAGGAGCCATCATGACGTCGTCCAAACAAACAGCGCCCGTATCCGTGCGCAGGCAAGACAAACCTGATCTCTGGAAAGACTCATTGGGCCGGACGGCCATCCGGGCAAGCCAGATACTGCTCGTTCTTACCCTGACAGTGGTGGCAATCTTCGGGCTGTTGCAAATTCGACTGCTGGTCATCCCGGTTCTCATCGCGTTGATCCTGGCCGCCGCCATCGGCCCCTTCGTGAATATGCTGCGACGTCGCGGGTGGCGCGGCGGCTTGGCCACCGGCGTCGCATTCCTGGGCCTGTTGATAGTGCTCGGCGGAGTTATCACTGTCATCGTGCTGTCAGTGCGCAGCCAATGGAACGAGCTGATCAGTCAGGCAGCGCGAGGGCTGGACGAACTCGAGAACTTCCTGCTGACCGGCCCCTTCCCCATAGACCGGGAGCAGATGAACCAGGCCCGCGAAGCGGTGGTGGAGTTTGCGCAGAGCAGCCAGGTACGGTCCGGCGCAGTCACAGGACTGTCGATGGTCACCGAGTTCCTGGCAGGCGCCAGCCTTGTGGTTGTCATCCTGTTCTTCTTCCTCAAGGACGGCGCCAAAATCTGGGAATTCTTCCTGCGGCCTTTCAAAGGAATGCGCGAAGCCAAGCTTCGCCGCGTCGGCAAGCGCACCATGGAGGTCCTGGGTGGCTACGTCCGGGGTACGGCGATCGTGGCGTTGGTGGACACGGTGGCCATCGGCGCTGCACTGCTCATCCTGCAGGTTCCGCTTGCCATCCCTTTGGCCATCATCGTGTTCATCGGCGCGTTCATCCCCTTGGTCGGTGCCACAGTGGCCGGAATTTTGGCGGCCCTAGTGGCACTCGTGGCCAACGGGCCCATAGTGGCACTGATCGTGATCATCGTAGTGATCGCCGTCAACCAGCTCGAAGGTGACCTCCTTCAACCGGTCGTCATGGGCAAGTCCCTGGAACTGCACGCACTGGTCATCCTGATGGCCTTGACGGCAGGCACCATCCTCGCCGGAATCATCGGTGCCGTTCTGGCGGTACCCATTGCGGCCGTCACGTGGGCCATCATTCAAGTCTGGACGGCGGAAGACCCGGACCTCGAACCCATGAATCCGGATCTCCCGCCCGCCAACAGCCAGCCGACGTAAGAGCGCTGCCCTAACCCAGCGCCCTCTTGATGAGTTCCACGATCCTGGCCTCCACCTCAGGCGTTATTTCCGTGAGGGCGAAGGACGTGGGCCACATGGCTCCGTCGTCCAGCTTCGCGTTCTCTTCAAAGCCCAGCGTGGCGTACCGTGCCTTGAACTTATGTGAGCTCTGGAAGAAGACAATGTTCTTCCCCTCCCTGGCATAGGCCGGCATGCCGTACCAGGTCTTGGGTGTGAGCTCCGGGGCGTGCTCCTTGACGATTGCGTGGAGGCGCTCGGCCATGAGCTTGTCCGGCTCGGGCATCTCAGCGATCTTAGCCATAACGTCAGCCTCGCCGTCGGCTTTGGATGCTTTCTTGCGTGGTGCCTTCTTGAGTTCCTGTGCGCGCTCCTTCATCGCGGCGCGCTCTTCTTCCGTGAAGCCGTCGTAGGACTTGGTCTTGTCAGTGGTTCCAGTCTCAGCCATGGCAGGCCCCTCTTCTCTGCTGGATTTCTTGCGGATAACCCAACGATAGGTCTCGGCGGCCAGGGCAGCTTCTCCGAAACTGCTCGATCTGACTGACGAGCATGGGGACTAGTATCGACAACCCCGCAGCGGAGGGGGCCGATCCCACAGAGAAGTAGCCCTAAGTCGCGCTTCACAGGCACAAAACCTGTACATACAACTTTCCCCATACGCATGATTGCTGTTCATGACCGGTTGGGCCTGCATATACCCATCCACTAAATCCTTGAGGGGACCACAACCACCAATAGCCGCGCACCCGCACGGCACCGGATTACGGAGCATCAATGCCTGATGTAGACACTGCCAAACCTAAAAACCCCTCTACCGTGACTCGCTTCGCAGCAATGTCTGCCCTCATGGCCGTTGCTTTGCTGCCAATGGCCCAGCCTGCAGTGGCATCGCCGCACGAACCGCCTGAGGCCCCGACCTTCAGCGTCGACGGTGGACGTTACGAAGAATCGGTCCCGGTCCGATTGAACGCAGCCCCCGGAGAGACTATCCGTTACACGACGGACGGAACCATCCCTACGAAGGCCAGCCCCACTTTTGCCGGCAAGCCGATCCAGATCACGGAAGACATGAATCTCACGGCCCGAGCCTTCAAGGGCAGCCAGCCCGGAGCTGTCTCCAGCGAGGGCTACCTCATCAGGAACGGCGAACAACCCATAGCCCGATTCATGATCATGTCCGATGTACACGTTGGCGACTACGAAGGCGACCGAAAGCGTTGGGCATCCTATTTCGACACCATCAAGAATGTGCTTGGCACCCCCGACGCCATCCTTTCGAACGGCGACATGATCAACGACAATTGGAACGGCCGCGGCCAGGACCACAAAATCGTGCAGAGGATCTTCGCCGAGAATCTCGAGCGGAAGGGCATGGGCGACACCCAGGTCTTTATGTCGTACGGAAACCATGACGCAACGCTGGCCGAACTCCGCGCCGGGTACCCGAAGGAGTGGTTCCCGGACTCCGGTGGCGGTTACTACCGCACCGAAGTCAACGGAGTTCCCATGATCACCGTCAACACGGAGAACTATTCCACCCAACAGGGCGCATGGCTGCGGGAGCAACTGACTGGCATCACTGCCGACCCGGGATACCGGGACCTGCCGGTCATCATCCAAGGTCACCGGCCCACCCCGGGAACCGTCATGGATGGTCAGCAGACCAGCAATCCACGACTGACCCAGGACCTTTCAGCTTTCCCTCAAACGATCTACTTCTCCGGCCACTCGCACCTCAACTTGAACGACCCTCGATCCATTCACCAAAAGTCATTCACTGCAGTGAATGACTCCAGCTCGTCCTACATTGAGATCGACCACGGCTATCAAATGCTCACGGCTGAGGGTCAACTGGCCAACCGCTTTGAAACCCCCACAGCCCAGGCCGTTGCCGTCGAGGTCTACCCCGGCCGCACAGTCATCAACCGCATCAATTTCAACGCCGATCTCCATGACATTTACACCGACGGCAAATGGTCCGCCAACTGGCAGCCGCCGTACTTGTCCGATGGCACGCTCGCTGGTGAGGCGTGGGAAGTAAGCACCCGCGGGGACAGTAAAAAGATCGTTGAGACGTTCACCTACACGGACGCGAACCGCAACACATCCGGCCCAACGTGGCCCCAGGGTCAACCCCTGGAGGCCGTGGCCGGAAAGGATGGGAATCTAACGTTGCGCATCCACCAGGCGGCTGACGACGAGATGGTGCACCACTACAGGATCCGTGTGACTCGCGACGGAAGCAACGACCCGGTCTTGGACACCAAGCTCGCTAATCGCTTTGATGTGGTCCCGGCACCATCCGTCCTGGACGTACCGCTGCCCGTGAAGCGGGATGGTTCGAGTTTCCGAGCGGAAGTCATCGCGGTCGACGCCCACGGCAATACTTCTCCGGCGACCGTCAGGGCCATCGCGTAGACCAGCCTGGCCACATAGGATCCTCAGCCGAGAGGGCCTGAACACGGCATTGCACCGGGCTCAGGCCCTCAAGGTCATCACGCTACGAAAAGCCTTCGCACCACACGCCCGTCGGCAAGCGCATCGAGGCCTTCGTTGATCTCCGCCAGCTGCTTGGTGTCGGTGTGCAGTAGTTCCAGCGGTAGCTTTCCGTCCCTCCAGAGTTGCAGGTAGGCGGGAATGTCCCGGGCAGGCACGGAGTCCCCCATGTAGGAACCCAAAAGCCGGATACCCCTGCCGGCGAACTGCAGCGCTTGGACGTTTAGTTGCTGGTCCGGATGTGGCAGCCCCACGGATACAAGGGCGCCACCACGGTCCAGGAGGTTAAGGCAGGACTCCATAACCTTTGCGCTGCCAACGGCCTCGACGGCCATATCAACGCCCTGCCCGGCATGCTCCGCGACAAGCGCTGCAGCTGACTCCGGCGGACCGGCAAACCCCGCACCGCATTGCAATGCCAGCTGTTGCTTTTCCTCAAGTGGGTCGATGGCGATAACAGTGGTACCGGGCACCTGAGCGGCTGCCATGACTGCCATCAGGCCCACGGCCCCCAAACCGAACACGATTATCGACTGCCCCGAGTGGAGGTCCCCGGTGTTCAGCACCGCACCGATCCCCGTCAGCGCTGCGCAGCCAAACATCGCGGCAACATCCCACGGAACATCATTGTCTATGGCTACCAAGGATTCACGGGCAACGACGGCGTACTCGGAAAAGGCAGAAACCCCCAGATGATGGTTGATCCGCCTGCCGTCAACGGTTTTCAGAGCGGCCTCACCGTGCAGCAAGTCCCCGCGCCCGTTGGCTTCTGCGGCCCGGTGGCATAACGCCGGACGGCCGGCTGCGCAGGAACGGCACCTTCCGCAGCTTGGCACGAACACCACAACCACCCGGTCACCCGGCACGAGGTCATCCACGCCGGCGCCAGTATCAACCACGATGCCCGCGGCCTCGTGCCCGAGCGCCATGGGCAGCGGCCTTTCCCGGGATCCGTCAACCACCGACAAGTCAGAGTGGCACAAGCTGGCGCGCTCGATCTTGATCAGAACTTCGCCGGGACGAGGATCCGGCACCGGCAAGTCCTCAAGAACCAAGGGGTTGCTGTTGGCGTAAGGGCGGGTGGCCCCAGCACGATGAAGGACCGCGCTAAGCAACGTCCGCCCCTTCATAGCTTTCCACGCGCCGGCGTTCCAACCTCGGGATGATCTGCTGGAAGCCAATGTCCTGGAAATGGACTGATTCCCGGTGCGCGGCAAACCCTGCCTCGTCTTTATAACGCTCAAGGATCACGAAGTGACCCGGATTCTCCACACCTTGGAAATAGTCGTAGGACAGGTTGGCTGGCTCAGTCCTGCTGGCCAAGGCAAGCTCACTGAGGAAGCCAGCCACTGCACCCTCTTCACCGTCCCTGACGTGGTAATGCGCGATCACCTGAAAATAGGTTCCGGACATGCTCACATTCCTCTTTTTCTTAGTAGATTCCGCTTATCGGACGGCGAGGTCCCACAACTCAGCGGCACTCGTGGATATGCCCTTGGCACCTTCCTTGAGCGCCTGGGCAACATCGGCCGCCGTCGCCACAAAACCGGCGGCAACAAACGGAGATAAGCCCTTCAGCTCACCCGCGGACAGATGGGACACAACCGGCCATGGCATGAGCTGCACCAAATGCGGTTTGCTCTGTTCTATGGCCACCGTGCTCCGGGGCAGGTTGGATCGGTCCGTGACGAATACTTTCTGCATGGTCACCATGCCCATGGAGTTCGCCCGCTGGATCATTGCAGTCCGGGTGCTCACCACGCCGCGGGTACCGATCTTCCTCAGGTATTCAAGAGCACCCTTGTCCTGCCCGAGGCCCGCGCAGGCATCCATGTTGACGAAAGTGAATTTGCCCGCCCGATCCAACACCTTGAGGGCACCGTCAAGCTCGTGCAGTTCCAAGTGCGCCAGAATGCAGATTCTGCAGTCGGACGTGACAAACCCCGGTATCGAGTTCGCCCCGAACACCGAAGCAATCACAGGGTTCCTTGTGAGCTGCACTTCCAGCTCCGGCGGGAAATCAATCATCAGCTAATTCTGCTCCATGGACGCCTGCCCGGGCCTGACTCACAGACCCAGCTTGCCCGGGTTGAGCAGGTTTCCCGGATCCAAAGCCGCCTTGACGGTGCGCAGGACACCGAAACCGCTACCGAGCGAAGACTCCATGTAGGGAGCACGAAGCAAACCGACTCCGTGATGGTGGCTGAGTGTTGCCCGGTGTCGAATGATCACCTCATTGGCGGCGTCCCAGGCTGCCCGATACCAGTCAGCCCGGTCCTGAACATCGACGTCGCCCCGCAAGGAGAAATACAGGCAGGCGCCGTCAACATAGGCATGGGATTGATGTGCCGACCCGGCAAGGGTGCCAGGGACGCTGTTGATGGCCTCAACAACCTCCGCGTAGATCGCCGGAAGGGCACTCCACGGGCCAATCATCTCCAAGGTGTCGGCCACGAATCCAGGGCTCCGTTTGAAGCCCTCGGCGCTCTTTCCCGTCAAGTACCGGGTGTCCAGCCAGCGCTCAAAAATGGCATCGCCGTCCAAGCGGGTGCCTGTGGAAGCGCAGATCCGCTCGGCAACGGCCAGCCCGGCGTCAACCAGTTCGCCCGTCCCTTCGTCCGCCACGAGCAGCACATTGGTGTCGGGCAAGCCAAACTGCACGCCGCTCTCCAAAGCGTCGTACAGCCGGAGCGCAGCCGGCGTTCCGCCTTGCTGCATGATCTGCCTGCAGGCTTCCAGTCCGCCCGCGAAAGTATCGAAACCGTAGGCGATTGCTTGGCCGTAACTCGGCAGACGGTGCAATTTGAAACGTACGCGGGTGATAATTCCCAGGGTGCCTTCGGAGCCGATGAACAGTTGCAGGAGGTCCGGGCCGACGGCGGAGCGGGCGCTGTCGCCCAGGGTCACAAGATCACCATTGGCCAGGACAACGTCCATGCCATAGACCATATCCTCAACTTTGCCGTAACTGGTGGAGAGTTGTCCGGCCCCGCGGCAGGCAACCCAACCGCCCACAGTGCTGATGGCATATGACGAGGGCCAGTGCCCCATTGTCATGCCGTAGCGGGCCTGGATGGTCTCTTCGAAAACGTCGCCGAAGACACCCGCTTCCACCTCGACGATCTGGCTGGTCTCATCGAAGGAGACGAATTTATCCAAGCCACAGACGTCCAGGACAATTCCTCCGGAGACAGGCAACGCCGCCCCCGTGACGTTGCTCCGGCCTGCCGATACCGTCACGGGAACGTTCTTCGCGTGGGCTATGCGCATGACGGCCTGCACCTGCTCAGTGCTGGAGACGTGCACGATTACGGCGTCGGGGGTTGCCGGGTGTCCACTCGTTTCGGCGATCATGGTTCCGGCCCACCAGTCCCGGGTACCGTCCCGGACCAGCCCGACGTCGGTCACCACCTTCTCTGCTGCGGCAGCAAGCAGTTCCAACGTCGCTCCGTCAACCACACAGGGGCTTGCCGAGGTGTAGTACGGCTCGCCCGGAAGTGCACCAAGGCTGGCGGCATAGTGCGGCTGGGTGGGTGCCCCTACGGTGTAATTACCTCTGTTGTAGCCCCTTTTGACGGCTTCCTTGCTGATCATTTCCGGTTGTCTCCCATCAGGATTGCGCGTTCATACGATGTCTGGTTCTTGTAGTCATTCACTTGGGCTTCCACGAGGCTGGCCGGTAAGTCCAGTTCCTTCATGAGTAGCTCGCCCACCCTCGCTGCCGCCGCCGCGGAGGCGTCCCGGGCCATCATCCGCGCCCGGGTTCGGCGGGAGAGGATGTCATCCACGCTCCGAGCCATCTCGTGGCGCGCCGCGTAGATAACTTCCCCCTCCACATAGGGCAGGCCTTCAACGATGGGGGTGTTCAACGACGGATCCTCCGCAAGGATGTCCGTCACGAACCTGGCCTCCGTGCCGTATCTCTCACCAAGGTGGGAGGCGAGGCCCCCCGACGCCACGACGGCTTCGGTGTCGTAGCCCGCAGCACCCAGGAGGTAGGCGTTGGAGGTCCGGCAGCGACGGTTCTGGCCCAACACCTTCTGCGCTGCGTCCACTGTTTGCTGCGCCATGTGCCGGGAGGTCGTCAGTTTCCCTCCAACTACTGTCACCAATCCGTCGTGGTCCGTGCGGATTTCATGGTTGCGCTTGACCTCAATGGTCTTGCCGCCGGGCGGTGCCACCAATGGACGACAACCACCTATGCTGCCGAGTACGTCGCTTGCCTCGATGTCCATGTTCAGCGCGGTTCGGGCACCGTCCAACAGAAAGTCCATCTCGTCCCGGGTGCAATTCACGTCATCCAGATCGCCGGTGTAGTCCTCATCGGTAGTCCCGAGGTACGAGGTGTTTCCCCAACGGGTAATGGTGGCTCGGCGGTTCCTGCCGGGGACAGGGATGGTCACAGTACAGTCATTGCGGATTTTGCTCCAGGGCACTGCGATGTGAACACCTTTTGCCGGGCGAATGCTCGGAGCATCGGCGTCCTTGGCGGCGCCGGTCCAGTCCCGGAGCCAGACGCCGGTGGCGATGACGACTGCTCTGGCGCGTGCGGCAAGTTCCCGGCCGTCTGCTTCGATGACCACACCGTCCACCTTGCCGCTGCGCCTTGTCACTTCGCTGACTTTGGCACCGTTCAAGACCGTGGCACCGTGGAAGGCCGCTGTTCTGGCCAGCGCAAGTGTCAGCCGGGCGTCATCTGCGCGCGCGTCGTAGTACATGAAGCCACTTTCAAGGTTTTCGGCCTTGAAGGTAGGACAGTGGGCCAGCACCTCGTTTTTACTGAGCTTCTGGTGCAGGACGCCTTCCCGCCAGCCACCGGCGAGGTCGTAGGTCCACAGCAGGCTCTCGAAACCCGCCGCCAGCCGGCGGTCGAAGACGCCGTCCTGCGAGAGAACGGGGAACAGGAAGGGCAACCGTTGCACCAAGTGGGCGGCGTTCTTGCGCAGCCGCTGGCGTTCCAGGAGTGAGTGCCGGACAAGGGGCAGATTTCCTTGTTCGATATAGCGAAGGCCGCCATGAATCATCTTGGAGGATTTTGACGAAGTGCCCGAAGCGAAGTCGTCCTTCTCCAGCAACGCAACCCGGTAGCCGCGAAGGACGGCGTCCATCGCAGTGTAGGCTCCCGTGACGCCGCCGCCGACGACGATCATGTCGAACTCGCCGCCGTCAAGGGCGTCCAGCTGCTCCTTTCGGTCCAGTTTCAGTGGCGTGTCCGAGACCATTCTGGCTCGATCCAGCTTGGGCTTGCGTGCGGGCATGGAGATCATGTGTTTGTCTTTCTGATGCAAAGTTTCTTGGTGATGGATGCCAGCAGGCCCCCACTGTCAGGACGCAACAAGGTCAAGTTCCCTGGCTATTCGCGTGTTCCAGGTGTTCCTGCGATCCAATCGATGGTCCGGTGACAGCCGGGGTTCAAAGATTTCGCCGCCGCCGAGGGTCGCTGCAGCTGCATCGAGCGTTTCCCAAAGAAGCCCGTCCGAGCCGGCCATGAATGCTGCACCGCGAAGGCTGGCGGTCTCTGAACGGGGCAGCCGCTGCATGGGCAGGCCTGTCAGATCGGCCTGCATTTGGATCAAGGAGTCGCTGGCTGACATGCCTCCGCCGACGGCTATCTCCGTCACGGCCAATCCGGCTACTTCCTGATTGGCTTCAACGCTGCTTGCCACCGAGTGCGCGATGCCCTCCAGGACAGCGTAGGCAAGCTCCGCGCGGGTGCTGGCCATGGACAGGCCGGTAAGTGAAGCACGGGCTGTGGGTTCCACCACCGGAATCCTGATGCCAGTCAAAGCAGGCACGAACATGACGCCGTTTGCACTGGAGGCTTGCGATGCGAGTTCGCTGATCTGACGTGATGAGTCGAACCAGCCAAGGGTGTTGCAGATCCAGTCCAGGGCCGAACCTGTGGTGGCCGTGAATGTTTCCACGGCGTAGACGGTTTGGAAGTGCCGTCTCCAGCCCGTCAGCGTCAACGTCCCCTCGTAGAGCCCGGATTTTACCGGCGGGCTGGAGCCGGTAACGAGGTCAACGAAACTTCCGGTGCCATGGACGCACATTGCCTGACCGGCGCGGAGGCAGCCCAGGCCCACCGTACCCGCGTGCTGATCGCCCATGGCTGCCAGGATCGGCAGCTCGATACCCAGCGTTCCGGGGTCCGTGTGCCCAAGCCGGTCGGCATCCTGGCGCAGCTCTGGCAAGAGCTCCCGCGGGAATCCGAGGGCATCGATCCACGCCGTTTCATAGCTGTGCCCTGCCAGCACGTATGCACCGGCCGACGTTGCGTTCGTAGAGGTGGCCACGTAGCTCTTTTCCCGTGTGAGGCTCCACAGCAGCCACGTCTCCACCGTGCCGAAGCCCAGCCTGTTGGCTGCCCGGGCTTCGCGGACGGCGGGAGTTTCACGCAAATGATGGGCCGCCCACAGGTAGGGCGATCGGACGCCGGCGGGGCGTCCAACGGAAGGCACCAGACGGTTGTCCCATTCCTTGCCCAGTTCCGCGAGTTCGGCAGCGTGGCGACTGTCCTGCCAGACCATTGCCGGCACCAAAGCCGTGCCCGTGGCAGTGTCCCAGAGCACCGCCGTCGACCTCTGCGTTGCCAGCGCAACCGCAACGAGTTCGACGCCGGCATCAGCCGCCCGGCGCACAACTATCCGGCAAGCATCAATGGTCTTCGCCAATATTTCCCCGGCGTCCTGCTCAACGACGCCCGGCCGGGGACTGGCCACGGCGAGGTGCCGGTATTCCAGTCCATGAACCACTCCGTCACCGGTGACCCAGGCTGCGCGGGTCCCCGTGGTTCCTTCATCGATCGAGAGTATTGCTTGTTGCTTCATGGGTGTCACCTTCTAGACGCGGTTCAACTCTGCCTGCTGTACGTCGCTCTTGAATTGCGGGGCATTCAACTCCTCATCCGGACTGACCGGTGCCCGCGTGGGGTCCCATTTGATGACGCTGCAGACCACGCAGGCGGCCAGCGGAACGATGGCCAGAATGAGGAACGTAGGTCCGAGGCCCAAATTCTGTTTGAGAAGCGGGAACACCAGCAGCCCAAGCGCGGCGCCTGTGCTGCCAAGAGCCCCAATCACCCCGTTGGCGCCAGCCCTGAGCTCGCTCCGGAAGGAAAGCGTGGAAATGCTCTTTCCGTTGGCCCCCGGACCGCCCGAATGGAACAGAATGAAGAGCGACGGGATGAGGAACGCGAGGACGATCGGAAGGCTCTGGTAAAAGAGTCCCAGGAGCAGCAACATGACGAAGACGGCTCCGAACCCAATGGCGGATGCCTTTCGCAAGCCGAACTTCTTGCCGATGGCCGGTGACAGGAATCCGCCGAGTATGCCGAACAGGTTGAACACCAAGGCCCCAAGCGTGGCGACCACAAAATCCTGTCCGAAGAGAGTCAGGCTAATGATGGGCAGGTACCAGCCCACGGCGAAGTACTGGATGGACTGACCTATCTGAATGGTCGCTGCCAGAATTGTGCGGGGAAGATAAATGCCCCGGAAAATCAAGGCAATGTTGACAAATCCTTTTGTTGCCTGGTTCACGATCGGGGAGCGGTCTTCAACCGGGGCGGCCGAGAATTTCTCCCCGTAGATCTTGCTCATGGAGGCTGCGGCCCGGTCCACGAGGCCCTTTCGGGCAGCCCATGTGGGACTCTCAACCATGTAAAGCAGTTGCGCAATAAACAGCGTTAGCGCCACCACACCGGCAGAACCGACGGCGTAACGCCAGATCGACTCTCCCACGCCCATGTTGTAGAACATGATCGCCAACAAAAGGTTGGCGCTGACCGCGCAGTACCAAATTCCCTGCCAAGTGTTCAGCCTGCTCTTGAACCGCGCGGGAGTGAACTCGGCGAGCAGCGCCATGGCGATGGCGAAATCGATGCCGTACGCGGCCCCTACAAAGAAGCGACCCACAAGGACGAGCTCGAAGGAGGGTGCAAATGCGGCAAAAGCGGCACCAGCGAGGGCCAGGAACTTGGCAAAGACCAGCGGAGGAATGCGGCCCCACTTGTCGGCCATCCACCCGCCGATGGGGTTGAAAACGATGGCGACCCAGGACGCCAGGGAGGTGAGGACAGCCACCTGAGTGGCGCTCAATTGAAGATCCCTGGTCATGGGGCCAAGGCCGGCGCTGAGCGCCGAGTTGGAGAAGGCATCGAGGAACAGGCCGCCCAAGGCAAGCCACCAAATGAGCCCTGCGCGCCCCGAAATCCCAGGGCGGGCGTCGATGTAGGACACAACATCGTGCACACCGCGGATAACAAAACTGGACATTTCGTCCGACCTCTCTGTCGGGAAACTGCCCCTGTCAGAGGTCACCTTTTTGGGTAGCAAAAAAGGGCAGAAAAAAACCTCCGACAGGAGGTCTCTTTTCTAACCCTGATGAATGAGATCTTAGTCATATTCCGCTCAGCATTGCAAGGGGACAGTGGTGTGGGGGCGGCGAAAAAGTCTTGAGGTTTTCTTGAGGAATTGTTGACCGAACACAGGATTTGTTCTTGATCCGGGCCCTGCACAGTAGTTCTTGTCAGCCAGAGAGGCTGGAAAACGAATGGCCGGCCGGACCACGGTGGCCTCCCGAAAGGACCATACTCAGATGGCCATCAGCCTTAAGACCACCTCCGGTAAGATCCTCGCGTCCGTCGCACTGCTCGGCACCGCAGCCGCAGTGGCAGGCATGGGCACCTACGGCGCCTTCACCTCTTCGACCTCCGCCTCCCAGGCAGTCACCGCCGGCACCGTCACCATCGCCCTCGGAACACCCGGCCCGGCCAACACCCTCAACGTCCCCGTCGCAGGCCTGCTCCCCGGCGACAAAGTCGAAAAGCTCGTCACCCTGGCCAACACCGGCAACTCGGACCTGAACAACGTCACCCTCACCACCTCCGCCGGGACCACCGCGTCCCTGCTCACCACCGATGTCACCAACGGCCTGCAGCTGACCATCGAAAACTGCTCCGTAGCCTGGACCGGCGCCGCAGCCCCCTACAACTGCACCGGCACCAAAACCACCGTGGCGGCCTCTTCACCGGTGATCGCCGCGAACAAGGTCCTGAACAACCTCACCTCCCTGACCTCGGCCAAAACCGACAACCTCAAAGTCACCACCGCGTTCCCCGCCACCGCGAACAACGACTTCCAAGGCGCCGCCTCCACCATCGCCTTCGCCTTCACCGGCACCCAACGCACCGAAACCACCAAATAGACACAGCAACACAACAGCCCCGCCGGGCCTGATCGGTTTCCTTTCCCCCCAGCCCGATCAGGCCCGGCGAGTATCCGTTGAGCACAGTAGAAAGAGAACGATCACCATGAAACCGCAGAAGGGTTTCCTGCGCGCCTTGGTGATTGTCGCCGTCGTCGTTCTTGGCCTGGTAGCCGGACCAACGGCCGCGGTAGCCGCCTTCACGGACAGTGAACGCGCTACCCCGCAGTTCTCGGCAGCAACCATCCTTGCCCCGGCCAGCGCCAGCGTGACGATGCGATGCACCTTGGGACTCCACACCACGGTCACTGTAAATTCGTACGGAACGGTGGCGAACGCCAACTACCACGAGGTGAGGGTCAACGACCGCTCCGGCAACCTCGAGTTCACCGGTGACCCCAGCCAAGCCGCGGGAAGATCGTACAGTTCCGGCATCGAGATCATCGGCACCTGGAGCTACGAAATCCGCGGCTACTACAAAGTTCCAGGCTCCAACAATTTCTGGACGGGTAAGCCCCTCAAAGGCAACATGACCTGCTGACTTCCGGCAAGCGCGGTCTAGGAGAAACGCCCCGGACGGAACGTGGCCAGCATCGGGTGCTTTTCACCGCTCAGGATTTCGCCTGACAGCAGCTCACCCGCGATGAGGCCCAGCGTGGCACCGGAGTGCGTGAAGGCTACGAAGCAGCCAGGCACTTGGCCGAGTTCACCGAAGACCGGTTCGCCGTCGCCTGGGATGGGCTTGTAGCCGATCTTCCAGGATGCCGGCTTGAGTTCGGGATTGCCCTCGATGAGCTTGGAGGATTCGTCGGCCAGCTGCTGGACAACATCATCCGGGATGGTGAATGAACCGTCGGCATGCTCGGTGATGTGCTCCTCGTACCAGTCGTGATCCAGGGCGAACGTGTTGCCGGGGTTGGGACGAACAGCAGCCCGGGGCGTATTCATCACTGCGGTGACCTGATGCTCCACCGGCTTGGTGACCACCAGCATGGAAACCGGCGAACCGTTGGGAATTTCCACCCCCAAAGGCTTTACGACGGCGGGCGTCGCGGCACCGCAGGCAACCAGCACGGCGTCAGCGGGGTACGTTTCACCGCCGGTAGTTTCGACGCCGGTGGCGCGGCCGCCGTCGACCATTACCGAGGCCTTGCCGGCGTTGAGGATCAGCTGGCCGCCCAACGCGTGGAATTCCTCCATGAGGAAGTTCACCAGGTCCGGCAGGCTCACCCAGCCTTCGCCGGGGTTGAAGATGGCATTCCCGGGGACAGCTGTGGCATCGATGCCGGGCGTCACCGAGGCGATCTCTTCAGGCGCCAACAGCTTGGAGTCGTAGCCAATGGACTTCTCGTAAGCGTGGCGGGCTTCGGTGACCTCGCCCTGCCCGGCCGCATTCCACATGAGGCCGCCCCCGAACTGCAGCCACTCACGGCTGGGGTCCGTGGCGAAGAGTGTGCGGTACCGGTCAACGCCGGCCACGCGCAGCAGGTGGTACGGCGTGGAGCGTTCGCCCGCCGAGTTGAGCCAGGACAACGAACGGCCGGTGGCTTCACTTGCCAGGCCCTGCTCGGTCAGCAAAGTGACGGAAGCGCCCTGGCGGAGCAGGTGGACGGCGGTGGAGACGCCCAGGATGCCGCCTCCGATGACGGCGACGTGCTTGGTGGAGGACATGCGTGATCTCTCTTTCGGGTTCTGAATGCTGAAACGCGCCTTTGCGAACGCGTGGATGTTTTCGATGATCCTGAGGGTTTCCAACGCTTCCGCCGGCTGCACGGGAAGAGGCCCGTGACCGCGGAGAGAGGCTGCGAGTTCCCTGTAAAACTGTGGATAGTCGCCCTTTTCGGCCGGGACTGGCGTGGTTGCTCCGTCCACTCCCAGAAGCCCCCAAGACTCCTGGGGTTCTGTGCCGTACGTGGCGTCCGACGGCGTGAGGCCGGCTGCGAGGGCCGGTTCCTGGCTGTCGAGTCCCCACTTGGTGTAGCCGCCTTTGGAGCCGAGGACGTGGAAGCGCGGGCCCACTTGGGCGGCCATTCCGTTCATCCACAGCCGTGTCCGGACGCCCGATTCGTGGCGCAGCGACACGAAGGCCTCGGTGTCGGCGGCATCCGCGTGGGGGCCGTGGTTGGCGGTCTCGCCGTAGCTGTCCTCCACCGGGCCGAACAGCTGGACGGCTTGGTCGATCAGGTGGGCGCCGAGGTCATGGAGGATCCCTCCGCCCTCGGCCAGCGTGGCCGAATCGCGCCAGTTCCCGAAGCCTTCCGGACGCCACCATTCAAAGCGCGACTCGAACGTTCGCACGTCGCCCAGGGCACCGGCCCGCAGCAGTTTGCGCAGCGTCAGGAAGTCGGCGTCCCACCGGCGGTTCTGGAAGACCGTCAGCTGCACACCGGCGTCGGACGCCCGCCCAGCCAGCTCCTCACCGTGGGCCACGGTGGTGACGAAAGGCTTATCCACCACAACGTTCAGCCCATGGGCGATGGCCGTGGCACCGAGTTCAAGGTGCGTAAGCGGCGGCGTTCCAAGGACCACCAGATCCAGGTCCCCGGCGAGGGCGAACATGTCCTCGGGGGTGTTTACGATCCTTGCCTGCGGGTAGAGCCGCTGGGCTTCGGACTTGCGTTGCGGATCTGCTGTGATAATGACGTCAAGGGAGTAGTCCGGGTCCGCTTCGATCAGCGGCGCGTGGAACACCTTGCCCGAGACGCCAAATCCGACGACGGCGGTTCGGATGGGTGCCGCTGCTGGCTGGCGCATCACAGGAGTCCCGCCCATTACAGCACTTCCGAGAGGAAGCGCTGAAGGCGTTCGCTGCGCGGGTTGTCGAAGAGCTCGGTGGGGGTTCCGATTTCCACTACTTCGCCTTCATCCATGAACACCACTTGGTCGGCCACTTTGCGGGCGAAGCCCATCTCGTGGGTGACAACCAGCATGGTCATGCCGCGGCGGCCCAGACCTGCCATGAGGTTGAGGACGCCCTTGACCAGCTCGGGGTCCAGGGCGCTGGTGGCTTCGTCGAAGAGCATGACCTCGGGCTCCATGGCCAAAGCCCGGGCAATAGCGACGCGTTGCTGCTGTCCTCCGGAGAGGTCGCGTGGCCGGTGATCAGCGCGTTCTGCGAGGCCTACTTCAGCCAGGCGCCGCCGGGCGCGTTCCCGGGCCTCCGACTTGGACATTCCCTTGACGCTCCACAGGGCCAATGCCACGTTTTCCAGTGCAGTGTGGTCCGGGAAGAGGTTGAAGTGCTGGAACACCATACCGATACGTGCCCGGAGGATGTCCGGCTTGACCTTGAGTGCGCTTTCGCCGGCCAGCAGCACATCGCCGCTCTTGGGTTCATGCAGGCGGTTTACACCGCGCAGGAGCGTGGACTTTCCTGAACCGGAGGGGCCAATGATGCAGGTGGTGGTTCCCGGCGCCACGTTGAGGCTGACATTGCGGAGAACCTCAACGTCCCCGTAGGCCATGGTCAGGTTTTGCAGTTCCAGGCTGGAGCCGTGGAACTTTTCGATGTCGCTGGTCGGCTGGTTGGTGCTGGTGGCACTGCTGCTTGTGAGGTTCACGTGTTGCTCCCGGTGATGAGCGGCGAGGCCGCATCGAGTTCCTTGACTTCCTTCAGCCCACTGGTGGGTGCCGTGGGACGACGCCGGCCGGTGCGGAACTTGTTGTCGAAGTAGTTGACCAGGTGGGTCAGGGGCACCGTGATGATCAGGTAGAAGATGCCCGCCATGACCAGCGGTGAAAGGTTGCCGGACAGTACTGCTGCGTCCTGGCCCACCCGGAAGAGTTCACGCTCACTGACCAGGAGCCCAAGGAAGTAGACCAGCGATGAGTCTTTGACGATTGCGATGAACTGGTTCACCAAGGCGGGCAGGACCCTGCGAATGCCTTGCGGAACCACCACGAGGGCCATGGACTTGGAGTAGCTCATTCCCAAAGCCCGGCAGGCCTCCCCCTGGCCCTTATCAACGCTTTGGATGCCAGCCCGGAAGATCTCACCTATATAGGCACTGGCGATGAGGCTCAGGGCGATGATTCCCAGCGGGTAAGGCGAGGGTCCGAAGACCGACTGGCTCAACCGCGCAAATCCCTGGCCGATCAGCAGGATGGTGAGGATAGCGGGCAGGCCCCGGAAAAGGTCTGTGTAGATCCTCGCCGGGATTCGCAGCCACTTGGAGCGCGAGATGCCCATGACCGCCACCACCATGCCCATCACTACGCCGAGGATGGTTGCTGCGATGGAGATGATCAGGGTGTTGAGAAGGCCAACTCCGAGGAGCTGGGGCAGTACTTCGACCATGGCATCAAGGTCGAAGAACGTGCGGCTGATGGTATTGAGCCAATCCATTGAGTGCTCTCAGACGTTAGGTGTTTTGGGGCTTACTTGCTGGCGGTCGGAGCCGGGCTGGAGGTCTGCTCGGCCTTCGGAAGGTACTGCTCCGGCATCGGCGAACCCGGGAACCACTTCTCGTAGAGTTTCTTCCAGGTGCCGTCTTCCATTGCTTCGGCGAGGCCCTTGTTCAAGGCTTCCTTGAAGGCGGGCTTGTCCTTGGCGATAGCGAAGCCCGCCGGTGCGTCGAAGGAGGGGATGTCCGCGGCACTCACTAGTCCGAACTGCTCCTGGTATTCCTTGGCTGCCTCGTAGTCCAGGAAGTGGGCGTCCACGGAACCGCTGTTGACTGCGGAGATGGCGGTGTTGTTGTCCGGGAAGCGGACCAGCTGCGCCGAGGTGAAGTTCTTGACTGCGTAGGCTTCCTGCAGGGTGCCTTGGACCACGCCCAGGCGCTTGCTGTTGAGGCCATCGGCGTCGTTGATGCCTGAGGTCTTGGTGGTGATGACCGTCAGGTATCCGGCGAGGTAGCCGTCGGAGAAGTCCACGGTTTCCTTGCGCTTGTCCGTGATGCCGATAGCTGCAACGCCGACGTCGAACTGGCCGTTGGCCACGGCTGCCAGGAGTCCGGAGAAGTCCTGTCCGGTGAAGACAACTTTGTCTACGCCGGCGCGGTGGGCCACGTCCTTGAACAGTTCCACGTCGAAGCCGGTGAAGTTACCGGAGCTGTCCGTGAAGGTGTATGGCTTGGAGTCTCCGAGGCTGGCTACACGGATGGTGCCGGGCTCGATCAGCCCGTAGGGGTTGTCCGCGGAAGGTGAGGAGCTGGCGGTGGACCCGCCGCAACCCGAGAGGGCGAGGATGGCCGCCAAGGCTGCTGCTGCGAGCGCTGCCGGGCGGAAATTCAGTTTGATCACAGCGTTGTCCAATCGTGGGAGGGAAAGCGGTGCTGTCAGGAGCCGCTGAAGTTATTGCTCGATGCGGGGTCTTGTTGAGTCCGGTCTCAGCCCCTAGGATTGAGACCGGACTCACATCGATTGATAGAAATGTAGCGGAACTCACAAAGCCGCGTCAACACCCCTCCTGAAAGGTGAACATGAGCACTGACGGATCCCGACGACGGGACGTGACGGTTGCCGACGTCGCCAAAGCCGCGAAAGTGTCCAAGGCACAAGCGGCCCGCGCGTTGGGCAATTACGGCGCCGTGAGCGATGAGGTTCGGGAGCGCGTCCTCGCCGCGGCCGAGGAGCTCGAGTACCGGCCCAACGAACTCGCGCGCAGCATGAACACCGGCAAGTCGAACACCATTGGCGTGGTGGTGGGCGACATCGAAAACCCCCACTTCGGACTCGCCATGAGGGGTATCACGGACACCGCCAAGAAGAGCGGCTACAACGTCATCCTCATCAACACGGACGAGGAACGGGCTGCCGAAGTGGACGCCGTTCGGGTGCTCCTGGACAAGCGGGTGGACGGACTCATCGTTGCTCCGGCCTCCTCAGTGGAAACCTCCCACCTGCAGCAGGTCCGCGAGTCCGGGCGCCCCCTGGTCCTGCTGGACCGCGCCGCCGCAGGGGTTGACGTTGAGACCTTTGCCGTGGACATGGGAAGCATTTCCTACGAGTCCACCAAGCACTTGATCGAGGCCGGGCACCGGCGAATCGCCTTCGTCTCCACCGTCCGCACCGAAGCCCCCTATGTTGCAGGGATGGAGTTGGACTCTTCGCAGATCTCAGACCGCCTGGACGGAATCCACCGTGCGTTCGATGAAGCACGCCTCCCCCATCCCACTGACCTCGTCCGGCTTAATGCAGGGGACGCCGACTCCATCATGCGGATCACGCAGGACCTGCTGAGCGGACCGGACGCCGCCACGGCCATCATTGCCTCCGACGGCCTGATCGCCCTGAGCGTGGTGGAAGCCATCCAGCAATCAGGGCGTTCCGTCCCGCAAGACGTCTCGCTCCTCATGTACGACGATTTCGCTTGGACCCGCCTCACCACTCCCCCGCTCACCGTCATCTCACAGCCCGTCTACGACATGGGAATTGCCGCAGCCTCAGCGCTGATCAGGCAGATTGAGGGCAGGAAAGCTGCCGGGCCCGGCCCGGATCTGGTGGCAACTTTGATAAAGCGGGGATCCGTCGGGGCGCCCAAGGACGCTGGCCCCGAGATCGCCGGAATCCTGCCGGATCGCCGGAGGTTTCAGGGTGGTTTCGACGTTCTCCCGCGAACTCGCTAGGGGTGCACACCCTCTGGGCGCTCCCCCAAACCGTTCCCGCCCGGTTAACCTCCGCGCCATCCCGCTTCCCTACTGTGATCCCGCTGGGGGGATCACAAAACTACAGAGGGAAAGCGCTATGTGCACCGCAGACGAAAACACGACTACCCACAGCCAACGAGTGGAGCTTGCCGACGCTGAGCTGAAAACCATGGGATTGAGCCGCCGGCGCATCCTGCAATCGGCAGGCATCCTGGCCGCGGGCAGCGCGGCAACGGCCGCCATGGCACGGCCGGCGACGGCGAACACGGGCGGCAACGACCCCCAGTTGAAGTGGCTTGTCGGAGACCACCACGTCCACACCCAGTACAGCCACGACGCGAAGTACATGATCAAGCAGCAGCTCGATACCGCACAGTCCTACGGTGTGGACTGGCTGGCACTGACTGAGCACAGCAACTTTGGCCACGCCAACAACGGCGGGGCAGTCAACGCCAACAAGGAAATCCAGGCGCAGCGTGCAGCGAGGCCCGACCTGCTGATCTTCCAGGGACTCGAATGGTACATCCCGGGAGCTGAGCACGCGTCAGTGCTTGTCGCCCCCGGTCCCAATGAAGTGAACCTCCTGCGGACCTTCGAACTGGTGTGGGACGGAAAACTGAACCAATGGGAGAAGCCAACCCCTGGAACGGCCCAAGTGGAGACGTTCGAGCGAAAAGCAGTTGAAGCCATTGCTTGGTTGGCCAACCAACGGCGCTCCGGCTACATCGACGACGTCGTAGCGCTGGCCAACCACCCCATGCGTCTGGGCATCGATTCCCCGCACGAACTCCGGGCTTGGCGCGATGCCGCCCGCGAAGTGATGATCGGCATGGAAGGTGCCCCGGGTGCGCAAGGCTCCGGCGTCAGCCAGTTCTCCAGGCCCGGCGACCAGCGCGGCGAATACACCAACAACCCCACCCAGTACAGTTTTCCCGGCTACCCGGCCGACGCTTTCCGGCCCTACGGCGGCTTCGATTGGGCAACCGCAACGGTGGGTGGCGTCTGGGACTCCATGCTCGCTGAAGGCCTGCCCTTCTGGATCACGTCCAACTCCGACAACCACCTCACTGTGAAGGACACTTGGAAAACCGGACCGTATCCGGCAGAGGAGCCCTACCTCAGCCTGCCCAGCGAATTCGATCGCTGGTCCGTCACGGGCAAGCGTCCCGATCCCTTTGATACCGGCGAAAAGCAGGGTGGCAGCGACTACTGGCCGGGACAGTTCAGCCGCCTTCACACCGGTGTCACCAAACGCTCCTACACCGGCGTCCTGGAAGCAATGCGCAACGGCCGCATGTGGGTGGACCACGGACACCTCCTCCAGGGACTCGACGTGCGGGTCCGCGAGGTGCGCGGCGCAGGCAACAGTAACGGGCGCAACGGCGTCACCCTCGGCTCCCGCCTCCAGGTAAGGCGAGGTGCCGACGTCGAAATTTCCATCACCATGACGACGACGGACTACCGCAACTTCGCAGGGATCCTCCCGAAGCTCGCCCACGTGGACGTCATCGGTGGCGCCGTAACCGGTGCCGCGGCAGATCGCGACACTTTGAGGGCCCCTGGCACAGCGGTATGGAAGCAGATCGATGTTTCCGGGCGTACCGGAACGTTCACCATCAAGCACGTCATCAAGGACGTGCAGACATCCTGCTACTTCCGCCTCCGCGGCAGCGACGGAAACCGCCACGGCGCCGGCTACTACGGCGCTGCCGTGGACCCTGCCGGGCCCATCCGCCACGGAGATAACCTCGGGGACGCTGACCCGTGGGCGGATATCTGGTTCTACGCCAACCCGGTGTTTATCGACGTCGCGTAGTCATCACTCCGATGCCGTGTGCACTTCGCCTTCTTCGGGGTCGTCGGCGGACCGAACCTCATTCCGGATGACGCCCAGTTCTTCGAGCTGGGCCGACATTCCCGCTCCATCCGGGGCATAGATCCAAGGGATTCCAGGAGTGGGCTGGCCTCCGGACTTTGACCGCCCACCAGCCAGCACCGCTTCACCCGCGGAGAGTTGACGGATCGCGATGGCCCTGACGTTGGCGGGATGACGTTGGGCGAACTCGGAGTAAATGGACTCATCATGTTGTCCGTCGTCACCCACCAGCAGCCACTTGATGTTGGGGAACTCCTCCGCGAGGCGTTCCAATGAGGTCCTCTTGTGCTCCTGGCCGCTGCGGAACCAGCGGTCAGGAGTCGGGCCCCAGTCCGTGAGGAGCTTGGGACCGGCGGGGTACAAGTTGCGGGACAGGAACCGGGACAGGGTGGGGGCAACGTTCCATGCTCCGGTGGACAGATACAGCACCGGTGCGGAAGGTGCCGTCCTGGCAATCCGTTCATACAGCACAGCCATACCCGGCGTGGGAGTCCTCGCGTGCTCGTTGAGGACGAACGTGTTCCATGCTGCCAGAAACGGACGCGGCAGCGCAGTGACCATTACGGTGTCGTCAATGTCAGACACGACGCCGAAATCGGCATCGTCCGCGACGATCTCCACGGGAGCCTCCACGATTTCGGACTCGCCGGATTGCAGCGTGATGGTGTGCCAACCGGCGTCGAGGGCTACGGGTATACGAGCATCCACCACACCGCCGCGGTCAGCCCTCACGTCAAAAACGGTGCCGGCGATGGTCACGTTTACTTGGGCGTGGGCCACGGGCGCGCTGGTGAAGTTGCGCCAGCCGCGCATGCTTTCCTGCAACGGATTTGTGTGACCCGCGGCGTCCCGGGGGTCACTTCGGACGATCCGCGCGAGGACCCGAACCCAGGATGTGCTGCCGTACCCGGTGTAAGGGATGACTGTCTCCACCCGGCCACGCCGGATCGCGAGACGCGTCTGAAAACCAAGCCACGCGTCGTCGAGCCTCATAGCGAGGTGACGGCGTCCTTTACTCAGCGGCGTGGGGACTTCATTGTCGACGGCGTCGGACTGGGGGCGCGGTTTCATGGGACGGGGAGACATGCTTCCAGTCTTCCATGGCTCGGCTCCCGAACGCAGTGCTCCCACGTACTGTGAAGTGGAGACCGTCCGAGCAGACCTGGCTACCTTGCGGGCACCGGGCTTGCCTGGACGATGATGTTCTTCCCCCAAAGGTCAGCCGCGTAGCAGGTGATCAGTATGAGCCGACCCGGCACTATGTCCCAGATCTTGCTGTCCCTCAAAGTTTCCTTGTACTCAGTGGTGACCCCGTCCACCTTGAAGTCCAGCTGCCCTTCAGCAGTGGTGACGGTCAGCAGGTCACCCGCTCTCGCACGGGCGCTGATGTTATTGAACGGGGAGGCGCCCCCTTCCACGCTGTGCCCAACAACATAGGTGGTGTTCGTCGAGCCCTCACCAGGCATGCCGTATGGACTAAGCCAATAGGCGTCCGAGGTGTGGGGCGGAACGATCGAATTCACCTCGAGTTCCTGTGCGGTCGGAGTCAGAGGCACTATGCCCTGGTCAAGTCCTACCGCATCGTAGGTGATGTGCAACGGCGGAGCACCGGCCTCCAAGGCAGCAACCTTGTCCGGCCCTTGGTGCTGCGGAGCTGACTCCGACTGTATCGGCGAGGGACTCCTTGAAGAGTCGGAGCCCGGAGGGCTGGTTGCCGGTTGGGGCACCGCTGCGATTGCCGAGGGCGTCGCGTTGGGGGTTGTTTCCGGAGTCGGCCACCATCCCGGAAGCGCCACAGCCAGCAGCACCGCGGCGAGGAAGGCGGCGATCGCCCCCTTCCTCCACCGCTGTCCGGCTAGCCCCGCCGAAACATGCCTGCAGCGGTGCCTCGCCCGCGTTACAGCTTGGCGCCGCAAGACACTACTCCTGCTGGCTTCCCCTGCGTCCGTTCATCAGCAGCCGGGTTGCCAAGAAGGCGATGCCCACCCCACCAAGGCCCACGAAGACTGTTCCAAGGATTGTTGTTTGATGGGTGGAACCGGCGCGGGACAGAGCGACTGCGGTGTCCACGTTCGTGCCTTGATTCCTGCCGGTTCCGGCCAGGGGAACTCCCTGATTCGTAGCAGTAGTTGAATCAGTGGGCCTTGTGGCGGGCGCCGTCTGGGTAGAAGTAACAGTCACGGTCGGGGTGGCAGTCGCCGTCGTCGTCTCCGTAGCAGTCACGGTCGGGGTGGCAGTTGCAGTCGCCGTCGCCGTCGTCGTCTCCGTCGCAGTCACGGTCGGGGTGGCAGTCGCCGTGGCAGTCGCCGTCGTCGTCTCCGTAGCAGTCACGGTCGGGGTGGCAGTCGCCGTCGCCGTCTCAGTGGGCGTAACCGTCGGTGTTGCCGTTGCGGTGCCCGGCGGCGCGGAGGTTGTGGGCGTCGTGACGCAGGCGGGGGTGGTCACCACGTTGGTGTCGAGGGAGACCTGCCCGTTGCGGGCGAGCAGCCGCCCCTCCACCACGGCGTTGGTCTGAGCCGTAATCGACGTCAGGGCGAGGATGGATCCCTTGAAACTCGAGGCCGTACCCAGGGTTGCCGAGCTGCCGACTTGCCAGAACACGTTGCAGGCTTGGGCGCCGTTGATGAGGACGATGCTGCTGGCTGAGGCCGTAATCAGCGTCGAGGCGACCTGGAAGACAAACACGGAGGCGGGATTACCCTGGCCATCAAGGGTGAGCTGTCCACTAAGCGCCAAGGAGGACGTTGACTTGTAGACGCCCTCAACGAGCGTTTGGCCCACCAGGTCTCCGGAGACACTGGCCGTCAATGGTTGCCCCGCGGCATTGTTGTAGGCGGTGGTCAGATCCGATTGTGCCTGCAGTGCCACCGCGTCTGCAGCGTGAGTGGTTCCAGCGGCAATGCCGGGCGGAAACCCCGTAATGGCGGTGCCCGGGCTCAGGCCAAGGTCTCGCTGAATGGTGGTTGGTCCTGTGTTGGTCACAGTCGTGGCGGCAAGGACGGAATACGACGTCGCCGTCCCCAAGTTGACCGGCGTGGCTGCGAACGCAGGAGCCTGTTGCAACGTGATGGCCCCTACAAGGAGAAGTACTCCTGAGGCAGCTCCCACTGACACGGTTGTGCGGCGACCAGCCGATCCCAACGATGGTGTTCTTGGATTTCTTCGCGCAGAGCTATGGTGCATGGCAGTTCCTTCCCCCGGCGGGGCAAACGCCCCAAAGCAACTGCCCAACAGAATGTGGGGGAGCTATACAGCGGACTGTACGCCCGCAAGTACGGCGTGCCTAGGGCAAGATCGGGGCAAAAGGAACGCGACCAGGAGCACAGAACTCCCGCTGCCAACAGCCAAAGGTGTATCGCCCCTGCTCAGACCATCAGGATACTGATTATTGAATGCAAAGGCGCCTGCCTAAAATCGGAAATAATTACTCCAGAATATTGACAAACGATGCAAGGCTTAGGCCGGCAGGTGGCTAAACGGCAGTAGTCGGCGCCCTGCCTTCGTCGCCGTGCTGCTTGCGTGCTTCAGCGGCCCGGAGCCGATCCAGCCGGTTCATGAGGGGCGCCGTGGTGGCCCCATGCACCACGATGGACAGTGCCACCACCAAGCCGATCAGGGCCCAAAGCTCACGTGCTTCGGCATCGAAGTTGCCATGGCTCAGCGCGTATGCCACGTAATACAGTGACCCGATCCCGCGGATGCCGAAGTAGGAAATGGCCAGGCGTTCGCGCGGACCGGTCTTGCCACCCATCAAGCCGAGCCATCCAGCCAAGGGGCGGACCAGCAAGAGGAACGCGAACGCTACCAACAGCTCCATCCAACCGATACCCTCCAAGAGGCCACGGGCTATGGCGCCGCCAAGGAGAACCAGGATCACCACCGTCATGAGGCGCTCAAGCTGCTCTACATAGCTGTGCAGCACCTGGTGGTAGGAGTGGTTGTGCTCAGCGGATCGAATTGTCAGGGCGCAGATGAAAACTGCGATGAACCCGTAGCCCTCCACCATCTCTGCAACGCCGTAGGCCAGGAAAGTAGCTGCGAGCGCCACGAAGCCCTCAGAGTGTTCTGACAGGCGGAAGCTCTTACCCTTGGCGGCGAAGAAGATCAGGCTCAGAAGCTTTCCGGTTCCGAAACCGAGCAGCACCCCCACACCAATGCGCCAGAGAACATCCAACGCAAGCCACTCCCCCAGCCAGGCCTCCGGGGACGCCCCTACCAAGCTGATGAGGATGGCCAAATACACAAAGGGGAAGGCGAGTCCGTCGTTCAAACCCGCCTCGGAGGTCAAAGCGAAGCGGACCTCGTCTTCGTCCGGGTCATCTTCAGTGTCTGCAGGTTTTCCCACCTGAACCTCTGAGGCCAGCACGGGGTCAGTGGGGGCGATCGCTGCAGCTACGAGGATGGCGGCAGCCAGACCCAAGCCCAACACCCACAGGCCAAGGAGCGTCATCACCAGGATGCACAAGGGCATGACGATCCCGAGGAGCCGCCAGGTGGTGGTCCATCCGCGCCAACGGAACGGTCTGTCCAAAGCCAGTCCGGCACCCATGAGGGAGATGATGACGCACACTTCGGTCAGGTGCGTCGTAAAATCCCCATACTGGACAGGGTCCGGGTCCGGTAAGTCAGGAAGCAGGGTGAACGCCAGAATTCCGCTGCCCAGAAAGACCATCGGCATGGAAAGCGGCATGTGGCGCAACAATTTCGGCAGAACTGCCGCGGCCAACACCGCGAAGCCTGCCGAAAGGAACAAGATGCTGGGGACTTCAAACACGAATAGTCTTCTTCCTGCCGCGCTGGACGCGTGTCAGAAGCCTAGTCGGCTATGAGGGCTGCGTCGATCAGTACTGCCGCTGCTTGACGCGCCTGCCCGGCGGCATCGGATGTTCCTGCGATGGCCGCAGTGGTCTGGGCACCTTCGGCAAGGATGGCGAGTTGCGGCGCCAGGTAGCTTGGCGCGCCGGCCTCGCCGGCCAAACGGGCAACGTATTCCTGGAACGATTCCTTATGCTTCCGCGCATACTCGGCGACGTCCGGGCTGATGGCTCCGAGCTCGGCGAAGCTGTTGATGAAACCGCATCCGCGAAACGAATCCTGACAAAACCATCCGGCGAGGTAGTCGAAGATGGCGAGGAGGCGTTCCCGGGGCGCCCCGGCCTGCTGCACCGTGGCGTCGAGCCCTTCGGTCCAGGACTTATGCCTGTGCTCAAGCACGGCCATGACGATGCTGCTCTTTGAGGGGAATTCCGCATAAAGCTTCTTCAGCGAGACCCCTGCCGCCGCCCTAAGTTCGTCCATGCCAACGGCTTGGATTCCCTTCGCGTTATAGAGCTCGTCGGCTGTGGCAACGATGCGTTCGCGAACTTCGGAAATATCCATGCACCCATTGTACTTGCATTGAGAACGAACGTTCTCTACTATGGAGAACACAGACGGAGAACGATCGTTCTCCGCTTCGAGAAAAGGGACAAATTATGGGTTTCATCAAGGTCGGCACCGAAAACACCACGGACGTTGAGCTCTACTACGAAGACCACGGAGCAGGTCAGCCCGTAGTCCTGATCCACGGGTACCCACTGGACGGCGCCTCGTGGGAAAAGCAGACAGCCGCCCTCCTCAACGCCGGATACAGGGTCATCACCTACGATCGCCGCGGCTTCGGCAAGTCCAGCAAGCCGACCACGGGCTACGACTACGACACCTTTGCAGCAGACCTGAACACCGTGCTTGAAACCCTGGACCTGCAAGACGTCGTGCTGGTCGGCTTCTCGATGGGCACCGGCGAAGTTGGACGATACATCGGCACCTACGGAGAAGCCCGCATCGCCAAGGCCGCGTTCCTGGCATCCCTCGAACCCTTCCTCCTCCAGGCGGACGACAACCCAACAGGCGTTCCCTCGTCAGTCTTCGACGGCATCCGCAATGCCGCTATCGAAGACCGTTACGCCTGGTTCACCAACTTCTACAATGACTTCTTCAACACCGATAAATTCCTGGGCAACCGCCTCAGCGAAGAAGCGCTGCGGAATTCGTGGAACGTCGCAGCAGGCTCGTCCTGGTACGCATCGTTCGCAGTTGTGGATTCATGGCTCACGGACTTCCGCTCCGACATCGAGAAGGTCACCGTCCCGTCACTGATCGTCCACGGCACCGACGACCGCATCCTTCCCATCGACTCCACGGGCCGCGAGTTCACCAAGCGCCTGCCGTCCGCCGAATACGTCGAGATCGAAGACGCACCGCACGGCATGCTCTGGACGCACGGCACCGAAATCAATGAGGTCCTGCTGCGCTTCCTCGCCAAGTAGTAAATAGACGACGGCGGCAGGTCGCCTTGGTTCCACTGGAACCAAAGGTGGCCTGCCGCCGTCGTGCGTTGACGTAGCGCACGTCACGCCCTTATGATTTATGAATCGATTCAAGATGTAACCTTCCTCACGCTGAATGGCCACTTTGTTCAGTCCTGGATGGGAAGAGTTCTTGTTCCTTGCCAACGACGCCAGAGGAGTACAGCGACGTGACTGTCACGCACCGGAGGGATCTCAGCACCTCCCCCGAACACGCCACCGGCCCCGAACCAACCACCGGCCAGAAGGATCCGAAGAAGGCCGCGATGAGCGGCTGGATCGGAAGCGCGCTGGAGTACTACGACTTCGCTCTGTACTCACTGGCGGCGACACTTCTGTTTCCCACCATCTTCTTCCCCACCGAGAATGCCACTGTCGGCATCATCGCCTCGCTGGCCACCTACGCCGTGGGATACGTTTCCCGCCCGCTCGGCGCCGTAATCCTGGGCGCCTACGGAGACCGGCACGGGCGCAAGAAGGTGCTCGTTTTCGCGATGCTGCTCATGGGCTTCGCTACTTTCGCCGTCGGACTCCTGCCCACGTATGGACAGGTGGGCCTACTGGCTCCCGTCCTTCTGGTGATTCTTAGGCTGATTCAAGGATTTGCCGTCGCAGGTGAGCTCGGTGGCGCCAGTGCCATGATCGTGGAGCACTCCCCCGACGCGAAGCGCGGATTCTTCGCGAGCTTCAGCCTGCAAGGCACGCAAGTGGGTTCCATCCTTGCTACCGCGGTACTGATTCCGCTTGCCGCCCTGCTCCCTGACGAGCAATTCCACTCATGGGGCTGGCGCTTGCCGTTCCTGCTCAGCGCCGTGGTGATCGTGGCCGGTTACGTTATCCGTCGCCGGGTGGAGGAGCCTCCCGCCTACCTGGCCCAGTCCGAGGACGCCAGCGCCAAGCGCCGCTTCCCTCTGATGGACCTCCTGCGCACCCACCCCTGGGTTTTGCTGCGGTGCATCATCATGACGTTCACCAACGTCATCGGCATGGCCACCCTCATCTTCGGCGTCTCCTTCGCCACCCAAAAGGGCTACGGCATCGGCTTCTCCAGCAGCGAGTTCCTCTGGGTGACCCTGGCAGCCAACGTGGCCGCCGTGTTGACCATCCCGCTGTTCGGCGCCCTGTCAGACCAGATTGGCCGGCGAACACTGATGGTGGCCGGTGGCATTGCCGGCGGTTTGCTGACCATCGGCTACCTTTGGGCGATCGAACAGCGCAGCCTGCCCTTGGTCTTCGTTTGCGTCGTGATCGTCCAAGGCATCCTCTTCCAGATGTGGAACGCCACCTTCGCCACGTTCTTCCAGGAGCAGTTCCCCATGCGGATGAGGGTGACCGGCTTCGCGGTTTCGCAAAACATCGGGCTCATGATCGCTTCCTTCTTCCCGAGCCTGTTCACGGCGATCGCTCCCCCGGGATCAGCGAACATCCCCATGGTCATCGGCCTGACCACGCTCGGCATCTGCCTGGTTTCAGCCGTAGCAACCCTTTTGTCCTCGGATACCAAGGGCAAAACGCTCGAGGACCTCGAAGCGCGCTGACGAACGACGTCCGTGCGCCGAGATCGTCGGAAAGGCTCCAGATCGCTGGGCCTTTCCGGCGATCTCGTACGTTTCCGGCGATCTCGTACGTTTCCGGCGATCCTGTAGCTAGTCGTTGACCAGCTCTGCGGTCTCGCTGACTGGCGCTACCGAGTCACGCACCTTCTTGCCACGGGCATAACCCACGAGTCCCAGCGCCAGGATGCACCCAAGCGTGCCGAGGGCGAAGGCTTCGAAGGTGAACTGCGGGACGCCCCACGTGGCCTCAAAGTCGTACGGCAGTCCGAAGAGCACATCCAGCGTTCCCGGAAAGATTGCAACCCATGACCCGATCAGGATCCACGCGAAGCAGATGTAGCCGAGGATGCGGAAACCCGTGTCGGAGACAGGAACCTTGAAGGGCCGATCGACGAGGGGATACTTGCTCCGGAGCTTCACAGCCGCAGGGATGGCAAACAGGTAGCTCAGCAGGAACGTCGAGATCGCGATGGAGAGGACCACTCCGAACAGTGCGCTGCTGGTGCCGCTGAGCTGCATGGCTGCGAGCATGAACAGCGTCGCCACCACACCTGAGAGCGTATTAACGCGGATAGGCGTGCCCAGCTTGGGATGGAAGCGTCCAAAAAAGCCTCCGAAGAAGGAGCCGTCTGCCGCAGCCATGGCCTGCATGCGGTCGCTGATGATCATCCAAGCGGCACCCTGGGAGACCAGGATGAAGCAGAAAACTACGGCCGAAATAGACAGCATGATTTCCGCGGCAGGACCAAAGACGGCGTAAACCGTGGCTATTGCTCCGAACAGCCCGCCAATGCCGGTGATCTGGTCCAGCGGTACCACCAGCAGGATGGCAAGGATCGGGAGCAGGTAGCTTGCGGCCGCAATCATGGATGACCGGGCAACCGAGATGGGAACATCCTTGGCCGGGTTCTTCATCTCCCCGGCAGCACTGTTCCCTGACTCGAAACCTAGGAATGAGAACAGCAGAAGTGGGGTGACGCCCAGGAAGCCGGCAAGTGTTGGCGAGAAGAAGCCCAGGTCCAAACCGTTGAAACCGTGCTGGAGCCCGTAAACCATGGTGACAATAATGAAAAAGGTCAGGAACGCGACCTTGAGGATGGCGCCCAGTGAGGGCAACCATTTGCCGTGCTTCAAGCTGATAATCGCTGAGGTCACCGTGATCCAGATGAAGAGCAGCTTGAAGATGTAATCGGCCGGGCTGCCGGCGTCCACGTGACCCACGTACTCGGACCAGGTTTCCACAGCGACGAATGCCATGGCGCCACCCACCCAGACGGGCTGCGTCACCCAGGTGAAAAGGGACGTGATGGCTGCAACCACGCGCCCAAATGCCATCTTCGTCCACACGTAGACGCCGCCCTCTTCGGTGAAGGCCCCGCCCGTCTCGGCGAAGATCAGTCCATAGGGGACCATGAACGTCACGGCCAGGATGAGTGTCCAAGTGAAGGTTTCCCCACCGAAGCCGGAGACCTGGCCCAGGACCTCCACTGAGATGACCGCGGCGACCACCAACAACAGGATGTCAAAGCGGCCCAGGGATTTTTGTAGATGCTTGCTTTGCTCTTGCGCGAGCCGCGTTGAGGCTACTGGCTGATCCATGATCGATCCTTTGCTACTGCTTAAGTTTGCTACTGAGCAAGAAGGGTGGGAAGCGCCCCGTTGTGGGCGCGGCTGTAAACGGGCTGGCCTCCAGCGAAAGTGAAGTCGACGCCGATCGCCCCCAGCTCGCGGGCTTCGACGGCGAGGGGGTCGGCGTCGAGAACAACCAAGTCGGCGGCCATGCCCAGGCGGATGGCACCACGCTCGGCGTCAAGCCGATTGGCGCGCGCAGCTCCCGTGGTGTAGGCGGCGAGCGCCGCGCCGAGGGTAATAGCTTCGGTGGGTAACAGCGGATCCGTTTGCGAGCGGGTGTCACGGGCATGCGGGTCAGCCGACGGCGCCGTGCGGTTCACAGCAGTGTGAATGCCCCACAGGGGATCGGGGCTGGAGACCGGCCAGTCGCTGCCGATGGCGAGGTCGACGCCGGCGCGTCGCAAGGTCTCGAAGGCAAAGTGCACCTGTTGGTGGGCTTCGTCGAGATAGGGCAACTTGGTTTCAACCAGGACCGGATCTTGTCTGGCCCACAGCGGTTGTATGTTGGCGATTGCCCCTGTGGCGGCGAAGCGGGAGACGTCGGCCAGATCAACCAGATCCAAGTGTGCGATCTGGTGGCGCGGGTCCCAGCCTTCGCGGCGCGGCAAGTCCAGAGCGTTGACGCAGTCCCGCACGGCCCGGTCACCAACAGCATGCAGGTGCAGGTCGAAGCCCTCGGCATCCACTGCCCGCGTGATTCGCGCAAGCTCGTCCGGTTGGATGAGGCTCATGCCCGTTTCATGGGGATGGCCATTGTATGACCGGGTCAAGGCAGCGGTGAGGTTTTCGCAGACGCCGTCCACCATGATCTTTACGGCTGTAGCCCGGAAGCTACCCCGCGATGTGGCACGGCGTTCCTTGAAGAGTTCAATCTGTTCGAGACCGCAATCCCGCTTCCACCAGAGCGCCCCGGTCACCGTCGCGGTCAAGCGCCCTTCCGACTCCAAGGCCAGATAGTGATCGAAGGAGTCGGGCATCCCCAGGGCTTGTCCGACGGCGGCATCTTGCCACGCGGTCACGCCCAACGAGTGCAGATAGGCCTGGGCCGTGAGAAGCGCACGACGGATATGCTTTTGGTCCGGATCCGGAATCAGTGCCGAGACGAGGTCTGCCGCGTGTTCAATGAGCATGCCAGTGGCGGCTCCCGCTCCATCCCGGGCAATGACTCCTCCGTCCGGGTCAGGAGTCGTGTCAGTGATGCCGGCACGTTCAAGTGCACGTGAGTTTACCCAGGCACCGTGCCCGTCATGGCTGATCAGGAACACGGGCCGGTCCGGAACAAGCTCGTCCAGCAGCGCACGATGCGGGAAGCCGCCGTCGAAAACGTCGCCATACCAGCCCGCACCCTGGATCCATTCCGCTGCAGGGTTTGCCCGGGCATGATCCGCAATCAGCGCGCGATACTCCGCCAGGGAATGGACTCCGGAAAGATCACAGCCGAGCATTTGCAGCCCGCCAGCGAGCGGGTGGACGTGTGCATCCTGAAAGCCGGGAAGGAGCGCCTTTCCGGTAAGGTCAACCAGCTCAGTTGCTGGACCACGCCAGCCTGCGGCATCGGCACCGAGAGCCACGATTCTCCCGTTGGCAACCGCAACTGCCTCGGTGTGGGGTTGGAGGGGATCCATAGTATGTACGGGGCCGCCGCTGAAAATCCAGTCTGCGTGGGTCATGTCATTACTTTCCATGGATTTGGGGTTCGATGGAGCTGAATTGGGCTTCTGAATCGAGGCGTATCAGCCCCGGGGCGGTGCGGGCGATCACGATGTAGACCAACGAACTGACTCCAAGGCCCACGAGCCAGGCGATATCAATTCCGCCCATAGCCTCGGCCACCACACCTGTATAGAAAGAAGTGGCCATGAAGGGGACCTGGGCAAGAACGCCGATGGCGAAAACCGCCAGCGCGCCGGCATTCCAGCGGCCGTAGCGGCCACCGTCGGCAGCGTAGAACTCATCTACTGCATAGGAGCCGTGTCGGATGACGTAGTAGTCCACCAAGTTGACGGCAGACCACGGGATAAGCACGTACAGGAGCACGCTGAGGAAGCTGAAGTAGGAGGACGCGAAACTGGTTGCGGACGTTAAGGCCAGAGCCACACCGAGCACGTGCAGCACCAGGGACGTCACCAAGCGGGCTTTGATTCCAGGGCGCCATCCGCTGATGAAGGTCTCCACCAGCGTCAGAGCACATAGTGCACTGCAGTAGGCGTTCACCGAGTTTCCCGCGGCGGCCACCAAAGCAAATCCCACCAAGACCGCGGCACCGAGTACCGGCCCGAGCAAGCCATGAAGCCCTGTCATCGAATCCACGCCCGTTACGGCGATCCCAACCCCGGCACCGAGGACCATCAACACTGCGCTCGACGTGACGCAGCCCAAGTAGGTTCCCCAAAAGGCTCCCTTGGTGCCTGACTTGGCAGGCATGTACCGGGAGTAGTCCGACACGTAGGGAGCGTATGTCAGCTGCCACACGATGCCGATTGCCAGCATGGCGAGGAAACCCGTCCATGTGAATTCACCGTGGTTCATTTGAGCCCAAAAGTCGCCACTGGCAAGGAGGCCCGCGAAGGACACCAGCACCAGTGCGCCAACCACGTAAGCGCCCAAGGCTGTCACCTTCCGGACCAGGTTGTACCCGAACGCAGCGATGATAAAGCTGAGGACAGCACAGCCGATGATCATGGCAGTTCCATTGGCCTCCGGCAGAAGCGCTGCGACCGAGTCCGAGGAAACGATCAGGTTCGACGAGAAGTACCCCACGAACATCAGGATCGCCACCGCCACGATCAGACTCGCTCCGCGCGATCCGAATTGGCCACGGGCTTGCAGCATCTGGGGGACGCCCAGCTGCGGTCCCTGCGCCGCGTGTAGAGCCATGGCGATTCCGCCGATTGCGTGGCCGAGAAAGATCGCGATGATGGAGGCGACCATGGGAAGCCCCAGCAGTGTGGTGGCCGTGGCGCCGGTGACCACCGTTAGGGGCGTCATGTTCATTCCGAACCAGATGGTGAAGAGTTCCCGGGACCTACCGTGCCGCGCTTCGGCCGGTATGGGGGCGATGGACTCTTGTTCGATTTCGAAAAGACGGGAGCGGAGCATCGATTTCATTTGAGGGTGTCCTTAACACAGTGGAAGGATGCTGGCAGATTCTGGCAGGCCTTCCCCAAAAGCCCTTCGGCGCCTAACCTGGTCTGCTGTCTGGCCCAGCGTAGGCCTGTGAACTGCATCACGTAAACCATTGAATCGTGATGCATATCAGCGGATTTCCAGATGAATCGGGTCAGCCGAACTGGATCCACGTTGTCTTTGGCGCGGTGTAGTTGTCGAAGGCGTGCAGGGAGAGGTCCCGCCCGAACCCGGACTGCTTGAAGCCGCCAAAGGGTGTGGTGTTTCCCAGTGCGTCCACGGTGTTGACGGAGACTGTTCCAGCAAGGAGATCCCCTGCCACGCGATGTCCGCGGGACAAGTTTGACGTCCACACAGAGGCAGCCAATCCGTAGTCTGTGGCATTGGCCAAACGCACCGCTTCCTCCTCCGAATCGAAGGCGTGCAGCACAGCCACGGGTCCAAAGATCTCCTCGCGGTGGACGTCGTGATCCACACCCAGACCGCCCAACAACGTGGGTTCCAGGTAGGCATCCGAGCCCCGGATTTCGCGCCGCTCACCGCCGAAAAGCACCTCACCTTCGGCGCGGCCGCGCCGAATCCAGCCCTCGACGTCGTTCGCGTGGGCGCTGCTGATAAGGGCACCGTTGCCTTCCAAACCAGCCAACGGGTCTGCGGGCCGGTAGTCGGCCGCCGCCTCTGCAAGGAGTGCCGCGAACTCGTCATGGATATCCCATTGCACCAGGATCCGTGAATTCGCAGAACAGACCTGTCCTTGGTTGTAGAAGGCCCCGAAGGCGGCCTTGGCTGCTGCTTCGGGCAGGTCCGCCGTATCGGCGAAGACGATGTTGGAGCTCTTGCCGCCTGCCTCGAGGCTAAGCCGTTTGAGGTTGCTGCGACCCGAGGCTTCCAACAGGGTGCGGGAGACGGCGGTGGAACCCGTGAAGGCCAGCGCATCAACGTCCATGTGGTGCGCCAAGGCCGCACCTACTTCCCGCCCTGTGCCTGTAACGATGTTCAGCACGCCATCCGGAAGGCCCGCTTCCGTGGCCAGTTCGGCGAGGCGCAGAACACTCAACGAGGTCTGCTCGGCCGGCTTGAGCACCACGGTGTTTCCGGAAGCCAGCGCCGGAGCCAGTTTCCATACCGCGATTTCCAGCGGGAAGTTCCACGGCACGATTGCTGCCACCACACCCAGGGGCTCGCGGGTCACCAGGGCGGTTGCCCCGGGGGGAACTGCCGGTAGTTCACCGTTCTGCTTATCCGCAGCCTCCGCGTACCAGCGCAACGTGGAGATAGCGCCGGGCACGTCAACAGTAGTGGTCTGCAGGATTGGCTTGCCGCTGTCCAGGGTCTCCAAGAGCGCCAATTCATCAGAATGTTGCTCCATCAAGGCAGCCAACGCCAGCAACAGCCCTTTTCGCTTCTCAGCCCCGGATCGGGCCCACGCGGGAAAAGCGCGCCTGGCGGCTGCTACCGCGCGATCAACGTCATTGGCTCCGCATGCAACCAGCTCAGCAAGGACACGGCCATCAATCGGGCTGATCGTGGGGCGGGTGGATTCCGTGCTTGACGCTGTTCGGCGACCATCGACGAAAGCCCTTCCATCGATCGCGAGGGCGTCGGCACGGCCGTGCCAGTCCAAGGAGAGTGTGGTTGAAGTGGTGTTCATGGTGACTCCTGGTGTGGGGGTTTTAGTGGTGGGGATTGAGCTGTGGTGTTGAGGTACGGGCGATGCGCAGGGCCGCGGAAGCAGCCATGAGGCAGAGAAGTTCAACGCCAATGAGGTCGAGCATGGCTGTTTGGTGACCAGCTACGGAGGCGCCCCGGTTGTCACCGTGGTGCCCGCCGCCAGGCCCCAACAGCAGGACGAGGTGGATGAGGATCATGACCGCGCTCATCGCCAAGAGGTGGCCGGCGGCACGTGGCGCAGCCTGCTGGACGCAGTGCCGCGCCCTCCTTCGGATGAGGGAGCAAGCCATGGGAGCGGTGCAGGTCAAGCACGCAGCACCCATCGCCGCCATCCACCAGGCCATGACGCCTGCCGGGCTGCTTGCCGCCGCCGCCACGTGGGCTAGGGCGCTGCCCGCAGCTGCAACGCTCACAAGGCCGGCGGGAAGGGGCGCGGTCGTGCCGCGCCGCCAAGGTAGGCGGTATTGCTGGTTCATGGTTCTCCTGGCCGCCGGCGACGTTTGGGTCAAGGACTTTACGCCGGCCTGTGAGGTGGGTAACATCAAAGCGTTGGTTGAACAGTTGTACCATCAAAAATCGACTTCAGGAAGTGCCATGACCCTTCAGACCACCCCCTTGGCCGCAACGACGCAGGCTCCGCTGGGGCAGCATCCGCTTGAGCAGCTCTCGGCACAGGAGATCCACCAGGCCCGCCGGATCCTGGCAGAGGCCGGCCTCGTCGCAGAGACCACCCGCTTCGCCTACCTCGGCCTGATCGAACCGCCCAAGACCGCCTTTCAGGGAGATGCCGCAGATGCCCCTCGCCTGGTCCGGACCATGCTTTGGGACGCGGCAGAGTCGCGTTCCCTCGATGTCAGGCTGTCCCTGACCACAGGACTCGTCCTTGATACGCGGGAACTCAACCCCGCAATCGATGGCCAGTTGCCCGTTCTGCTTGAGGAATTCGGGATCATCGAGGACATCCTGGCTGTAGATCCACAGTGGAAAGCAGCACTGGCCAGCCGTGGCCTGACCCCGGCACAGGTCCGCGTCGCTCCCTTGTCCGCAGGCGTCTTCGAGTACGGGAACGAGGAAGGCAAACGGCTTCTTCGCGGCCTCGGATTCCGCCAGGACCACGCCGCGGACCACCCCTGGGCCCACCCGATTGACGGGTTGGTGGCCTTCGTGGATGTGGAAAACCGCCGAGTGAACCACTTGATCGACGACGGCCCCGTGCCGGTACCGGAAGTCAACGGGAACTACACCGACCCCACAATTCACGGCGAGCTCCGCACGGACTTGAAGCCGATAGAAATCACCCAGCCCGACGGTCCCAGCTTCTCGTTGGAAGGCAATCACCTTTCCTGGGCCGGCTGGGACCTGCGCGTGGGGTTCGATGCCCGCGAAGGATTGGTCCTCCACCAACTTCACCACTCGCACCAGGGCCGGCGTCGGCCAGTGATTCACCGCGCCTCCATCTCCGAAATGGTGGTCCCCTACGGCGATCCGTCCCCTTATCGGAGCTGGCAGAACTACTTCGATTCCGGCGAGTACCTGGTGGGCCGGGACGCCAACTCGCTCAAGCTGGGTTGCGATTGCCTGGGTGACATTACGTACATGTCCCCTGTGGTGGCTGATGATTTCGGCAATCCGCGGGTGATCGAGAACGGCATCTGCATCCACGAGGAAGACGCGGGAATCCTGTGGAAGCACACGGACGAGTGGGCCGGCTCCAACGAGGTTCGGCGCAACCGCAGGTTGGTTGTCTCCTTCTTCACCACCGTGGGCAACTACGATTACGGCTTCTACTGGTACCTCTACCTGGACGGCACCATCGAGTTCGAGGCCAAGGCCACGGGCATCGTGTTCACGGCAGCGCTCCCGGACAAGGACTATGCCTACGCCTCGGAGATCGCCCCGGGCCTCGGCGCCCCTTACCACCAGCACCTCTTCAGCGCCCGGCTGGACATGATGATCGACGGCGACACGAACCGGGTTGAGGAACTGGACCTGGTGCGCCTTCCCAAGGGACCGGGAAACCCGCACGGCAACGCCTTCACCCAGAAGCGCACAGTGTTGGCCCGTGAATCGGAGTCAGTCCGCGACGCCGATGGCACCAAGGGGAGGGTGTGGCACATCAGCAACCCGGACTCGTTGAACCATTTGGGCCACCCCGTGGGCTACACCCTCTATCCGGAGGGCAATCCCACGTTGGCCATGGCCGATGATTCCTCCATCGCTTCGCGGGCCGCTTTTGCCAAACACCACCTGTGGGTCACGCAGCACGCCGAGGACGAGCTCTACGCGGCAGGCGACTTCGTCAACCAGCACCCCGGAGGTGCCGGGCTTCCCAGCTACGTGGCCCAGGACCGGGACATCGATGGCCAGGACCTCGTGGTGTGGCACTCATTCGGCCTGACGCACTTCCCCCGCCCCGAGGACTGGCCCATCATGCCCGTTGACACCACCGGTTTCACGCTGAAGCCACACGGTTTCTTCGATCAGAACCCCACACTCAACGTTCCATCCTCTGCCACCGGACACTGCGCGCCTGCCGAGCAGAGTGGCGGCTCCTGCGGACACTGACGTTTCATCCGCGCCCACCATTGCGGGAGCGCGCCCCGGCGTTCCCGCAGTGGTAGGGTGCTCACGGTCGCGCCATGTCCACCCGCCCGAATTGAAGGAGCAGCATGCCCCGCTTGGTTGATCACGATGAACGCCGGCGTTCCATCATCGAGACCACGTGGCGGCTGATTGCTGAGCAGGGCATCGAGAACGCCAGCATGCGGGACATCGCCCGGGAGTGCGGCTACGCGGCACCGGGCGTGCTGGCCCATTATTTTCCCAACAAGGACGCACTGCTGCTGGCCTCCTACGAATTGATCTGCGAACGCACCAACGAACGCATCGCCGCAGGCACCGCCGGCCGTCGCGGCCTTTCAGCCCTTCGAAGTTTGTGCCTGGAAATCATCCCGGCCGATCCCCTCACCGTGGTGGAAGCCCGCGTTGCGGTTTCGTTCTGGCAACGCGCGCAGACTGAAAACGCGCTGCGCGCCGTCGGCAGGGAGGCCCTGTTGCACTGGCGCGGGCTGGTGATGGGTTTCCTTGCCCAAGCAGAGCACGACGGCGAATGCGAACCATTGGCGGACCCGGATGCGGTTGCCGATGAGCTGCTGAACGTCATGATGGGTCTGCACGTCACCTCCATGCTTGATCCGGATGCGGTCACTGGTTCCCGTCAGCGCCATCTGGTGGAGCGTGCACTTGCGCGGCTGGCTGTCCGGGAACAGCCGGCCTAGCTTCGGGCCGAGCGGGCGGCAACGATTTGGTGCCGCACCGCCTGCGCTACCGCCCGCACCCTCGCCGTGGGGCGGTGGGACTTCAGGTGGGCCAGAACTGTCTTCAATTCCGGCACATCGTCACGGATTTCGACGGCGGCCAGCTGGCCGCCGTCGTACGTCAACTGATGCTGTGGCCGCTGGTGAAGGATGGAGTAGCCGAGGCCACGGGCCACAAAAGTACGCACCGTTTCATAGCTGGCCGACCGGAACCTGACGTCGGGCTCCCGGCCACCGAGCCTGGCGATGGAGAGCATGAGATCGCGGGTGTGCGGCAAGTCCAGCAGCACGAAGGGTTCACCGCTCAATGCGGACAGCTGAACAGTCTTTGATCCCGCCAGCTTGTGATCTGGCGGAAGTGCCACATAGGGCCTCACGGTATCCACCACTGAACTGGCTATCGCTTCGGGCAGGTCGAGGTCGTAGCACAGCGCCAAGTCCGCCTGCCCACTGAGCAATGCGGCGATGCAGCCCGAAGTATCGGTTTCGATGACTTCCGCTTCGAGGGCCGGGTGGTCTTCCCGCAATTTCGTCAGGACACCGGGCAGCAGGAAAGGTGCCAGCGTACTGAAGCAGGCAACACGGATCCGCCCGGAGACGCTTTGGTGCTCTCCACGCGCGTGGTCAATGCTCTCTTCAACCTGGGCAAGGATGGCTTGGGCGTCCCTGACGAACAGCTCGCCGGCTGGTGTGAGCACCAGGCCTTTTGAGCGCTGCCTAATGAAGAACTGCGTCCCGACGTGCCGCTCCAGCTGAGCGATGGCCGCTGAGACAGCTGATTGGGCCACGTTGAGGCGAACGGCTGCGCCTGTCATGGACAGCTGGGCTGCCGCTTCCACGAAGTAGCGCAACTGCGTGAGTGTCACATCCATAAGAAGAGGCTACGCCATTCATCGGAAAAGTCGATGCAATCATTCTAAAAGAACTGTTGGACAGATTTAGAGCACCACAGGAAGCTGAAGAAGACGAGCACACGTCCAAGAACTGAAAGGCAAGCCGCGACATGAAGCACCAGCGTATCCGTACGTTCAACACGAAAGAGACTTATCCGGAGCAGAACCTGGACAACGATCTGTGCCAGGCCGTGGTGGCCAACGGCGTGGTTTACCTCCGGGGCCAGATCGGACAGGACCTTGAGACCCGCGAGTCCGTGGGCATTGGCGACGTCGAAGCCCAAACGGAGAAGGCCATGGCCAACATCGACATGTTGCTCAAGGAGGCGGGCAGCAGCCTTGAAGACATCGTCAAAGTCACCGTCTACCTCATCGACCCCCGTTACCGCGAAACCGTCTACCGCACCATGGGCCGCTGGCTCAAAGGCGTTTTCCCCGTCTCTACGGGCATTGTGGTCCAGGCCTTGGCCCGCCCGGAATGGCTTGTGGAAATTGACGCCACTGCCGTGCTCTCCACGGGTACCTCGGAGGGGCGGTCATGACATTCAGCATCGCGGCCACAGACGGCAGCGGCAGGTTCGGCATAGCGGTCTCTTCTTCTTCTCCCGCTGTTGCTGCCCGCTGCGCGCACTTGCGCGACGGGGTCGGCGCGGTCAGCTCCCAGAACATCACCGATCCTCGTCTGGGAACAGCATTACTCGACCGCCTGCAGGCGGGCTATTCCGCGCAGGAGGCGATTGACGCCGTCGTGCAGGAATCACCTGCAGTGGATTACCGGCAACTGGTGGTGCTCGACGCAAACGGTGGATCCGCAGTGTTCAGTGGTGAACGTACCCTTGGCGTGTTTGGCGAAGGCAGGGGCCCCAACAGTGTGGCGGCGGGCAACATGCTCGCTGCTCCGGGGATTGCCCAAGTCCTCTGCGACGCCTTTGAAGCCACCGCCGGAGAGCTGGAAGTGCGCCTTATGGCTGCCCTTCGAGCCGCTGTTGCGGCCGGCGGCGAAGCCGGACCCGTGCGATCGGCCGGACTTTCGGTGGTATCCGGACACGGCTGGAGGGACACGGACCTGCGCGTGGACTGGCATGACCACCCGATAGCCGAACTCGAGCAACTCCTGGACGTGTGGCTTCCTCAGCGGCAGGACTACGTAGTCCGTGGCCTGGATCCCGCCGCCTCCATCAGTTATGGGGTTGCCGGCGATGAGCGGTGAACCAGCAACCACCATCACTGCCCCGGCAGTTCAGCGCCAGCGCGTGTTGGATTCCGTTGACGCACAGCGGCCCCACCTGATCCATCTCTCCGAAACCCTGCACGCCAACCCCGAACTTGGCTGGCAAGAGCATCGTGCCGCTGGCTGGACCGCAGAGTACCTGTCCGGTCACGGCTTCAAGGTGGAAAGAGAGTATCTGGGCTTTCCCACCGCCATCCGGGCCGTCTTCGGAACGGGCTCACGCCGCGTTGGGCTCATGGCCGAGTACGACGCCCTTCCGGCCCTCGGCCACGCATGCGGCCACAACATCATCACGGCCATCTCGTGCGGTGCCGCCGTGGCCTTGGCGCAGTTCGCAGCCGAACATGACCTGACCGTGGAACTATACGGAACCCCTGCCGAAGAAGGCGGCGGCGGAAAGATCGAGCTCCTCAAAAAGGGCGCTTTCCAGGGCTTGGACCTGGCCATGATGGCCCATCCCAGCCCTGTTGATTCGGCAGAAGCCCGCCCCTACGCAGTGGCCCACAACCACGTGGAATACCGGGGCAAATCAGCCCACGCCGCTGCGTATCCGGATCAGGGTGTCAACGCCAACGACGCCTTTATTGTTGCCCAGGTAGCGTTGGGCCTCCTTCGCCAACAACTGCCTTCCGGTACCCGGGTCCACGGAATCCAGACGCGCGGGGGCGAAGCGCCCAACGCCATTCCGGAAAAGACCGAGGGCCGTTGGTACGTCCGTGCAGAATCACTTGCGCTGTTGGGCGAGCTGGAGGAGCGCGTACAACGGTGCTTCGAAGCGGGGGCATTGGCATCCGGCTGCGAGCTGTCCGTGACCCCGGAATCGGAGCCCTACTCGGAGTTCCGCACGGACCTGCGGGCACTTGAACTGTACATGCACCATGCGGAGTCACTCGGCCGGGACTTCAACGCCCCACCGGAGCAAGCCACCATGAACCGGGCGTCAACAGACATGGGCAATGTTTCCCAAGTGGTTCCGGCCATCCACCCCTATATAGGACTCGGCTGCTTCCCGGCAGCCAACCACCAACCCGAGTTCGCCGCGCACTGCGTCGGCGACGCCGCCAACCTTGCCATTCACGACGGCGCAGCCGCCTTGGCACTCACAGCACTGGACTACCTGGCACCGTAGCCAGGGAGTCCGGCGTCGTGGGCATTTCCAGGAACAGGACCATGACAGAACACGTAGTACCTTCTCCCTGCACGGGAGTACGACGAGAGCACGACAGCCTCGGGGACGCGGACGTTCCCGAGGCTTCCTACTGGGGCATCAGCACCCTCCGGGCCGTGGACAACTTCCCCGTCAGCGGACGAACCATCGGCACCCTGCGTTCCCTCATCTGGAGCCTGGGTGCCGTGAAATACTCAGCGGCACGTGCAAACGAAAGCCTGGGCCTTCTGCCTCCGGACAAGTCGGCAGCCATCCAAAGGGCCTCCTTGGAGGTCATGGATGGTCGCCTCGATGACCAGTTCGTGGTGGACACTATCCAGGGCGGTGCGGGAACCAGCACCAACATGAACGCCAACGAGGTCATTGCCAACCGCGCACTGGAACTGATGGGCCGCCGCAAGGGCGACTACGCGGCGCTGCACCCCATTGATGACGTTAACCGCAGCCAGTCCACCAATGACGTCTACCCCACCGCCATCAAGATCGCCCTGCAACGGGAAATATCGGGGTTCTGCGACGAGCACGCCCGGCTCATCCAAGCATTTGACGCGAAGGCCACGGCGTTCGCCGGAATCATCAAAGTGGGCCGCACCCAACTGCAGGACGCTGTGCCTATGTCCATGGGACAGGAGTTTGGTGCCTTCGCCGACACCCTCCGTGAGGACGGCCAACGGCTCCATGAACTCCTTCCCCATCTGCGTGAATCCAACCTTGGAGCCACTGCAATCGGCACCGGCATCACCGCTTCCCCCGGCTACCGGGAAGCTGTGATCAATGAGCTCAGTTCCATCACCCGACTGCAGCTCACCTCCGCGACCAACCTGGTGGAGGCCACCAGCGACACGGGTGTGTTCATGCTCGTATCGGGCGTCTTGAAGAGAGCTGCTGTGAAGCTGTCCAAGATCTGCAATGACCTCCGCCTGCTGTCCTCCGGCCCGCAGACGGGGTTTGGCGAGATCCTCCTGCCCGCAGTGCAGGCCGGGTCCTCCATCATGCCCGGGAAGGTCAACCCGGTCATCCCGGAAATGGTCAACCAAGTTGCCTTCCGGGTGATCGGAGCGGATGCCACCGTAACCATGGCCGTGGAGGCAGGGCAGCTCCAGCTCAATGCCTTCGAGCCTGTCATTGCTGACGCTTTGCTTGAGTCGATCGCCTGGCTCACTGTGGCCTGCCGCCAACTCCGGACACACTGTGTGGACGGCATCACCGCCAATACACAGATGCTGCAGCAACGGATGATCGAATCCATCAGCGTCGTCACCGGATTGGCACCCTTGATCGGATACGCCGCCGCTGCAGAACTGGCCAAGGAGGCCCTCGCAACCCAACGGGGCATTGCCGAATTGGTGATTGAGCGCGGACTGCTTGACCCGCAGAAAATGGAGGAGGCTCTTTCGGCCAGGTCGCTGGCCGGCCTCGCCTGATTCCAACCACCAAAAAGGGGACCACGCCTGCTCGGCGTGGTCCCCTTTTGTGGCTCTGGCGTCAGACGGCTCCGCTCGCCACCAGGGCATCCTGCTCATTGTGGGTGAGGTAACTCCGCTGGATGGTGATCTGGTCGGCCACGTACTTGGCGTCGTGCCAGACGCCCCAGATGAAGCTGGATCCGCGGCGTGACTGCCAGGGTAGGCCCAGGAAGTAGATGCCGGGCTCGGTGGATACGCCGCGTTGCTGCAGCGGCTTTCCCTTGTCATCGAAAGCGTCCACTTGCAGCCAGCTGTAGTCCACTGCGAAGCCTGTTGCCCACACGATGGAGGTGATTCCGGCCGCGACGAGGTCCAGCTCATGGATGGGATTGGTGAGGCTCTCCGGGTCCGGCCTGAGGAAGCGGGCTTCGGGTTCCTCCGGCAGGTCCAAACCATTGCGTTCCACGTACGCGTCGGCTTCGTCGAGCAACTCCAGATAGTGAGCATCGCCGTTGGCAATGTTGGTACGGAGATCGTCCGCGAAACGCATGGTGCCGTCCTGGATCTCCAGGGTCCGCCCCACGAGCTTGATTCCGTTCTCGGCGAGCGCCCGGAAATCCACGGTGTGGCCGCCGTCTGCCCCGCTGACCGCGATGGTCACGTGTTCGGCGCCCAGTGCCGGGGTGGAGGCGTCCCACTTGCCGAGCACACCCAGCCACCAGCAGAAGTCCCGGCCGCGGTAGTTCCGCGGAGGCCGGTCGTGAGGCCCAACGGAAAGGTACACCTGGCGGCCTGAACGCTGGATTTCCGCGGCAATCTGGACGCCGGAGGAACCGGCGCCTACCACCAGGACGGCGCCTTGGGGCAGTTGGCCGGGGTTGCGGTACGAGCTTGAGTGCATCTGCATGAGTCCGGCGGTTTCGGGAACGACGGCGGGGATCACCGGCCGCTGAAACGGCCCTGTGGCGGCTACGACGTAGCGTGCGTTGTATTCCCCATCGGATGTTTGTACGTGAAAGCCCGGCGCTCCGACGTTCCTGCGCACTGACTTGACCTCCACGCCGCAGCGGATGGGCGCGCCGATCTTCTGGGCGTAGGCCACGAAGTAGTCGGCTACCTGCTCCTTGGAGGGGAAGGAGCCGGCCTCGATGTCGGTGAATTCCAGGCCGGGGAAACGATCGTGCCAGGCGGGCCCGTTGGCAACCAGGGAATCCCACCTCATGGAACGCCACCGTTCGGCAATGCGGTGGCGTTCCAGGACGACGTGGGGAATTCCCCGCTCGTTTAGGTGCTCGCTCATCGCTACCCCGGCCTGGCCTGCCCCTACGACGAGGACCTCTACCTCTTGGCTTGACATGTGTTCTCCTATGTAGCGAAAGGTCGCAAACGCGCTGGCTGCTGCGGCCCTTTTCTGTGACGGTTAATTCATTCTCACGTGGACAAAGTGCATCTGCATAGCGAATAAAACAGCGCAACCACATCGGAAATTATGATGATTGGCCCACGCGCACCACAGCGCTGTGGCACCATGACATAAAGCTTCCAAAGACCATCGGGGACAACAGATCAGCAAGGAGAACGTGACGTGAGCACGCCCATCAAGATCGCCGTGACCGGAGCAGCCGGCCAGATCGGCTACAGCCTCCTCTTCCGGATCGCTAGTGGTGCCCTCTTTGGCGCCGATACTCCCGTGCAACTCCGTCTCCTGGAGATCACGCCCGCGTTGAAGGCACTTGAGGGTGTGGTGATGGAGCTCGATGACTGCGCGTTTCCCGCCCTCGACTCGGTGGAAATCGGCGATGACGCCGACCATATTTTCGACGGCGTCAACCTTGCCTTGCTGGTGGGTACCCGTCCGCGTACCAAGGGCATGGAACGCGGCGATCTGCTCAGTGCCAATGGTGCCATTTTCACAGCACAAGGCCAGGCGCTGAACCGGGTGGCAGCCGACGACGTCAGAATCGGAGTGACGGGCAACCCGGCCAACACCAACGCCTTGATTGCCATGAGCAACGCCCCGGACATCCCTGCCGCGCGATTCAGCGCCCTGACCCGGCTGGATCACAACCGTGCCCTTGGACAGCTTGCTAAAAAGACTCAAGTCAGGGTGGGGGATATCCGCAAAATGACCGTGTGGGGCAATCATTCTGCAACGCAGTATCCGGACATCTTTCACGCAGAGGTGGCAGGCCGGAACGCAGCCGAGGTGGTGAACGATCAGGACTGGATCGAGAACGATTTCATCCCCACGGTTGCTCGTCGAGGCGCAGCGATCATCGATGCCCGGGGCGCGTCCTCTGCGGCATCAGCAGCATCGGCAACCATCGACGCAGCCCGCGACTGGCTGCTCGGAACACCCGAGGGCGATTGGGTTTCCATGGCCGTTGCATCCGACGGATCCTATGGGGTGCCTGAGGGTCTCGTCTATTCATACCCGGTGACTACTTCAGGTGGAAACTGGGAGATTGTGGAAGGGCTGGAGGTGAACGACTTCAGCCGCCGGAAGATGGACGCTACTGCCGCTGAGCTTTTCGACGAGCGGGCTGCCGTGGCTGAACTCGGCTTGATTGATCTCCGCCAGTGACGTGCTGTTGGCGTCACCAGCCGTGCAAGGTCGGCGCCGGGCGCCTGCGCGGCAGCGACGACATTTTCGTCAACCCGTAGCCAACGCCGGGGCTGCGTAGCAGGTTAGTCGAAGAAGCCCACGATGTAGCCGATGAAGAAGAGCAGCGTGAGCAGGACGCCGGCACCGATGGCTGCAAGCCACAGGAACTGCGTGCCCTTCCTGGGACCGCCTTCGTCATGGCCCTGTGGTCCGGCGGTGGAGGCTTCGCCGGGAGGGGTCTCCCCCGGCGGTACCCCTCCGCCCGGCTCCAAGCCTGTGATCTTGTCTTCGTATGGATCGGGGTTGCTGCCTGACACGTTCACTCCCTTGATAGCAGTGGCGGGTGCTGTGTTCAGGTTACTCTCATGGTGGTGTCCCGCGTCGAGGTCCGCAGCCGGTACAGGGACGTAGTGGCCGTGATGTAGAGATCCTGACCGTCGGCCCCTCCGAAGCAGAGATTGGAGACCTTTTCAGGAACCTCGACGGCGGCCAGCAGCGCCCCGTTGGGGGCATAGACACGAACTGACGAGCCTGCCGAGGTCCACACACGGCCCTCGACGTCAACGCGGAAGCCGTCCGAGGGCGCGTCATCTTCGAGCTCAACGAACGTGCTGCCTTCACCGCACGAGCCGCCCTTCACGGGGTAGGCAGCGATCCGGAACGGCACTTCATGCGCAGGGCCTGCCGTGTCCGCAACATAGAGAAGCGATTCATCCGGGGAGAACGCCAGGCCGTTAGGGTGCACCAGATCCGTGACCACCGGAGTCAGTTCTGCTGTGGCCGGGTCGAATCGGAACACGTAGCAACCGCCGTATTCCTGCTCGCCCTCATGCCCTTCCACCGTCCCGGGCAGGATCCCGTAAGGAGGATCGGTGAACCACACGGTGCCATCCCCGGCCACCACAACATCGTTGGGCGAGTTGAGCCGATGCTCACCGAACGCTTCAACGATCGGCGTCACCACGCCGTCGTGGTCCCGCTCAACACGCCTGCGGCCGTGGCTGCACTGCACCACGCTGCCATCGGGGTGGAGCGTCCTGCCGTTGGTGTACTCGACGCCGGTGGCGTATTCGCGCGTCGCGCCGGTGCTCGGAGAGAACTCAAGGATCCTGTTGTTGGGGATGTCGCTCCAGCGAACGGTCTGCGACTGCGGAATCCAGAGAGGACCCTCGGCCCAAACGGTTCCTTCAAACAACTTTTCCAGGCTGCCGGTGATCAGTTCTTCCATAGGTTCGAGACTAGTCGTTGGCAGGCTCCGAGCTGGGCTTCTGAGCCCGTTCTTTGTTCCTGTGCGTTCCGTCGTCGGCGGGCATCACCAGGACCGCCACAACAGTAAGTACTGCGCTGACGAGCACCGCCAGGAAGACGGCAGTGGACGCGTGCACGGTAGTTTGCGGATCGGGACCGCCGCCGGGACTGTTGGCGTAGATAGCGTTGGCAATGGCGCCGAAAACCGCAACACCGATAGAGCTGCCTATTGAACGCGCAAAGAGGTTAGTGCCCGTGACGACGCCGCGCTCATTCCATTCGACGCTGGTCTGCGCGGCAATAAGGCTAGGCGTCGCGACCAGCCCCAGTCCGAGCCCGACGACGAAGCACGCCATTGCCACCAGCAGAATGTTGGGCGTGGAGGCGGTGAGGGCAAGGATGGCCGAGCCGATCACCGTAATCACGATGCCGATAATGGCCGTGTTTTTGAAGCCGATTCGGAGGTACAACCGGCCGGCTTGCGACGCGCTGATGGGCCAGCCAATGGTCAACGCCGCCAAGGCGAGCCCGGCCAGAAGGGGCGAGGTTTTAAGGGACCCTTCCAGGAACGTCGGGACGTAGGTTGTGATGCCAAGCATGACCGCGCCAACACCGAAAGCGACCATCGCCGTCGTCGCCAGGAGCCTCCGGGAGACAACCCAGGGTGGCAGGACAGGCTCCGCCGCCTTCCTTTCCACCAAAAGAAACACAACAAACAGCAATGCCCCTCCGCCAAACACGGCGAAGCTGATCGGGGAATCCCAGGGCCAGGCTTGACCGCCCTGGAGGGCTCCGAGGATGAGCAGGCTCAAAGAGATCGTCAGCAGTCCGGCTCCCGCGTAATCGATGCGGTGCTTGGTTCTCTCGACGTTCTCGTGGAAAGTTCGGAGGAGCATCCAGGCTGCGATCAGGCACAGCGGGATGTTGATGAGGAAGATCCACCGCCAGATTCCCAATGACGCGAAGACGCCTCCTAGGGTTGGTCCCACTACGGAAGAAACGGCCCACACGCTGGCCAGATATCCCTGGACTTTTGCCCGCTCTGCAAGGGTGTAAATGTCACCCGCAATCGTGATTGCCACAGGCTGGACTGCGCCCGCCCCGAGCCCCTGGAGCACTCGGAAGGCAATGAGCGCAGGCATGCTCCAAGCCAGCCCGCAGAGAATCGAGCCAAGCAGGAAAAGGCCTATGCCACCCAGGATGATTGGCTTGCGGCCCACCACGTCTGAGAGCTTGGCGTAAACAGGGACGGAGACGGCCTGTGCCAGCAGGTAGGCGGAAAAGAGCCAAGGGAACGAGGCGAAGCCGCCTATGTCCTCCACGATGGACGGCACTGCCGTGGCAACAATGGTGGCATCTATCGCCACCAAGCCCGTTGCGAGCATCAGCGCTATCAGTATGGGCCCGCGCCGGGAACGGAACCCGACCCCCTCGTCAGTCGCTGTGCTCATTTGCCCTTGCCCCCGCCTGATGTCCAGTTCTGCTGGTGGAGCCGCTCGAATCCATCCAGGAGGAGGTCAAGGGCAAATTCGAACTCGTATTGGTCGTCGCAGCCGTTCCCGACCACGGAACCGTCCTCATGCGCTGCCACGGCAGCAATCTTGAAGAGATGGGGAAAGTTCTCGGCCATCTGCTGGGCCATGGCGGCCCGGGCTTCCGCCGGCACCTGTGCATGCTGGTTCCCAGCCCCCGCAGAGTCATCGAAGACCTCCTGGGTAAAACCCCACATTCGGCTTCCCATGGCATGCATGACATGGTGCGTGAGATCCACCGAAAATCCGCCCGCCAAGAACATCCCAGCGAAGCCGTCCATATACCCGAGGACTGCGGGGGTCACGTTGGTGCGGGTCTCGATCACAGGGCGGGCCCAGGGATGCCGCAGAAGCACCTGTCTGGCCGAGAGGACCCGGAGCCGGACAGCGGACTTCCACGGAACATCCGATAGAGGTGGGCCGATTTCGCCAACAATGGTGTCCACCATGCCGCCGAGGAGTTCTTCCTTGTTGGCAACGTGCTTGTACAGCGCCATCGGAACGACGCCTAGTTCCTGTGCCAGGCGACGCATGCTGAGCGACTCGATACCCACCTCGTCCGCGAGAACGACAGCGGCGCTTAGGACGCGGTCACGGTTCAGGGGTATGCGCCGGGCTGCCTCGGCTAGCAGGGTCATACGACTTCCTTCCGAACTAAGCCAAGGACGGGTACAGCCTTGACAGGTATACAGCGTACACCTAGTGTTTGGATCATAAAGGTGTACACCGTACACCTAGTGGTCTCCACCCATCACCTTCCGTTATCCACCCAGAACGCAGGCAGAGTCATGACATCCAAAAACACCCCGCAGATCCGGAACCGCCGCACAAAATGGGCCGTGCCAGTGGCCCTGATCGTCCTCAGCCTCATCCCGGTGATTGCCGGCGCCGCGCGACTCACCGAGCTGACGGGCGGCGCGAACGTCACTCCGCAGAACGCCCGGTTCTTCGCTTCACCCATCCCGGTGGTAACGCACATCGTCACAGTCACGGTGTACAGCCTTCTGGGAGCCTTTCAGTTCGCACCCACGCTTCGACGTGTTTCCCCACCTCGACGCGGCAGGCAATCGTGGCACCAAATGGCCGGACGCATCCTGGTACCGGCGGGCCTGCTCGCTGGCTTGTCCGGCCTATGGATGTCGATGTTCTACGCCCTGCCGGAAGGTGATGGCGAAGCCCTTCTGGTTCTTCGGCTGATCTTTGGTTCCGCCATGGTTGCGAGCATCATCATGGGGCTGTTCGCCATCCGACGGCGCGACTACGCCACCCACGGCGCGTGGATGACGCGTGCATACGCCATCGCACTGGGCGCGGGAACGCAGGCCTTCGTGTTCCTGTCCTGGATGCTGGTTGCGGGCCCCACCGACGAGGCAACAAGGGCAGTGCTCATGGGCGCATCCTGGGTCATCAATCTGACGGTGGCCGAGTACTTCATCCAACGACGACGGCGGTCCACCGGTCGGTTCCATGAGGAACCTCGGGTGACCCGCCGTCGTCGTGAATTTAGTAGTACTTAGTCGTTGATCAGGTCGTGAACAACGATGGTCTGGTCGCGGTCCGGGCCGACGCCGATGGCCGAGAAGCGTGTGCCGGAGAGCTTTTCGAGGGCCAGCACGTAGTTGCGCGCGTTCTCCGGGAGGTCTTCCAGGGTGCGGGCCCCAGTGATGTCCTCGGTCCAGCCGTCGAAGTACTCGAAGATGGGCACAGCGTGGTGGAACTCGGTCTGCGTCATGGGCATTTCATCGTGGCGCACTCCGTCAACGTCGTAGGCAACGCAGACGGGGATCTGCTCGATGCCCGTGAGGACGTCCAGCTTGGTGACGAAGTAGTCCGTGAAGCCGTTGACCCGGGAAGCATGGCGGGCCAGGACGGCGTCGTACCAACCGCAACGGCGGGGGCGGCCGGTGTTCACACCGAACTCGCCGCCGGTCTTCTGCAGGTAAACGCCCATCTCGTCGAACAGTTCCGTGGGGAACGGGCCTGCGCCAACACGCGTGGTGTAGGCCTTGATGATGCCAATGGACCGCGAAATGCGGGTGGGGCCAATGCCGGAGCCAACAGACGCGCCGCCGGCTGTGGGGTTGGACGAGGTGACGAACGGGTAGGTGCCGTGGTCGACGTCCAGGAACGTTGCCTGGCCGCCTTCCATGAGCACAACCTTGCCCTCGTCCAAGGCGTTGTTGAGGACCAGTGTGCTGTCGATGACCAGCGGGCGCAGGCGCTCGGCGAAGGACAGGAAGTATTCCACGATCTCGTCCACCACGATGTCGCGGCGGTTGTAGACCTTGACCAGCAGTTCATTCTTCTGGCGCAGCGACCCTTCCACCTTCTGGCGGAGGATGGATTCGTCGAAGACATCCTGGACGCGGATGCCTAAGCGGGCCACCTTGTCCATGTATGCGGGTCCAATGCCGCGGCCCGTGGTTCCGATGGCCCGGCTGCCAAGGAAGCGCTCGGTCACCTTGTCCAGGACCTGATGGTACGGAGCAACGAGGTGGGCGTTGGCCGAGACCCGCAGGCGGGACGTGTCCGCGCCTCGGGCTTCAAGGCCTTCGATTTCCTGGAAGAGGGCCTCCAGGTTCACCACGCAGCCGTTGCCGATAATAGGTATTGCGTTGGGGCTCAGGATGCCCGCGGGAAGGAGCTTCAGCTCATACTTCTCACCGCCAACAACCACGGTGTGCCCGGCGTTGTTACCGCCGTTGGGCTTAACCACGTAGTCAACGCGGCCACCGAGCAGATCGGTTGCTTTGCCTTTGCCTTCGTCGCCCCACTGGGCTCCGACGATCACGATAGCGGGCATGGGATCCTCCCCCATTCTTTCGGGCCCGGACCCAGCCGGATGACCAGGACGAGACGCCGTACATGAGAATGCCCCGACGTAGCTGGTGCAGCCTGCCACAAGGCACGGCATACGCAAGAGTTTCGGGGCTCTTACCAGCCAAGTTTAGCCGATGACAACGGTTTGTCTGGTGTTTGGCCGCTGTTGGGGCGGAACTGTAGACCGCGTTGTCGCCATTAAGGCAGGCCAGCGCCTGTTGTTCAGCATGCGTAAGCCGCCCGCCGCCGTCGAGAGTTGCCTGCCGCAGTCGAGACTCCCGCCACGTTCCGAGGCAACACGCCGTGTCGCATTCGGGGGCGCGCCGAAGCGGCACCCGTTCACCCCCATAGTCCGGTAAGGTTAGTTAGCCCCCAACAGCACCCTTTGAGGTTTGGCTGCGGCATGCCCGCGGCACCTTGGAACGGTGCGCTGTAACACCTAGGAGACCTAACCCCTGATGCAAGAACTGGCGACTGAATCACCCGAAGAAATCCTCTGGAACCGCCGCTACGAACCGCACATCGCCGAGGTCAACGAGTTGTGCGACTCCATCAAGGAGCAGAAGCCGGGCAGCGAGGTCCTTTACATCGACCCCGCCCACAGCATGGATGACTGCCGCATCGTCAGCCTTTTCTCCAATCAGCGCACCAACACCGGCGAAGGTTTCATCAACCCGGGTGACGAGGAAGCCAACACCCGCATGCTCGGCATGCAGTGGCAGCTGGGCCTGCGTCCCGCACTCATGATGCCCTGGAACGCCTACCCGTGGATCGAGCCGTCCGAGGAACCGGGCAAGCTGACTCCGGCCAACATCACCGAAGGCCTCAAGCCGCTCCTGCGCCTCCTGCAGCTCCTGCCGCGTACGTCCGCCCTGGTGGCACACGGCAACGAGGCACACCGCCTGGCCGATCAGCTCATGAAGGCCGCACCGGCCAGCATCGCCCGCCGCGGCTTCAAGACCTTCAAGGTCCGCTCGCTGGGTGGCCGTTCCTTCGCCGGCACCCCTGCCCGCCAGCAGGAATACCTGGACGCCATCCACGGCGCCTACGCCGAGGCAATGGCCCGGACGGGCATTCCCCGCAAGGCCTAGTTGCCAACGCACGCATAACGACGGCGGCCCCCACCTTTTGGTGAGGGCCGCCGTCGTCGTTGGGGTGCTTGTGTTGATCTGGAGGCCTTAGCCGACCAGCATGCTGCGGAGATCCTTCAGGATCAGCTGGGCGCCTGTGGGGCCGAGGCCGAGGAACCAAACGTCGTCGCTGACTGACTTTGCCTGGCCGGCTTTGACCGCGCCAAGCTTGGGCCAGACTGCGCCTTCAACCACGGAGGTTTCGCCTGTTGCTGCGGGATCGCCGTAGCTGCTGTAGAAGATCCAGTCCGCGTCGCCCTGTTCGATGTTCTCGGCCGAAATCTCGGCAGCGAGTTCATCAATGTTCTGATTCTCGGGACGGGCAAGGCCCGCGTCCTTCAGGATGACGCCGATCAACGACTTGTTCGCATACAGGCGGATCTTGCCCGGCAGGAAGCGGACCAGGGAAATCTTGGGATCGCCCTTCACGTCTGCCTTGAGGGCATCCGCTTCGGCCTGGTAATCGTTGAGCGCCTTGACGGCCTTGTCCTCTTCGCCCAGGGATTTGCCCACCAGGAGGAAGTTTTCTTTCCACGGGAATCCGGGGCGGATGCTGAAGACCGTGGGGGCGATGGCAGACAGCTGCTTGTACAGCTTGTCGGCGCGGAGCTGGCTGCCCAGAATGAGGTCCGGCTTGAGAGCTGCGATTGCTTCAAGGTTGAGGTCCTGGATGGTCCCTACGGAAGCCACATCCTTGACCTTGTCAGCCAGGTAAGTGGGGACAGGGTTGGCGCCTTCAGTGGTGGCCATGCCCACCGGCGTGATGCCGAGGGTCACGACGTCGTCCAACTCGCCGGTGTCGAGGACCACAACGCGGGTGGGCTTCTTCTCCAGTGTGGTCTCACCGTTGGCGTGCTTCAGGGTCCGCGGGAAAACGCCGGGGGCAGCGTCCGTGCCCAGCTTGGCCGTTTCCTGGTCCGCGGTGGTGAACTTGGAACCGCCCGTGGCAACGTCGGCGTTGCCGGCAGCCGAACCTGACCCGCCGCTGGTGCCGCAGCCCGCAATGAGGCCGACCACCAAGGCGACTCCGGCCACCTTCATAGCGAGCTTACGCATGCGGGAGGCCTTACGCGGCTGCACTTCAAAATCGTCATTTTTCACTGGGTAAGGCTAACCTAATTAAGATACACATTCGTGACGTTGTGACGACGGTCACGGAATGGCCGTCATATTGCTGCCCCTCTTCGAAATGGTTCCCTGCTGTGTCCCCATCGACGGCGTTATGTCCCAAGTAGCCGCTCCCGCCCGTCCGGCTGCAACCGCAGTTGCCAGTTCCGGCGTCGTCAATAAATCCCGCTGGCGGATCCTCTTTCTCGCCTTCGCGGCAGCAGTCCTTCTGGGCGCGGCGATCCTCAGTCTCGGTGTGGGAGCAAAATTCATCCCTGCGACAACGGTCCTTGAAGCGTTCATCAATCCCCAGGACACGGCGGATCATGCGATCATCCTTCAGAATCGGCTGCCGCGTACATTGATGGGCATCGCCGTCGGCATTTCCCTTGGCGTGGCCGGCGCGCTCATTCAGGCGATCACACGGAATCCGTTGGCCGATCCGGGCATCCTGGGCGTCAACGCCGGAGCTTCGTTTGCCATGGTGATTGCCATCGGCGTCTTCGGTATCGGATCCCTCAGCAGCTACATTTGGTTCGCGTTTGCCGGGGCAATCCTGACCACCGCAGCGGTCTACCTGATCGGCACCTCCGGCAGGAACGTGATGAATCCCATCAGGCTGACCCTCGCCGGTGTTGCCCTGGGCGCGGTCCTCACCGGTATCGGCTCGGGACTCACCCTCCTGAACCCCAAGGCTTTCGACCACTTGCGCTCGTGGAGCATCGGCTCCCTGGACACCCGGAGCATGGAGTCGGTCATGACCGTGGCGCCGTTCATGGTGGTGGGATTGATCATCGCCCTGTTCTGCGTTGGCGGGCTCAACGCCGTGGCACTGGGCGACGACCTCGCCACCTCCCTCGGCGCCAACGTCGACCGCACCCGGATCCTGGGCGTCGTGGCCATCACCCTCCTCAGCGGAGCAGCGACTGCCGGAGCAGGTGCGATCGGCTTTGTGGGGCTCATGATTCCACACGTAGCCCGGTGGATCGTTGGCCCGGACCAGCGCTGGATCCTGGCCACCACCGTGGTGCTCTCCCCTATCCTGCTCCTGGTGTCGGACGTGGTGGGCAGGGTCGCCGCGCCCGGCGAGCTTCAGGTGGGTGTGGTGACGGCGTTCATCGGTGCGCCGGTCCTTATCGCGTTGGCTCGCCGCCGGAAAGTGAGTGGGCTATGACGCAATTGGACCCAAGAAGTCGCCTGGATTTTGGCCGGCCCACAGCCCTGGTCCGCAACCGCTCGCTGAGCCTCCGGTTCGATGTCCGCAGCATTCTTGTCTGCATCCCTTTGATCCTCGCGGCCCTTACGGTAGCGATCGTGAGCCTGGCAACCGGCGACTACGACGTCACCGTGCAGCAAGTCCTGCAAGCCTTCACGGGCGACGCCCCTGGGCTGGCCCAAACCATCGTCATGGAATGGCGGCTCCCCCGCGTTCTTTCGGCACTTGTGTTCGGTGCAGCCTTGGGAATGAGCGGCGGCATCTTCCAATCGATGACCCGAAACCCACTGGGCAGCCCGGACATTATCGGCTTCAATACCGGCGCCTACACGGGTGCGCTTTTTGTGATGCTGACTGTTGGAGGCGGTTACCTTGGCATCGCAGCGGGTGCCCTCGTTGGCGGTATCCTCACAGCCCTGGCCGTCTATTTGCTGGCTTACCGGCGCGGCTCCCAGGGCTTCCGGCTCATCATTGTGGGCATCGGCATCAGCGCCATGCTGGCCGCGTTCAACCACTGGCTGATCCTGCAGGCCGAACTTGAGGCAGCCCTGGCTGCAGCTGTCTGGGGTGCCGGGTCCCTCAACGGCATTACGTGGGAGCAAGCGGCGCCTGCCGCCGTCGTGGTTGTTGTGGTTGGCGTGGCCACGCTGGCAGTGGCGCGTCGGATGCAGTTGCTGGAAATGGGCGACGACGCCGCCCGCGCCTTGGGAGTCCGGGCGGAACCCACCCGTTTGTTGCTGCTGATCCTGGGCGTGGCGTTGACTGCAGCCGTCACGGCGGTTGCGGGTCCCATCGCGTTCGTGGCCCTGGCCGCGCCCCAACTTGCCCGTCGTCTTACCCGAAGCGCCGGTATCACCCTGGTGCCATCCGCCGTGATGGGTGCATTCCTCTTGGTGGCCAGCGACCTCGCAGCCCAGCGCTTGTTCGCCCCGATCCAGCTGCCCGTGGGCGTTGTGACGGTGTGTATCGGCGGTATCTACCTCGTCTGGCTGCTGGCCAGGGAAGCAAGGAAATCATGAGCCTCACCTCTGTTGCGCCGCAGCTCCACGCCGAAGCACTGACCATCGGTTATGAGCAACGCATCATTTCCGAAAACCTCAACGTGCGCATCCCCGAGGGGCAGTTCACCGTCATCGTCGGGCCCAACGCCTGCGGCAAATCCACGCTGCTGCGCGCCCTCGCCCGGCTGATCAAACCCCGCAGCGGACAGGTCCTGCTCGACGGGAAATCCGTGACCTCACTGCCCGCGAAGGAACTTGCCCGCCGTCTCGGGCTCCTGCCGCAATCCTCCATCGCGCCCGACGGCATCACCGTTGCGGACCTTGTAGCCCGCGGCCGCTACCCGCACCAGAAGCTGCTGCGGCAGTGGTCCGTCTCCGATGAGATTGCGGTCGTCGAAGCGATGGAGGCCACCGGTGTCGCGTCCTTGTCCGGCCGACTGGTGGATGAACTGTCCGGCGGCCAGCGGCAGCGTGTGTGGGTGGCCATGGTCCTCGCCCAGCAGACGCCGCTCATGCTCCTGGACGAACCCACCACGTTCCTTGACATCGCCCACCAGATCGAGCTGCTGGAACTCTTCCGCGAGCTGAACCTGGACAAGGGCCACACCTTGGTTGCCGTACTGCACGACCTCAACCACGCCAGCCGCTACGCGGACCACATCATCGCCATGAAGGACGGCGTGGTGGTGGCCGAAGGCGCTCCCGCGGACGTAATCACTGAATCCTTGGTGGAAGAAGTGTTCGGCATGGCCTGCCGGATCATCGACGACCCCGTGACCCACACACCGCTGGTGGTTCCGTTGGGGCGCCCGCGGCTACCCAACTAGGTCGCAGCAGAGCGCGTTTTGAGCGGTCAAAACGCGCTCTGCTGCTACTTACTTGGGTTAAAAACGACGGCGACCCTCGCCTTTCGGTGAGGGTCGCCGTCGTCGTTTGCTTGAGTCCCTAGCGGGCTTCGAGCGCTGCCTTGGCCTTGGGGTCAGAGTCGTTCAGGAACTTCTCGATCCGCTCCGGCTCTTCAGCCTCGCCGATTGCAGAAGCGGCGCGACCCAAAGCGTAGAGCGCCCGAAGGAAGCCCTGGTTGGGCTCGTGCTCCCACGGGATGGGTCCGACGCCGCGCCAACCGTTGCGGCGCAGGGAATCCAGGCCGCGGTGGTAGCCAACACGGGCGTAGGCGTAGGACTCAATGGTCCGGCCCTCCGCCCAGGCTTCCTCCGCGAGGATGGCCCACAGAAGAGACGACGTGGGGTTCTTCGCCACCAGGTCCAGCGCTTCGTTGCCGAGTGTCAGATGCTGGTAGATCTCGGTTTCGGCGGGCAGGAGCGTGGGCTCCGGCCCCATCAGGTTCTTCCGGAATTCGTCGGACATTAGAAGGTCTTGCCAACCGATCCGAGCTGCTGGGCGGCTTCGACGATGCGTGCAGCCATGCCGGCTTCGGCGGAAGCGCCCCAGACGCGGGGGTCGTAGGTCTTCTTGTTGCCCATCTCGCCGTCGACCTTGAGGACGCCGTCGTAGTTGGAGAACATGTGGCCGGCGACCGGGCGGGTGAACGCGTACTGGGTGTCGGTGTCGATGTTCATCTTGATGACGCCGTAGGAAACAGCGTCAGCAATTTCCTGCTCCGTGGATCCAGAACCGCCGTGGAAGACCAGGTCAAACGGGTTTTCCTTGCCGATCTTGGCGCCAACCTCGGACTGGATCTGCTTGAGCAGTTCCGGGCGGAGCTTCACGTTGCCCGGCTTGTACACGCCGTGCACGTTGCCGAAGGTCAGCGCGGTGAGGTAGCGGCCGTTTTCGCCGGCGCCGAGGGCCTCGATGGTGGCGAGGGCGTCTTCGGTGGTGGTGTAGAGCTTCTCGTTGATTTCGTTCTCAACGCCGTCTTCTTCGCCACCGACAGTGCCGATTTCAACTTCGAGGATGATCTTGGCAGCTGCGGCGCGTTCCAGCAGCTCGCGGCCGATGCGCAGGTTCTCGGAGAGGGCTTCGTGCGAGCCGTCCCACATGTGCGAGTTGAAGATCGGGTCCTTGCCGGCCTTCACGGCTTCCTCGGAAGCGGCCAGCAGCGGGAGGACGAAGTCCGCCAGCTTGTCCTGCGGGCAGTGGTCCGTGTGGAGGGCGATGTTGACGTTGTAGTTCTTGGCTACTTCGCGGGCGAACGCGGCGAAGCCGAGGGAACCGGCAACCATGTCCTTAACCGACGCGCCGGACCAGTAGGCTGCGCCACCGGTGGAAACCTGGATGATGCCGTCCGATTCGGCCTCGGCGAAACCGCGGATCGCAGCGTTCAGAGTCTGCGACGACGTCACGTTGACCGCGGGGAAAGCGAATCCGCCAGCCTTTGCGCGGTCGATCATCTCGGAGTAAATCTCTGGGGTTGCAATGGGCATGGTGACTCCTATGCTGAATTCGTCTGTGGGTTGGTAACCCTGGAGTAGACCGCTTACGGCTTGCACCCATCCTAGCGATATCCGCCGGGACGCCGTGTTTCGGGTCACTGATGGTTCTTAACACTTCCGCCGAGTTGGCATTTAACCCCCATGTTGCGGCCGAGCATTGGGTTTAAGTGCCACCTCGGCGCTACTTCCATCCGCGGCTTTGGAGCGCCCGGCGGACTTTATGAACGACGGCGGGTCTCTCACCTTCGAGGTCGTGCTTGGAGATCCGGACTTCAAGCCAGCCATAGGCCAGGGAGCGTTCCTGGCGTTCGATGTCCCTGAGGTGTTGTTCGGCGCCGCCATGGTGTTGGCCGTCGTACTGAAGCGAGACTTTCCACTCGAGGTACGCGGCGTCCGGCCACAGGACTGGCAGGCCGAGGTGATTGCGGACCACGTGGTTCAGTTCAGGTTCAGGCAGGTTCGCCTCGATCAAAGCCAACCGCATGTGAGTTTCCGGAGCCGAGTCGGCGCCGACCCGGATGAGTTCCAATGCTGCCCGTGCCGTGCGCACTCCGCGCATCCCAGGGTGGCGCCCCACGATCTCCCGTAACTCCTCGATGCTGCATAGCGGGTCCTTAGGCACAGGGAAATCGGGACCGTGCGAGCACACCAGGGAATCGCCGGCCGCGACCAGGTCCTCCGGCTTCAGCACGGAAGCCATGTCCAGCCAGGTCCGCGCGGGCGAGGTGAGCTTGACGCCGTCGTACTCAGCGGTCTCCCCCGCCAGGAAGGTGAGGAGGTGTCCGGCCACGTTGACCCGCCGGGGAAAACTGAATCCCCGCCGCCGGGCCAGGTGAATCCGCCAATCGCCACTGACATAGCCGGGCAGCGGGACATTCCAGAGCCGGGCGGCACTGAGCATGACAAGCACGGACGCATCATCCAAGTCCGTGTAAGCCCGTAGGGCTGCCGCCCCCGTGGCACCCGACAGGACCGGCACCCTCACACCGCGGGAAACTGTCACCAGATCCTTGGCAGCAGTGCGCTTGCGGGTCACGCCGGCCTTGTCCGATGCACGCAAGGAAAACGAGCCCGTGGTCAGATGGTCCGGAAGGTTTGTCCTGCGCATTCCTCATTCTGGCTTGCCCACCGGACTCCCCGCGGGGTTATCCACAGGTGCTGCCGCCGCCCGCCCTGCGAGTTGGCAGATAACCCCCATGTTGGGCCCGGACATGGGGGTTATCTGCCAGTTCGGCGGGGGGTGAGTTATCCGTACAGCCAGCAGTTGCTCGCCGGGCTCCTGTCCGCAAAGCGACGCTCCAGGAACACGAAGGCCTGCGGGATCGCCGCCGCGAACCCTCCAACGTGGGTAGCCCCGGCGGTGGTATCGAAGTACACCGACGAACCCGCCGCGCACCATCGCTTGGCCAACTGGCGGCCCTGATCGTAAGGAATGACATCGTCCAGCACACTGTGGGAGAGCAGCACCGGAACCACGGGGGCACGCCCGTTGCCGATTTTCTGTTCCGCGATCACCGGCTTGACCTGCGGCAGGTCCAACAGTGAACTCAGCTTCTCCCCAGACACCGTGAGCTTGGTAGTGTCCAGGAAGCCGCTGGAGGCAATGGACTGCACAGTGCATTCCTGGTCCGTCGCTGCGATTTTCGCTTGGCCGGCAACACTAAGATATGGGCTAAGGTCCAGCCTCCCGGCAGCGCTCATGCCGGTCACCGCATAGAGAAGGAAGCCGGTGTACAGACCGCCGTCGAGGTTGCGTCCCACGGAGGGAAGATCAGCCGGGACCGCACCGGCATAGGCGCCCTTGAGGTTCAGCTCCGGCGCGTACTGCGCCGCAAGTTCGACGGCAGCTGCCGAGGCGCCACCACCCTGGGAGTATCCCGCAAGGGCCACTGGTCCGCCGGCCGCAAGCTGAGGGTTACCTAGTCGCTGGGCCGCGCGGACGACGTCGAGCACTGCGTGTGCCTGCGATGCGCGATCCATATACGTGTGGCTGCCCGGAGTGCCCAGTCCTTCATAATCGGTCACCGCAACGGAGTATCCCCGCGCCAGTAAACCGGCGATGAAGACGCCCTCGTACTCCTCGCCCGCAGCCATGGCCCGGGAGGGCGCGCACTGATCGCCCTGCCCTTGGGTTCCCACGGCATACCCCACCAGCGGACGAGCGCCCGCGCCTATCCAGGGCGTGGACGGAACCAGGACAGTGCCGGTCACTGCGACGGGAACACCGGCACTGTTCACGGATCGGTACATGACCCGCTGCACCGCGGCCTGCGCCCTGATGGTCTTAAGGGGATCGACGTAGAAGACCGACGGCTCAGTCCGGATCACGTCGCCGTTGGCGGGTGGCAGCGCGGCCGGGGCGGCGTAAAAGTCGGCTGTCTCCGGGGCCGCAGTGGCAGCCCCACCGCTGCCCGCCGCGAGCAGGAAAGCAAGGATGAAAGCGGAAGACAGTCGTAGAGAAGGATGCTTCATTGAACCTCCAGTAGTAGCCGTGCTCATCGTTGAGCACGGTTCACGCCAGATGTTACTTATGAGTAACATCCGGGCCTAGGGATTCAGCGAATATTTCTTGCCGCGAGATGGCACTTAACCCCCAAGTTTTCGGAAAACATGGGGGTTAAGTGCCAACTCGGCGGGGCGGGGCCAACTCGGCAGGGGGCTAAGAGACGGGCTGCTGGAACACGTGCCGGCGGACCCAGGCGTGCATGGCGATGGCCGCGGCCGATGCTGCGTTCATGGACCGGGTGGAGCCGAACTGCTCAATGGACAGCGTTGCGACGGCGGCATAGTGCACCTCCGGCGTCAGGCCGGGGCCCTCCTGGCCGAACACCAGCACGCAATTCTTGGGGAGGTCGTAGGTCTCCAGCGGCACGGAGTCCGGGAAGATATCGATGCCGATCACCGCCAGCCCCTCCTCTTCAGCCCACTGGACGAAGTCCTCAACGGTGGGGTGGTGGCGGACATGCTGGTAGCGGTCGGTGACCATGGCCCCGCGACGATTCCACCGCCGTCGACCAATGATGTGTACCTCTTTGGCGAGAAAGGCGTTGGCCGTCCGCACTACGGTCCCGATGTTGAGGTCGTGCTGCCAGTTCTCAATCGCGATGTGAAAGTCGTGCCGCTTGGAATCAAGGTCGGCCACGATCGCCTCGTGCTTCCAGTAGCGATACTGGTCCACCACGTTGCGGCGGTCACCATCCCTCAACAGGTCCGCGTCCCAGTGCTCGCCCACCGGCCACTCGCCCTCCCAAGGTCCGACGCCGACCTCGGGTTTCGTTTCCGCCTCACCTTCCGGTGTGGTTTCGGCAGGCGTGGGCAGGGCGTTATTGGGGGGAAGGTCAGTCACCCCTCAACTTTAGCCCTGCCCCGTTGCCTGCCTGAGCGCTGAGCTGAGCGCCGTCAGCCCATCTTCCACTTGTTGATGCGGTACGAGTTACCCAATTGCTCGAAGAGCCCGGGGTGTGCATCCCAATACGTTTTGTGGCCACTGACGCCGAGCATCTGCGGGGTTCCCCACGGCGTCACGGAGAACAGGTTCACGGCCTGAATCTCTTCGCCGCGGGCATTGGTGCACGTGAATCCGATGACAACAGCCGCACCTCTGCGGAACTCACGGATTTCCGGCATGGTGGTCTTGAAGTCGGCTGTGCACTTGTGGCCCACCAGGTTCTGGGGCAGTTCGGTAGCGGTCATCCCCTTGTAGCGGGTCTCGATGTCCTTGATGGCCTTCTTGATCTCTGCCGGATCCTTGCCGAACTTGCCTTCCTCAGACTCTGCGAAGAAAGCGTAGGCGAGCGCAATTCCGTCACCGTCGGCCTCCAGAGTTCCTTGGGCCTTCTTCTGGATCTCTACACCGGTGGTGGGGTCCTTGGTGATGCCAAACGACTCGTCGTGGGTCCACTCGGCCAGGTATTGGAAGGAAGATTCACCCGTGACCCACTTGCTGAACAGCGGATCGCCATCAGCCGGTACGTTGCTGGGTCCGGCCAACTCGTCCCACCCTGCGGGCAGGGGGATGGCGTCAGCGGGGATCTCAGAGGATGCCGACGCCTCGCCGGAAGGTTCAGCAGACGGCTCGGCTGCGGCCTCGGACGCTTCTTCGGAGGACGTCACCGATGGCAACGGAGTATCAACGGCTGTCGGCTTGGTCATCGATGGAATCAGCCACGTGAAGGTCACCACCAGCGCAATAATCACGACGACGGCCACACCACCCAGGATGAGGAACAGGGACTTCTTGTTGTGGTCGCCCGGGTTCTGGCCGGGGCCTCCGGGTCCGCCCGGCTGGCCCGGGTAGCCCGGCTGGCCCGGGTATCCCGGTTGCCCGGGCTGCGCTTGGGGGTAGCGGTGGACGGTTTCGGCGTACTCGCCATCGGGATGCACCGGCTGGTTTGGGAAAGCCTCAGTCTGGGCTTCCGGCTGATAAATCGGCTGAGTCTGCCCCGGCTGGTACTGGCTGTACTGGTCCTTGCCAGTGTCGTATCGCGGCTGCGGAACACCGTCCGGGTTGTAGGGAGGCTGCGGCACTCCGTTGTTGTTGCTCATGACAGGCCCTTTCACATGCGGTGGACACCGGGATGTCTCTGGGGACACCTGGTGGACGATCCGGAACGAGGGGACCTGCTAACAATGCGGCGGCACCTAAAAATTCACCATGTCGATCCCCCGACCCACGGTGGTGGCACGCCAGCGCCTGGAAGCCAGCGCCGCCACAAGCGTAGTCGAGCAAGACGGGCGCAACGCAAGTCAAAGCAGCTATCTGCATGGGCAGAACTATCCACATAAGCGGGATCACAGGAGGATAAGCCGCCCGAATGATGAAAGACTGGGTGGCAGTGCATGAACAATCCCAGCCGGAGGCAAATATGGCAGAAGAAACCACATCCACATCGGTTTACCGGAACGGCCACGAAATCGAATGCTGGCTCACGGACATGGACGGCGTACTGGTTCACGAAAACCAGGCGATCCCCGGCGCGGCTGAGCTGATCCAGCGCTGGGTGGACACGTCCAAGCGCTTCCTGGTCCTGACCAATAACTCCATCTTCACTCCCCGCGACCTCGCTGCCCGCCTGCGCGCGTCCGGCCTGGAAGTCCCCGAAGAGAACATCTGGACGTCCGCGCTGGCCACCGCCCAGTTCCTCAAGGACCAGGTCCAGTCCTCTGATTCGGGCAACCGTGCCTACACGATCGGCGAAGCCGGACTCACAACGGCGCTGCACGAGGCCGGGTTCATCCTCACGGACACCGACCCCGACTTCGTGGTGCTCGGCGAGACGCGTACTTATTCTTTCGAGGCGATCACCATGGCCGTCCGCCACATCCTGGCGGGCGCCCGCTTCATCGCCACCAACCCGGACGCCACCGGTCCCTCCAAGGACGGCCCCATGCCCGCGACCGGTGCCATCGCGGCCATGATCACCAAAGCCACGGGCCGCGAGCCGTACATTGTGGGCAAGCCAAACCCCATGATGTTCCGCTCCGCCATGAACCAGATCGACGCCCACTCCGAGACCACGGCAATGATCGGCGACCGCATGGACACGGACATCGTGGCCGGCATGGAAGCGGGCCTGCACACGGTCCTGGTACTCAGCGGCATCACGCAGCGCGAAGAAATCGTGTCCTTCCCGTTCCGGCCCAACCAGATCCTGAACTCGGTGGCCGACCTCAAGAGCCAGATCTAAGGGAAAACCATGGCTGTGCTCAATCTGCGTCCCTTGGCCGGCGGCCGGATACTCAGAGGAAGCCAGCCGTTCGGTTTGGATGCCGCTGCAACGTCGGGTTTCCTGGCGGAGCACGGCATCCAGGCAATTGTGGACCTGCGGAGCGAGCTTGAGCGTTCGTTGGTTCCGTGGCTGGTTCAGGACGACAACGACGCCGGTGGCGGGCCTGCCGCCGTCGTCCCGCCCGCCGTCGAACTCATCCATAACCCGTTGGACCCGAACGCCATCGCAGGGTCGCTCCAGGCCGTGGAAACGGCCGAAGACCTCGGGGATCTGTATCTGGGCTGGATCCGGCTGCGGCCCGAATGGGTGGGTGACGCTCTGCGACCGGTCGCCCGCGGCAAGCGCACGCTTGTTCACTGTTCGCTGGGCAAAGACCGAACAGGTGTGGTGTCGGCAATCGGACTCCTGGCAGCAGGAGGAACCGAGGACCAGGTGGTGGCGGATTATGCGGCCACCACAGTCAACCTGCCGGACGTCCTGGAAGTCATGGCAGAAACATGGCGCCTGAGCGTTCCCTCAACACCGGCGGAGTATTTCAGCCCCGACCTCATGATCCTGCAGAGCCCCGAAGCTGCGATGCGGCATTTCCTGGCCGGGTTCGCGCAGGAGTTCGGCGACGTGCGGAGCTTTCTGCGCGAGGCGGGCCTCACCGCCGTCGAGGTTGAATCGCTGGCTCTGTAATACTTGGGTGAATGAGTAGGACGAACTGGCTCGCGGACGTCAAACCCCTGCCCGGAGGGTGGGTTCTTCGCTCGGCCATCGTTCTGGCAACCTTGCTTTTTTTGGCGTTGGGGATTCGCTGGCAACAACACGATCTTTCGTCGTTTCAGGGATGGCTGGAGCTGGTAGTCCCGTACCTGCCGCTTCTCGCGCTACTGCTCGGTGCCATGCAAGCGGCTGTTGCCTGGTGCCTCTCCCTGGCGGTCATCACGATCCTGGGCGGAGACGCTTCCCTCCTGGTGGCGATGATCTTCCCCACCATGGTGGTGGTGGCTTTCTGTTCCTTCCTTCTTCCGTGGAAGCTGGCCATCAATTTTTCGTTGTTCGTGCCCAGCGTCTTGCTGGGACTGTACATATCAACGCCTGAGATGGCCGACCAACCGGCAGTGCTGCTGGCCCTGGTGGTCTTCCTTGCGGCCGCAGCATGGCGCAGCGTCAACGTCTACCGGCATCGCTACGAACAAAGCACACACCACATCCGTGATTTGCAGGAGCAACAGGCGCAAGTCCGCAGTGAGGAAAGGACCCGTCTGGCCCATGAGCTTCACGACATCGTGGCCCACGACGTGACCATCATTGCCATGCAAGCGCGACGCGCTGAGTTCGTGAACGACCAGGCAAAGACATCCCAAATCCTGGAGGGCATTGGAAATGCAGCGCAGCAGACCCTGCAGGATCTGCGCAGTCTTGTGACCCTTCTCAAGGAAGAGGAAAGGGACGAGCCGGGAAGCGGTTCGCAGACACCGGACCGCGAAGGGCAGGACACTGATTTCCTGGATGCTCCAGCGATGTCCGGTGAAACCACCACCGCCGTGGGCTTGGTCCATGACCTCGACGGAGTGGTCGAAGCATTGGATCGGGCAGGCTTCCAGGTGAGCCTCGTCGTCGAGGGCGAAGTAGCCCGGATTCCGGCCAGCCTGCGCCAGGCGCTTCGCCGGACGGTACGGGAAATGGGGACCAACGTGCTCAAACACGCCGACCCGTCCGGGATAGTGGATCTGCGCTTGTCTGTAGGGGCCGATCGCGTGCAACTGGCATCAGAGAACACGGTCTCCACCGCGGAGCCGATCATGTCTTCCCGGACCGGGCTTGAGGCTATGAGTGCCCGCTGCGAAGTGTTCGGAGGATTCATGGACGTCGGCCTCAGGGACGGGCGCTGGACCACCGCGGTGTCCATCCCGCTGGAAGGCTTGGCGTCCGCCAATTCGTGATCGCATTTATGGGAGGATTGGCTCCGTGACTGACATTGGGGGATCAGTATGACGCGAGTGTTGTTGGTGGATGATGAGCTGTTGGCGCGGGAGATCCTGCGTGATTACCTCTCGTCGGACCCGTCCATCGAGGTCGTAGGTGAGGCGTCGGATGGGCGCGTGGCGGTGGTCCAGGCAGCTTCGCTTCGCCCGGATGTGATCCTGATGGATATGCAGATGCCGGTGATGGACGGTGTGGCTGCAACGGCCCAAATCCATGCAGACTTCCCGGAAATCGCCATCCTGGGGTTGAGCACCTTCTCGACGGATCGCTACGTGGTAGACCTATTGCGTGCTGGAGCGTCAGGTTACCTGGTCAAGGACACGCTGCCCAAGGAGATCACTGCCGCCATCCACACTGTGATGGCCGGTGAGTCCGTACTATCCTCCAAAGTGACACGGCATGTTGTGACAGGGCTGGCGGAGTCCGTCCCGGCCGAAGTCGTTCCAGACCCGAAGCTCGTGGACGCGTTGACCAAGAAGGAGCTGGAGGTGATCCAGTTGCTGGGACGTGGAATGAGCAACCGGGAGATGGCTGCAGAGCTCTTCGTGACAGAGTCCACCATCAAGGCGCGGTTCGTGAACGTGATGGAGAAACTCGGCGTGAGGGATCGGGTGCAGATCCTTGTAGCCGCCGTCGAAGGAGGGCTCGTGGACCTTAGCCCCGGTTCGCGGACAGGGCTGGGTTCGTAGGACCCGGACAAGCTAGCTGCGGCCCAAGATCTCCTTGATGGGCCGAACCAAGCCTTCGACGGCCTGCTCAATGGCAGCTGGGGCCACATGGTCGACGGCGGTATCCGGACTGCGGACGAGCTCGCCACCCCATCCCATCACCTCGTAATGGGCAAGGGAACGGGCCAGTTCAAGCGGGGACTGCCACGCGCGATTTAGATTCGTGCGGGCAAATTCCCTGGCCTGCTCCACAGCTTCCAAGTGCTCCGCAACACTGAATCCAGCCACTGTTGATAGCGCCGTTTCCAGAACGGCCGACCCGTTGGGCCGGGACGCGATGACTTGCCACGTCACCGTTGCCGTAGAGCCCTCCAGCCCCCGGCCGGCTTGAAGGATTGCTTGGTACCCGGACTTTTGAATGGCGTCGGGCAGCAGGGTTCCCGGTCCTCCGGCGATCAGGCAGATGGCCAGGAAAGTTGCGGCGAACCCGACGTTCGCGGCCGGGTCCTGACCGATGATGAATGTCTGCTCGAATCCTTGTGCCGTGGTCTGCTTCATGGTGCTCCGGAACGCTTGCTGAGGAGAGGGAGACACTTCTCCCTTGCGTTCCCACAGGCGGCCTTCAAGATCTTCCAGGACGCTGGCAGTACCCACAACAGCGAGCACTGGGTCACCAAATATTCCCAACTGCCCGGTGTTCATGACATCTTCAATCCAGCTCCGTGCAGCAACCTCCGGCAGTGTCGCCGTCATCACCACGGCGCCGTCACCGGGCGTCCATGTCACGGAAACCGGCTGCTTGGCTGGCCCGCCCTGTTCCCCGGCCCGGGTAACGGCATCACGCAGGCGCGGGACGCCGTCGGAAGCAGTCCGCCAGCCCATCGACACGGTGGTGAAGCGGGAACGCCGGTCAACCTGGCCAAAGTACCGGCGAGTGGTGATCATTGGAGAATCTCCTCGGAGGGCTGGACGGTCAGTGTCACGGAGTCCTGATCGGCGAGACGCCGTGCCGCGGCGGTGACTATGGGCCTTAGCCGCGCGGCGTCGTCGGATATTTCGGCGAGGGACTCCGCCAGTTCAGCGGCGAACGTCGGGGTCCCCCTCAGGAGCACGTCACGTGTGACGGTCCGCGCGAGCCGTTGGTCATCGTGGGTGAACCTTTCCATCCGGAGTACTGCGCGACGGGCCGCAAGCATGATGGCTGCATCATCCGCAATAGCCAACGCCCGGAATCTCTCGGGAGGATCAATGGCCTGTCCGGTGTCATCGACCAAGACAAACAGGTCGTCCCGGGTCAGGTCCCCTGGCCCGAACAAGCCAACGCTGGCGTCAAGACCATCCTGCTGGGAGAGCAGCTCAGCTGCCACAAGGTCGCCGAGGAGGTCCGGACCTGCCGAATCCCCAATCGCTGCCGCTGTAGCGGAGAGTACGCGTGTGGATTCGACCTCGATGGAGTAGATCGTGGACGTCGACCCACCCCTGCGGACGGAGTTTTGGAGCACGGGAACCAAGGGCTCCTCGTCTGAAATTCCCGAGAACGGCGCGGCCAGCAACCGGAGCGCTTCCAAGGGATCCTCCGATGTCACCGCCGTCAAAACGGCTTCCGAGGGACGGTAAAGGCGGCGATGAAGAGCTCGTAGCTTTTCACGGGTAACCCGGGCTGCGAGGTCACTATCGCCAGTGCCGTCGTGACCGTTGGGGTGGTCCGCCCAATAGCGTGCAGTCAGGTGCGGCCACGGCAAGACTCCCCCCGGAGCTTGAGCCAGACGTTGAGCCCGTTCTGTCGCAACGGCACCTATTTGTTCAGTTATCTGATGCTGCGTCAGCGCGGGACGGAACACCTGCTCAACCAGGCGATTGGCGATCTGTTCGAGGTGTCCACTGGGACCGGTTTCGTAGAACTCGGAATAGTCCATGTGCGTATTACCGCCGAGGACTCCCCCGGCCTTGTGAACGGAAACCTGCCGTTCGGATGCCGTGACGTTTTCGCTGTCCTGGTAGACCATGTGTTCGAGGAGGTGCAGCATGCCTTCCTCTCCCGGCATTTCATGGCGCATTCCCGCCGGCACCCCGAGGCTCATGGAAATGATGCGGGCGGAAGGATCGTGGATGGCGATCAGCCTTGTCCCGGTGTCCGATCGCATGCCGTACACAGCTCGGCCGTCCAGTGTGCCGAGAACGGAAGGGGTAGTCATCGCACCTCCATGGTGGTGTCCAAGTACGAGCCAGCGAGGCGCAGCAGTGCCTTCGCCTGGGCTTCGCCTGCGCCGGCGTAGTGGTGCCAGTCGTAGGCATGCTGGGCGATCCTGAAGGCCAGTGCCGGGCCAATCCCGGACTGTCCGGGAGCTGCCCCGCATGTTTCCAGGAAACCGTTGCGCATTTCGTCGAGGGCTGGCCGGAGCGCAGGGTGGAAGGCGTGCAGTTCCGCCATCTCTCCGAGCACCCAGGCGATGTCATAGCCGGGGTGGGCAAGCCCGAGGTCCTCACCGGTGAGAAGCGAGCCGGCGGCGCCATCGGGGGTCACCACCCAGTGGGCCATCCCGGGATATCCGTGAACCACCACTTGGTCAGGGCTGGAAAGCATGGACTTGATCCAACGACGGATCTCCAACAGGCCGATTTCGCCCAGGACTTCGCGCGCCGGCGCCCATGTCCCTCCCAGCCAGGGCTCCGCGCGCTGGACGGTTCGTGGCGTGCTTTCAGGAAAGTCGCCGATGAGGGACGCATTTTCATGGAGACAGCTCAAAGCAGTACCCCACAGCCGCCCTGCTGCCTTGAGATTTGCAGGCTCTCCTGCCGTGATGAGGTCGAAGACCGTGGACCCGGCCGGCGTCGAGTAAGAACGGTGGCGATCACCCCCGACACCTACTACCAGGAGGTCAGTACAGGGGACAGAATCGATGCTGACCGGCAGGGAAGAGAAGGGAATCGGCACTCCGACGCCGAGGCTATGCACCCATTCATAGGCCCCTCCGACCTCGTAGACACCCGTGGACAGCAGATCCGTCCGGGTCGAGCGGATGACGGCCTTCTGCCGGGAATTCATCGCGGCGCTCATACCGTAGCCGCGTCTTTGGTCATCCCCGCACGTAGGAGCCGTTCTTCTTCCAGCCGGCGCATCACGGCAGGGAACGACGGCGGCACCCAGGCCAAGGCGACGTCGCTGGACTCGCTGGGGCCAGGGACGGGGTCAATAACCAGGAAATTCTCCGGCATACGCAGTTTCCTGAGGGTCTCGGCAACAATCGGGTTCGCCAAGGCTCGCGGCGGCAAGGCCGGAGCGATGCAGACCTGGGCCTCCGTAGTCATTGCTGCCAGCAACGACGGCGAATCAGCGATGCCATGAGCCAAGCGCGATGAATAGTCCAGGGTTGCCGGATAGACCAGGATGAGGTCCGCCCACTCTGCCAAATCGATGTGCGCAGCAATGAGCTCTTCCCCCCAGCTATCGGCCTGTACACGGGATTTCAGCCGGGACTCAATGCTGTGACGGGTGATAAAACGCTGCGCGGAGTCCCGCATGATCACCTTGAACTCTGTTTCCGGTGCCGCGGAAACAGCCCATTCAATCCAGAAGGGCATTACTTGGGTGACTGCCGAGCCTGTGAGAATCAGGGCAACCTTGGAGTATCCGAAGGCTTCGAGGGTGAGGTCCGCCCATATCGGACGGGGACTGCTGTCAGTGGTGGTCATGGCAGGTCTCAGCATTCAGGAGGGTGGGTCGGACAGAAATGGGTCAGGAGGCGCCAGCGTGATGTTTCCACCACCTCGCTGGCGCCTTCCCCGTGTTCAGGCCTGCCTAGCAGCCCATGGTCAGGGTTGCGCCGATGATCACCCCTGCACAGAACGGCGTGGTGGCCGGCGCGTCGGTGGCTGCGTCGCCGCCGAGCTCGTCAGCAGCCGTAAAGGTGCTGTGCGCCCGGGCCAAGTCGGTGAGGTCGGCCTGCGGGATGTCAGTGATGGTGTTCGCCATGATGGTGTCTCCTTTTGATGGCACCACGTGGTGGGTGCGTCCGGGGTGCTAATGAATGTTGCTTGTGGTTGTAACGCCGTTTGGTTGGGATGCCGCCCTGGGAGGGTTAGCAGCCGGCACCGAGTGTGGCGCCAACGATGATGCCGATGCACAGCGGCGAGGTTGCGGGAGCTTCGCTGGCAGCGTCGCCGCCGAGCTCGTCAGCAGCCGCGAAGGTGCTGTGGGCGCGTGCAAGATCGGTCAGGCCGGCCTGGTGGAAGTTAACGATTGCGTTGGACATGGTGTCTCCTGTTTGGTTTGCTTCCCATCTGAGTGGGAAGGGTTTTCTTTTCTGGGTTCCTCATGGGAGGTCTTTGGGTGCCCGGGCGGCGGTAGTCCACTGCCCGGAGTCGTCACTGGCCCGTGTTGTATCCAGGCCGGTGAGGGTTGATGCGGGCCGTTTGCGCTTCTTCAAACCAAGCGGGTTCGAGGTCGGTTTTTTCCACGGACGCACGGAGGAGTGCGTCCGCCAGTACCCTTGAGCGGTGCTGTCCGAAGCTGAGGCCCCGGTACGCCGGACGAGGATCCCTTGGTTCCATGGCAAGTGCCAGGCGGTCTCCCACGTGATGGGTGAAAACCGAGACAGGCGTGTCGTGCGCGGACAAGGATGAAACGGCAGTGCGAACAGGGGAAGCCGCGGCGTCTGAATCGATGGCTGACACGTAAATGACCATCGCGTCACTGCGTGGGAAAGCGAGGGATGACGAAAGGGTCTTTACCTGGTGGCTAAGACCGCTGGCGGCAAGGGCTCCAAGAACTTTCGGCCACACTTCAAGCGCCTCAGAGGCCGTGACGCAGGATATGTACAGCCTTGAAGCGTCCACGTGGTTCACCGAACCGTTGGCCCCGAGCGCAAGAAGGAATCCGGGGGTGGCGCGGCTTCGCCAACTGGGAACACGTACCCCGACGATTTCGTCCAGAGGGTTGCGTACCAGGGCCTCTTCGGGAAAGAGGACCTTCACTCCGGAGAGCTTCACCGCCTGGTGCGGAACGCCTTGGACGGACGTCCCTGCCTGCGTCCTCGCCGACGCCGACTGGATAACGGTGCGGTGCGGAATGGCATCAATAAGTGCCGCCGCAAGGTCCTGGTGGCCGGTTCCTGGCACGGTCTCGATGCCCGGGTGCCCGACATGGAGGTGTGTGTAGATCGCCCCGGCCACCTGCGAGCGCAACTCGGTGAGGCTGGTGGCACGAAGTGTGGTGGAGCCTATTCCGGCGGTGAGCCGATGGGCGTCAACGGAAACCCTGTGTTGCAGGGACGCCAACACCTGTCCGAATGAAGTCGGTGTTGGAGCGTTGAGTGTGACGGTCATCGAGGTGTCCTTTCGAAACCGAGGGCGCTGACGTAGTGGCCGGGCGAAAGCAGTGCCTCCCGCCCAACGCCCGCAGCTGCCCGTTCGATGCCGGGGAGCCGGGACACCATGGGAGCCCTGGTGATGGTTCTGTCCACGAGATGCCATCCCAAGTGGGCAGTAGCGCGAACCGGCAGATCCGGATCTTCGTAATTGGCATGATCGGCATAGGAGGTCCACATCCGGCGGATTGACGGAACAATGGCAGCCATCCGTTCGGCGATGCGTGCCGACGCGCTTTCGTCGTCGAACCTGGCTGGGGGTGCGGAGGCCCCTCCGCGGGTAGTCACAGTGTCCAGGACCGCCCTGTAGATCCACTCACCTGCAAGCATTCCAAGGTCCCGGGCAGGATCGCCGAGTCCAAACTCCTCCCAGTCAAGGACACACAGGCTCCCGTTGTGGAGATGGAACTGATCAAGGCGCAAGTCGCCGTGGATGGGGCGTTCTTGGTGCTTCCGTTCCGATGCCCTCAGCCGGTCCGCAGCGGCAACCAGCTCCCGGTCATTCTGCAGTTCTGCCCAGAGGGCCATCTCCGCCACTGTGAACTCAAGGTAGCGAGTGTGCGGAACGCCAACCGCGAGCATTTCCACGGGTGGGCTTGGAGGTGCCGAGCGCTCCAACCCAAAGGTAGGACCGGCGTGGAGCCGGGCGAGCAATGCGCCCGCTTCCTCCGGAAAGGTGTCCGGCATGGACTCCTCCACCAGCAACTGCGCCAGGCTGGTTCCGGGGCAGTGTTCAAAAACCAGGAGGCCATTCTTAGCGTCGCTGCCGATGAGCTGAGGCGTTGCCGGCGCACATTCCGGGGACTGCTCGGCAAATGCGGCGAAGGCAACCGACCGGCCGAAAGACATCGGGCCGGAAGCCTGCGCTGAGATGTGCTTGACGAAGACCTTTTCCCCGCTCCGCAGCCTCATGTTCCACGTGCCGTTGCGGCCGGCGAAAGCCGCCGGGGCGATGTCTGCCACTGCTTCTCGGCCGTGGCCTGCAAGGACAGTGGTCGCCAAGCCGGCTGCGTGGCGTGCGGCCGGAGTGGTGGACTGCGGGTGCGGAGCTGTGGCGGTCATCATGAGGGTCTCCATCAGAGCAGCAGGGTGGTTACCGCATAGGCGGCCAGGATGCCGACCAGCAGAAGGGCGATGTTGCGGATGAGCTTCTTGGTGGCCAGTGACTGGTTGCGCTTGTTGTCAGACATGGTTTTTCCTATCTGGAGCCCGATGAGCCGGGCCCGTGGACTAAGTGTCGAGTTGGGGCTAGGCCATCTCGTCGGAGGTGAGGGACTGTTGCAGGGAAACCCGTGAGCCGGTGCGCAGTGCGTTGTTCCGGTAAATTACGGTGGCCAACCAGAACAGCGCGGGAATCGCCGCCACCGATATGCCGGCGGCCAGCACCATCTCCCACGTGGATACGTCTTCCAGCGCGAAGCGCATCGGCATGAGGTAGGAGGAGAACAGCGGCACGAAGGATAGTCCTTCCAGCCACGGGTTCCCCATGTTCATGGGCAGGACGTAGAGGGAGACCACCAAGAGCACCATTTGCAGGACGGACAGCGGCATGACCGCTGTGCCCAGATCCTCTTGCCGGGAGACCGTCGAAGCGAGAGTTGTGTTCAAAGCTGCGAATATCACGTAGCCCAAGAGGAACCAGAGGATGAACCACAGCAGGCTGGGTCCCACGGCGACGTTGATGAGGGACCAGCCCCCCACAACGCTGAACCCCACCACGGCGGCGCCACCGATCGCCAGCAGTTGGACAAGGGTGACCAGCCCAATGCCGATCATCTTTCCAGCCAGTAGCGGGACGATGCCGATCTTGGTAAGCAGGATCTCCACGATCCTTGACGACTTCTCCTCCACCACCCCGGAGGTCAGGCTCGATGCCGAGTAGACCAAGGATGCCAGCAATGCGCTGATCATGGCGGTGGCGAAGATGGCGCGGGGGTCAAAGCTCATTGCCCCGGTCCCGCCGAATGAGTCCACAAGGAACCATCCGCCGATCCCGGCAACAGCGCCGGCGAAAAGGGCCAGAAGCCCTGTTGCAGTGAGTATGGTCCGGTTCCCCAGCCGGGTAAGGATCTCGCGCCGTATGATCAGGCGCGTCTCACGTAGTCCACTCCCGGAAGAAGGAGCGGCGCTTCGGGTTGTGCGATCAAATGTTGTTGCGCTCATTGCGATACTCCAACTTTGTCGAGGGAGCGCTCCGCCCCCGGGGTGATACCTGGACCGGACGAAATGAACTTGCCGGCAAGCAGGTCAGCCAATGACCTCTGTGCGGACTCAATGCTCTTCAGCCCACCGTGCCGTTGCGCTGCTGCAAGGATTTCGCCAGGCACGTCCCGCCCTGAGCCGTCCACCGAGACGAGGACCGTGGTGCGGTCGGCGGCGGAAAACTCCACGTTGACGCCCCGGGCCATCGAGACTTCAGCGGCGAACGAATCTGCCGTGCGGGAGAAGCCGAGCCGCCAGCGGCTTTTACCGTCGTCCTGCAGCTCCACGACACTGCCGCTCGCCGTCACACGACCGCGATCGAGAATGCAGACCTTGTCGCACAGGCGCTCTACGAGCTCAAGTTGGTGTGAGGAAAAGAGAACCCCGACGCCCCGGTCCGCCTGCTCCCGGATGAGTCGGGACATGGTTTCGACGGCGATGGGATCCAACCCCGAGAATGGCTCGTCCAGCACCAGGAGTGCCGGGTCCCCCACTAAGGCGACGGCCAGCTGGACGCGCTGCTGGTTTCCCAAGGAGAGGTCCTGGACTAAAGCCTGCTCACGGCCTTGCAGGCCGAGGGAGACGATGAGTTCGTCTGCAACCTCACGTGCGGCGCCGGCTTGGTGCCCTTCCAGCAGTGCGAAGTGAATGATCTGGTCCCTCACCGGCATCTGGGGGTAGAGGCCTCGTTCCTCGGGCATGTACCCGATGCGCCTCCGGTCCTTGGCTGTGATGGGCAAGGCTTCCCAGATGACTTCGCCGTGGTCCGGGGTCAGCAGACCAAGGATCACGCGCATGGTGGTGGTCTTACCTGCACCGTTGCCGCCGATGAATCCCACGATCTCCCCGCGATGGACCGTGAGGTCCACATCGTGGAGGACCCTGCGGTCACCGAAGCTGCGGCTGATGCCCGTGAGCTGTAGGCCGTTCATACTTCGCTCCTCGAAATTCGTTCTTGTTTCCTGTCAAGAACGACGCTACGGAGGATCGGGGATATCCACCCTGTACTCGAGTACAGAGCTCACTTGTACAAAAGTTCACCTAGGCCGGGCGGATGACCTTACCGTTGGGCTCTTGGTATGACGGCTCCTGGGGCTCGGGCGGGAGCGGCTGGAGCTCATCCTGGACGCGTTCCAGCAGCGGCCGGTAGATGCTGCCGTTCCACTGCGGGCTGGCATGGGCGGGCCGGGCGCCTTCCGTGCTGAGCGTGGGCATCGCCATGTTGGCTCCGAAGACTTTGCTCCACCCCGCACGCGCCGACTCATAATCCACGGTGGCGTCCCTGGCGTTGCCTATGAAAGCCATCTTGGAGCCCCCGATTTTTCCCGCCAGCCGGAGGCCGTCAAAGTGGTAGATGTACGCCGACTCCGTCTGTATCAGGACGCTGGACGGGGCGATCGGCGATAGTTGCTCCAGGCTTTGGTCCAGAATCTGGCGCCAGGTGCGCTCATCCTTATGCGCCACCCGCTCCCCCAGTTCGTAGCCGCCGCGCAGGACCGAAGGGATTCGGAAGCCATTCTCGTAAAGGAACACCACGCCGTCGAACCAGCTCTGGTCCAGGACGTCGGCACGGCTGAACGGACTCGAATCCAAGACGATCAATTGCGTCTCGACGCCGTGCAACTCCAGCAGGCGGGCGGCGACCTGGGTGGCGAGCATTCCGCCGAAGCTGTGGCCGTAAAAGTACAGCTTCTCCAGTTCCAGTTCACGGACGTGCAGGATGATTTCGCGAACTATTTCGTCCACGTCCAGGCCCAGGTTTGAATATCCGACGGCGGCAAGGCGGCCGCGCTGATGAAGGGCAGGACGCAGTGAGTTGAGTATCCACTGGGCCTCTTCCCAGCTGGTTTTATAGCCCGGAAAGAGGATCCAGCTGGCCTTGGGGAAGTACAGGTCCGAGTACGGATCCGGAACGCGGAGGATCTTGGTGGCCCGCCGCTCGGCCTGAACGCGCCGGGTGAAAAGCATGTCCGCGGCGAGCGCTCCCGAGGCTCCGGCGGTGATGAGGAAATTGCGGCGGGACGTTTTCTTCAGCCGGGCAGCGTAGGGCAGGATCCGGGCCCATGAGCCCGGATCCTCGGCCTGCTCCGGTTCCGGAGTCGCCGGCGTGGGGAGGTTTTCGTTCACCTCCGGCGGCGCCGTGAGCTTCCCTACTTGAACGTCCACGCAGCAAGCATAGGCTTCGTGGGCACTGCCTTACAGCCCCGTAGTTCCTAGTTGAGGCCCAGTTCATCCTTGCCGAAGGCGAAGAGGTACGGCACGCCGGTTTCGGCTTCGATCTTCTCTTTGGCGCCGGTGTTGCGGTCCACGATCACGGCCACTGCCACAACGTTGCCGCCCGCTTTACGGACACCTTCGACGGCGGTCAGTGCGGACCCGCCGGTGGTGGACGTATCCTCGAGAACCACTACGTTGCGGCCTTCAACCGAGGGGCCTTCCACCTGGCGGCCCATGCCGTAGGACTTCTGGGCCTTGCGGACAACGAAGGCGTCCACGGCACGGCCGGCGTCGGCAGCGGCGTGCATCACAGCGGTACCTACGGGGTCGGCACCCATGGTGAGCCCGCCGGCGCACTCAACTGACACGCCGGCGTCGTCGATCATTGCCAACATGACCTGACCCACCAGCTTGGAGGCCTCGTGGTGCAAGGTGATGCGACGGAGGTCGATGTAGTAGTCCGCTTCCTTACCGCTGGAGAGGATTACCTTGCCGCGGACCACCGCGAGTTCTTTGATGAGTTCAAGGAGGCGGGCGCGGGCAGCAGCAGTATCAGGCGTGGAAGTCATGGCTCCTAGTTTAGTGGGGCCGCCGTGGTGGCGCGGATCACCAGGCGGGGATTGACGATCTGATCGCCGATTCCGCCGTCGCCATCCAGTTGCTGCAGCACCGCTTCCATGCAACGGCGGCCGAGTTCCTCGAAGTCCTGCTTGATGGTGGTCAGGGGTGGCATGAAGAATTCGGCTTCCGGTTGGTCGTCATAGCCCACCACGCTGATGTCGCCCGGCACGTGCAGGCCGGCTTCCTGGACGGCGCGGAGTACACCCACTGCCATTTGGTCGTTCGCGACGAACACGGCCGTAACGGTGTGTTCTTTGATGAGGTCCAGCCCTGCGCGGTATCCCGATGCCGCGTCCCAGCCGCCTTGGAGCAGGATGTCCGCGCCCAAACCAGCCTGTGCCAGCGATTCCTGCCATCCCTTGATGCGCTCGGCGGCGTCGATCCAGTGCGGCGGGCCGGAGATGTGGGCGATACGCCGATGCCCCAAACCGATCAGGTGGTCAACAGCGAGGCGCGCTCCGAGCCGCTGGTTCAGTGATGCGCCCGTCAGCTGGTTGCCCGTGCCCGCCCCGACAGCCACGATCGGCACGGGAAAGGAAACATCGCGCAGGGCCGCGAGGACATCCGGGTGCGGAACCAGGATGACGATCCCGTCCACGGACTGGTTCCGGAAGTGCGCGATCGCATCGTTGACGCTGTCGTCGGTCACTTCCCGGAGGTTCGCGATGCTAACGAAGTAGCCTGCTTCACGCCCCGCTTGTTCGACTCCCAGGAGAGTGTTCGCGGGTCCGAACTGACCTGTCTCGCAGGCAAGCACGCCGATGGTCCGGGACCGCCGGGTGACCAGGCTGCGGGCGGCGGTGTTGCGGCGGTACCCAAGCTGCGCAATGGCTGATTCCACGCGTTCCTTGGTCTGGCCGCTGACGTTCGGATGGTTGTTCAGTACGCGGGAAACGGTTTGGTGCGAGACTCCTGCCATTTTTGCCACGTCACCCATGACGGGAGGCCTCGCCTTTTCGTCAGGCCTCCCCTTTTCGTCAGGCCTCGCAGCTGTGCCCGTCCCGGCCCCGGGCATTGCCCGGGGTCGGGACACTCCCCCTCTGGACATCAGCGACTATTTCGCGTCGACGACGACGGGCTCAGCCTTGGCGGGGGTGGTCGTTTCGGTTGCCGGAGGCGTGGTCTTCCACTTGAAGCGACGGCCCATGGAGGAGCCTCCGCCCGAACCGGTGCGGTTCTTGTTGAAGATGTCGAAGCCGACGGCGAGCAGCAGCACCAGGCCCTTGATGAGCTGCTGGTAATCCGTTCCCAAGCCAAGGATGGACATGCCGTTGTTGAGGACGCCCATGATCAGGCCGCCGATCATGGCGCCGGCTACTGTTCCGATGCCGCCTTGGACTGCAGCGCCGCCGATGAAGGCAGCAGCAATGGAATCGAGTTCGAAGCCGGTGCCGCCTGCGGGTTGTGCCGAGTTTAGGCGGGCCGTGAAGACCAGACCGGCCAGGGCGGCGAGGACACCCATGTTGACGAAGAGACGGAAGGTGACCTTTTTGGTCTTGATGCCCGAGAGCTCAGCTGCGTGGAGGTTGCCGCCGATCGCGTACGTGTGCCGGCCGAAGATGCTGTTGTTCATCAGTGCCGAATACACGATCACCAGGACAGCCAGGACGATCAGGACAATCGGGGTGCCACGGTAGCTGGCCAGCAGGAAGGTGATGATGAGCATCAGCACTGCGATGAACCCGTTCTTGACGGCAAACCATGCCATCGGTTCATTCTCCAGATTGAACTTGCGGCGCACTCGGCGTTCCTTGATGGCCTGGAACAAAATGGCAGCTGTACCGCCGACACCGAGGATGACCGTCAACCACTCCAGGACGGATGTGCCGCCGGAAATGTCCGGCAGGAAGCCGCCACCGAGGGCGCGCAATTCGTTCGGGAACGGGGTGATCTGCTGGTTCTTGAGGGTAATGAGAGTCAGGCCACGGAAGATCAGCATTCCCGCGAGGGTGACGATAAATGCGGGGATGCCCACATAGGCAATCCAGTAACCTTGCCACGCACCAACCAGCGCACCCACGAGGAGGCAGGCCGGGATGGCGAGCCACCATGCCCAGCCCCAATGGACGATCATCACGCCTGCTACAGCGCCGATGAAGCCTGCAATGGAGCCAACGGAGAGGTCGATGTGCCCGGCGATGATGACCATCACCATGCCGATGGCGAGGATCAGGATGTAGCTGTTCTGGACCACCAGGTTGGTGACGTTCTGCGGCTGGAGCAGGATGCCGTCGGTCAGTACCTGAAAAAGGATGACGATCAGGATCAGGGCGACGAAGATGCCAACCTGGCGAAGGCGGCTTGTGAGGAAGCCAAGGGATTCTCGTAGGGCGGACATGTTCGCTATTCCTTCTCTTGAGTCATGAAGTGCATGAGGGTTTCCTGGGTGGCTTCGGCGATGGGGACTTCGCCGGTGATGTGGCCCGCGGACAGCGTGTAGATCCTGTCGCAGATGCCCAGGAGCTCCGGAAGCTCAGAGGAGATCACAATGACGGCTTTCCCCGCCGCTGCGAGCTCCGCAATGATCGTGTAAATCTCAAACTTGGCGCCGACGTCGATGCCGCGGGTTGGTTCGTCCAGGATCAGGACGTCAGGGTCCGAAAACATCCATTTGCTCAGCACCACCTTTTGCTGGTTTCCACCTGAGAGCTTGCCGGTGATGGCAGCGACGGAAGGAGCTTTGATGTTCATGCTCTTCCGGTAGTGGTTGGCAACGGTGGTCTCCTTGTTGCCGTCCACCCAGCCTCGTTTGGCCAACTTGTTCAGTGCTGCCATGGAGATGTTCCGCTTGATGTCTTCAATAAGGTTCAGGCCGTAGTGCTTGCGGTCCTCGGTGGCGTACGCAATCCCGTGGTCGATTGCGTCGGAGACCGTGGACGTGTCGATTTCCTGGCCATACTTGTAGACCTTGCCCGATACCGCCCGCCCGTAAGTCCTGCCGAATACGCTCATGGCCAGCTCGGTCCTGCCAGCACCCATGAGCCCCGCAAGGCCTACTACTTCGCCCTTGCGGACATTGAGGCTGGCGTTGTTCACCACCATGCGGGAATGGTCCTGCGGGTGCTGGACTGTCCAGTCTTCGATGCGGAGGACTTCCTCGCCGATGTTGGGGGTCCGGTCCGGATAGAGGCTTTCGAGGTCGCGTCCAACCATGCCCCGGATGATGCGTTCCTGGGTGATCTGGCCTTGGTCCAAGCGCAGGGTCTCAATGGATTTTCCATCACGGATGATGGTGACGGCGTCGGCCACTTTGCGGATCTCGTTGAGTTTGTGGCTGATGATGATGCTGGTCACGCCCTGGCCCTTGAGGTGCAGGATGAGGTCCAGCAAGTGGTCCGAGTCTTCATCGTTCAGCGCCGCCGTGGGCTCATCCAGGATGAGGAGTTTCACCTCTTTGGACAGCGCCTTGGCGATCTCCACCAGCTGCTGCTTGCCAACACTGATGTGCTGGATGGGGGTGATCGGGTTTTCGCTGAGGCCTACGCGTGCCAGCAGCTTGGCGGCTTCCAGGTTGGTCTTCCGCCAGTCCACCCAGCCCCTATTGGCAAGCTCGTTGCCGAGGTAGATGTTCTCGGCGATGGACAGGTACGGGCTGAGGGCCAGTTCCTGGTGGATGATCACGATGCCGCGCTTCTCGCTGTCCGTGATGCTCGAAAACTCACAGGGCTCATTCTCGAAGAGGATGTCGCCGTCGAAAGTGTTGTGCGCGTAGACGCCGGACAGCACCTTCATGAGGGTGGACTTCCCTGCTCCGTTCTCGCCACAGATGGCGTGAACCTCACCCCGGTTAACGTCCAGGGTGACGTCCTGAAGGGCTTTTACCCCGGGGAAGGTCTTGGTGATTCCTCGCATTTGAAGAATGGGTACGTTCATCGTCAATTCCCGCTGACTGGTTGAAACTGGGCCAGGCCGAGGACTCGGAGGCTCTGGAGGAGGCTGTGGCCCCGTCGCACTGCGCACTGCAACACAGGGGTTCGGGGCCACAGACCGGGGACGTGATTACTTGACGTCGGCTTCCGTGTAGTAGCCGGAGTCGATCAGTTCCTTCTTGTAGTTGTCCTTGGTGATGATGACGGACTTCAGGAGGAAGGCCGGAACAACCTTGACCTTGTTGTTGTAGGTCTTGGTGTCGTTGGTTTCCGGTTCGGTTCCCTTGAGGACAGCGTCAACCATCTTCACGGCCTGCGAGCCGAGCTGGCGGGTGTCCTTGAAGATCGTGGAGTACTGCTCGCCGGCGACGATGGACTTCACGGAGCCCTTCTCTGCATCCTGGCCGGTGACAACGGGCAGGTTGCCGGTGGAGTAACCGCCGGTGCTGCTCAGTGCCGAAATGATGCCGATGGACAGGCCGTCGTACGGGGACAGCACGCCATCCAGCTTTGTTCCGGAACTGTAGGCCGAGGTAAGGATGTCTTCCATGCGCTTCTGGGCTACGGGTGCCTGCCAGCGCAGGATGGCTGCCTGCTCGAACTTGGTCTGGCCGCTGGGAACCTTCAGGGTGCCTGCATCGAGGTACGGCTTGAGGGTGTCCATGGCGCCGGTCCAGAAGAAGTTGGCGTTGTTGTCGTCCGGGCTTCCCGCGAACAGTTCAACGTTGAACGGGCCCTTGCCCTCAACCTTGTTGCCGCTCGCGTCCACCAGGCCCAGGCCGGTCAGCAAGGAAGTGGCCTGCTGGACACCCACGGTGTAGTTGTCGAACGTGGTGTAGTAGTCGACGTTCGGCGTGCCGTTGATGAGGCGGTCGTAGGCGATGACCTTGACGTTCTGTTCCTTGGCCTTGGCCAGGACGTCTGTCAGCGTGGTGCCATCGATGGCTGCGATGATGAGCGCCTTGGCACCCTTCGTCAGCATGTTCTCAATCTGGGAAACCTGCGTGGGAATGTCATCGTTGGCGAACTGGAGGTCCGTCTTGTAGCCAAGGTCCTTCAGGGACTTCTCAACGTTGGCGCCATCTGCGATCCAACGCTCGGACGTCTGGGTCGGCATTGAAATGCCTACCAGTGAATCGCTGGGATTTGCACTGCTGGTGGACTCCGCAGTGCCTCCGCGACTACCGCAGCCTGTGGCTCCGACAGTCAAGGTCAGGACAACCGCTACGGCGCCCAGGAGTTTCTTCAATCTCACGATGCTCTCCTTCCGCGGCAGCATTGCCGCGAACTCTGATGCGGCCGGAGCATCTGCGCGTCCGGCGGTGAAGCGATTTGTGATCTGCGGCCAGCTAGGTGCCACATGCCACGAAAGGTGGTGCGAATGCCATTGTGAACGCTAACAATACCGTCGGTCAAGTGCCGTGGATCACGAAATGATTGCAGCCTCGAACCGCTGCCGAAGCTCTTGACTTGAAACGTTGTTAGCGTTCACAATTGGCGGGCTCATCCGTCGCAGACAGAAGGAAAGCCCGGCACTGCTGTGTGGGCAGTGCCGGGCTTCGCAGGCGAAGGCTTAGCGACGACTAGAGCAGGGCGCCGTTGAGGGCTGAATTCACGTCATCCACAATGTCCTCCACTGATGTGGCGATGTCCACCACGATGCCGGCTTCGTCGTCCTGCAACGGCTCCAGCGTGGTCAGCTGCGACTCCAGCAGCGAGGGGGGCATGAAGTGTCCGGGCCGGGCAGTCATGCGCGCGTTCAACAGCTCGCGGGTGCCGTGCAGGTGCACGAACACCACGGACGGATCGGCGCTCCGGATGATGTCCCGGTACGAGCGCTTCAGCGCGCTGCACGCGATGACAAGAGCAGAGTTCGACGTCGGGAAACGCCTGCCGATTTCGGCCAGCCACGGTGCGCGGTCGTCGTCGTTCAGCGGAGTACCCGAGGCCATCTTGTCGATGTTCGCCTGAGGGTGCAGCGAATCGCCGTCGAGAAATTCCGCGCCGAGACGCTCGGCGAGGGCGGCACCAATGGTGCTTTTGCCGCAGCCGGCCACGCCCATCACCACGATGTGATGGTGCGATTGCGATTTACCAGTCATGGCCGATTTACCAGTCATGGACAGTGCCGTCCACGAGGCGGTTGTACGGCAGGTAAGCCTGCTGGTAGGGGAAGGCGGCAGCGGCTTCTTCGTTGAATTCGACGCCGATGCCGGGCTCATCGCCGGGGTGCAGGTAGCCGTCCTTGAACGTCATGGACTGCTGGAAGACCTCGTTGGTCTTGTCCGAGTGCTGCATGTATTCCTGGATGCCGTAGTTGTGGATCGCCAGGCCGACGTGAAGCTGTGCAGCGAAGCCCACCGGGGAGATGTCCGTGGGGCCGTGGAAACCGGACTTGATCTGATACTGGGCCGCGAAGTCCATGACCTTCTTCAGCGGTGAGATGCCGCCGAAGTGGGTGGAGGCTGCACGGACGTAGTCGATCAGCTGTTCCTTGATAAGGGTCTGGAAGTCATACACGGTGTTGAAGATTTCACCGATGGCCAGCGGGGTGGTGGTGTGCTGGCGGACCAAACGCAGCCCTTCCTGGTTCTCGGCTGGAGTGCAGTCCTCCAGCCAGAAGAGGTCGTAAGGTTCCAGGGCCTTGCCGAGCTTGGCGGCCTGGATGGGCGTCATGCGGTGGTGGCCGTCATGCAGCAGCGGTATCTCCGGGCCGAACTCGTTGCGCACGGCCTCGAAAACGGTGGGCAGGTGGCGCAGGTAGGCGCGGGTGTCCCAGTCTTCTTCCAACGGGAAGTTGCCGCGGCCGGCAGGCTCGTAGTCATACCGTTCACCCGAGGCCTGGGCCTGCGCGGCGACACCATAGACGGCCTTGATACCGGGGACGGCAGTCTGGATACGGATGGACTTGTAGCCCAGTTCCAGGTGCTCGCGCACGGAGTCGAACAGCGACGGAATGTCAGCGCCCGACGCGTGCCCATAAGCCCGCAGCCCGTTACGGGAAGCCCCGCCCAGCAGCTGGTACACCGGCATCCCGGCAACCTTGCCCTTGATGTCCCACAACGCCATATCGACGGCGGCAATAGCCGCCATGGTGACGGGACCGCGCCGCCAGTAGGAGCTGCGGTAAAGGAACTGCCACGTGTCCTCGATCCGGTGCGGATCTTTGCCGATCAGCAACTGCGCCACGTGCTCCTTGAGGTACGCGGCGACGGCAAGTTCACGGCCGTTGAGGGTCGCGTCACCGATGCCCGTCACACCGTCCTCCGTGGTGATGCGCAAGGTGACGAAGTTGCGGGACGGGCTGGTCACAAAGACTTCAGCGGCAATGATTTTCACGAGGGGTCCTTCCAAAGCGTGTCTGGCAGCTAATGATCTAGGCGTGCGTAATCGTGGCGGCAAAGGAGTCCTGCTGCCGATGGATGTGGGACAAAACGGCCGTGTCCTTCGCCAGCTCAGGGCTGATGAGCGCCACCAGGGCAGCGGTGCGGTGTTCGCCGTCGAGGCTTCTTGCTTCCCTGATGTCGGCTGCCAAGGGGTCGTGGAACTGGTCGGTGGAGGACAAGTAAGCGATCCAGGCGGCGATCATCCGGGCTGCGCCATCTCCCGATCGGCCAACGGCGCGTTCGGCAGCCAGGACCGGCAAAGCCCGCATCCGCAGCTTGGTGGTCCCATCCATGGCGATCTGGGTCAGATGGTGGGCAATCCGTGTATTGCCGAAACGTTCCACCAAAGCCTTGCGGTACTCCGGGATCTCCAGTTCGTCGCCGGGCAGGTGCCGGGAGGCTTCGTCCCAGAACGCTTCGACAGCTCCACGGCAAACGTCATCGGACATCGCTTCGGCTACGGTCGTGCAGCCGCGGACCAAACCGGCGTAGGCCAGGATCGAATGCGAGCCATTGAGCAACCAGAGCTTCCGGTTCTCGTACGGTTCAATATCGTCCACGAACACAGCCCCGGCGTCCTCCCATCGAGGCCGGCCGGCCGGAAAATCACCGCTGAGGATCCAGTTGTGGAACGGCTCGGTGACAACTGCCGCCTCGTCCCGATAGCCGCACGAGGCAGCAACGAAGTTGACGTCGGCTTGGGTGGTCCGTGGCGTAATGCGGTCCACCGAGGTACTGACGAAGCTGACATTGGCGTCAATCCAAGCGGCCAAGCCGCCGTCCTTGGCACGTGCCAGCACGCCAACAGCCTGCCTGGCCACGTCACCGTTCTCCGCTAGATTGTCGCAACTCACGACGGCGATCGGGCCGCTATCGGCGTCCCGGCGTGCTGCAAGGGCGGTCACCAAACGTTCCAACGGCGTCGAACGTTCTGCGTTGCCGGCCGATTTCGCCGCATAGGCAGATTCGGTGATGGTCAGCGTGATGACAGCAGTCGCAGGCGCGGCAACAAGTTCGGCCAGCCGTCCAACGTCGGCGCCGTCAACGGCCTCCACAATGCTGCCAACTGTTTCAAAGGTGTCGCCGTTGCCCGAGCGTTCCACCACCGTGAACACACCGTCCTGTTCTGCGAGGACTTCAGCTGCATCGGGGCGGCGACCGGTAAAAGCAGCGATCCCCCACTCAGCGGCGTCACCCGCGTGCTGCGTGTACCACGCCTGATGGGAGCGGTGGAAGGCACCCAAGCCAAGGTGGACGATGCGGATGGGCGGCTTAGGCCGGGACTCGTCCCGGCTCAGTCTGGGAATGGCTTGGTCCCCGGTCATAGCTTAAAAACCCTTCGCGGCGATGAGTCCACGACGTCGACAATCAGCTCGTGCGCCCGGTCCTCGCTGATGCGGTGCTCAGCTACAAGGCGGGCGAGGAAGGAGGCTTCAATCCGGCGCGAAGCGTCGTGCCGTGCCGGAATGGAGCAGAAGGCGCGGGTGTCATCGATAAAGCCGGAGGACCGGGAGAAGCCCGCAGTTTCCGTGACCGCCGAACGGAAGCGAAGCATGGCGTCCGGTGCATCCAGGAACCACCACGGCGCACCGATGTAGACCGAGGGATAGAAACCCGCGAGCGGAGCAAGTTCCCGTGAGAAGACTGTCTCGTCGAGGGTGAAGAGGACAAGGTGGAAGTCCTTCGCGGTGCCGAAATCCTGCAGCAGAGGACGTATGGCCTCGGTGTAATTGGTAGCCGTTGGGATGTCGTGGCCGGTGTCTGCCCCGAACTTCTCGAAAGTAGGGCCGTGGTGGTTGCGGAAAGAACCCGGGTGGATGGTCATGACCAGGCCGTCCTCCACGGACATTCCGGCCATCTGGTACATCATGTGGGCTTCGAAGAGATCGCGATCCTCCGGGTTTGCTTGGCCGGAGCGGGCTCTTTCGAATAATGCCGCCGCTTCCGATTCCGCCAGCTTGATGGTTGCGGGGGTCCGGACACCATGGTCCGCTGAGACGGCGCCGTGGTCCACAAAGTACCGGCGGCGGTTTTTCAGGGCGGTGAGGTACCCCCGGTAGCCGCTGCCGCCGTCGGACGCCTCGGAGATGATCCGTTCCACGTTGGCGGCCCATTGCGGGTGCGCGGTGTTGATGTAAGCATCCGGGCGGAACGTCGGAAGCACCCGGCTGTGGAACGAAGGATCCTCCGCGAGCGCACGGTGACTCTCCAGATTGTCCAAGGGGTCATCCGTGGTGGCAAGGACTTCGATGTTGAAATCCTTGAACAGCTCGCGCGGACGGAAACCTGGTTCCGCGAGTTTGGCCGAGATGGAATCAAAACCGGCATCGGCTGTCTCAGCACTCAGTTCGCCTCGGAAACCGAAAACAGACTCGAACTGGGTCCGCAGCCAGTAACCGGACGCAGTGCCATCAAACAATGGCCATGCCGTACAGAAATGCCGCCAGATCTCGCGCGGTGTGGCGCTGCCTGGCTGAAGTTTGTCCAGTTCGATTCCCGAGGCATGGATGAGGCGGGTGACGTAGTGGTCGGGGGTCACCAGCAGGGCAGCAGGGTCAGGGAACGGCGTGTTCTGTTCAATGACCGTTGCGTCCACATGGCCGTGCGGCGAAATGATGGGCAGGTCCTGAACGCGCTGCAGGAGGTCGCGCGCGATGCCGCGGGTGCCGGGATCGGCAGGCAGCAGGCGGTCGGGATGGGTGGCGAGTGACATGGCTCAGCCTTTCGAGACGGAATCGGTGCTGGCGGCAACGGTAAGTCCGGCAAGGGATGCGGCGCGGCGCAGGAAGTCCAGGTTTCCTGCCGTGCGCTCGGCGAGGGGAACGTCCGTGGAGAAGTCCTCTACAGTCACCCAATCGTCGTAGCCCACGTCGGCGAGCGCCTTGAAGTAGGTCACCACGTTCCCAATTCCCTCCGAGAGGGGCGCCCATTCACTCGCCCAGACAGCACCGCCCGCGGGATCGAGCTGGTCCGTGAGGACCCACCGGGCGTTCTTTACGTGAATGTGGGCAAGGTACGGGCCCAGCAGTTGCAGCGCGGGCAGCGGTGACTCCCAGCCTTCGATCAACAGGTTGCCAAGGTCATGGATGACACCAACGTGCTGCGGATCGAGGTCCTCGAGGAGCCGCCTGGCGGACGACGCCGAAGCGGTCACTGTTCCGTGGTGAAGCTCCACCAATGCTTTGACGCCGTGGTGGGCTGCACGCTCCGCCACCCATTCGTAGTGTTTCCGCGTGGCGTCGAACAGCTCTGGATAGGACAGGCCAGTGGGTTCTTGGCCGCCCATGGTGGAGTTGCCCAGCGGAAGGACGTTGACGCGGACTTGCCTGGCACCCAACGCGGCGGTGGCTGCGAGGACGCGATCGACGTCGTCGTGGTTATCGCACCGGGCGTAGCCGCCCAGGCCTGAGTACTCCAGACCGGAGTCGGCAGTGATGCGCGCGATGTCCGGTAGTGATTCCTCAAGCCCGGTCAGGGGCCAAGTGGCCTTGTTCCCGGCCCAGAAGCCTGGTTGCGGGGCGTTGGCTTGGTCCGTGACCCGCCATTCAATGCCGTGCCATCCTTGAGCGGACAGTTCCTTGGCAGCTTCCTGAGGTGTCCATTCCGGCGTCGAGGCCGTGAAGACGGAGAACTTCATGCCGTGACCTCCTCAAGCCGGTTCTTGCCCGTTGCTACCCGCACATCGGCATATTTGCCGGCGGTGACATCGGCGATGAGCACTGGGTGGCCAAGGGTGGCCGAGACGTAGAGTGCGCGCACCGTGGCGAGGGCCGTGACAGCGTCCTGGATGGTGACGCCGGCGGGCCGTCCGTTCCGGATGGCGTCCACGACGTCGCGGTACTGGCGAATGTGCCCGGCCGGATAGAGCGTCGGATCCAGGTTCGTTTGGGTGGCCGGTTCAGCAAACCTGGCCAGTTCGGCCTCGGCCTGATTGCTGGCTCCCGGAAAGCCCATTGGGCCACTTTGGGTCTCTTCCTCCGAAGCGGCTGCGTGGAAGAACTGAAGGTTGTCATTGTCGATCACCGCAGAACCCTTGCTACCCATGACCTGCAGCCTCACGGTGAGTCCCGGATACGCAGCGGTGGTGGCGTGAAGCACTGCCAGCGCGCCTGACTCGAAGGTAACCGTGGCGACCGCGGTGTCTTCCACCTCAACATCCGTGTGCGCCAGGAGAGCGGTCTTGGCGCTGATTTCTACCGGCCGGCCAAGGAACCACAGCAAGAGATCCACGGTGTGGACGCCCTGATTCATCACGGCTCCCCCACCGTCCATGGCCCATGTTCCGCGCCACGCGCCGGAATCGTAGTAGCCCTGGCTGCGGTACCAGCTCACGGAGGCAATGGCCGACGTGAGGCGCCCAAAGCGCCCGGCGCGGCGGGCCTCGTCAACCACGATGCTCGCGGGATCGAAGCGATGCTGGCTGATGACGCTTGCTACCAGGCCCTTGGCTTCCGCGGCTTTGGCTGCTGCCAGGATTTCATCCGCGCGGTCCAGGTTCACGTCCAGCGGCTTTTCGATGACCACGTGTTTGCCGGCGTCGAGCACTTCCAAGGCTTGCTCAATGTGCAGTCCGCTGGGGGTGGCAATGATGACGAGGTCGACGTCGGCACCGGCGAGCGCTTCAGCCAGGCTTCGGAAGGTGGCCGGACGGGCGGCGCCCTGATCCTCGATGTGTTGAGCCAGCCCTTCGGCCGCTTCAGCTATTTCGTCCACCAGCGCCGTGACCTGAAGGTCGGCGATTTCAGCAACGGAGGCGGCATGTGTGCGTCCGATGGTGCCGCACCCGGCGATGGCTACGCTGAGGACTTTAGGGGTTTGAGTGCTCACTTGGTTTCAACTCCTGCTTCGTTCACGACTTTGGCAAAGGCACGGGCCGCCATTCCGAATGCGGTGGGGCCTGAGAATCCACCGAGTCCATGCGCACCGGCCAAATGGGGTTCGAGGCTTGCGAATCCTACGAAACCATCGGCTTTCAGCGCCTCTACAGTGCGCAGCAGATCTCCGTCGCCCTCACCAGCAGGAACAACGATGCCGTCTGCGAATCGTGCGTCCTTGACCTGCAGGTACTCAAGGTGGGGACGGAGCTTTGCGTAGCCTTCGTCGAACGGCTTGACGCCTACCTGGACAAAGTTGGCCGGATCCCAGGCAACTTTCAAAGCCGGGGACGCAACAGATTCGATGATGTCCAGGACGCGATCCGGCATGTCTCCGAAGATGTCTTTTTCGTTTTCGTGGAGGAGGACCACTCCGGTCTCCTCGGCCAATGCTGCGAGGGCCCGCATCCGCTCGATGACGTCGTCGCGGATGCTGTCGACCCCTACTCCTTCGCCGTAGTAAAAGGAGAAGATCCGGATGTAGCGGGCACCCAGGACCTGCGCTGCGTTGGCGGCCCGGCGAAGGCGCTCCACCTCGTGTTCCACGGGGAGCTTTACGTCTACCTTGCCGATGGGCGAAGCGATGGCCGAGACTCCCATACCTGCTGCGTCCAGAAGATTCTTCAGCTCTGCCAACTGCTCCGGGGTGAGGTCCACGATGTTGGTTCCCCATGCGCTGCGGACCTCGATGTGGTTCGCACCCAAAGCCTGGAGTACCGCGATCTGCAGCACGGGGTCGTCGTCGATTTCGTCTCCGAAGCCCGAGAGCGTCCACTCAACTGTTGCTGAACCGGTCATTGCTATTTGACTCCTCCGGCGGTGAGACCGCCCACTAGGTAACGTTGGAAAATCAGGTAGAGAATCACTACTGGTGCCGCGCAGACGAGCGAGGCCGCCATCATCTGTCCGTACAGCGGGATAGCGCCGCCTTCTTGCGAAGCCCCGAAAATCTGCAGCGCTACGGCTGCTGTTTGGCTGTCAGGCCGGGTCATCACCGAGGCGAAGAGGACATCGTTCCAGCCGAGCAGGAACGCGAAGATTCCCGAAACCACAATGCCCGGCCAGCTGAGCGGCAGGATGATGCGTACAAGTACGCCGAGGTTGCTGGCGCCGTCGATCCGTGCAGCCTCCTCCAGTTCGCGGGGCAAGCCACGCAGATACGTCACCATCACCCACGTAGAGAAGGGCATCGCGAACGTCAGGTACGTGATGAAGAGGCCCCACTGGGTTCCGATGACCTGGACTCCCAAGTAACTCGCCGCCGAGGAGAAGAGAACAAACACGGGCAGGACCATCAGCGTGCCCGGCACCGACTGAAGCGCAAGGAGGCTCCTCAGAATAGTTAGCCGTCCACGGAACTGGTATCTGACCAGCACGTACGCGATGGAGACAGACATAGCTGCTGACACCAGGGCCGTGGCCCCGGCTACGAGCACGCTATTGGCCAAGCCCTTAGCCAGGCCAACGCTGGACCAGATCTTGGTGTAGTTCTCCAGGGAGAACGTGGACGGCCAGAATTCACCGTTGGCTACGCCGATGTCTGAATTCACCGATGCCAGGAAGATGTACGCGACCGGGATCAACACAATGGCACTGAGCACCGTGAGGATGATCGCCAGCATGGGACCGGGCAGAAGCCGGGTCACTTCATGCTGGCGCTTGGAGCCGGGCCTGAAGGTGGTCCCTGCCGAACCCCGGCTGACCGTGCCGCGGACGGAGGTTGTTGATGCGCTCACTTCTTGCCTCCAGGCGTCTCGGCGTCGTCCAACTTGACGGCGCGCAGGTAGATGAAAAGCGGAATGGCGATCAGCACCAAGGACACGAAAGCCATGGCGGCGCTGAGGCCGAAGCGGAAGCTCTGGAAGCTGGTGACGTAGGTGAGGATCGGAAGCACTTCGACGTCGGCCGGGGCCGGCACTCCAAACAGCACGAACGGGAGCGTGAAGTTGTTGATGTGATGCAGCATGCCGATCAGGAAGGCCAGCGCGAGCGGACCCTTAAGATACGGGAAGATGACATAGCGCAACTTGTTCCACCACAGTGCGCCGTCCAAGGCCGAAGCCTCATGGACCTCGTGATCCACGGACTGCAAGCCGGACAATGCCAGCAGGTAGATGAAGGGCCAGGAAGCCCAAATCTGGACCAGGATGAGCGTCCAATATGTTTGCGGACCGTTGAGCCACAGCCCGCCATCCATGCCGAAGGTGCCCAACGCTGAATCAACTACGCCGTCAGGCTGGAACATGGTCCGCCATACCGTCGCCACAACGAACGACGGCAATACGTAGGGGATCAGGAAGATCGAGCGGATCAACGCCCGGCCCTTGAAGGCGTTCTGCGTGGCCACGGCTGCTGCGATACCCAGCGGCAATGTGACCACCATGGCGATCAGTGAGTAGCTGACGCTCAACCACACTGAATGGAGCAGCGGCGAGTCGGTCAACGCCTCCACAAAGTTGTCGACCCCGATGAACGGTGCGCTGACCCACTTGCGGAGCGTGTATTGGTCCAGGTTGAGGGCTGACATGTAGATGCCCAGGAACAGCGGAATCACAATAATGACGAACATCAGGAGTCCGCCGGGGATCAGCATCCACAAGGGACGGTTGCGCTCGCTCAATCCCTTGCGGCGGACAGGTTTCTTACCGCGGCCAGCGGGGTGGCTCCCGGGTTGGGTGGTGCCTGTGCCTGCGGACGGTGGGGCCTCGCCGTCGGACGCTTGGCCTGCAGTGCTGGACCGGGCCAGCTGCCCTTCGGCAGCCAGCTCCGTCGCAGCCTTCATTTCCCTGAAGGAATCAGTGGACATGGGAAATCCTGCCTAGGACTTCGCGGCCCGGTCGAGGGATGCCTGGCCCTTGGACTGCGCATCCTTGAGCCGCGAATCCAGGGCCCCGTTATCCACGGAACCATTGGCCAAGTCCGGAATTGACTGGACGGTGACGTTCAGGAGGCCCAGCTGGATGTCGCCCCAAGCACCGGTGAAAGGTGTTGCCTTGGACTTGCCAGCGGCGTCCGCAATTGGCTGGAGTTTCGGATCCGTCAGTGCCGCGAGTGCCTCCGCATTCGCTGGAAGCTCGCCGAAGATCTTCTGGTAGTTCAGCTGCTCGTCCTTGGATGTGATCAGCTCGATGTAGGCAAAGGCCAGGTCCTTTTGCTGCGAGTAGTCTGCCACCACTACGTTGTCGCCGGAGAGGATGCTGGCAGCTTTGTCACCGTCGCCCTTGGGTGCTGTTTCACCGGGCGCAGTGGTCGGCATAACCGAGTAAGCGTACTTACCGGCGATTGCTGATTTGTCCAAGGTGGGGACGGAGCTGGAAGTCGTCATCATCAGATAACCGGCCTTGCCTGAGGCAAACGCGGCGACGGCGTTGCTGTTGCTCCAGCCGATGGCGGCGGGATCCACTACCTTGTCCTTGGTGAGCCAGCCGAAGTAGGTCTCGTAGGCTTTTTTGACCGTGGGATCGTCCATCTTGAGGTTGTTTCCATCCACTAGCGGGTTCCCCGCCTGTACGGACATGGCCCAAATGAACTTCCACGGGTCGAAGTTGTCCTTGTACCCGGTGGCCAGGCCATAAGTACCGGCGCCTGCGTTGGTCATTTTCTTGGCTTGCTCAGCGAGCTCGTCCCACGTTGTTGCGGGCTTTTCGATGCCGGCGGCGGCGAGGAGGTCCTTGTTGTACGCCATGACGAACGGGCGGCTGACGAAGGGAATACCGGCCATGTGATCGGCGTCCGGGCCGGAAATACCCAAGGCGGCCTGATTGAAGCGGTCCTTTCCGCCGACCTTCTTCCAATCGTCCTCGGAGAGCGTCACGAATGCTTTGGTGGCATAGGCGGTGGGCGTGAAGGTGGTGCCAAGGCTGTAGACGTCAGGGCCTTGGCCGGAAACCACTGATGTCTGGATCCGGGTCAGTTCGTCGTTGGCTGAGGCGAAGGTTTCAAATTCGACATCGGCGCCCGTCTTCGCCTTGAACTTAGCGGCAATGTCCTTGAACCATTCTTTCTGCTGCTCGGGGTACTGATTGTTCACCCCGGTCAGGACACTCAACTTCTTCCCGGCGCCGTCCACGGCACCTCCGGTGCTGCCTGAACTGCTGTCGCTTCCCCCGCAGGCGGTCAAAGCCAAGGCAGCCGTTGCCAGAACGGCGGCCAGCGTCGCTGATGGTGCAAACCTCATTGTTTCCTCCTTGATTACCAAGCCCGCAGGTGGTGGTGGTATGCGTCACAGGGGCTTCGTTGTCGAGTCTAGGGAGCTGGCAATCATGGCGGCAAGCGTTTGCCAAAAGTTGCCAAGAGTGTTGCAATCTTCCTATGGGAGAGACAAACGCGAGGGCAACTGCCCCTACCATCCGGGACGTCGCCGAACGGGCCGGAGTGGCGACATCAACGGTCTCGAGGGCGTTGTCCAACCCGGACCGGGTGAACCGCGTGACCCGCGAACGGATCGAGAAGGTCGCGGCCGAGCTCAACTATGTCCCCAGTTCACAGGCACGAGGCTTAAGCTCCGGCCGCACCAACGCCATCGCACTGCTGGTCCCCGACGTGACCAACCCGTTCTACTTCGACATCATCCGGGGCACCCAGAACCAGCTCAAAGCGGCCGGATACACACAGCTCCTCGTGGACACCGAAGAATCCGCCGAAATGGAAGCAGATACACTCCGCAAGATGCAGCGGACTGCAGACGGATTCATCCTGGCCGCGTCCCGCCTCACTGACGCCCAAATACTCGAGGCAGCATCGTCACAAGCCATCGTGACCATCAACAGATCCTCTTCCAACGCGCCCACGGTGGTGATTGACACCCCCGGCGCAGTGGTCCAAGCCTTGGAACACCTCACATCTCTCGGCCACACCAAGATTTGCTACGTCGGAGGGCCGGCGTCGTCGTGGTCCAATGCAAAACGATGGAAGACTTTTGAGGAGGAAAGTCGGGAACGTGGGATAACCACGTCCCGGGTGGGCCCCTTCACCCCTAAGACAACATCCGGCGCTGCAGCAGCTGACGCGGCTGTGCGGACTGGAGCTACGGCTTGCATTGTCTTCAACGACCTTCTGGCCATCGGGATGCTCCAGCGATTCCGCGAGCGCGGCATCGGCGTTCCTGAAGACATGAGCATCGTGGGCTGCGACGACATCTTCGGGGCAGACTTCTGCAATCCGCCCCTGACCACAATGGCCTCGCCGATTGAGCAAGCAGGACGTGTGGCCGTCTCCATGCTGCTTGCGCAACTGGATCCGCTACACGCTGGATCCAGCCGACGCTTGGCCGTCATGCCCACGCACCTCACGGTCCGCGGCTCCACGGGACCGGCCCGCTCAAACTAGCCGTTCCCCGGAATCACGGCGCAATATGGTTGAGCGTCCATAACCATGCTGACTAGTGTTGGACCATGCGCGAACTCCAGGCCAAGATCATTGAAGAAATGGGCGTCCAGCCCCGGATCGATCCTGCGGAGGAGATCCGCAAGCGGGTCGCCTTCCTGAAGGACTACGTCAAGGCGACGGGGACTAAAGGCTTCGTCCTGGGCATCTCCGGAGGGCTCGATTCCACCCTGGCGGGGCGACTGGCCCAGCTGGCGGTTGAGGAGCTTGAAGCGGACGGCGTTGAGGCGAACTTCGTGGCCGTCCGACTCCCCTACGGCATCCAGCACGACGAAGACGACGCCCAGGCCGCCTTGGACTTCATCAAAGCCAAAACCGAGTGGACCTTCAACATCTCCCGGGCCGTGGACGGTTTCGAGGAAGAGTTCGAGAAGACCACCGGCGCGGAAATTTCCGACTTCCACAAGGGCAACACCAAGGCCCGCGCACGCATGATCGCGCAATACGCCCTGGCAGGCGAACACAATTATCTGGTGGTCGGCACCGATCATGGCGCCGAGTCCGTCACCGGCTTCTTCACGAAGTTCGGCGACGGCGGCGCGGACATCCTTCCACTGTTCGGCCTCAACAAGCGCCAGAACCGCGCAATCCTGGCGGAACTTGGAGCCCCCGCCCGCCTCTGGCAGAAGGTGCCCACGGCCGATCTCCTGGACGACAAGCCGGGCCGCACCGATGAGGACGAGCTGGGCATCACGTACGACCAGATCGACGACTACCTCGAAGGCCGCGACGTTGCCGACGGCGCTGCGGAGCTCATCGAGCAGAAGTACCTCCGCACACGCCACAAGCGCACCGTTCCGGTCACCATATTCGACACCTGGTGGAAATAACTACGTCCCTTAGACCAACCACGACCGATCAACCACGACGGCGGGTGCCGGCTTCCCCAAGGAAGTCCGCACCCGCCGTCGCGCTTTAACCGGCCCTCTCTCACATCCCGCGGGCTTCCCGCCGTCGCTCTCTCACGTCCCGATTCAAGGGTCTTGACGACGCGATACTCACCGATATATCGTCAAGTATCGCCGATACTTCTTCGGTGAACCACACAATCGAAAGGACGATGCTGCTATGAAAGGCATCAACGAACACGACAACACTTTCCCCGAGCACGGTCACGGACACCCCGAACACGGACACGGCCGAGGCCGGTTCAACCAAGGCAAGGGCCGGCGCGGCCCGGGCGGACACGGCGGAGGCGGATTTGGCCCGGGCTTCGGCCCTGGCGGCTTTGGCCCGGGTTTCGGGCCGCGGGGCTTCGGTCCCGGCGGATCACGCCGAGCCAACCGCGGCGACGTCCGCGCAGCGATTCTCTCGCTTCTGGCTGAGGCTCCGTCCAACGGTTACGGCTTGATCAAAACGATCGCGGAGAAGACGTCAGGGGCATGGCGTCCCAGCCCGGGCTCCGTCTACCCGACGCTGCAGCAACTGGTGGACGAAGAACTGATCGTCGCCGTCGGCGAGGGTCGGCGTACCGAGTTCACGCTCACTGACGACGGCAAGGCCTACGTCGCCGAGCATGAAGAAGAACTCGCCAATGCCTGGAACACCGAGGCTGATGGAACTGGCGCAGCATTCCACCAAAGCGTCGGCAAGCTCATGGGTGTCATCCACCAATTCCGCGGAGCCGCTACAGACGAACAGCGTCAAGCGGCAATCGAAAAGCTGGACGAAACCCGCCGGGCTCTCTACCTGATTTTGGCTGACTAAGTGCTGGCCAGCATCCCCTTGACCTTGACGTAACGTCAACCTCTACTGTCGAAGGACAAGCACAGGACGGAGGACGTATGGACTGGTCAATTCAGGAAATTGCCAAGATTGCAGGGACCACCAGCCGCACGCTGCGTCACTACGACGACATTGGGCTGCTCAAACCAAGCCGGACCGGCCATAACGGCTATCGCTACTATGACGGTCCGGCCCTGGTTCAGCTCCAGCGAATCATCCTGCTCCGGGAACTCGGACTTGGACTACCGGCCATTGCCGAGGTTCTTGACCGCGAGACGGATACCGTCAAAGCCCTGGCAAGCCATCTGGAATGGCTTGCCCAGGAGCAGGACAGGCTGACCCGGCAGATCGCCTCTGTTCGGCAGACCATTGACACGATGAAAGGGGATGGACAGTACATGGCACAGAACATGTTTGATGGCTTCGACCACACTCAGTACAAGGATGAGGTGGAGGAACGCTGGGGCAAAGACGCTTACGCCGCCAGTGATTCCTGGTGGCGCGGAATGAGCGCCGAGGAAAAGCAGCAATGGAAAAACCACGTGCAAAAGTTGGGCGCAGACTGGATCTCTGCCGCAGAATCCGGGGTTTCACCGGACAGCGAGATGGCGCAAGACCTGGCGCGGCGCCACGTAGAGTGGCTTCGCGGCATCCCGGGAACTCCCTCCGCCGCTCCCGGCGGAGACGTCAAGGGCTACGTCACGGGCCTCGGGGAAATGTATGTAGCTGACCCTCGATTTGCCGCCAACTATGGCGGAGAAAGAGGCGCAACGTTCGTCAGGGATGCCCTTAGGGTTTACGCGGAAAAGAACCTGTAGACCGTCAGGATGCGCTGATCCGGGTTAGGCAATAGTCTGGCCGAATGGGTACAAGCACCGTAAAGTCCGGCGAACAGGTTGATAGGCAGAAACGCATTCTCGACGCAGCTCTGGAACTGCTGTCCCGCCACGGCATTTCGGGTATCAACATGCGCGCCGTGTCGCGTGAAGCCGGCGTCGCCCTTGGGCTTGTGAACTACTACTACGAAGACAAGTCGAGTCTGATCCGCGCGGTTCTTCACCAGATTGAAGCGCACGACCTCCTGCTGGTGGAGCCCAAGGCTACGTCAACCCCTGACGAGCAACTCCGGGAGTCGCTTCGGCGCGTTGCGGACCCCGGGCTTCTGACCACACCGTATCTGTCCCTCCGCCTTCACTTGTGGGCCCTCGCCCAGGCGGATGAGGAATTTGCACGAATCAATGCCGCGGCCTTTGAGAGATACCTCCAAGGGCTCGCGGCCTTGATCGGCAATGCAATTCCGGGCCTTTCCCCGGATGAATGCAGGGAACGGGCGGCCGACATCGTAGTCGTACAGAACGGCATGTGGCTCACCACGCTATTGGGCATCGACCAGGCGGCCATCGAGCGCGGAATTGCCCGCACGGAGCAGATCGCCTTCGCCCCTTCGGCGTAGCTACCGGGTCCAGCGAGACCTTTGCCAGGTGCTCAGAAGCTACTGGAGAAGGTGGTTGTGGGCAATCCCGTTCCCATGAATTGGTAGTCGAGGGTGGTCTGGGAGGCCGGGTCTTTTCGGGTGATGCCTTGGATGAATTGCAGGTTTCCGGGGTCCACGGCTGTGCTCGTGCAGCGGACTTCTTTTGTGGCGTCGTTATGTGCTGTGCAGGACCATCCCGCAGGTTGGATGAGTGTTCCCGGGATCAGGCTTGCCCCGTCGGATACGGAAAAGATCACTTCAGCGGCTTCGGTGGCAGTTTGACCGGCAATGGTGAAGGTGATTGTCGCCTGGACATCGGCCGCGCCTGAGCCCGCCCCCGTGGTAACGGTGGCGGTGACCTCTGGTGCTATGGGCCGGGTCGGGCTCGGCGTCGGAGTGGGGCTCGGTGTCGGGGTCGGGCTCGGCGTCGGAGTGGGGGCTGGCGTCGGAGTGGGGGCTGGCGTCGGGGTGGGGCTCTGCGACGTGGTCGGCGTCGGGGTCGTTGGGTCCTTTGTGGTGCCCGCCCCGGGTAGAGACGGCAGGACTTCGAAGGGCTTGGGCACTTCGAAGGGCTTGGGCGGAGCGGTCGCGGGCGGGGCAGGCCAAGCGACCGGACGGCGCGGCGGCGCGGGGAAGCTGGCGGGGCTGCGTTGCACGCCGTTCAGGGCGGGCAGTTCTTCAGGATTTGCGGGAGGGTCTTCCGGCCCGGGGCCCGAAATCCTCGAGGGTTGATTCGTCGGTGCGGCCGGGGCCGGATGGGTGCCGGTGAGTGGGGACTTTGTGTTCTGATTCTCGTGGCTGGAAGTGGATGCCGGCACCTCACCGGCCTGCGGTGTGCCGGGGTTGTTGGTTCCGGTTCCTGCCAAAGCTATGGTGGCGCCCACAATAATGACCGCCCCTGTCAACCCCGCTGCCCCGACTTTCATCATGGCAGCGATGGACTTCGGAGCAGCCTCGCCGCCGGCACCGGCCCCGGTACCCGCGAGTCCAGCAGTACCCGCGAGTCCAGCCGCGCCGGTGAGTCCAGCGGCACCCGTGATCCCAGGAGCGGCCGAGGTCAGGGTCACTCCCGCGATCAAGGGGAAGATGATGGCCCTCATGGCGGACTGCACGTCATTGAGATCCAGGAGCAGGGCAGTGCATCTCGAACAGGATTCCAGATGGCTCTGGACTTTCTGGTGCGCCCGCCGACTCAGACCATTCCGCGAGTAGGCCCCCAACTGGTCCGGATACCCTTCACATTCCTTGGAAGTCGAGTCTTTGATATGGCCCTGCAAATAGGCTTGCCGCAGGCCTTCACGGGCCCGGATGGCCAGCGACGAGACCCCGTTCGGGGTGATCCCTAAGACTTCCGATGCCGCGGCGGGTTTCATTCCCTCTATGTCCACGTACCACAGGACTTCCTGCCAACGCTCAGGCAGGGATTTGAACGCGGCCGCCACCGTGCTGGACTCAAACCCGACCACGGCCGGGTCCTCAGGATCCTCAACCCGGTCCAGCACAAAACTGTCCGAAACCGGCAGGCTACGGGCCGCCATCCGGTTCTGAGCCTGCGCGATCCGCCGCACCGCTGTCAGCAAATACGCCCTAAAGAAAGTATCAGGACCCTTGCCACGCATCAGGGCCTGATGAATCGAAACAAACGCCTCCGAAACAATGTCCTCAATATCGGCCCTGTTATCCACCTGCCCCGCCGCGACATACCGCGCCATATCCCGATGCCGGTCAAAAAGACTCGCAAAAGCCCCCTGATCCCCCGACCGAACCCTCAAGACAAGATCAGCATCACTCACAGTCTCCATCGCCGTTGCCACAGACGTTCCTATCTTCGGGTTACAAGTCGTTCGGCCCACATCAGCTGTGGTGGACGGTGTTCAAAAGTGCATCTTCCGCCACGTGCTTGAACCAGGCCGTCGCAGCGGCAGCAACCTGTTCACGCGACAAATCGATGCAATGCTGCACTTCTTAAGTGTGGCCAGGGGGCAGTTCGTGTCGCGGAAACGGAAAAAATCTTCGGGAAGGCCGGCTCACCTTCCCGGCAACGCCCGCAAACAGCTAAGGGTCGTTGGGGAAGAGCAGGATTTCCAGTTCGTTCATGTCCACGAGCCGGCGCTCATTGAGTTGGTCCTCGCGAATCCAAAACAGTCCCGCCTTCGGCATGGTCTGCGTGACGGTACCGCGATGTATAAGGACTCCCTGCGACCAAGCTTCAATGGTGTCCCCTTGCGCCAAATCCACGCATCGGACGATGAGAATCTGTTGGTTGGCCGTCACGGTGTGGTCCTTTCCCGGCGTTGGACTTGAGCTGAATCGCGAGGGCGGGTGACCAGGATGGCAACCGTTGCCGCACCCATGAGACCAAGGACCCACCAAGGGAAACCTGGGTCTGATGCTTGACTTGGCATTGTTTGCGGGCTTTCGGCACTGGGCGCTTCTGTGCGTTCGCCGCGGACGAGCAAGCGATGACTGTTGACGCCGGTGGGTGTACAGGTAATGAGAGTTATATAGTCCTTACCGGGAACCTTTCGGAGGGCGTCCGTTTGGTCCGGCAAGACTGTTTGGATGGAGTCCACTTTGTAGTAAATGGTCTGGTCCAGGACGCTGATGCTGAAGGTTTCACCTTTGGCGACTTTGTGGAGGTTCTCAAAAAGGGTTGCACTGACGAAGCCGGAGTGCGCGCTGAGGACACTATGGGTCCCCTCTCCCCCAACTGGCAGAGCCGAACCGAACAGGTGGCCGGCGCCCTTGGACAGCGAGTCTTCGTCGGTGCCATGAAAGATCGGCAGGTCGGAATGGATGGAGGGGATGCTGATCCGGCCCATCATTCCACCGGGCCCCACATCCAGCAGATTCTGGTAGGCGTCTGATCCTGCCCCGATGGTGGTCTGCTTGCCCTCGTCATTGAGGGAGTAGGGGTCTCTGAGAGGACCGGAAGGAAGATCTTGGTTGAACTTCTTTGCCGCGTCAAGGATGGACTTTTTGGCAGAGGGGTTCAGGTTCCCCACAGTGTCAACATAGCCACTGATTTCGGTGGCGTGGACCCGGTCGGAAAACCAGGCAGCTGCAGTTGGGTAGAGCAAAATTCCCACACCCAGGATGGCGATCAGGACTATGAGGATTCGTTGTTTGCTCCACGATCCGATGACTCGGCCGAGGTTGCGTCGGGAGGGGGTTTGGGTATGAGTCATCTGGGTCCTGTGGCGGAGGGGTGTAGTCCTGAAACTTCAAAGTGGGGAAGATCGCCAAAACGATCTTCCCCACTTTGGCTAGATGGGAGTCACGGTTGCGGCTCCCAAGGTGTTAGCTGTTCGTGGTCTTGCGGTTCCGTACGAACAGGAGTCCTGCGCCGACGACCAGGAGTGCTCCGGCTGCGTAGAGCAGGCCGGTTCCGACGCCACCGGTGAGGGGCAGTTCGAAGCCGCCGTTGGACGGGATGTTCTTGACGCTCAGGTCAACACCGACTGTGGTGCTGGCGGAGTTGATCAGGAAGGAAATCGGCTCGGCGAGCAGTTCGTATCCGGCCGGGGCGGTGGTCTCGACCAGGTAGTAGGTGCGGTAGTCAGCCGAGCCCGGTGCAACAGCTGCGCCATCTGCCCAGTCCGAGTAGCGCAGACCGGAGATGGTCAGGGTGCCGTCGGCGGCGACGGTGAAGACGCTTTGGCCGTTCAGTGCGACCGGGTTGGTGCCGGCCAGGGCGTCAGCTTCGTTGGTGTAGACCGAGAAGGAAGCGCCGGCAAGGGCTGTGCCGTTCTCGTTGACCTTCTGCAGGGTCATTTCGCCCCACTTGGTCACGACCGGAGGCGTCACGATCGGGCCGCCGGGCTGGCCCGGGGTGATGGTGAAGCTGGAAAGGTTGGGGTAAACGAGTGCTTCGTTTTCGATTTCACCGATGGTGTTGACCGTGGTGTTCACTACGACCTGAACGCGGGTGTCGTTGTTCGCTGCGAGTACTGCCAGGCCTGCGGGGGTGAAGACGATGGAGACCGTGTTCGTTGCGGCGTCGAAGACGACGTTGTAGTGGGTGCCTTCGGTGATGACGGTGCCATCGACCAGGGTGGCGGTGGCGCCGACGTAGCTCAACTTGGGATCGAGGGCGTCCACGATCTTGTAACCATCGATGACGGCTTCGTTGGGGATGTCACCGGTGATGGTGAAGTCGATCTGGTCGCCCAGCTTCACGTCGGGGGCATCCGTGACGGTCTTTTCTGCACCGGCAATGGAGTTCTTCGGGTAGACGTGAACGTCGTAGATCCAGTTGTCCTGGTTGTCCGGGTCGGTCAAGGGAACCGATACCAGGAACGGAGCTGCAGGAGTAACACCGGCGGGGTAGTTGGTCTCGGTGACCAGGTACAGGCCGACGGGGAGGTTGGCGAACGCTGCGGTGCCGTCAGCGGCGGTGGTCTGAGCCTGCCCCGCACCCAAGGTGTACCCGGCGCCGGTGATGGAACCTTCAGGATCGGCGGGGGCGAAGACGCTGCTCAGGTTATGCGCTGCGTCCCAACCGGCGTTGGTCGACAGGTCAATGGTATTGACCTGCTGAATCGTGAACTCGATGCCACCCAACGGCGTCAACCCGGAGGTGTCTACTGCAGTGCCGTTGTTAGGAAGGCCTGTGGGAGTGGCGGGGCGTTCGAACTTGTGGACTGTGATGGAACCGGTCTGGTCGCCATCAACCAAGGGCGCTGCCGAGGCCGGCGCGACGGAGAAGGACATGGCCAGCACCGCCCCGGCTATAGTTGCGGCGGCGGTTTTCCACAGCCGCAAGGAGCTTGGATTACTCACTTTGTATCTTCTTTCTATTGATGGTTCGGATGCTCGGGAGTGAACATTCTGCGTTCCGGGCTTGCCGCGCCAGCGGCAAACAGGAGGTCTAAGTGCTGGTGATGTTTCGGCGGCGGACATTGACGAGTCCCAGGCCGAGGGCTGTCAGGACGAGAATCGATCCGGCTGCGGTGAAAGGCCACCAGCCGATGCCGCCGGACTCTGGCATTTCCAGTGCGGGCACATCGCGCACCGTGATGAGGAAGATCCCATCACCGTCGGTGTCGCTGCTGCTCACGACGCCCGCACCGCTTCCCTGCCCAACTGTCACCGCGCCGCTAGCTGCGACGGTGAATTGCACAGGCTCGGCCAACAGGTTGAAACCCTCGGGTGCGGTGGTCTCTTCGAGCCAGTAGATACCCGGTTTGATTCCCTCGAGTTGGAACAAACCTGTTTCGCCTGCCACCGCAACCGCGGTTGGGCTTACCAGGGCAGCTCCGGGGACGCCGTTGTTGTTGGTGTAGATCGTCCAGGAAGAGCCGGCCATTCTGACCCATTCCTCGTCGGAAGATTCACCGACCTTTTCGATGAGTACTTTGGCGGGTGTCTGATGTGTGGTGGTGCAGTCAGGGCCGGGACCAGAGGAACCGGATTCGGCGCAGGTTTGGGGAGGTGTGCTGCCGCTGCCGGTCACCGTGTTGATCAATGTGGCGTTCCAGGCACTGGTTTTTACCGTGACGCTGTAGCGCAGTGTCGCTGTTTGACCGGCGGGAAGAGTGAAAGCGGCCGTAGTGAGAGTTGTTGAAGGGGCCACCGGGTTTGCGACGGGAATGGGAGTGCCCGTCCCAATGGTGAGGGTTGCTGAGCCCGGGACGAACGTCGCGTTGTCCAGGACATCGGCAAGGTTGTCCTTAAGGATCACCCCTGTGATGATGCCGCTGAGGCTGGTCGCGGTCACTGCGTAGTTGATGGTCTGGCCAGGCATGACTGATCCGTTCGCCGGAACAGTACCGTTGACCGTCGCCGTCTTCTTGATCTTCCACGCCGGGGGTGCCTTAATTTCTGCATCGTCAGTTGCTGTGACCGGCGGCCCTATGGCCGGATTGCCGGTGACCTTGGCGGTGTTTGTCAGCACGCCGGTGATCACGTCGTTCTGGGTAACAACGTAGGTGGCTGTAGCAGTCACCGTTTGCCCGGCCAGCAACACACCAGGCAGCCCAGGCCAGGTGTAAGTCAGGGCTGACATGGCGCCTGTGCCGGAGAACTGCGTTTCACTGATCACGACGCCGGTCAAGGTGACGTTGCCGGTGTTTTGGGCGACGAAGGTGTAGGTGGCGGTTTGGCCGGCCACAAGGGTGGTCCTGTCCACGGTCTTGACCAACGTGATGGCCGGAACACCTGCAGGGGCGATGGTGACGATGTAGTCCTCCACCTCGCCTGAATTCGACGGCCCGATGGGCAACTGGACCTGGGCGGTGTTGTAACCGATCCGGAAGCGCGCATAGGTTGTTCCGGCAGTCATCCCCGCAGGGACAGCGGACCAGGTGAGCGTGGCCGATGTGGCTCCGGCCGCAAAGCTGGCACACGCCCGCTCCGCAGTGTTGTTGAAGAGCCCGTCTTTATTGACGTCGATCCACCCGCACGTCATGCCGGCTTTGCTGGCACCACTGATGGCGACGGTTCTGGAGTAGCTGGTGGCCCCCGCCGTCATGGGCGCCATGACGACGCCATCGTCCATTTGGTCCAGCGCTGCAGTAACGCTGGCATTGGGCGACACCGTGCCGTTGGCAACGTTGGCGTTATCCTCGGTGAGGTTGGCACCCAGCGTTACGTCGGATGTAACAGCCCTCGCGGCGCTGCCTTGATCATAGGACGCCGGAGCATCCCCGAAGTCCTGCGGAACCGTGACGGCCATGAGGAAGTTGTCTTGGTTGTGATCATTGGCATTCGTGACGACGTTATCCGTGTAGCCCGGTATCGAGTTACTGACCGGCACGTGAACGCTGCTGACATCGAAGGTCAGGGTGGTTACAATCCCGTTGATTCGCACCGATCCGCACGCGGCAGTGGCTTCAGCGTCAATGGGATCCGGCGTATCCGTCTGAACATTTGTGGCACAGTTGGTACTCGTATTGTGGTTTGTCGCCGTGATCGAATTGCCGGCGACCGCCAAATTGCCACCTGAGAGCTTCGTCATGGTCAACCCGGCAGTTGTTAGGTTCAAAACAGAATGAAGCTGGGACTGTAGATCGATAGTTCCGTCTTTGCCAGTGTCCTGAAAGACGTTGCCGCCTAGTCCAGCAATGTTCAGCACCGGGTTTCTGACCGGTTGGCTAAAGGCAACTGTGACGGTGCCGAGCCCCGAACATGTCCCACTGGCCGGGCAGTTATTCACGGCGTCCGTCCAGAACTCGACGGCGGGAGAAGCAGCGGGGACGCCCTGCGAATAGTCAGAGGCGACATACCCCCGGCTGTCCAGCGTCGTCCTGCCTGCCAGGTAGGTCAGGCCGGACTGGTCATAGGTGGTGGTCAGGCCAGATCCCGGCATGGTCAGCACGGCGGCTCCGCCAGTAACGTTCGCCGGGGCTGTGGCCACTTCGTAGGCCTGCGCCGGCGCGCCTAATGACAGCCCGCCAAGGACCACCATCAACGCGGCAAAAATGGCCGTCGCTCTCCCGCGGGGAAACTTCAATGGAGGTCCTTCCAAGAACTCTTACTCAACCGCTCCGCTGGGGGGCGGAACATTTACAGGGCAAAGCCCCCGCCCTCAGCAGGGCGAAGCTTCACTAAGGGAGTAGCGGCAGGGAACTGAATGTGTCGCAAGTTCCAGGAAGTTTTTTGATAGACACCTATCAGCCGCGAACTGCAATGAGGGCATCTTGCTGGTCGTGGAACTCCCGAAAGGCCGAACGCCCGGTCACTCGCATGCTGCTCAGTAGTTCGCCGCCGTGCAGTTGATCCCGCGTCGTCACCGAGTAGGAAAAGCTCCGATAGGCGGTCTCGAACCTTCCGAGGCGGCCGATGGGCTGAACGTCCCTCCGTGACAACGGCAGGAACTGAAGTTCTTCCAAAGCCTCATTGGTCAGCGATCCGGGGACCAGTTGGACGCCAGTGAGGCGCCGACCCGTTTCGTTGATGATCCACGCCGTGAAAACTACCGTCTCCCCCGGTCTGACCAGCCGCCTGTCTGCTGCATACATCAGCACCAAGCCCGACCCTTGAGACCGCCGTTTGAGATGGCCCCATCTGGATTTGAGCTGCCGAATACCCTCTACTGCCCGTTCACTTCGCACACCCGTTAAGTGATGAACAGGCGCCGATCGTGTCGCCACTTGGTCCTTAATGGATCCAAGGAAATACTCCGCCATTCCGCGTACCACCACTGGCGGCCAATTCGTCAATGTCGCGACACAAATCCAGTACCCGCGGTACTTACTTGACATGAACGACCAAACAGAGATTCTTAGCGGCGACCTCGTTATTACATCCTGTGGACTCCAACTTCGCTGGCAGCAAAGCAGCCTGCAAGCGGGATGGAAGCTTCCCGGTGATTGGCTGGTACCCGAGGTCGCGGAGACCACCAGGGCGAGAGTCCGGGGGGACGAACTCCAGAACGTGGCCAGACGGCTGGGCGCCTCCCGCGCCTATCACGGGGTGGGTGTCCGCGAGACCATGATGGACCTTCGCGCCTTTTACACCGTTGCCGATTTGCCCCCGGATGACTCTTCCATGCTTGCCTTAGTAGAGGGATGGACCGCGGAGATAGAGCGGCTGGAACCTCTCTCCTGCACTGATGTCCGCACAGGGCTGGCTACGTTCGCGCACTTTGAACGACTCATCTACGACGTGGCGGTCAGCGGATCCCGGGCACAACAAGCCCAGACCATTGCGTCCCTCCATCTCGACTGGTCCGATCAAGGCCATCGTCTTGGCTGGGATCTGCTTGCGGACGTAGGGAACATCTGCAGCGAGGAACTTGCCACGATCAACGTCTCGGCTGCCTACCACCGAGGAAGTATCCACGCCATCATGGAGCGCACTACTCAAAGTTACGAAGCCCTTTTCCGCTGCCGCGAACGCCTCGATGCACTCACCAGGTGGCCTTCTTCAGCTACTACAGTCCACTTCGAACCCGTCCCGACCACCCGGGCGGATTTCACGAAAACAACAGCTGCGCTCCGAACCCGACGAGCGGCCTGAACACGATGGTTCCCTTTCAGTCAGAGATGGCAACGGCCACTCCGACGGCGGGCCCCGCCACTAGGAATCAGTGCGACTTCTTCAGAAGCGTCGTCACGGCAGACCCCGAACGCATGCTGGAAAGACACTTCACTACATGGTGCGCACGGTTCAAAATAGCGCTTGGCGACTCGGGATTCACCACCGAAACAGGCCGCGTCGTCTACCCCGCTCATGGAGTAACCGAGGCCGATGGAACCGTGTGGCTGTCTACCCTGGCATCCTTTGATAGATCCGGGATCCGCGGGCAAGTAGAACATAATCCGCATTTCCGGCGCATGCTCCTCGATGTAGCCAAATCGCCCGACAGAGCCCCCGACGGGATAGCGCTGCTGATAGGCAGGACGCCGTATCAGGTGATTTTCCAGAACACAAAGGAAGCCGGCGGCGACCACATCGTCAATGTCGCTTTCATCAATCGGGCACCGCTTAATATCAACCCTCTTTGAACATCTGTTCATAATTTTCCTTGAACAGATGTTCAAGATGCACTAGCCTGCTTCGTATGACCCAAGCCACATTTTCCGATTCCGCCTCCACACTTTTCATCAACGGTGCGTGGGAGCCGGCTGCTTCCGGCGCGGTGCGCGAAATCCGTAACCCTGCCGACGGCGAGCTGGTCGCCACGGTGTCCGAAGCCGGCCGTGAAGACGCCGAGCGCGCCATTTCCGCAGCTCGCGCTGCCTTCGACTCCGGCGTCTGGTCTTCAGTCCCGGCCCCCGAGCGCGGCGCATTCCTGCTCAAAGTCGCAGCGGAACTGCGCGAACGCCGGGAGAAGTTCGCCCGCGCCGAATCCTTGGACACCGGCAAGCGCATCATCGAAAGCCGCATCGACATCGACGACATCGCCGCCTGCTTCGAATACTTCGGGCGTCTCGCCGGGCAGTCTGCCGGCCGGGTGGTCGACGCCGGGGACCCCGCCGTCGTGAGCAAAATAGTCTACGAGCCGGTAGGCGTCTGCGGCTTGATCACGCCATGGAACTACCCGCTGCTGCAGGCGGCGTGGAAGATCGCGCCCGCCCTGGCCGCTGGCTGCACCTTCGTCCTCAAGCCCGCCGAGCTGACCCCGTCCACGGCGATCCTTGCCATGCAGTTGCTGAAGGACCTTGGCCTGCCGAACGGCGTCGCCAACCTCGTGACGGGCCCGGGAGCCCAGGCTGGCGCACCCCTTTCGGAGCACCCCGACATTGATCTGGTCTCCTTCACCGGCGGATTGGAAACCGGCAAGCGCATTGCCGCAGCCGCAGCCGGCACCGTGAAAAAGGTGGCGCTGGAGCTTGGCGGCAAGAACCCCAATGTCGTGTTCGCTGACGCTGACTTCGACGCCGCCGTCGACAATGCGCTGAACGGTGCCTTTGTGCATTCAGGACAGGTCTGCTCCGCCGGCGCGCGGCTGGTGGTGGAGGAATCCATCGCCGAACGCTTCGTTGACGAACTGGTCCGTAAGGCACAGGACATTCGCCTCGGGGGGCCCTTCGATGAGTCCGCCGAAACCGGACCGCTGATCTCCGCGGCCCACCGGGAGAAGGTGGACGCCTACGTCCAGCGTGGCGTGGCCGAAGGCGCACGGCTGCGGTGCGGCGGCGCGGCACCTGAAGGCGAGAAGTTCGACGCCGGCTTCTACTACCAGCCGACCGTCCTGGACCGCGTCCAAAAGGGAATGTCGGTAGTCATCGACGAAGCCTTTGGCCCGGTAGTAACAGTGGAAACCTTCCGCACTGAGGACGAAGCCGTAGCCACCGCCAACGACACCATCTACGGACTGGCCGGTGCCGTCTGGACCCAGGATGCCGGCAAGGCCCAGCGGGTAGCGGGCCGTTTGCGGCACGGCACGGTCTGGATCAACGACTACCACCCCTACCTTCCCCAGGCCGAGTGGGGCGGCTTCGGCCAGTCCGGCGTCGGCCGCGAGCTCGGGCCCACCGGATTGGGTGAATACCAGGAAGCCAAGCACATCTACCAAAACACCAGCCCCCAGGTGACCGGCTGGTTCGCAGACCACGGCAAGGAGAAATAGATGCACGTTGACAACATTGAGGACCTCAGTGAGCGCGGGTTCGATTACGTCATCATCGGCGGAGGATCTGCAGGAGCCGCCGTCGCCGCCCGGCTGAGCGAAGACCCTGCCGTCACCGTTGCCTTGGTGGAAGCCGGACCTGATGACCGGAACCTGCCGGAGATCCTGCAGCTGGACCGCTGGATGGAGCTGCTGGAATCCGGCTACGACTGGGACTACCCGGTGGAACCGCAGGAAAACGGCAACTCCTTCATGCGTCACGCCCGCGCCAAGGTGATGGGTGGCTGCTCCAGCCACAACTCCTGCATCGCCTTTTGGGCTCCCCGCGAAGACCTGGATGAGTGGGAGTCAAAGTACGGCGCCACCGGCTGGAACGCTGGCGCCGCTTGGCCTTTATACAAGCGCCTGGAAACCAATGAGGACGCCGGCCCGGATGCTCCCCATCATGGCGATTCCGGTCCTGTGCACTTGATGAACGTTCCCCCGAACGATCCCGCCGGAGTCGCGCTCCTTGATGCCTGCGAGCAGACCGGCATCCCCCGCGCAAAGTTCAATGACGGCACCACCGTGATCAACGGCGCTAATTTCTTCCAGATCAACCGCCGCTCGGACGGCACGCGTTCCTCCAGTTCTGTCTCCTATATCCACCCCATCGTCGATCGCGAAAACTTCACGCTGCTGACCGGCCTGCGGGCACGCCAACTGGTGTTCGACGCTGACAAGCGCTGCACCGGCGTCGATGTTGTGGACTCGGCCTTCGGCCGGACGCACAGGCTCGCGGCGCGTCGCGAGGTCATCCTGTCTACTGGCGCCATCGACTCCCCCAAGCTCCTCATGCTTTCCGGCATAGGCCCTGCTGCACATCTGGCGGCGCATGGCATCGAGGTACTGGTGGATTCCCCCGGCGTCGGCGAGCACCTGCAGGACCACCCGGAAGGCGTGGTGCAGTTCGAGGCCAAGCAGCCCATGGTGCAGACCTCCACCCAGTGGTGGGAGATCGGCATCTTCACCCCCACCGAGCCGGGCCTCGACCGCCCGGACCTGATGATGCACTATGGCTCCGTGCCCTTCGACATGAACACCCTGCGGTACGGCTATCCCACTACGGAGAACGGCTTCAGCCTCACACCGAACGTCACGCATGCCCGTTCCCGCGGGACGGTCCGGCTGCGTAGTCGGGACTTCCGCGACAAGCCCATGGTGGACCCCCGGTACTTCACCGATCCTGAAGGGCACGATATGCGCGTCATGGTGGCCGGCATCCGGAAAGCCCGGGAAATTGCTGCGCAACCAGCCATGGCTGAATGGACCGGCCGGGAACTCTCTCCTGGAATTGAGGCACAGAGCGACGAGGAACTGCAGGATTACATCCGCAAAACGCACAACACCGTCTACCACCCGGTCGGCACAGTCCGCATGGGACCAGTGGATGACAACATGTCACCCCTGGATCCCGAGCTGCGGGTCAAGGGCGTCACCGGGCTGCGCGTGGCCGATGCCTCCGTCATGCCGGAACACGTCACCGTGAACCCCAACATCACAGTGATGATGATTGGCGAACGTTGCGCCGACCTCATTAAGTCTGACCTCGTCCGAGCCAACCGGACGGAGGAAACCACGACGGCGGAAGCCGACTTCAGCTTGTCCCTCGCCTGAACAGGCACCCTGCTTTTAGACCCACGCAACAAACAATGGGGGAACAGCCCGAGGCACATCGTGGTGCCCGGCCTTTGATTTCGACTGCGTCCAACGGCGGCCGCAGGTAATCACCATTCGTGCATGTCTGAATTAGGAGTTCGAATGTTAGAACCCAGCAAAATAGGACCCTGCAAGAGCGATGCAAGCGGCATGGACGAGTTTGGCTATGCCCAAACCCTTGATCGCAGCATCGGTAAGTTTGCCAGCTTCGCGGCCGGCGTCAGTTACATCTCCATTCTCACCGGCGTTTTTCAATTGTTTTACTTTGGATTTTCGACGGCGGGACCCGCCTACGCCTGGTCGTGGCCCATCGTCTTCGTCGGCCAACTCATGGTCGCCCTATGCTTTGCGGAACTGGCCGGACGCTACCCCGTGGCCGGATCGGTGTACAACTGGGCAAAAAGGCTCTCGACAGGAACATGGGCCTGGTTGGCGGGCTGGTTGCTGCTGCTGTCCTCGATCATGGCCCTGGGGTCCGTGGCCCTGGCCCTCCAAATCACCTTGCCGCAGATCTGGAGCGGTTTCCAACTGGTAGGCGACGGAACAGGTCCTTACGACTTCGCCGTCAACGGAGTCATCCTGGCCAGTATCATGATCGGCATTTCCACGCTCATCAACGCGTTCGGCGTGAAACTCATGACCATGATCAACAGCGTGGGCGTGTTCGTGGAACTCGTTGCGGCCGTCCTGCTCATTGCGGCACTCATCTGGCATTCCGTCCGCGGACCGGAAGTCCTCCTGGACACGGCTGGATTCGGCGAAGAGCATCCTTTGGGCTTCTTCGGAGTGTTCCTCATCGCCGCTATGGCTTCCGGCTACGTCATGTACGGATTCGACACCGCAAGTTCCTTGGGCGAAGAGACCAAGGACCCCAAGCGCACGGCTCCCAGGGCGATCCTGCGCGCCGTCACGGCGTCCTTCCTCCTGGGTGGTCTGCTCCTTCTGGGCGGAATCCTGGCCGCCCCCGATCTTTCCGACCCCAAGCTCGGAGCCGCCGATGGCGGGCTGCAGTACATTGTGTTGTCGGTGCTGGGTGGCCCGTTCGGCAAGGCGTTCCTGGCGTGCATCGTCGTGGCTGTAGTGGTCTGTACTCTGGCCGTTCATGCAGCGGCTATCCGGATGATGTTTGCCATGGCCAGGGACAACAACCTTCCCTTCAGCCGTCAGCTCAGCAAAGTGCACCCCACCCGTAAAACCCCCACAGTGGCTGCCATCGTTATTGGCGTGGTGGCAGTGATTCCGCTGATCGTCAACATCTCGCAGCCAGCCATCTTCACCATTCTGTCCAGCATCAGCATCGTCCTGATCTACCTGTCCTACCTGCTGGTGACAGTGCCCTTGCTGCGGCGCCGGTTCCTGAAGAAGTGGCCCTTGCAGGACGACGGATCAGAACCGGGATTCAGCCTCGGCAAATGGGGGCTCCCCGTGAACATCCTGGCCGTGCTGTGGGGCGGCGCGATGACGTTGAACCTGGTGTGGCCGCGGCCGGAGATCTACAACTCAGTACCGCCCTTCGAGTGGTACCTGCAATGGGGTGGCGTCATCTTTGTCGCAGCGGTCATCATCGGCGGAACGCTCCTCTACCGCCTCCGCATCAGGCATCGGACAGGAGTCCTGGCCGAGCACGCAGCCCTGGTCACGCCTGAGGAGTCCCCCCAAGTGGCAGCTCAAAGCTCCTAGCAAGCGCGACTGCCTCACTTCTAACGAGCATCCCTTCGCCGACGTTCAACCGGCGAAGGGATGCTCGCTGCGTATTGCACCAGCTGGCGTCCTCAGACGAACGCCGACTTCCCCGTCACCGCGCGGGCCACGATCATGGAGTTGATCTCGTAGCTGCCTTCGTACGTGTACAGAATCTCTGCGTCGCCGAAGAGCTTGGCCATCTCGTAGTCGGTGGTGATCCCGTTCCCGCCCAACAAAGAACGGCCCATGGCAACGGAGGAACGGGCCAGCCGGGTGGTGGTGGCTTTGCACATGGCAGCCTGCACCATCTCGAGTTTCCCGGCCTGCTGGATCCGGGCGAGTTCAACCATCATGGACAGGGAGGCATTGGCATTGCCCAGAATGTCTGCGAGCTGCTGCTGCACCAGCTGGAAGCGGGCCAGCTCTTTGCCGAACTGCCGGCGCTCCAAAGCGTAGGAACGGGCGATATCAAAGGCGGCCAATTGAATTCCCGCAGCTTGCCAGCCCACCCATGCCCGGGAATCACGCAAGAGGTCATTAGCGCGGGAAAACTCCGTGGCACCCGGCAGGAGGTTTTCCAAAGGAATGCGCACCTCGTCCAACACGATGTCCGCATTCTGCATGATGCGCAGGCCGATCTTGTTGGAGATCTTGGTGGCTGAGTAGCCGGGGCGGTCCGTCTCGACGATGAAGCCCTTGATGTGTCCGTCAGCCTCGTCGCGAGCCCAAACGAGGGCAAAGTCGGCAATCGTGCCGGCCCCTATCCATCGCTTGGCACCGTTGATGACCCAATCGCCGCCGTCGCGTCGCGCCGTCGTCGAGAGTCCTCCGGCGATGTCCGATCCGTGATCCGGTTCTGTCAGCGCGAAGGCACCCAGTTGGCTGAAAGCCTCCAGCCCAGGCAGCCATTTGCGTTTCTGTTCAGCGGAACCGAGCTCGTCAATCATGCCGACAATGAGCTCATTGTGGATGCCCACCAGCGCTGAAAGGGACACATCCGCCCGCGCGACCTCGGTGTACATGAGGCCCTTGAACAGCTTTGAGGAGCCGTCCGTCTGCAGCCCACCCAGCCCGAACTTGGCCATGTCAGCCAGCAGCCCGAACGGAAATTCTTCCCGGTTCCAGTAGTCGATGCTCGCAGCCCGGATCCGTGTTTGCAGGAACTCCCTAATCTCGAGATACCGTGCACGCTCCCCAGCTGGGAGCAGGTCAATGACGTGCATCAAGTCCGCCTCCGGATAAGGAGGCAGGACGCGTTCTGGTGCCGCACCGCTGGTAACGGTGCCGGCAGCTTTTTCGTCGAGCATTAGACCCCTTCGTCATGTCCCGCATGGGCTCTTCCAAACCCTTGGATGTCCTAGTATATTGCAAGGTGATGTGGATCACTAGGCGGGAAGCCCGGCGATGGTGCCGGGAACCCGAAGGAAAGGCGGACTATGACAGTCACAGAAGACTTCCGTGCGGCCCGCGATCGGCTCCTGGAGCTGCGCGAGGACTACAAGCAGGCACACGCAGAATTCCAATGGCCCCGCTTTGAGGAGTTCAACTTCGCACTCGACTGGTTCGACCAGATCGCCGCCGACGAAACCAGGGGCCGCCAGCCCGCGCTGGTCATCGTGGAACAGGACGGCAGTTCAACCCGGCGCACCTTCAAGGACCTCTCCCGGAGGTCCTCCCAACTCGCCAACTGGCTGCGGGACCAAGGCGTCAAGCGCGGCGAGCACATGATCATCATGCTCGGCAACCAGGTTGAGCTGTGGGAACTCATGCTGGCAGGCATCAAGCTGGGCATCGTCATGATCCCCACCACCACCCTCATGGGCGCCCGCGATCTCCAGGACCGGGTGGAGCGCGGCGGGGCCACTTGGGTGGCTGTAGGAAGCGCCAACATCGGCAAGTTCTCCGACGTCGAGGGTGATTACACACTGATTGAGGTCGGCTCAGGGAGCACCAACGCGAACGCTAAGCAGTACTCGGATTCGTACGACGCCGGTACGGACTTCACGCCCGATGCGCCCACTCGCGCCGACGAGACACTGCTGCTTTACTTCACGTCCGGCACCACCTCACGGGCGAAACTCGTGGAGCACACGCACACGTCCTATCCTGTGGGCCACTTGTCCACTATGTACTGGATCGGTCTGGAACCGGGCGACGTCCACCTGAATGTCGCCTCCCCCGGCTGGGCAAAGCACGCTTGGTCCAACGTCTTCACGCCGTGGATCGCCGAGGCTACCGTCTTCATTTACAACTACCAACGCTTCGACGCTGCGTCTCTCATGGAACAGATGGGCCGCGAAGGCGTCACGAGTTTCTGCGCCCCACCCACTGTCTGGCGCATGCTCATCCAGGCCGACCTCACCCAACTCACCACCCCGCCACTCAAGGTGGTCTCTGCCGGCGAACCACTCAACGCCGAAGTTATCGGCCAGGTGGAGGAAGCCTGGGGAGTCACCATCCGTGACGGCTTCGGCCAAACCGAATCCACGGTCCAGATCGCCAACACGCCTGCGCAGCCGGTGAAAATCGGCTCCATGGGACGGCCACTGCCGGGATACGACGTGGTCCTGGTGGACCCGCTCACCGGGCAGGAATCCGACGACGGCGAACTCTGCTTGCGCTTGGACCCCCGTCCCGTGGGACTCATGAAGAGTTACTTCGGCGACGAAGCCAAGACGGCCGAAGCCTTCCGCGATGGCTACTATCACACGGGCGACATGGCGAGCCGGGATTCCGACGGCGTCATTACTTACGTCGGCCGGGATGACGACGTCTTCAAGTCCTCCGACTATCGATTGTCGCCTTTCGAACTCGAGAGCGTCCTGATCGAACACCCGGCAGTAGCGGAGGCCGCCGTCGTACCTTCGCCTGACGCTGTAAAGCTGTCGGTGCCCAAGGCGTTTGTGGTGTTGGCTGCCGGCTATGAAGCCGGCCCGGCGGTCGCAGAGGACATTCTCAGGTACTGCCGTGAGCATTTGGCGCCGTTCAAGCGCATCCGGCGGCTCGAATTTGGGGAGCTGCCCAAGACGATTTCCGGCAAGATCAGGCGGGTGGAGCTGCGTGGGACGGAGGTCGCCCGGCACGGCGACGGCCCGCTGCCCGCAGGTTTGGGCGTCGAATACGCAGAGGAAGAGTTCCCGAATCTGAAAGACTAGCCAACCAGTACACCAAGCTATTCCGGCAACCGAAGGAGGCCTATGGGCACGCCCCTCCCCCGCGACCCCATCGCCGATGCCCAACGAAACTGGGAACGGCATGGTTGGGGCGACGTCGCCGCGCCCATGGCTGCCATCACCGCGATCATGCGCACACAGCAGATCCTCCTGGCGCGCATCGAAACGGTGCTCAAGCCGTTCGGGCTAACGTTCGCGCGCTACGAACTGTTGGCGTTGCTGAGCTTCGCACGCAGCGGCGCGCTGCCCATGAACAAAGCCAGTGCGCTCTTGCAGGTCCACCCGACGTCGGTGACCAACGCCGTCGACCGCTTGGAGAAAGCCGCCCTGGTGGCACGTTCCCCGCACCCAACGGACGGGCGCACGACCCTCATCGAACTCACCGCAGAGGGACGCACCCTCGCCAAAAAAGCGACGGCGGCACTCAACGCCGAGGTTTTTGGCAAGTCAGGCTTCGGAACCGAGGACGTCGATCACCTCATCCGTGTACTGGGCACCTTCCGCAGGGACGCCGGGGACTTCACGGAAGAATAGGACGTCAACGAGCTTTCTACGTTCTGGAGGGGCGGTGTCCGGGTAGGGGTGGGGCTTTCGATTGATAGCTGTGCCCGGTGGGGGTGCTGATTTCCAGGGTGTGCGTACCCCCGTGCACGTCAGCATGTACGGTTTTGCTGGCCCAGCCGGGGTTTTCCTTGGTGTGGTTGCACGCCTCGCACAGACCTGCACCGTTGGCGAGGTTCGTTTTCCCTCCGGAACGCCAAGGAACCACATGGTCGATATGCCGGATGGGCGCATCGCAGTACGGCATCCGGCAGGTATCGTCGCGGGTTTCAATGAAACGCCGAAGCCGCCTCGGGAAGAGCCGGGCTTTGGAGTCCATGCTCAGGAGCTCACCACTGGCCGGCGCGGTGTAAAGCCGCCGAAGCCAGACAGTGAGCTCTGTATCCGGCGTTCTCGTGTGGACCTGGCCGGCTTGCCCCGAACCGACTATTTCCCTTCCCCATTCGGCGGGGACGATTCCGTAGCCCTTGAGCCGGGCTGGTTCGCTGTCACCTTGGAACAGGGTGCGGTCGGTCATGACAAGGTCCAGGTTGATCCCTGAAATCCCGCCAGGTGCGCCGGTGACGCGCTCGACCAAGGTATCGGCCATGACCTGACCACGGGTCGGGACAACACCAGAGCCCGCATCACCGCTGGAACGGGCCGAATCAGCAGCCTGGCAAAGAGCAGCGTAAACAGCCACCCCTTGGGCCACAGGAAGCAGCGCGGTCAGGTACGTCATGGTGTCCGGCGCCGGGCGCAGGCTCACCATCCGTTCGGCTGCGGCACGGCTCGCACGCCCGACCACCGAGCGCGGATCCCGCCGATACGCCGCAGCCTTCGCCGCCGCAACAATCGCCTTATCGCCCTTCCCGTCAAAAGTCCCGGTATCGGGAGCGAGCTCCTCATCCACCGCGCACCGGTCCTCAACAGACAAACACGCGGTCTCTTTCACCAGCAGCGTGGCCCGCCACTCATTCAACTGCCCCGCCTTCAGGGCCGCCAACGTCCGCGGCATCTCCAGCACAAGGGCCTTCGCCAAACCCAGCAACCGGGACCCACGATTCGGTGACTCCCGCCGGGCCAACGCCACCTGGGCACCCACCCCACTGCCACGCTCCGAAACAGGAACACCCGCCTCGGCCTGCTCGGCACGCTGGGCAAGATCAAAAGCCACAGCAACCCGCGCCTGCAAAGCCGTGATAGCCGACTTCATCTCCTCCAAAACCCGCAACTGCTCGATCAGGTCCCCACTCACGGTGCCGGCCGGAACCGCGCCAGTGCTGACTGGAACCGCGCCGCGCTGAACAGCATCCGCAACCACGGGAGCGCGCCCAAGCGCCACCACCGCGCCCGCCTGCTTATTCCCAATCCGCTCCATGCCCTAACTCTGGCAGCAGCCACCGACAATATAACGCCAGTGATCACAATGGGGCCCGATGACCCTTTGCCATGCGAGGGAGTCCCTCGGAGGACCTCCCTCAAGCGGGTCTCCCTAACACTCTCTAAACCTGATGTTCTGAAATCATGACCACAACCATTTCCTCCGCCAAGACCCGGCGTTTGCCACTGGTGACCTACGTTCTGGCTGCTGGAGTGTTCCTCATGGGGACTACCGAGTTCATTGTTGCGGGCATACTGCCTGAGATTGCGGGCGATCTTGGGGTGTCCGTGGCAAGTGCCGGCCTCATGATCACGGTCTTTGCGGTGGGCATGATCGTCGGCACGCCCACAATGTCCATCCTGACCCTGAAGCTGCCCCGCCGTCTGACGCTGAGCCTCGCGCTGGTTGTCTTCGCGGTGGGCCACGTGGTTGTTGCCCTTACTTCCGACTTCACGCTGATCCTGGTGGCTCGTTTCGTAACGGCACTGGCGACTGGCGCTTTCTGGGCGGTAGCCGCCGTCGTGGGTGCTAAAGCTGCAGGTGCGGCTTCAGCGTCCCGGGCGCTGGGCGTTGTCTTGGGGGGTGGCATGCTCGCCAACGTGGTCGGTGTGCCGCTGGGGGCCTTCGCAGGCCAGGTGATTGGCTGGCGTGGCCCTTTCTGGGCCCTGGCTGTTCTGGCGCTGGCGGCGGCCATTGTGGTGTACCGGCTGGTTGCGGCCGGGCCGAAATCCGGGCCCACTCCCTCCGTGCGGGCAGAGCTTGCCAGCATGCGCGACGCCAGGGTCTGGCTTGTCCTGGCGGGCTGCGCGATCGTGTGCGGATCATCCTTGGCTGCCTACAGCTTCATCTCTCCGCTGCTTACTGAGAACACGGGTCTGGCCGCTTCCGTGGTTCCGTTGGTTTTGGTGGCCTACGGCGTGGGGGCGTTCATCGGCTCCAATCTTGGAGGTCACTTCGGCGCACACCACCCCTATCCGGCATTGTTCATCTCGGCGGGTATGACGTTCCTGGTGCTGGGTGCCCTTTCCCTGTTCTCCCACTTCGCCGTGATGACAGTGGTCCTGATCTTCTTGCTAGGGCTCTTCGGGATGGCCACCAACCCGATTCTGATCGGCAAAGCCGTTGGTTATGCCGGCCACGCGCCCACCCTTGCGTCGGCGCTCAGCACCTCAGCGTTCAATCTCGGTACGGCCGTGGGATCGTGGATCGCCGGTTACGCCTTGGAGTCCGTGCTTGGAGCCACGGGACCTGTGCTGGTGGGAACAGGCATTGCCGCGCTCTATTTCGCGCCGCTCACAATGTTGGTGCTCAAGGATCGAAAGGAAGATGCCCGGCCATGAAGCGCCGCACTGCAGCAATACTGCTGCTGGCGTTTGCGCTGGTTAGCTGCAGCCCATCTCCCACCGGCGAAGCTACCCCGACGTCGGCCAGTGAGACATCCAGCCCTGCTGCCGGCAGCGTCGTAGGTACCGTAGTCCGCTTCAGCGCTGGCTCGGTATCTCTGGACGTGACCATCGCTGAAGACAACCCCGCTACCCGGGACTTTCTGAGCATGCTGCCACTCACCCTCACCATGGAAGAGTTTGCCGGCCGGGAGAAGATCGCGGACCTGCCCAGGCCCCTCCAATTCGAGGGATCTCCCGGGTCCGACCCTGAGGACGGCGACCTGATCTACTTCGTGCCCTGGGGAAACCTCGGTTTCTACTACAACACTTCGGGGATCGGTTTCTCGGACCAGACCATCCACTTGGGCCGCTACAACGCGACGCCGGACGAGCTTGCGCGCTTCGAGGACCAGGAGGTTCGTGTGGAAGTCAGCCCATGACCGACCGGCATCGACGATAAAGCGTGCGGCAGCACCGCCGTCGTCAGCTGTCCTGCAGTCAGCTGTCCGTCCGTGACTTCTCGGACGCAGGCTGGACGCCCTGTCCGTATTCGCTGGCCGCCCAGGAGGCCAGCAGCTGAAGCCGCTCGGCCGACGGCGACCCGGGTTCCGCTGCGTAGATGGTCAGGGTCAGCCCGGGTTCGGCGGCCATTTCCAAGCCCTCGTACGCGAGTGTCATCTCGCCCACGATCGGATGATTGAACGTTTTGAAACCCGTTCCGTGATGCCGGACGTTGTGCGCACCCCAGCGTGTGCGGAACTCATCGCTGCGGGTGCTCAGTTCACCAATAAGATCGTGCAGTTCCTTGTTGTGCGGGTCGCGTCCGGCCTCGGTGCGAAGGATTGAAACCGTCACCTCCGCAAAGGCGTCCCAATCCGGGTAGAACTCATGCGCGCGATCATCCAGAAACGTGAATCTGGCGATGTTGGGCGCCTGCCCCGGCATGTCGTAGCAGTCCATATAAAACGCCCGGGCCAAGGGGTTCACGGCCAACAGGTCCATGCGACCATTCCGGACAAAAGCGGGTCCGGCCGTGACAGCATCCAGCGCCCACTGCAGGCTCTCATGGGGAACGTACGATTTCGCATTCCGGCGCCGCGGGGGTCTGGCAACAGGACTGGCCGCGTGGGCGAGATCGAACAGATGTGCCCGCTCAGCGTCATCCAGGTTCAGCGCCCTGGCGATGCTCTCCAGTACTTGTGGTGAAGCGCCGCTGATGGCACCCCGCTCCAAGCGGGTGTAATACTCCACGCTCAACCCGGCAAGGGTAGCCACTTCGCTGCGGCGCAGCCCCTTGACCCGCCGGTTGGATCCCGTGGGCAACCCAACCTGCTCCGGGGCCACGTGGGCCCGCCGGGAAATCAGAAATTCGCGTACTTCCGCCCGATTGTCCATGGACTCCACCATAGATCCGGTCCGTCGCCGGAGGGAGTCCCTGCGAGGACCTCCAAATGGCGGCTACGTGGCCTCGGACGTGGCCTTGCGACGCGAAACCAACACGGGACTGTGGGCATGGTGAAGCACGGCGTGCGCCGTGGAGCCTATGGTGCCTTTGATAAGGCCATGGCCTTTGGTCCCCACCACCGTGAGGCGTGCCCCTTGAGAAGTCTTGACCACTGCCCGGGAGAATGAAGCATCAACCAGCAACTCGCCGGCCACTGTGACTCCGGGCGCTTTGTGGCGTGCCCGGCTCAGCACAGCATCAAGCATCGCTTCAGCGTCTGGGTAAGCTTCCACAGGCTCGCGCAACCGTCGGTACCCCTCCGGTTCGTGCAGTACGTGGACGATCATGAGGTCGGCACCCGTTGCTGCCGCGAAAAGACAGGCGTCGTCGAGGGCTGCCGGGGATCCGGAGTCATCAACTGCAAGCAGCACTGGACCCTCCGGGTGGTCATCTGCGCGGATCACTGCCACCGGGCACTCCGCGGTTGCTGCCATCTCCAAGCTCACGGAGCCCACCAGCAAGCCCATGAACCCGCCAAGTCCCCGGCTTCCGAGTACCAACATCTCTGCACCCTCCGAGACGTGGGCCAGATGATCGCGTGGCATCCCATGCAGCAAAGTGGTGTGGACATCCAGCTCGGGGACGGTCTCTTTGGCGAGCGCCATCCCCTCTTCGAGGACTTTTTGGGCGGCCCGTTCCAGTCCGCTATCGGCAACACCAGGAACGGGACCCCTGTTGTGGGACAGCAGGACCCACAAGGAACAGTGCACAACGTGGAGGGAACAGTCCCGCAGGATCGCGTGCTTGGCGGCCCATTGAACGGCGCGGTGTGATTCTTCGGATCCGTCATAGCCAACCACGATCGTCTTCGATGCGCCCTCGTTCGTCATGGCCCGAGCCTACGCTGGCACCGGGACCGGCACCATAGCGTAACGCCGGCCTCCACGGAGCGGTACGCTGCTAGGCTCCGATGCTGACACCTCAGGAGGAAAAACCGTGGGCTTTGCCAATGAACTCAAGAACCAGACTGCCGGGGACTGGGACGCCGCCGTCAACCATCCGTTCGTGGACCAGCTGCTCGACGGGTCACTTTCGGACGAGAACCTGCGCCGCTACCTCGTCCAGGATTACCAGTTCTGCGATGCCTTCACCGCCCTCCTGGGCCAAGCTGTCGCATCGGCACCTTCGCTGCCTTCGCGGCTGGTGTTTGCGCGGGTTCTCGGGGCTTTCGCTTCGGACGAGAACACGTACTTCCAGGATTGCTTCAATGAACTCGACGTCCCGGAGGCGGATCGAACCGCACCCGCGCTGGGATCTGCCACCCGGGATTTCGACAACCTGATGCGCAGCGCCCTCGCAACCCGCTCCTACCCGGAAGTCCTGGCAGTGCTGTTGGTTGCCGAGTGGCTCTACGGAGACTGGGCTGCCCGCGCCGGAGACACCAGTGAATGGCCCGCCCATGCAAAGCATGCCGAGTGGATCCGCCTCCACAACAACCCGGAGTACAACGCATGGGTGACCTGGCTACGCGACGAGTTCGACGCCGTCGAACCTGCCGACGCCGCTGCACGCGAGCGCGTAGCCGCCACCTTCGCTGAAGCGGTGCGGCTGGAGCGCGCGTTCTTCGACGCTGCGCTGATGCCGGCGGACGCTGCGATTTAGCCCCGCTGCCGCACCGTGTAGCTGAGCTCCACCAAACCTTGGTCATAGCTGTTAACGTCCACGAGCTTCAACCGGGCGGGGTCATGTCCGGCCGGGAACACGCCCCTGCCGGAGCCCTGGCCCAGCGGCATCACCACAAGCCGGACTGCGTTCACTTCTCCGGCGGCGAAGAACGTCTGGCCGAGCGACAGGCTTCCCCAGAGAACGATGTCCTTTGCGGACTCCCGTTTGATGCGACGGATGCCCTCGATCGCGTCGCCGGATTCAACGGTCGACGGCGGGAAGTCGCCCCAAGGGGCCTCCTTCAGGTGGCGTGAAAACACGTGGCGTCTCAGGCCATTGAGGGCTGGAGCGATGATCTCGCCCTCGGAGGCGTCCGTAGGCCAGTATTCAGCGAAGTACCTGTACGTATTGGCGCCCAGAACCATCGCTTCCACACTGCCGAGCCATTCGAGTTGGGCACGGTCAAATTCGGCCGTACCCCCGTCCAGCAGTTCGTAGGCTTTGAACTCGTTGTTGGTGTCGGCGGCGTATCCGTCGGCGGTAACGAAATCCTGGACGATCAGCTGTCCCATGAGCGACTCCTCGATCCGATGATGGCCCGCAGGAGCCTACGCCGCCATGAATGAGTCGACAACCCCTCGCTGTTCCCTTTTCGGTGACGAAACCGCATCTGACAACGATGTCCGAGCGGTTCGGGCTTTTGAATCGACCTGCATAAAGCTCGAAAAACCGTTGACTTGTCCGCTGGACTTATCGTAGCTTTTCCCTCGTTGACAACGTTGTCTAGATGGGGTTGGGCACGCGCGATGAAGGGCGAACGAGGAGAACAATGACGAAATCCACTATGAGCAGGATGCGGGCAGCGACGTCTGCGTTGACGCTGGCGGGCCTGACACTTTCGGGCATCATGGCCGGCATGGCACCAGCGTCTGCGGCACCGGAAGTGGGAAGCGAGGACTTTCGACCTGCTTACCACTACACGCCAGCGAAAAACTGGATGAACGACCCCAACGGGATGGTTTTCCATAAAGGCGTCTATCACCTGTTCTATCAACACAATCCCTCCGGCAACACGTGGGGGAACATGTCATGGGGACACGCGACGTCGAAGGACTTGGTGCACTGGCAGGAGCAGCCCCTGGCCCTGTCCACCGACGCGCAGGAAGATGTCTTCTCCGGCAGCATCGTGGTTGATAAGGACAACACCACGGGTTTCGGGACGAAGGAAAACCCCGCGCTGGTGGCCATTTATACCAGCGCCTATAAGGAGCCCTCCCCGCACCGGGGCCTGCAGGCCCAGTCCTTGGCCTACAGCCTGGATGATGGCCAGACTTGGACGAAGTACTCAGGAAATCCTGTGCTGAACCGCAATTCAGCCAATTTCCGGGACCCAAAGGTTTTCTGGTACGACAACCCGTCCGGCGGTGGCTACTGGGTCATGACGGCAGTCGAATCACAGGATCACAAGGTCCTCCTCTACAAGTCCGACAATCTCAAGGACTGGACTGCCCTGAGCGAATTCGGGCCCGCCAACGCGACCGGCGGCCAGTGGGAATGCCCTGATTTGTTCCCGCTCGCCGTGGATGGGGATAAGAACAACATCAAGTGGGTCATGGTGGTCAATATCAATCCCGGCGGAGTCGCGGGAGGCTCGGCTGGACAGTACTTCGTGGGTAACTTCGACGGCACCACCTTCACCTCCGAGACCACCGAACCAGTGGCCGAGGCACCTGCCGGCACTGTTCTGGCAGGCTTCAACGACGGAACCTACAACGGGTGGACCACAAACAACGAACCAGGCAACTGGAAGAACGGTCCTTTCGGTGACGCTCCCGCCTCAGGTTCCCTCCCCGGCCAGAGTCCGGTGACTGGCTTCGGGGGAACAGGACTGATCAACTCATTCAACGACGGCGACTGGCCGATGGGTTCCATGCAGTCACCAACCTTTACCGTGACCGACGACTACCTGAACTTCCTGATCGGCGGCGGCAAGCACCCCCACGTCTCCGACAAACTGGACAACACCCCGCCCCCGGGAGAACTGAAGTTTGATGGCTTCGAGCTTCCCGAAGGCACAACGCTGGCCAGTGCCGGCTGGACCGGGACAGGCGACCTCACCCCCAATTTCCAGCCGGCCACCAGTGGCGGGGACTACTACATTGGCGCTAAGCGAATCAACACATTCGAAACCGGCGCCGTGCCTGGAGATGACCGCCAAGGTACCCTGACCTCCCCCGAATTCCCCATCACAAAGGACTTCATGTCCATGCTGGTTGGGGGCGGCTACCGTACGGCGGACTCCGGCCAGACCCTGGCGGTCCAGCTACTCGTCAACGGCAACGTGGTCCGCTCCCTGGCAGGCGATAACGCGGGGCTGCTGAACTGGAAGGGCTGGGACGTTTCGGAGTTCGCGGGGCAGAACGCACAGCTGCGGATCCTTGACGAAGCAACCGGCGGATGGGGCCACTTGACCCTTGACCACGTCATGCTCACTGACAGTGCCGCTGTTCCCAGGTCCGATGAAGAAACGGTGAACCTGGTCGTCAACGGACAAGTGGTCCGTACCGCCACCGGCAACAACAGTGAAACCTTGGATTGGGCTTCATGGGATGTCAAGGAATTCGTTGGTCAGCAGGCACAGATCAAGGTTGTGGATAACAACCGATTCGGCTGGGGCCACATACTCGCGGATGAGTTCACAGCCAGCTCCACCGCTGCGAAGTCCCGGCTCGAGTCGTATGACTGGCTGGACTACGGACGCGACTACTACGCAGCCGTTTCCTTCTCGAACATGCCTGATAACAAGCGGGTCATGCTCGGCTGGATGAACAACTGGGACTACGCCAACAACATCCCCACCAACCCTTGGCGCAGCGCCATGTCACTGCCCCGAGAGGTGCAGTTGACGCAAACACCCGACGGACCACGGCTTGTCCAAAATGTGGTCAAGCAGGTGGACAAGCTTGCGACAAAGCCCAGCTACGCGGATAAGAAGGGCGGCGCCATCATGGCCGGAACAACCCCGCTGCCCGCGGCTGCTTCAGGCCAGGTCCAGCGCGTGGACATCACCTTCGCACCAGGCACAGCGAAAAAGTCAGGAATCACCGTACTGGGTGACGGAGCCTCTTCCACCGTGATCGGCTACGACTCCACCACCGGGAAGGTGTTCGTTGATCGCACAAACTCGGGAAACACCACTTTCCACCCGACCTTCGCCTCCATTGAGGACGCCCCTGTCACCCTGGACGAAAAGGGCAATGTCACCCTGCGGGTTTATGTAGACCGCTCTTCGGTGGAAGTATTCTCCGGCGACGGTCTCCGGACCATTACAGATCAAGTATTTCCCAACGCCGGAGCGGACATGATGGCGCTCTTCGCGGAAGGTGGGACAGCGCAGCTGAAGTCCCTCACTGTGACCCCTTTGGAAGGATCAATGTTCCTTCCCGGAAAGAAGTAACACACCGCCCGTAGCAAGAACGGCGGCCGGCTTTAGCCGGCCGCCGTTCCTTTGCCTTGACAGCTACATCAGTGGTTGCAGCCAGGTCAAGACTGATCCTTCACCTTCGATGTGTTCGGTAAGTTCCGCGTTGAACTCCCGGCCATAGTCGGCGCCGATGTGCTCCTGGAAGGCTTGCTCGTCCCGGTACACCTCGAAGACGAAGTACTCCCGCGGGTTGGTTTCACGCGTGTAGGGCAAGAACATCACGTTCCCCGGTTCGTTACGGACGTGTCCCGCAAGGGTTGCCATCATTTCCGCAACGCGGGCTTCACTGCCTTCCTTAACGGTGAACTCTGCATACAGTGTTTTGGTCATGGGCTGTCCTTTGCTCGGTTGAATTCGGATTGTTCTGCTATTTGCCCGAGTCAGCTTGGGGTCGGATTTCACCGGAACCCCGCTGTATCAGTTCCGTTGGGATGACATACGTTCGGGCGGGGCTCTCGTCGCCGTCGATCCTCGCGAGGATCCGTTCAGCCGCAAGCTTGCCGATGCGTTCAGGATGCTGGGCGATCACAGTGATCCCGGGGTCCATCATGTCGGCCAGGGTGAAATCATCAAATCCGATGAGAGCAACCTCGTGGTGCAGCCCAAGGGCTTTCAGCGCCCGCATGGCGCCAAACGTCACCAAGTTTTGACTGGAGAAAATCGCCGTCGGCGGGTTCTCTGAGGTGAGCAGTTCGTGAGCCGCCCGAAATGCGGTTTCTTCATCATGCAGATTCTCACGAACGGCGACGCCGGAGGTGGAAATGCCCGCTCGTCCGACGGCGTCCAGGAATCCTGTCCGACGCCTCCCCGCGGTCTGAATATCCGTTCGGTCGCCAAGGTAAGCCAGCCGGGTATGTCCATGCTGGATGAGATGGGCCGCCGCCTTCGCCGCGCCAAGTTCATTGTCAGTGACTACCGCGTCAGCCTCAATGCCCGCGGGCTCACGGTCAATGAATACCAGCGGCAGATCGCGGGAGTGCTCCGGGATCATGTACGCCTGGCTCTTGGCGATGGTAGTCAGCACAAGCCCGTCGACCCGGCGTCCCAGGAAGGCTGAAATAAGCTTCTTCTCCCGGTCAGGATCGTCATCCAGGCTGGCAGCGAAGACGGCAATTCCGCGCACAGCCAAGGCGTCTTCCATGGCCCTGTGGATCTCGCCACTGAACGGGTTGGACACGCTCGGGAGCAGCAGGCCGATGGACTGGGTCTTGCGTCCGGAGCGCTTCAGGCTGCCCGCTGTGATGTCCAGTTGGTACTGCAGCTGTTCCGTCGCCCGCACAACCCGTTGGCGGGTCGCCTCGGAGACCCCCGGCTCATCATTGACTACCCGAGAGACTGTTTTGATCCCAACCCCCGCGAGATCGGCCACATTCTTCATCGTCGGGCGCTTGCGTCCGGAGTCGGACTGGTAACGATTAGACATCGTTGTCAACTTGCTGCTCCTCAACTCGATTTAATACTTGACTCTATCGTGTGAGCTTGCTTACATGTTACCTGACAACGTTGTCAGTCGCAGAAAATGCGCCGCCAACAGCCACAAAAACAGGAGTTTCAATGTTGAGTTCCAAAGTTACGCGGTCCGCCCGGACCCGCCTTCTCGCCGCCGGTGCAGTCCTGACCCTCGGCGCACTTAGCCTGACAGCCTGCGGAGGCAGCTCCACCCCTTCATCCAGCGGCGGCGCAGATGAGAAGATCGGTGTTTCGCTGATCGTAAAGACCACATCCAACCCATTCTTCGTGGCCATGCAGGACGGCGCCAAGAAGGCCGCCGAGACGGACGGCGTCGACCTTAAGCTCGCGGCCGGAAAGGCCGACGGCGACGAGGACACCCAGATCCAGGCCATTGAGAACGCAATCTCCAAGGGCGACAAGGGCATTCTGATCACTCCCAACGGCCCCTCAGTGGTGGACGCCCTGAAGAAGGCCAAGGATGCGGGGCTGTTCGTCATTGCACTGGACACGCCGCCGGACCCGGCCGACGCCGCTGACATCACGTTCGCCACGGACAACTTCAATGCCGGAGAGCTCATCGGCAAGTGGACCGCTCAGCAACTGGCGGGCAAGAAGGCCGTCATCGCCCTCATTGACCTCTTTGACGACAAGGTTGTCTCGGTGGACTACAACCGCGATCAGGGCTTCCTGACCGGCCTGGGCATAGACACCGCGGATAAGAAGAAGAACGGCGACGAAGCCAAGACGGGAACGTACACCGGCGGCAAGGGCGGCGACTACGAAATCGTCGGCAGCCAGGCTTCTCAGGGCGCCGAAGACGGTGGACGTACTGCCATGGAGACCTTGCTGGCCAAGAACCCCAATGTCAACGTTGTCTACACGATCAATGAGCCCGCTGCCGCAGGTGCCTTCGAGGCTTTGAAGTCCGCCGGCAAGGAAAAAGATGTTCTGATCGTCTCCGTTGACGGCGGCTGCACAGGCGTGAACAACGTCAAGTCCGGCGTGATTGGTGCAACGGCACAGCAGTACCCGGTCAAAATGGCCGAGATGGGCGTAAAGGCCATTGTTGACTTGGCAAAGACCGGCAAAAAGCCTGCCAACTCTGAGGGCCTGGACTTCTTCAACACCGGTGTGGAACTCGTCACCGACAAGCCCGCCGATGGCGTGAAGAGCATCACCACTACTGAGGCATCCCAGGTCTGCTGGGGCAAGTAGAACCTCACAGAACGCGGGGAGACGATCCAAGTAGCGTCTCCCCGCGTACCAGCAGATACAGAACATGGAAGTTCAGGAGCAACCTAAAGTGACCCAGCAACAGACCGCCGGCCCTCCGAGCGCCGGGCATGCTGATTTGGCCGAGGAATTCCTCGACCGCCAGACCCCCCTCAGCAGAATCCGCAACATCCTTCATCGATACCCAGCCCTCAGCCCGGCCATTGTTCTCCTGATCGCCGTAGTGGTCTTTGGGCTCCTCAACGACCGTTTCCTGCGCGTTGAGAACCTGTCCTTGATTACTCAGCAGGTTGCCGTGGTGGGTACCCTGGCGATCGCCCAGACGCTGATCATCCTGACCGCCGGAATTGACCTCTCGGTAGGCGCGGTCATGATCCTGTCCTCAATGGTGATCGCCCAGCTCGCAGTCAGCAACGGCATTCCAGGGCCCATTGCGCTGCTGGCCGGTCTCGCGGTCGGACTGGGATCCGGTGCTCTAAACGGCTTCCTTGTGACAAGGTTCCGCCTCCCCCCGTTCATCGTCACGCTGGGAACCTTGAACATTTTCATCGCCTTGACGCTGCTTTATTCTGGCGGTAGCACCGTGCGTGGCTCCGCGATGCCGGACATGCTCACCTGGCTGGGAAGCACATTCCCAATCGGACCCGTCCGGATCTCCACCGGCGTCGTCATGATGCTCCTCCTCTACGTGGCCGTGGCCTTCATTCTGGGCAAGACCGCCTGGGGCCGGCACGTCTACGCCGTCGGCGATGACAAGGAAGCAGCCCGCCTGGCCGGCATTCCCGTCAACCGGGTCCTGATGAGCGTCTACCTTGCCGCGGGTGCGGTTCTCGCCATGGGCGCGTGGATCCAGATCGGGCGTACCAACGCCGCCAGCCCTAATGCCGGCGTCGACCTGAACCTGGACTCCATCACCGCCGTCGTGATTGGCGGCACCAGCCTCTTCGGCGGCCGCGGCTCGATCTGGGGTTCGCTGCTCGGAGCGCTGATCGTTGGTGTCTTCCGCAACGGCCTGTCCCTCGCCGGCCTGGACGTGCTTTATCAGACACTCGCCGTGGGCATCTTGATCATCATCGCCGTGTCCGTCGATCAATGGATCCGAAAGGTCAAGTCATGACCACCACAGAATTTGAAGCCCCCCGCACCGAAACACGCGAGCCCATCCTCAAAGCCAGGAACCTCGTCAAGACCTTCGGCCGGGTCGTCGGTCTCGACGGCGTCAGCCTGGACCTCTACCCCGGCGAAGTCCTGGCAATTATCGGCGACAACGGCGCAGGTAAGTCCACACTCATCAAATGCCTCACCGGCGCCGAAGTTCCGGATACCGGCGAACTGTTCGTATCCGGACAGCAGGTGCACTTCAAACGGCCACAGGACGCCCGCGTCCACGGCATCGAAACCGTGTACCAGAACCTTGCCGTTTCGCCGGCCCTCGATGTCGCCTCGAACCTGTTCCTCGGCCGGGAAGAACGTCTCCCCGGACCGTTGGGGAGCCTGTTTCGGATACTCGACACCAAGGGCATGCGCAAGAAGGCCAAGGAAGAATTGACCCGACTGGGCATCTCCACCCTGCAGGACGTCACCGTGCCGGTCGAAAATCTCTCCGGCGGCCAGCGTCAAGCTGTCGCTGTGGCCCGCGCAGCGGCCTTCGGATCCAAGGTGGTGGTTCTCGACGAACCGACAGCCGCTTTGGGCGTACGTGAATCCAACCAGGTGCTCCAGCTGGTCCGTGACCTCCGCGACCGAGGCCTGCCGGTGATCTTGATCAGTCACAACATGCCTCACGTGTTCGACGTTGCAGACCGCATACACATTCAGCGCCTGGGCAAATGCGCGGCGACCATCACCCCGCAATCCCACACGATGACCGACGCTGTCGCCATCATGACAGGTGCGGCCAAAGCCTAACGGGCACGCCGGACCTTCCGTCCATTCGGAACCCCCATCTCCGTCCGCGGACCTGCCAACAGGTCCGCGGACGGACCCATACCTCCGCCGTACCACCGGTGACCGACGAAAGAACCGAGATGCACAACCTTCACCCGGACGCCTCCGCCCAAAACCAACTGGACGTTCTCGTCATCGGCGAAGCCCTGGTCGACATTGTGAATACCCGACAAGGGACCATCAGCTACCCTGGCGGTTCCCCCGCGAATGTCGCCTACGGCCTGGGGCGCCTCGGTACGCGGACCGGGCTGCTCACCGCGATCGGCAAGGACGACCACGGAGCCGCCATCACCGCCCACCTCCAAAGCGCAGGCGTTCAGTTACTCCCCGGGTCAAAGTCCCTCAACCGCACCGCAACCGCTACCGCCACACTCGCAACGGACGGTTCGGCCAGCTACGAGTTCGACATCCTCTGGGAACTTGCCCCCGTAGCACCGGCAATGATCCCGAAAGTCGTCCATACCGGATCCATCGCCACGTTCCTGGCCCCGGGAGCCGCTACCGTGCGCACCCTCCTCGAACAATGCCACGACTCCTGCCTCATCACCTACGACCCCAACATCCGCCCGGCCCTCCTTGGTAGCCACGCCGAAGCAAAGAAGATCTTCGAGGACCTGCTCCCCCTTACAGACGTGGTCAAACTCAGCGACGAAGACGCTCAGTGGCTGTATCCCACGTCCTCGCCGGACGACGTAGCATCCCGGCTGCTCAAACAGGGGGCTCGGCTTGCCGTTATCACCCGAGGCGCTGAAGGCGCGCTACTTGCCACATCCGGGACACGCCTGAACATCCCATCATTGAAGACCGCCGTTGCAGACACCATCGGCGCCGGTGATTCATACATGAGCGCCCTGATCTTTGAGCTGTTGACCAGAGCCGAAAAGGCGTTTGCACCAACAGCCCTCGAGATCATCGGACAGACCGCAGCCGCGGCCGCAGCCATCACCGTTAGTCGGCCCGGTGCCAACCCTCCCACCTCCGAGGAACTTCAAATGCGGCTGGACGGACTCAAGCAGGCGCCGCTCGCCGCTGTGTAGTCCATTCACCCCCTCCGGCCTCAAGACGCGTTGATGGTGATGCTTTTACTGATCTCGGGCAGGGTGGATTTGAGGGTGTCGAGTGTGGGGCAGAGCGCTTCGACCTTGAGTGTGACCGCCGGCTTACTAAAGGTCCGTACCGCGGTATAGCCATAGGCGTCACCTGATGTGTAGGTCAGCGACAGCATATCCACCTCACGATTGCCCGCCATGCCGTAGCCTAACGTCGCGTCCTTGGCTTTTGCGGCGAGGTCTGTCTTGCCGGGGATGAGGATGGCGAGGACCTTCAAGGTGGACGCCCTGTCGTCGCCGGGCACTAGTTCGGAGGGTTGGTTGCGCACCTGGATCGTTCGCACCTTGCATTGCGTGTTTTCCGAGGTGAAGGTCATTACCCCGTCTGTCGCCATACGGCTGTAGTCGCCCTGCCACCCAGCGGCGGGATCTGTCAGGGAGCTGGCGATATCCGGAGTGTGTCCACCGTTTTCATCGCCCAGAATCCTGTTGCCGTTGTCCCAGGAAAGATCTTCCGTGGCCGCGTCGAGCCTCCCGCTGAGGCTTGGGTTCTGCGACGCGGTAGGGCTTGCCTCAGCAGTGGCGGAAACGTCGACGGGGGCCGGTGCCCCGACCGCGCAGCCTCCCAGCACCGCGATGGCAAGAACGGACGGGAACAACGTAAGGAAGAGCACGCGGGATGGGTTCAGGGTCTTCATGACGATCCTTTGATGTGCGGGGTACGTGCGGAGGCGAGCCGGCTAACTTCAAGTCAATATATCTACCAACTTGATTAACCTACCAGTCGGCATCTGGTGCCTGCCATGCGTACCCGCAAATTATGGCGCCTGAATTCAGGCCAAGAATCAGATGAGGGCGTTGAAGATGTCCCAGCCGTTGCCGATGTAATGTCCGCCGTAGAGTCCTCGTTCCGGTAACCCGTAGTAATGGCGAAGGTACCCGTCCTTGTCCACTGCGGTTATGTCATTTCTGGCTTCGAGGACGGAGGCATATCTGTTTCCTGTTCTAGAGTTCATGCTGTCTTTGAAGAACATGCCGGCGCCGATGATTTCGGTCATGACTTCCCATCCGGAGCCCATCACGGCTGGGGATTTCCAGCCACCGTGCCCGTCGCTTGGGTAGTGATGCAAGACTCCGCTACGGTCGCGCGCGAAGATATCCATCGCGCCGTCACCATCGGTGTCACCCGACGCGATGATTTTGTCGAACACCTGCCAGCCCATACCAACCAGTTGAGGCGTGAGCCAACCCCCGTCACCATCACCGGGATAGAGGAACAGGCCTCCCACGCTGTCCCGTGCCAGGACATCGTTGTTCCCGTCGCCGTCGAAATCTCCGGCACCAACGATGGAATCAAAAATGCTCCAGCCTGAGCCGACTTGTACTGTAGGCAGCCAGCCTCCGTCACCGTTACCCGGGTACAGGAACAGATTTCCCGCGCCATCCCGGGCAAGGACGTCGTTGAACCCGTCCCCGTCGAAATCACCGGCGGAGAAAACGATATTGAAGATGTTCCAGCCCGTGCCGACAACCCTCGGCACATCCCACGAGGAAGGGTAATAGCGAACTCTGATTGACATTCCAATGTCCTTCCAGTCGGACTCATAAGTCCGCGGGTACAGGACCAGTTCGCCGCTGTCAGTGCGGCCCAGAAGCTCAAAGTTTCCACGACCCGTCCAGCCCATCGCCCGGTTAGACGCGGCAATAGGAGGGGTCGCTGGGCTGTGGAAGACCTCCGATTCAGAGCACACGCCGTGAACATTGAAGGAGATACGGTTACCCCGGTCCTCGGTGGTGAGCTTCAGAATCTCCCCTTGCCGTTCGGCCGGCAAGGGAACACCATTGCTAAGCCATTCCAAGACCAGGCCCTGAGGGGCTTCCTCTGTCTCAGGGCAGTCAATCAGGTCGGTCCTGGTGAGCCCCATGGTCAGGTCTGAGCCGACGACGGGCATTCCGTGCATTGCAGGCACCCACTCCTCAGACTCGGCCTGCGCGGCTGGAGCCACGCTAACCAGCGTTGAACCCGCCAACAACGCGGCAAGAGCCGCCGATTTCACCGCAAACGCACGAAAGTTTCCCATGGTCCCCCCAAGTCCTGCCCCAACAGAAATTTGTGCCGAGCCCAATGCTGAGAGATTATTCGGCTAGCGGCTGGTTACAGTGTGCGGGCGAACCGTCGGCAGGGCAATGGGTAAAGGCAAACGCTCCAGAGGCGGCCCTACCTGTGCTTGAACTCCGGTTGGCGCTTCTCGCTGAACGCGGCCATGCCTTCCTTCTGGTCCTCGGTGGCGAAGAGTGAGTGGAACACGCGGCGCTCAAACAGAACACCCTGCGCCAGGCCCATCTCGAAGGCTGCGTTCACGGCTTCCTTGGCCACCATCGCCGCGGGCTTGGACTTGGATGCGATGACTTCGGCTGCCTTGAGTGCTTCGTCGATCACCTCGGCTGCAGGGACCACCCGCGAGACCAGACCGGAGCGTTCGGCTTCGTCGGCGTCCATGAACCGGCCAGTCAGCACCATGTCCATGGCTTTGGCTTTGCCCACGGCCCGGGTCAACCGCTGCGAGCCACCCATTCCCGGGACAACGCCAAGGTTGATCTCAGGCTGGCCGAACTTGGCGTTGTCCCCCGCGATGATGAAGTCGGCCATCATGGCCAGTTCGCAGCCACCACCCAAGGCAAAACCGGACACGGCAGCAACAACAGGGATACGCAGGCGTGTGAGATCCTCCCAACGCCGGAACCAGTCCGCCGCATACATTTCCATATAGCTGTTGGAGGACATTTCCTTGATGTCGGCACCGGCAGCAAAGGCCTTGGCGGATCCCGTGATCACCACGGCGCCAACGTCGGGATCAGTGTCCATGGCCGTCACTGCGTCCACGAGTTCGTTCATGAGGGCGGTATTCAACGCATTCAACGCCTCCGGCCGGTTCAGCGTCACCAAGCCAACCCGTCCCCGACGTTCAACCACAATGTTCTTGTACTGCTCAGTCATGCTCTCCCTCTCCGCCAAGCTCGTCATAAGTTAAGTTCCAACCTCTCACACGGACTTGTCGCGGATTTCCGTGATGATGCCCGAGAAATCCCTCCCAGCGCCTTCACCCGCGGCAAAGGCGTCGTAGATCCGTGAGGCCAAAGGACCCATTTCCGCTGCAACGCCCGTGCTTTCCAACGCATTCACTGCCAGGCGCAGGTCCTTGGCCATCAACGCGCCGGCAAAGCCAGGCTGATAGTCGCGGTTAGCGGGGCTTGTGGGAACCGGCCCGGGAACAGGACAGTTGGTGGTTAGTGCCCAGCACTGGCCGGACGCGTTGGAGGCGACGTCGAATAATGCCTGGTGCGTGAGCCCGAGCTTCTCGCCGAGCACGAATGCTTCGGCAACGGCGATCATGGACACCCCCAGGATCATGTTGTTGCAGACCTTGGCAGCTTGCCCTGCACCGTGATCTCCGCAGTGGACGATCCTCTTACCCATGAGCTCCAAAATGGGCTTCACGGTCTCAAAGTCCTCCGGCAAAGCGCCCACCATGAAGGTCAAGGTGCCGGCTTCGGCCCCCACCACGCCACCTGAAACAGGGGCGTCCACTGAACGGTGACCGGCTTCCAGCGCGATCACAGCGGCCTCACGGGCTTCATCAACGTTGATGGTGGAACAGTCCAGGAACAAAGTGTTTGGCTTCGCAAGGGAAAGCAGCCCCGGCCCGTCCACACCACGGTAGGCATCCAGCACATGCTTACCGCTGGGCAACATGGTCAAAACGACAGCCGCTTCCGCAGCAGCCTCATGAGCCGTTGATGCCATGGGAATTCCGTGCGCCCGGGCTGCGTCGACGGCCGCCGGAACGGGGTCGTAGCCAATCACATCGTGCCCGGCTTTGATCAGGTTGGCCGCCATGGGACCACCCATATGACCCAGGCCCAGGAAAGCGATGAGTCCCGTTGCCGGGGCTTGGATATCTGACATAGCTGCGTTCTCTGTCATGATGGTCTCCTTCAATTCGACTGGACTCGACTGGCTGAAAGCCCCAGCTCCCGTTCGCCGAGCGGCGCAAAGTAGCCCTCGACGTCGGACTCCCGGACTTCGGCGAGAGTCGGCGGCTTCCACTGCGGGTTGCGGTCCTTGTCCACCACCTGCGCGCGGATGCCCTCCCTGAAATCGGGTCCGGCCAGGCAGCGCAGGCCCACTCGGTATTCCTGATCCAACGCCTCCTCCAAAGAGAGTCCACGGACCCGCCGCAGCGACTCAAGCGCCACCTTTACCGACGTCGGCGATTTGGCCTCAATCGTGTCAGCGGCAGCTACGGCCTCGTCGCCCAAAGCGCGCATGCCCCGGACGATCTCTTCCGCATCCTCATGGGCGTAAGCGGCATCGATCCACTCCCTCTGCGCCGCCAATGCTGACTCCGGCCCGGCTTGGGCAAAACGCTCGACGGCGGCCTCCGCTGTCGAGCTTTCCAACGCTTCCGCCAGCGCGGGCAGCTCGGCCGATGGTACGAAGTGATCCGCAAGCCCCAGGAACAGTGCGTCCGCGCCGGACAAGTGCGCCCCCGTCAAAGCGGCGTGCGTTCCTGCCTCCCCCGGCGAACGTGAAAGCAGGAGGGTCCCGCCGACGTCGGGCACGAATCCAATGGTGGTTTCGGGCATGCCGGTGCGCGTCCGCTCGGTGACCACGCGAACCGAGCCGTGCGCAGAGATGCCCACGCCGCCACCCAGGACGAGCCCGTCCATGAATGCGACGTACGGTTTGGGATAATGAGCGATGAGCGCGTTGAGACGGTATTCGTCAGCCCAGAAGTCGGCTGTCGCGGTGCCACCGTGCAGCATGTCCTTGTAGATGGCCACGATGTCGCCGCCGGCGCACAGCCCGCGGTCGCCCGCTCCGCGCACCAGGACAGTGGCGACGGCGTCATCGTCAGCCCATGCGGTCAGCTGCCGGAGCATGGCTTTCACCATTCCATCGTTCAGCGCATTGACTGCCTTCGGGCGGTTGAGGGTCACGATGCCGAGGTGGCCGCGACGCTCAAAGAGAACGTCTTCGGTTTCCAAAGCCCCCATCAGCTGCCTGCCGGCATGATGAAGCTGGCGCCTTGGCGGATGCCGGAAGGCCACCGCGACGTCACGGTTTTGGTCTTGGTGTAGAAGCGGAATGCGTCTGCGCCATGCTGGTTGAGATCGCCGAAACCGGACGCCTTCCAGCCGCCGAACGTGTAGTACGCGATCGGCACTGGGATGGGCACGTTGATGCCCACCATGCCTACCTCTACCCGGCTGGCAAAGTCGCGGGCAGAGTCGCCGTCGCGCGTGAAAATGGCGACGCCGTTGCCGAACTCGTGCTCGCTGCAGAGCCTGAGCGCTTCGTCGTAGTCAGCCGCGCGCAGCACGCTGAGGACGGGACCGAAGATCTCTTCCTTGTAGATCTTCATGTCCTTGGTGACGTTGTCGAAGAGCGTTGGGCCCACCCAGAAGCCGCCGTCGTAGCCGTCCACGGTGAGGCCTCGACCATCGGTGACCAGTGTTGCTCCTTCGTCCACGCCGGATTGGATGTAGCCTTCGATCCTTTCCTTGGCAGAAGCGGCCACCACGGGACCGAAGTCCGAGTCCTTGTCCAGGCTGTGTCCCACCTTCAGGTCCTTCACACGCTCAGTCAGCTTGGCCACCAAAGCGTCGGCGGTTTCCTGGCCAACGGGCACGGCAACGGAGATCGCCATGCAGCGTTCGCCGGCGGAACCGTACCCGGCACCAATCAGGGCGTCGGCAGCCATGTCCAGATCGGCGTCGGGCATGATCACCATGTGGTTCTTCGCCCCGCCGAAGCACTGCGCGCGCTTGCCGTGCGCAGCTGCGGTGGCGTAGATGTATTGGGCAATGGGGGTGGATCCCACAAAGCCGATGGCCTTCACCCGCGGATCTTCGAGCAGCGCGTCCACGGCTTCCTTGTCCCCGTTGATCACGTTGAAGACGCCGTTCGGCACGCCGGCTTCGCTGTACAGCTCGGCGAGGCGCAGCGGCACGGAGGGGTCCCGTTCGGACGGTTTAAGGATGAAGGCGTTGCCGGCTGCGAGCGCCGGGCCGGACTTCCACAGCGGGATCATGGCCGGGAAGTTGAAGGGCGTAATGCCCGCGACGACGCCGAGCGGCTGGCGGAGCGAATGGACGTCTATCCCCTGGCCGGCGTTGTCCGAGAATTCACCCTTCAGCAGATGCGGTGCCCCGGCGGAGAACTCAACGACCTCGATGCCGCGCTGGATGTCGCCCTTGGCATCGGCGAAAGTCTTGCCGTGTTCGGAGGACAGTAGCTTTGCGAGTTCGTCCATGTTCTGGTTGACCAGGTCCACGAACTTGAGCAGGATGCGCCCCCGGCGTTGCGGGTTCATTGCCGCCCATTCGAGCTGACCCTTTTCGGCATTTGCGACGGCGTTGCGAACCTCGTCCGCGCTGGCCAGCGGAAGCCGCGCCTGGACTTCGCCCGTGCAGGGATCGTAGACATCACTGAACCGACCGGACGTGCCTTCGATCCTCTGGCCGTCTACGTAGTGGGAAAGCTCGCGCACCATGGTGGAATGCTCCTTTGCATCGTGAATGACTGCCGTGCCGCCGGGTGCTGGGACCGTTGCGGAACACGTGACCAACTGTGATCCAGGTCATCTCTGAATCCGAATATACTCGGACTTCCTACTAATTTCCAGAGGGGTATTTTTCTGCCCCGGGGCTCCCACCCACCACGTCCGTGCGGGCAGGCCAGCGGCCGGTCACCTTGTGGAAATCGATCGCCGTCATGAGGGGTGTCACGTCGAAGGTGCGGATATTCAGGCTGAGCTTCGCTCCATTGACCGACTTGACCGTCAGGATCGGCTGCCCTTTCATCACTTGGACCCGGTAGTGCGCAATGTCGCTGTAGGGAACTATATGTTCCTTGCCGAGCACGGTACGGAAGGCAACCTCATGGGCCCGCGGAGCCACGTACCAGTTGCGGTACATCAGCACGAAAGCCAGGCCGCCCAGGAGGATGGCAACCGCAGTGATGCGGGCACCCAAGGGAGAAGGAGCATAGGCGAACGAGACCAAGCTCATGAGGAGGCCGAAAACAAAGAACAGCCAGCCGATGAAGGGCACCACTTTGGGCAGGCGCACCTGTTCCGGATACTCCTTGGACCTGTTGGGGTGCTTCCGGGCCCACCAGGCACCCACAGCAAGGAGCACTGCAACGAGTGCCCCGATGACGAGCTTAAGGATGAGTTCGGTTGACATGCCCCCAGCCTATAGTCGGCCCTGCAGCAACCTCCGGAGCCCTTAGTGGACCTCCCTCATTTCCTTGTACGCTTCCAGCGCTTCCGCACGGGTGGTCTTGAGGTCCACGATTCCCTCCGGGTAGTCCGGTGTTCCGAACTCGGGAATCCAGTGGGCGATGTACTTCCCCTGGGGATCGAACTTCACGCGCTGGGCCTCCGGATTGAAGATCCTGAAGAACGGCGAAGCATCCGCCCCGGAACCGGCTACCCATTGCCAGTTGGCCGGATTCGACGCCGGATCGGCGTCCACCAAGGTGTCCCAAAACCATTGCTCCCCCAGCTGCCAATGAATGCCCAGGTTCTTCACCAGGAAGCTCGCGGCAACCATACGGACGCGGTTGTGCATCCAGCCCGTATGCCAAAGCTGCCGTTGCCCCGCGTCCACCATGGGGAAACCGGTGCGGCCCTGCTGCCAGGCCCGGAATTCCTCCGGCGCTGACTCGTGGCCGGGATGCTTGCCGTTGTTACTGCTGCCGTTATGGTTGGTGCCCGGCCACGCCCAGGGAAAGCGGTCAAACTCCGGGCGAAGGTTGGCCGTTGCGAGGCTTGGATTGTGGAAGTACTGGTGCCAGCAGAACTCGCGCCAGCCCAACTCGGAAGCATAGATAGAGGCGCTTTCGGACCGCTTGGAGCCCAGAGCATGCCACACCTCAAACGGGCTCAACTCACCCCAACGCAGATAGGGAGACAGGCAACTGCTGCCATCTCTATCCGGACGGTTGCGGCCCTCGCTGTAGTTGGAGAGGCCGCCCGCCACGAACGTGGCGAGCCGCTTGTGCCCGGCGGCAGCGCCCGGCGTCCACATTTCGGCCAATCCGCCGGACCAGTCCGGCGTGGTGGGAAGCAGTTGCCACGATTCCAGGTGGTCATGGGCTGGCAGTTTTCCGGAGAATCCGTGCCCCGCTTCCGGAACGGCCAGCGGCTCGCGGAAGTCCTGCGCAGAAACAGTCCGCCAGAAAGGGGTGAAGACCTTGTATTGCCCACCCGTTTTAGTGGTCACTTCCCACGGCTCGTGGAGAAGGGAAGCCTGAAAACTCGAGACATGCAGTCCCGCGTCTCCCGCCCAAGCCTTGATGCCGGCGTCGACCGTTCGCTCAGCGGAACCGTACCGCCGGTTCCAGTACAGCCCTCCGGCACCAATCGCCGTCGTGGTTTCGCGAACCACGTCGGCTGCAGGTCCGCGGCGGAGCAGCAGGGGAACACCCAGCTTGTCCAGGTCTTCGCGGAGGGCGGTCAGCGAGTGGTGGAGCCACCAGCGCGCGGCGCCTCCGTGGGGGCGGATACCCGGCGATTCTTCGTCAAGGACGTAGAGGGCAACGGCCGCGCCGTCGTCGACGGCGGCACGCAAGGCCGGGTTATCGGCGACCCTCAGATCGTCGCGAAACCAAACGATGGACGGTTTCATTAGAGCCTTTCAGCGAGAACCTCCGGAAACAGGAACAGCCCATGCCCCCTAAGAATCCTAGGGGCATGGGCTGAATACTTGGTGGAATGGGATCAGGCGATGGATGCCACTGCTTGTTGGCGAATTTCGGAAACCGGGATGTCCGTGGCGGTTTCGCTCCACATGGGAACACTGTTGACCACGTAGTCCCGCGCGGCTGCACCTATCATGCTCATGCCGGGATAGATTCTCTGGCCACTGATCTTGACGGGCTTGAGTCCCTGGAGTTCAAGGGCTGTTTTGAAGGCGGAGTCGGGGATGGGGATTTTGCGTCCGAGAACGCACCAGCTGATGTACAGGCCGTAGAAAGTGTCAAAGTCCAAGCCGTTCTCAGTGTCGTCCTCAAACACCACACAGTCGCGAATAAAGCTGCCAATTTGGGTGTCGGTCATTACGGGGCCTCCGGCGTCGGAAGAAATGCGGGCCGCCGGGCTGCATCAGCGAATGTCCTATCCCTCACTATAGACCCGTTCTGGTTGCCCGGACGAGGAAAAGAGATTAACTCTGGGTTGCGGGAGTGATTGTCCTCCGCAGATGCGCCGGGCATGGCAGGGCTCTGGTGCCCGCTCCCACTCCGGCGTACCGTCATTTACATCCATGCAGAAGGCCGCCCACCGGGCGGCCGCGAGAGCTCAAGCTATCCGCAAGCTCACTGATAAGGAGCATCAAGTGGCTGGATGGAATGCTGACACGGCAGCGGGGCCGCTGGGCTCCGGAACGGTCACCCTGGTGGAAGGCTCATCCTTCTGCATTTCCTCTGCCAACGGGGACATCAACCCCGAACTTCCCCACGGCGTCTTCCATCTGGACACCCGGATACTCTCCCGATGGGAGCTGACCATCAACGGCCAAACGATCGAACCCTTGGCAGCTGAAACCCGGGAACCTTACCGCGCCCTGTTCGCAGGCCGGGTACCGCGGTCGGACGGGTACGCGGACAGCCCGTTGCTGGTGGAACGCTTACGGGAAGTCGGGGCAGGAATCCTGGAAGAGATCACCGTCCGGAATTACTCCAAGCGGCCTGCAGAGTGCCGGATCCTGCTGACTGCCGAATCGGATTTCGCGGACCTCTTTGAAGTGAAGGAAGCCCGAATAACCCGGGAGTGGACGGAAACCCGCGTCCCGGGAGGCGATTCCTTGGAGATCCGCGGAAAGTGGGAGGGTATCCGGAAAAGCGTCGTGATCCGGGCCGAGGGCGCCGGCGCAGGAGCCAGGGCGTTGGGCTTCACGGCCAAGATTCCAGCTTCCGGCAGCTGGAGCACCCGCGTGAGCGTCGTCCCCACCCTCGACGGTGCAGGCACGCCGTTCGCCCATCCGGCCCGCGGGGAGTTGTCTCCCAGCGATCGTCGCCGGGAGGAATGGGTGGCCAAGATCCCCCGCCTGCAGGTGGCCAATCGTTCCATCGAACGCACCCTGAGGCGCAGCTACGAAGACCTGGGCGCGTTGCGGATCCAGGATCCGGACCATCCGAACAGGGTGGTTGTTGCGGCCGGGGCACCCTGGTTCATGACGTTGTTTGGCCGCGACTCCTTGTGGGCGTCAGAGATGGCACTGCCCGTTGACCCGTCTCTGGCATTGGGAACCCTCCGCACGCTGGCTGACCGTCAGGGAACGGTAGTGGACACCAACAGCGAGGAAGAACCGGGCAAGATCCTGCATGAAGTTCGGCTGGACGTCTCCAGCGGCTTGGCCCTGGGCGGCAAGTCCGCGTACTTCGGCAGCGTGGACGCCACTCCCCTGTTCGTCATCGTCCTGGGTTCCGTCAGCCGGTGGGGCTTCGCCAAGGATGTGATTGCGGAGCTCCTCCCCAATGCGGATCGCGCGCTTGAGTGGATCAGGGACTACGGCGACCGGGACGGCGACGGCTTCGTGGAGTATGGGCGTCCCAACGAGCACGGCCTCATCAACCAGGGCTGGAAGGACTCCTGGGACGGCATCAACTTTGCCGACGGCACCATTGCCGAGCCGCCACTGGCGCTGTGCGAAGTCCAGGCATACGTGCATGGTGCCTATATGGCGCGCGCTTGGATGGCTTACGACGACGGCGACCTCACCTTGGCAGCCGAGCTTCGGGAACGCGCGGATCGCCTCAAAAAGAAGTTCAACGAGGAGTTTTGGCTCCCGGACAAGGGCTACTACGCGGTGGCCTTGGACAAGGACAAGCGACCCGTGGATGCGTGTGCTTCAAACATGGGGCACTGCTTGTGGTTTGGGCTGGTGGATGAAGACAAGGCACCCCTCGTGGCGGAGCGGCTCATGTCCCCGGAAATGTTCAGCGGCTGGGGCGTCCGTACACTGGCCAGCGACATGGGCGCCTACAACCCTGCCAGCTACCACAATGGGTCGGTCTGGCCACATGACAACGCCCTGATAGCGGCGGGGCTGCTCCGCTACGGCTACGTGGAGGAAGCGCAGCGCATTGCCACGGCCCTCCTTGAGGCTGCCGAGTTTTCGGGCGGCAGGCTCCCCGAACTGTTCTGCGGTTTTGACCGCGGACAGTTCAGGGAGCCCGTGCCGTATCCGACTGCCTGCTCCCCGCAGGCATGGGCTGCCACCACTCCCATCCAGCTGATCACCGGACTCATGCGTTACGACGCCCACATTTCCCTGGGCGGCGTCTGGCTGGATCCGGTATTGCCGGAATCTTTCGGTGACCTGCACATCAGCAATGCCCCCATGGGGAGCGGGCGCATCACCATTGATGTCACCGGCTCTACATCCCAGGTGCAGGGACTTCCGGAGGGCCTGACACTCCACCGTGCGCAACGGCCTTGGATCACCGAGCTTGTGGAAAAGGCCGAGCTGCGGCGGACAGAACCCTAGGAACTACTGAATTGCTGCCTTGAGTTCCTTTGCAGCCAGTTCCGGATCAGCGGCGCTGTAGATTGCGCTGCCCGCAACCGCTACGTCGGCACCGGCCAACTGCACAGCTCCGATGGTTGATGCGTTCACTCCACCGGCCACAGAGAACGGTACGCGGGCCTCTTCGCCGGCGTTCAGCAGCCCACGAAGGTCGTAACCCGGCTGGGCTTGCTCATCAAGTCCAGCGTGGAATTCGATGAACTTTGCGCCCAAGGCGCGGGCTTCCTTGGCGCGGGAAACCTTGTCGGCCACACCAATCAGGTCCACCACGATGCCCTTGTTGTGGGACTGTGCCGCCTTGACTGCACCGGCAATGGTGGAGTCGTCCGCCGTTCCGAGGACCGACACCAGGTCGGCGCCTGCCTTAAAGGCGATGTCGGCTTCAAGCTCACCGGCATCCATGGTCTTCATGTCCGCGAACACGATCTTGGTGGGGTGGGCCTCCTTGATTGCCGTGACGGCTGAGAGACCCTCAGCCTTGATCAGCGGGGTGCCCAGCTCGATGATGTCCACGTGCTCGGCTACTTTGCCGGCGAGTTCCAGGGCGTCTTCGATGGTGAGGAGGTCGAGTGCAACTTGCAGTTTCATGGTGTTGTTTCCTTCTTTGGAATGGTTGGTGAATCGGGTGGGTATGGGGTGTTGCGCGGATCTCAGGGTGTTGACCGGGTCTACTCCAGGTTGGCGTGTCGCAACCAGAGCTGCTCAGCGGGCTCGTCAGTGGCTCCCCAGAGAGAATGGAAAACCGCCTCGGTTACCAGGAAGAGCGACTGTTCGAAGAGGCTGCCGGAGTACTGCTGCGAAACATCTGAGCCATGGTCCGTCTTCTGGGCGGCGGGGATAACCACCACCGTCTGGGCAAGGCCAGCCAAGGGGGACGATGAGTTGGTGGTGATTGCCGCAACCTGGGCCCCTGCCGAGAGTGCTGTTTGAGCCGCTTTGACTACCCCGGATGTAGTACCCGAACCGGAAGCGACAATCAGCAGATCCCCTGCATTGATGGCGGGGGTTGTGGTGTCACCCGCAACATGGACGGTTTTTCCGAGGTGCATGAGGCGCATGGCTGCCATCCGTAAGACCAAGCCGCTCCGACCGGCTCCGGCGAGGAAGACGCGTTCAGCACCACTGATCTCGTCTGCCAGGCGGGACACCTGTGCGTAATCAATGCGGGAGGCCGTGTGTCCCATCTCGCCCAGGATCAGGGACACGTTACTGGCTACGTCGGCACTGGTGGTTGTTGCTGTTTCTGCGGTGACGTTCACTTTCACTCCTTTTGCAGGTGGGTGCCTCTTCCCTCAAGGGGCCTACAACGATTGTTCCGGTTATTTCAGGTAGGGGTAACGCCAAAAATGGACAGTAATAACCACCCGTTTGGGTAGGCGGCTGGCTGGAACTCCTTTAGGCTTGGTGGCATGCCCCAGCCCAACGACTTCCACTGGCCCCTTCTCGATGCGGTTGCGTCCATTGCAAAAGCCCCCTTGATGGGCATTGCCGAAGAGCTTCGCGCGGCCACCCTGCCGTTCCTTACATCGAGTGCCTTGGTCATCTTCACTGAGGACTGCACGGGCCGCCCACAGAAGAAGGCCGGCGCCGAGGACATCGTCAGCAGGGTCTCCATCCCGGAATTGGAACGCTTGCGTGCCTTAGTGGACGGGGAAGGACCGTGGCAGGGGGCCGCCATGATTGGTGGTCAGCAGCGGGACGTCCTCGCATTCCGCTATCCACCAAGCAACGCCCTGCTGGTTCTCACCGATCCGGTGCTACCTGCCGCAGATAAAGACAGTGGACCCCTACGGATGGTGACCTACCTTTGGGAACTGGCAGCGGGGCGCATCCAAGAGAAGGTGAGCGACGCTCCGCCGTCGTATCTTCTGGAGTCCCGGGCCGCATCCGCGGAGCGTGTCCGAGTCACCGGCGAGCTGGTGGACCAGCACTCAACAACCCTGGAAACTGTGCTCGCGGCGTTACGTTCAAACTCCTTGGACGACCGTGCGGCCCGTACGTTCGTGACCGATCTAACCGCCAAAGCCCTGGTTGGCCTCCGGACCCTCAGTGACCGCACCAGCAACCTTGTGGAAGAGCCCGTCGCCAAGGCGTTCGAGAGGCTTCGGGAAGACCTCAGGCCACTCATGCACTTCAGCAACATCGACATCCAGTTCATCGAACCGCCTGCAAACGGAAGGGCACTGCCCGGCGAGGTGGCCCACGCCGCCAGGGCTGTGGTTCGAGGATTGGTCCTGGCTATCGCCGAGCAGTCTGATGTTCATCGGGTCCGGACGCAATGGGACTGTGATGGAGAGAACCTGCTGATCAATGTCAGGGACGACGGCGGCGGGGAGCTTTCCCCTGAAGGTCCCACGCTTGAACGGTTGCTTCAACGTGTGCAGGCCGTGGACGGGACCATGAACGTGGACGTCATGCAGGGATGGGGCGCCGATATCTCCGTGGTCCTGCCGTTGGATCCGCCGTCGACTCCCGCTGGGGACGTAGCAGAATGGGGGCTGGCCGGCAGGGAACTTGAGGTCCTTCAGTTGCTGGCTGCCGGCCAGCGTAATCGCTCGATTGCCGCTGACCTTGGCATCAGCGAGAATACTGTGAAGTTTCACCTCCGGAACCTCTTCCGGAAGCTTGACGTCCGGTCCCGCACTGAGGCCATTGCGTTGGCCCACAGTGCGGGACTCAGATAGACGTCCTAGGCGTCGATCACCATATCGGTCTGTGCGGTGGAGCAGCAGGGCAGGAACTTGCCCGCATCGATTTCACGGGCGCGGATGCCACCTTGGTGGTTCATTTCCACTTCCCCCGAAAGCTTGACTACCTTGCAGGAGCCGCACATGCCCTCTTTGCAGTTCGCGCCGATCCTGACTCCGGCACGCTGGGCCGGACCAAGGATGTGCTCGGTGGGGTCGATGCGCACATTGATGCCCGTGCGCATGAAGGACAGGGTGAGGCTTCCCGTTCCCACTGTTTCAAAGCTCGATGCGTCAGGCGCATCGACCTTCGCTCCCGCATCGGAACCGTCGTCGGACGCTTCGGGCGCGTCCGGGTCGACAGTTTCCAGTGGCAACCCTGAAGCCTTCAGCGGCCCCTCCGCGTCGTAGCCGGGCTCGTAGAGCCCGAACGCCGTGGGCTGGCTTTCGTAGTAGTCCTCAGCGGAATCGGCGATTTCCTCGGCGATTTCCTCGGCAATGTCCACTGCGAGAGCGAGCTCTGCCTGGTACTCAAGGATCGTCTGCCGATCTCCCGTGAAGAATTCCATGTGGATGGAAGTATCGTCCACGCCCACGTTGCCCAGGAGCTCGGTTGCGGTGTTCAGGTAGCCCTCGGGTCCACAGGCGTATACCTGCCGGCCATTGGCGTCGGGGGCAACCTCCTCCAGCATTGCCGCCGTCAGCCTTCCACTGAGGCCTTCCCAGCCCTCGGGCTTGCTGCGGTCACCCAGGGAGTAGAAGACCTTGATGCGCGAGTCAACGGACGCGATGTAGGCCAGCTCCTTGTTGAAGGCAAAGCCTCCGGCCTCTGCCCCGTGGTAGAGCACCACCACATCGGCTTGTCCGGGCAGGGAGTGAATGGTCCGCACCATGGACATGATGGGAGTGATGCCTGCACCGGCGGCCAGCAGGAGGTACCGGGCCCGGCGGTCGGCGTCGGGCAAGTGGAATGCCCCCACCGGTCCGAGCATGTCCAGGACGGTGCCGGGTTTGATGTTCTCGTGTACCCACGGTGAAACCAGGCCCGTGGCGTCGCGCTTGACTGTGATGTCGAAGGTCCACGGCTTGGTGGGAGCGCTGGACAGCGAGTAGCTGCGATCCACCGGATCTTCGTCCTCGCCGTTCACCGGGAAAGCAACATTAACGTACTGGCCTGCACGGAACGCCAAGGGTGCGCCATCGGTGCGACGGAACACGAAGGTCATCATGCCGCCCACTTCGGGAACAATCTCGACGCATTCGGCCATGAACTCCTGCGGATGCCAAGGACCCAACGCACGTGCTGCGCTGGCGGGTCCCTCGGTGCTGCCCATGACCCTGTTCCACGGCATTTCAAGACCGCGAATACGATGTGGCTCCTGGACTAACGTCTCAGTGAGGAGTTCCGTCATGCCAAGTGCTCCTGGACGCGCTGTACGTACCAGTTGATGAATGCCTCCACCTGGTATTCACTCTTCATGTAGGGGCCGGGCTCGTAGGCGGGGCTGCCGGCGCCCGTCTGGCACAGCTCCACAAAGGCCTTGTCCTGCAGGTTGGTCTGCTTCCAGGTGTAGGTGAGCTTCTCCAGGTCGTAGTCGACGCCTTCCACGGCGTCGTCGGCCACCAGCCACGTGGTGCGAACCAGGGACTGGTGTTCGTTGATGGGGAAGACCCCGAACGTGATGACGTGGTCGCTCTGGAAGTGGAACCAGCTGTTGGGCTGGAGGTGCATCGAGCAGCGGCCAAGACGGAAGTCACGCAAGTCACCGAGCAGCTTCTTGGAGAGCCTGCGGCCATCGGGCGAGAACGATTCGCCGTCGCCATCCAGCGATTCCCGTGAGATGCGGATTCCAGCAATGCGGGTGTCGAGCTCTTCCACCACCTCGTAGGGAAGGCCGTAGCGGCGGCAACGCTCCTCGAGCGATGCCTGTGCTTCCTTGTTGCGGTCCCACACCTCTTCAAGGTGGGCCGGGATCAGACCCTCCGTCAGGCCCCAAGTGGGGAAGAGGGAACAAGCGAGCTCCGGGTGGCCGTCGCAGTGGTAGCACTCACGGTTGTTCTCCATGACGAGCTTCCAGTTGCCCTCTTCAACGATGTTCTGCTGGTAGGCGATTTTCGTCTTGGAGAGATCATGCGGCGCGAGGTACGGCTCAAAGATCTTGGAGGTCTCGTCAAAGTCGGTGGGCGGCTCGTCCGCAATGCAGACAAAGATCAGTCCGGCAACCACGCGGCTGTGGGCGCGCTTGAGGCCGAAGCAGCCCTTGTCGAACTTCGTTTCCCCCGGCGCGGAGGCGTGGATCAGGTTGCCCTCCGGGGAGTAGGTCCAGGAGTGGTAGCCGCAGACCAGGTTGCCTGTTGACCCGGCGGGCTCGGTCAGGACACGGGCGCCGCGGTGGCGGCAGACGTTGTGCAGGACGTTCACGCCGCCGTCGTCATTGCGCAGCACGATCAGGGAGTAGGGACCATAGTCGACGGTGACGTAGTCGCCCGGCTCCGGCAGTTCGGCGATGCTGGCTGCAAAGATCCAGTGCTGGCCAAAAATGGCTTCCATGTCGATCTTGAAGATCGTGGCATCGGTGTAGAAAGGCGCATCGAGGGAATATCCCTTGCGCCGGAACTCGAACAGTTCGCTGATCTCCGCCAGCTGCTCTGCAGGCAAAGATGAAGCGAGTTTTCCGCGTGAGTTGAGGGGCAAGACTGGAGCAGACATGTATTTCCTCCCGGGAGGCGTGGGGTAAATGTGTGTTTCGTGGGACCACGGCTGCGTGGGGTGCGAGCGGCGTTGTCGAAATCCTTATAGTCATGAGATTAGGGATCATTGATCCGCAACAAAAGCGCAAGATTCAGAAGATAACCGTGCACAATAGGTGCATGATTGATGCGAGACTCATCACACTTCGAGTTTTTGCCCGTTGCGGCACCATCGGTGCCACCGCGGAGCTCACCGGCTATTCTCCCTCCGCCGTCTCCGCGCAGCTCCGCGAGCTCCAGCGGATGCTCGGAATGCAGCTGCTGACCAAGGACGGCCGGGGTGTGCGGCTGACCGCCACGGGCCGCTTTCTGGTGGCTGGTTCGGACACGCTAATCGCCGAATGGGAGCGCCTCCGCGCAGCAGCCATGGAGGCCGGCGACCAGGTACAGTCCCGTTTCGGTCTCGGCGGATTCTCGACGGCGGCGGCCCAGTTGTTGGCTCCGCTAGCCGCTACTTTGCGCACAACACGCCCTCTGCTGGAGGTACAGGTACTCGAGGCGAACCCGGCCCGCTGCTTCGACTTGTTGGTCGCCGAGCGAATCGACCTTGCCGTCATAGTTGCCATGCAGTCCGACACGTATGTTGAGGACGATCCGCGCTTCGAACAGACGGTGCTGCTCGATGACCCCCTGGACGTGATCATTCCGGCTGACCATCCGTTGGCGTCACGGGAAACGGTCACACTGGAAGAACTCGCGTCCGAACCGTGGATCACCGAATCAGCCGGGTCCACCTATCACGCCCTCTTCACAGCGGCGTTCACGGCCGTGGGAGTAACACCGCGCATTGCCCATGAAGCCGTGGAATGGGAAACCCAAATCGCTTTCGTGGGCGCTGGACTGGGCGTGGGCCTCCTGCCGCGACTGGCGCCGCTGCATAATGCCGAGAACGTGGTCCGACTCCGCATTACCGGCAAAGGCAAGCCTGCGCGACGCATCGTGGCAGCGGTGCGCAGGGGCAGCATCGCATCACCCCTGATCCAGGAGTCGCTCGGCATCCTTCAGGAGAGCGCCCACCGGATCCTCACGGCCCGCCCCGAAGACGACCGCTGAGGGACGCCCGGGCACGCCTTATGCGCCCGTCACCACACGGACTGTGCGGTGGCGGGCGCATTTGGCCCATTAATAGGTATAGGAATGTCCGACGGCGCCACTCACCGGGTCTTGAACGGGCGGCTTATTGGGCGCCTCCCATTAGACGGATGCGATGTCCACCCTGCTCTCCTTGGCTGCTGCCGGGTTTGTTTCTTTGCCGCCGGCGGCTGCCGCCAGCGACATGCCCTTGGTCTCTTCGGCCATCAAGACGCAGATCAGCCAGCCGAGGGCGGTGAGTCCGGCGGCTGCGAGCATGGTGGGCCCAATGCCCCAATCCCGTAGGGCGAAGGGGATCACGAAGGTGCCTATCGCAGCGCCGATCCGGCTTGCACCGGTGGTGATGCCGATGGCACTTGCCCGCACTTCGGTGGGAAAGAGTTCGCTGGGGTAGGCCCATTCGAGGATGTTGGGACCTCCCGAGAAGAAGGCGTACATGCAGAAGCATGCAATGATGACCGCCACAGGCGCTCCGGGGGCGAATCCGAGGACGAAGAGTGGGAGTGCCATGAGGGCGAAGCTCCAAATGATGAGCGGCCGGCGTCCCACGGTCTCGACCAGACGAAGGGCGGGAAGGCACCCCAGCAGGAAGACCGCGTTGATGATCACGGAGCCAAGGTTGGCCAGATTTCCTTCACCCAGGCCAAACGAACTGAGGATGACCGGCCCGAAAGTGAAAATTGCGAACAGCGGTGTCACTTGAAGAATGTAGAAAGCGCTGCAAAAGAACAGTCGCTTGGGGTACGGACGGCGCAGCAACAAGGAGAAGTCAACTTTTCCCTTGGCCGCTGTCCGGGCGGGAGACTGCGCTTCGGCGGCAAACACGGCAGCCGCGTCCACCTGGTCGCCCAGTCCCACACGCAGTGCATCCTCAGCTTCCTTCCGCCGGCCATTGTTCAGCAGCCAGCGGGGTGATTCAGGAATTCCGTGCCGCATGGCCAGAACAGCAATGCCCAGCACGGCAGAGCTACCCAACATCCACCGCCAGCTTTCCGGGCCGAAGACCTCGGACATGATGAACCCAACCAGGGAGGCCAGCGCAGCGCCGGCGAACCAGCCCGTGATCAGCATGCCAAGCATCTTTCCCCGCCGCTTCTGGGGCAACCACTCCGCCAACAATGCGCTGGCGATAGGGTAGTCAGCCCCGATGGCTAGTCCCACGATGAAGCGAAGGATGATCAGTTGCGTCGCATCCTGAACCACGAATTGAAGGGCGGACGCTATTACCAGCGCCCACAAGTCAATGGTGTACATCAGGCGCCGGCCGATTTTGTCCGTCAACGGCCCCAGGAATAGGGCACCGAAAAAGATACCCACCAGGGCAGAAGCGCCGATGAGGCTGACTTCGAGCTCGTTGGCACCAAATTGCGCCGTCAAACCCACCATTGCAATGCCGATGATGCTCAGCATGTATCCGTCGAGGAGAGGGCCGCCCATGCAGCCGACCACAAGTTTGCGATGAAAGGGAGAAAAGCGCGCTGAATCGAGAGTGGAGCTAAGTCCCATGGTTCTCCTTGGCCTGCTCCCCGCGACGCTGCGGGAAGCATGAATATATTAGAAATACGACAACTAATATACGAGAACGTAGTGGTGGGCTTCACACCCCGCCAATTTGTTACATCCCCAGGCGTAGTGGCTGCTCAGGCCCAGACCTGGTACCCCGTCGACTTATCGAACAGTTTCCTCGTAGAGAGACCTTCGGCGGCGATCCACAGCACGGAGTCGTCGTCGGACGCCTGCTCCACCACGCCGGTGAGAACATGGTCCCCCATCAACCACACCTCCACCGTGTGGCCGGTCAGCTGAGCCCAGTCCTTCCGGAGGCCGCGGCCGTGAACGGTTTTGACGAGAGCAAGATCGGTCATGCCCTTACCAGCCGCGTTCTGCGAGTCGGTGGGGCTGGGGGATGTCGTCGACGCTGATGCCGACCATGGCTTCGCCGAGGCCACGGGAGACCTTGGCGATCACGTCAGGATCGTCATAGTAAGCGGTTGCGTTCACGACGGCGGCGGCACGCTCTGCCGGGTTGCCGGACTTGAAGATCCCCGAACCAACGAACACGCCATCGGCGCCGAGCTGCATCATCATCGCAGCGTCAGCCGGAGTGGCGATGCCACCGGCGGTGAACAACACCACGGGGAGCTTGCCCGTGGCAGCAACTTCCTTGACCAGCTCGTACGGGGCCTGCAACTCCTTGGCCGCAACGTACAGCTCGTCCTCGGGAAGGGCGGCGAGCTTGGCGATCTCCGAACGGATCTTGCGCATGTGCCCGGTGGCGTTGGAAACATCGCCGGTGCCGGCTTCGCCCTTGGAACGGATCATCGCCGCGCCCTCGTTGATGCGGCGCAAAGCCTCACCGAGGTTGGTGGCACCGCAAACGAAGGGGACAGTGAAGTTCCACTTGTCGATGTGGTTGATGTAGTCAGCCGGGGTCAGGACCTCGGACTCGTCGATGTAGTCAACACCGAGGGACTGCAGGACCTGGGCTTCGACGAAGTGGCCGATGCGGGCCTTGGCCATGACCGGGATGGACACGGCGGCGATGATCGCATCGATCATGTCCGGATCGGACATGCGGGACACGCCGCCCTGGGCGCGGATATCGGCCGGGACACGCTCGAGCGCCATGACAGCGACGGCACCGGCATCCTCGGCGATGCGGGCCTGCTCGACGTTAACGACGTCCATGATGACGCCGCCCTTGAGCATCTCCGCCATGCCCCTCTTAACACGGCTGCCGCCAGTCAAGGGGATGTGTTCAAAAAGGTGGGGTCTTGTCGTCACGTGATACTCCAAAGGCTGAAGGCTGTGATTGCATCACAAGCGCCCGGATTCAGCGCAGAGTAGGAGAACGCGTGATATCCGGGTGATATATTAGTTGGAGTCTTCAGTATGCAAGCACCACAGCCCGGAGTCAACAGTGGGATCGGCGCTAACCTAGGCTGCGAAAAGTGCCTGCCGCACAGCGTGCTCGAAGCCACTGACATGGACGCGGGCCAACTCGGCAGCCTGATCCTCATCACCATCAATGACGGCCCTCAGCAGGTCGAGGTGCTCGCGCACATGGTGTTCCAGATCAGGCAACCGGTCCAAGACCATGCACCAGATGCGGGTAGCCAGATTGTCATAGCGGATCAGAATGTCTTCGAGGTGCGGGTTCGCGGCCGCGGCATAGATGCCTTGGTGAACACTGGCGTCCAGTCGCAGGGTTTCAACCACGGATGCCGCACTGACGTCAAAGTCCTCCACTGCGCGCATTACTTCGCGGAGGTGTTCTTTGGTGGCTGCCGAAGCAACGCGTGCAGCCCTTGCAGCAGCCAGGGGTTCCAGCTGCGCCCGGATCTCCGATATAAAGGCAAGGTCAGTTACTTCCACGCGGGTGGCAAAGGTCCCCCGCCTCGGATACGTAATGACAAGCCGATCCAACTCCAGGCGCTTCAATGCTTCACGCACCGGCGTCCGGCCAATCTCCAGGTCCCTTGCGAGTTGGTCATCATTGAGGAGGTCGCCAGGTTTGATGTCCAGCATCAACAAGCGATCCCGGAGGCGTTCGTACGCGACGTCAGCCAAGGATTTCTTCGTGGCCTCGCCGGTGACTGCCAGAGTTCCAAAAGCCACTGCGCCATCCCTTTCTTCACAACCAAAAAATCTATTGACCTGCCCTGAACACCAGTATACGCTGAATCCAATCCTAATATATCAGTACAGGACCCAGGAATATATCTTAAGGAGGAGACATGACCCTCGTGGCGACAGACTCACCGGTAAGCACCCTACCGAAGCCCGAAATGCTCAAAGAAGAGCAAGCACAGAAGTTCGTACTCACATTGTCGTGCGTCGAACGCGCCGGAATTGTCCAGGCAGTCACAACCTTCCTTTTCGAGCGCGGTTTCAACATCGAAGAGCACCAGCAGTTCGACGACGGACTCCGCCAGACACTGCACCTGCGGACTGCTTTCTCCGGCCCGCTGTCCTACTCCCCGGAGCGGCTCGAAGAGGAATTCAGAGCGATTGCTGACCGCTTCGAGATGAAGTTCAGCTTCCACGACCAAACCAAGAAGCGGGTCCTGGTAATGGTGTCCAAGTTCGGGCACTGCCTCAATGACCTCATCTTCCGCTGGCGGGGCGGCAGCCTCGGCGGTGACATCGTTGTGGTTGCCTCCAACCATGAAACCCACCGCGCCATGGCTGAAGCCGCTGGCCTGCCCTTTGTCTACATTCCTGTCACCCCGGATACCAAGGCGGACGCTGAGCAGCGGCTCCTGGACCTGGTGGAAGAGTACAACGTTGACCTCGTAGTGCTGGCGCGGTACATGCAAGTACTTTCGGACGACCTGTGCCGTGCCCTCGAAGGACGCGCCATCAACATCCACCACTCCTTCCTGCCGGGATTCAAGGGGGCCCGCCCCTACCACCAGGCCTATGACCGCGGCGTGAAGCTGGTGGGTGCCACTGCCCACTACGTCACCGCTGACTTGGACGAGGGACCGATCATCGAGCAGGAAGTCATCCGCGTCGATCACAGCTACGGTCCCACCACACTCTCAACCGTGGGCCAGGACGCCGAAGCCTTGGCATTGTCCCGCGCGGTCAGGTGGCATTGCGAACACCGCGTGCTGCTGGACCAGACCAGCACCGTGGTTTTCCGCTAAACCAAGCACCAGAACACCAGCAGACTCACCCCTATTAACTTCAGCAGGAGAACCCCCATGGCATCCACGCCTCGCATTGTCATCATCGGAGCTGGGATTGTTGGCACCAACCTCGCCGACGAACTGGTCACCCGCGGTTGGAACAACATCACCGTCCTGGATCAAGGACCCCTGAACATGCCCGGTGGCTCAACTTCCCACGCACCGGGCCTGGTTTTCCAGACCAACCCCTCAAAGTCCATGGCACTCTTCGCCAAGTACACAGTGGAGAAGCTGCTGTCCCTCACGGAGGACGGCCAAAGCTGCTTCAACCAGGTGGGCGGCCTTGAAGTTGCCACTACCGAGACCCGTCTGGCCGACCTGAAGCGCAAGCTCGGCTACGCACAGTCATGGGGCATCGACGGCAAGATCCTCTCCCGCGAGGAATGCAAGGAGCTCTACCCCCTGATCAATGAGGAAGACATTCTGGGCGGCCTCCACGTCCCCACGGATGGCCTGGCTCTTGCTGCCCGCGCCGTGCAGTTGCTCATCAAACGCACTGAAGCCGCCGGCGTGAAGTACATCGGCAACACAGAGGTAACCGGCATCGAGCAGTCAAACCGCCGCGTGACCGGCGTCGAGACCCCCGACGGCGTGATCCCGGCGGACATCGTGGTTTCCTGTGCCGGCTTCTGGGGCGCCAAGGTGGGCGAGTTGATCGGGATGTCCGTTCCGCTCCTCCCGCTGGCCCACCAGTACGTAAAAACGACGCCGGTCCCCGCCCAGAAGGGCAAGAACGAACTTCCCAACGGTGCCCGGCTGCCGATCCTGCGCCACCAGGACCAGGATCTGTACTACCGCGAGCACGGTGACCGTTACGGCATTGGCTCCTACGCCCACCGCCCCATGCCCGTGGATCTCGATGAACTCGGAAGCTACGAGCCCAGCAGCATCACCGAACACAACATGCCCTCGCGCCTGGACTTCACGCTGGAAGACTTCCTTCCCGCGTGGGAAGCAACCAAGCAGATCCTGCCGGCACTGCGTGAAAGCGAAATCGAGGATGGCTTCAACGGCATCTTCTCCTTCACCCCGGATGGTGGCTCCCTGGTGGGCGAGTCCAAGGAAGTTGACGGCTTCTTCGTTGCCGAGGCCGTGTGGGTCACTCACTCCGCCGGCATCGCCCGTGCCGTGGCTGAGCTCCTGATCGAAGGAAAGTCGCAGATTGACCTCGGTGACTGCGACATCCACCGCTTCGAAGAGGTCCAGCTGACCCCCGAATACGTCAGCGAAACCTCCCAGCAGAACTTCGTGGAGATCTACGATGTGATGCACCCGCTCCAGCCAAAGCTTTCTCCCCGCAACCTCCGCGTCAGCCCCTTCCACGCGCGCCACAAGCAGTTGGGCGGCTACTTCCTGGAAGGTGCCGGATGGGAGCGCCCTTACTGGTTCGAAGCCAACGCCGAGCTCCTCAAGGAAATGCCGGACGACTGGCAGCCGCCGGCCCGCGACGCTTGGTCCGGTATGTTCAGCTCCCCCATCGCCGCGGCTGAGGCTTGGAAGACCCGCACAGCAGTTGCCATGTACGACATGACGCCGCTGAAGCGCCTCGAAGTGTCCGGCCCTGGAGCCTTGAAGTTGCTGCAGGAACTGACCACCGGCGACCTTGCCAAGAAGCCCGGCGCCGTGACCTACACGCTGCTTCTGGATGAAGCCGGTGGCGTACGAAGCGACATCACCGTGGCCCGCCTGAGTGAAGACACTTTTCAGCTTGGCGCCAACGGCAACATGGACACCGCCTACTTCGAGCGCGCGGCCCGGCACCAGACCGAAAATGGAGGCGCCGGAGACTGGGTCCAGGTCCGCGACACCACGGGCGGCACCTGCTGCATCGGCTTGTGGGGTCCCCTCGCCCGTGACCTCATCAGCACGGTGAGCAGCGACGACTTCACAAACGACGGCCTGAAGTACTTCCGTGCCAAGAAAGTCACCATCGGAGGAGTCACTGTCACCGCGATGCGGCTCTCCTACGTGGGCGAACTGGGCTGGGAGCTCTACACCAGCGCCGACAACGGGCAGCGCCTCTGGGACGCCTTGTGGAAGGCCGGCCAGCCGTTCGGCGTCATCGCCGCGGGCCGTGCCGCCTTCAGCTCGCTGCGACTCGAAAAGGGCTACCGTTCCTGGGGCTCGGACATGACCACTGAGCACGACCCCTTTGAAGCCGGCCTTGGCTTCGCCGTGAAGATGACCAAGGAGAACTTCGTCGGCAAAGCCGCCTTGGAAGGGCGCAGTGAGGAAAGCTCGGCCCGCCGCCTGCGCTGCTTGACCGTCGACGACGGCAGGAGCCTGGTGCTGGGCAAGGAACCGGTGTTCTACAAGGACCAGGCGGTGGGTTACGTCACCAGCGCAGCCTACGGTTACTCCGTCCGCAAGCCGATTGCCTACGCCTACTTGCCCTCTGCAGTGTCCCTCGGAGACTCCGTGGAAATTGAGTACTTCGGACGCCGCATCCAAGCCACCGTGACCGAAGATCCGCTGTACGACCCCACCATGAGCCGGCTCCGGGGCTAACAGCCCACGCAGCCACCAACGCATGCGGCCCGGACCCTTCCCCTCGCACAGACCGGGTCCGGGCCGCTGCTTTCCCCCTTCAGCCAGGAAGACCCATGATCAGTTCAGAAACCATCCATGATTACCTCTCCAGGCTCGCTTCACGTCAGCCCACTCCCGGTGGAGGCGCAGCCGCTGCCTTGCATGCCGCCCAAGGTGCTGCCTTGGTAGCCATGGTGGCCAGGTACACCACCGGTGCCAAGTACGAAGAGCACGCCGCACTGGTAACCCGGATCACCAGCGCCGCCGACCACCTGATCGTCGAGGCCCTGCGTCTCGCGGACGCCGACGAGCACGCCTTCCAGTCAGTCATCGACTCCTACAAGCTCCCCTCGGAATCCGACGAACTCAAGGCAACAAAGACCGCCGCCATCCAGGAGGCCCTGGTTCAGGCCGCCCATACCCCCGCGCAGCTCATCAAAGTTGCCGGCGAAGTGGTGGATCTTGCCACGGAACTCTTTGACGTGGCGAATCCCAACGTCATCAGCGACATCGCCGCTGCTGCCGATGCAGCCCGAGCAGCTGCCACCACGGCCCGGGTCAACATCGACATCAATGTAGTCGCCATCAAGCACGGCGAAGCCCGTTCCCGCCTGGCGGAACAGACGAACGGCATTGAGGACAAAGTGGTTCTCGCCGCCGATGCCCTGGTGCAGCGCGTACGCGAAAGGATCCTCTCATGACCACCAAACTGCGCGGGAACACCAAAGTGCTTTCCGGCAAGCCGCTCGCTGCCCTTATCCAGCAGCGCGCCCATGAGGAGACCGCCCTCCTGGATGACGAGGGCATTCGCCCGGTCCTGGCTGTTGTTGTTGCAACGGACGACGAAGCGACGCACTGGTACGTCCGCTCCATCGAGCGTGCAGCCGGACGTGCCGGTATTGGTTGCAGGATCGTCGATCTTGGTCACGATGCCACCGAGCAAGTGCTGGCCAGCGTCCTGGCCGACCTCAGCGCCGAGCCATCCGTCCACGGCATCATCCTCCAGACTCCCCTGCCTGCGGCTGTCCGCGCTGACCGGCTGGTGGGCCTCATCGCTCCGGAAAAGGATATCGACGGCGCCAATCCGCTCAGCCTCGGCCGCTTGGCCGTGGGGCAGCCCGCCTTCGCACCCGCTACTGCCCAGGCCGTGCTGGAGTTACTGGACCACTTCCAGATTCCGGTTGCCGGGCGTAACGTGGCCGTCGTCGGGCGTTCCGCCGTGGTGGGCAAGCCACTGTCCCTGCTCCTCCTCGAAAGGGACGCAACCGTCACCATCTGCCATTCCAAATCAGGGCCGCTGGAACGCTATACCCAGCCGGCCGACGTCGTGGTTGTTGCCGCCGGGCGGACCGGGCTGCTGAAGGGCAGCCACCTTTCCCCGGAGACTGTGGTGATCGACGTCGGCACGAACGTCCTGCCCGATGGTTCCCTGGTGGGTGATGTTGACGAAGCCAGCGTCACCGGCGTCGCGGCGGGCCTGAGTCCGGTTCCGGGCGGCGTCGGGTCAGTGACCACCGCGCTTTTGCTGCTGCACACGGTTGAAGCCGCCCGGCAACAGTCCCGCACCACGCTGCTCACTGCTTCCACTTCCCGGATCTGAAGGGTTCCCCCATGCATTCCAAAGCCCCCCGCGAGAACATCGACGAGTCAAAGCTGACCGTCACCAAACCCAAGACCAAGGCCGTGGGCATCCCCGCTGTTGCCAACGCCTTGAAGATTTCGCTGGAACAGATGGGACCACTGCGCAGCGTTCAGACCCTGCTGGCAGTGAACCAGCTGGATGGCTTCGACTGCATGGGGTGCGCCTGGCCCGAGCACGAAAAGCGCAACGCGGCAGAGTTCTGCGAGAACGGTGCCAAAGCAGTGGCCGAGGAAGCCACCCGGCGCCGTGTCACGCCGGAGTTTTTCGCTCAGCATTCCATCGCCGACCTCAAGACGCGCGACGACTTCTGGCTGGGCCAGCAAGGCCGGCTCACCCACCCGATGTTCCTGGACGAAGGCGCTACCCACTACAGGGCCATCGACTGGGAGGAAGCCTATGACCTCATGGCTGAGGAGCTGCGGAGCCTGGAACACCCCGACGAAGCCGTCTTCTACACCTCCGGCCGGACCTCCAATGAAGCAGCATTCGTTTACCAACTCCTGGTTCGCGGCCTGGGCACCAACAACCTCCCGGACTGCTCCAACATGTGCCACGAGTCCTCCGGTTCCGCACTGGTGGAAACCATCGGCATCGGCAAGGGTTCCGTCAGCCTGGTGGACCTGGAGACGGCGTCGCTGATCTTCGTGGCCGGGCAGAATCCCGGTACCAACCACCCGCGCATGCTCAGTGCGCTGGAAAACGCGAAGAAAAACGGCGCTGTCATCGTGTCCGTCAATCCCCTTCCCGAAGCAGGCCTCCTGCACTTCGAGAACCCGCAGCACGTGGCCGGCATGATTCAAGGGACCCAACTGACGGACGACTTCCTGCAGATCCGCGCCGGCGGCGACCAAGCCCTCTTCCAAGGCTTGGGCAAATACCTGCTTGAAGCCGAAGCTGCCGGACGGAACACCCCGGGCCTGCAAACTGTCCTGGACCATGACTTCATCAACAACCACACCGTGGGCATCGACGACTACCTGCGCTATCTGGAAAAGGTGGAGTGGGAAGACATTGTGGAGGCAACCGGCCTCACCCTTGAGCAGATCCATTCAACAGGTGAACGGATGCTCGCCTCCAGCGCCACCATCGTGTGCTGGGCCATGGGCCTGACCCAGCACAAACACTCCGTACCCACCCTCCGCGATGTAGTCAACGTTCTCCTGCTTCAAGGCAACATCGGCAAGCCCGGGGCCGGCGTTTGTCCTGTGCGCGGCCACTCGAACGTCCAGGGTGACCGGACCATGGGCATCTTCGAGAAGATGCCGGAGACGTTCCACGACCGGCTGGACCAGGAATTCGAGTTCCGGTCTCCGCGCGAGCACGGCTTTGACACCGTGGCAGCCATCCGCGCCATGCGGGACGGCAAAGTCCGTTTCTTCATGGGCATGGGCGGCAACTTCGTCCGGGCCGCCCCCGATTCCGACGTCACCGAGCAAGCCCTGGCCAACACCCGGCTGACCGTTCAGATCTCCACGAAATTGAACCACTCGCACTTGTCCACGGGTCGCCGGGCCCTGATCCTGCCTACCCTGGGACGCACCGAGAAGGATACCCAGCGGACCGGAGACCAGCGGGTCACCGTGGAAGACTCCATGAGCGCTGTCCACGCATCACGGGGACGCCTCAAGCCTGCAAGTGAGCACCTCCACTCCGAAGTAGCAATTGTGTGCAACCTTGCAGACAGGCTGTTCAGAGACGGCCACCAGCGCCTGCCCAACACCCCGCAGGCTTCCTGGCTGGCCATGAGGGATGACTACTCGCTGATCCGCAAACATATTGAAGCGGTATTTGACGGCTTTGAAGACTTCGAAGCACGGATTCAGCACCCGGGCGGTTTTGTCCTGCCACACCCGCCGCGCGATGCCAGGAAGTTCGACACCGCATCAGGAAAAGCACACTTCACCGGCAATGAGCTGGAGTTCATCAAGATCCCGCCTGGCCGCTTGGTCCTGCAAACCCTGCGTTCACACGACCAGTACAACACCACCATCTACGGCAAGGACGATCGTTATCGTGGCATCCATGGTGGGCGTCGCGTGGTGCTCATCAACGCTGACGACATCACCGAGCTGGGCTTTGCCGACGGCGACATGGTGCACCTGATCTCGGAATTCCAAGGAACGGACCGGCGGGCCGAGAACTTCCGCATCGTCTCGTATTCAACGCCGAAAGGTTGTGCCGCCGCGTACTACCCGGAGACCAATGTCCTGGTTCCTCTGGACTCTGTGGCGGACACCAGCGGAACGCCCACCTCCAAATCCGTGATCATCCGGTTGGAGAAGGCTTAGGAGCCGCTGTACACCATGAGTTGCGTCACATAGTATGACTGATATATCTATCACGCACTGATGGAAATATCAGCTGTCCGGTTGTCCGTGAATGGTGCTTCGATGGCCTGAAACCTGGGGAGGTATTTCCTCATCGAAGCACCGCTTTCGGACCATTGGGCAGCAGTTCAGCAATAGCCAAAGAAGAGGGAGTGACCATGTCAGGAAACAGAGCAGTCGCCTACAAGGAACCTGGTGTCGTCGAGATCATCGACACCGACTACCCAACGTTTGAGCTTAAGGACGGACCGGGCGTCAACCCGGCCAACGTCGGCCGGAAGGTGCCTCATGGCGCGATCCTCCGCACTGTAACCACCAACATCTGCGGTTCGGACCAGCACATGGTTCGCGGACGCACCACTGCTCCGCAGGACCTGGTCCTCGGCCACGAAATCACGGGCGAAGTGGTGGAGGTGGGACCCGACGTCGAGTTCATCAAGGTAGGCGACATCGTCTCGGTGCCGTTCAACATTTCCTGTGGCCGTTGCCGGAACTGCAAGGAGCAGAAGACCGGCATCTGCCTCAATGTCAACCCCGACCGCCCCGGCAGCGCCTACGGCTACGTGGACATGGGAGGCTGGGTGGGCGGACAAGCAGAGTTCGTGCTGGTCCCTTACGCCGACTGGAACCTGCTGCGCTTCCCGGACCGCGATCAGGCCCTGGAAAAAATCATGGACCTGACCATGCTCTCGGACATCTTCCCCACTGGCTTCCATGGTGCCGTCACTGCCGGCGTCGGCGTGGGGTCAACAGTTTACGTCGCAGGTGCCGGGCCCGTGGGCCTTGCTGCTGCCGTGGGCGCACAGCTGCTTGGCGCCGCCGTCGTGATTGTGGGCGATATGAACGAGGACCGCCTGGCACAGGCGCGTTCCTTCGGCTGTGAAACAGTCAACGTGTCCAACGGCGATCCGAAGGAGCAGATCGCACAGATCCTCGGCGTTCCGGAAGTGGATTGCGGTGTGGACGCGGTGGGCTTTGAAGCCCGCGGCCACGGTAAGGATGCCTCACACGAGGCTCCTGCCACTGTGTTGAACTCCCTCATGGACATCACCGCCGCCGGTGGATCCTTGGGCATTCCGGGGCTCTACGTCACCGGCGACCCGGGCGGAATCGACGATGCCGCCAAGCACGGCTCACTCTCGCTGTCCCTTGGTACCGGCTGGGCCAAGTCCCTGTCCTTCACCACCGGCCAATGCCCGGTCATGAAATACAACCGGCAACTGATGATGGCGATCCTCCATGACAAGGTCCAGATCGCCAAGGCAGTCAACGCCCAAGCCATCCCGCTCGAGGACGCTCCGCGCGGCTACGCCGAGTTCGACGCCGGAGCGGCAACAAAGTTCGTGCTGAACCCCAACGGCTACGTGAAGTCCTAATACACGCCCGGCTCAGTACGCACCACACGGATACCGGGGACTGCGCGGCAAGAATTACGGGAAGGCCGGGCAGTCCCCGGTATCTGCGTTTCACCGGAAGCACCACCTCAGGAAGCGGGCACCCATGCTTGCACAAGCAACCTTCACCGACTCTCACGAAGGGTTCGTGGTGAGCGGCGAACCGCGGCACGCACCCTCGTGGGCCGAAGCACGTGAACTGGCCTACCAGTGTGCCGGCCCACTCCCGTCGTGGAAAGTCACCCTCGGCGAGGCGATCGGGCGCACCCTGACCAGCCCCGTCACCGCTCAACGGAACCTGCCCCATTACGCGTCGTCAGCCATGGACGGCTGGGCCATCAACGGCGGCAGCCCTTGGATACTAACGACGGCGGGGCTGCCGCTGTCGCCGGGCGAAGCCAGCGTCATCGCCACCGGCGGGCTCGTTCCAACCGGCGCCTCGGCAGTCCTGCGCAAGGAAAGCGGCCACGCATCCGCGGACGGGCACCTCTCTCTCAGACACGACGCCAAGCCGGGTGAGACACTCCCAGGCCGGCACATTCGTCCCGCCGGAGAAGAAGCCGCAGCCGGAGATGTCCTCATACCCGCCGGCACGCTCCTCAATCCGGCTCATATTGCCCTGGCCGCAGTGGCAGGCCACGATCACGTTCAGGTGCAGCGCAAGCCGAGGGTCGCCGTCGTACTTACCGGTTCTGAAGTGGTCACCTCAGGCGAGCCGGCGCCAGGACAGGTCCGCGACGCGTTCGGCCCGCAGCTGGATGCCGTGATTTCGCAATTGGGCGGGGAGCCGGGTGGCCAGCGCAGGATAGGCGACTCATACGAAGAGTGGATGGCGGCGCTTGGCCGCGTTCCTGATGGCTTACCGCCCGACGTGACGATCACCACCGGCGGGACGGGAAAATCCGGGACAGACCACTTCCGCAATGCCGTTGCGGCACTCGGGGGTCGGCTCCTCCTGGACGAAATCGCCATGCGGCCGGGACATCCGGCAGTGCTGGCCGAACTTCCTGATGGGCGTTTCGTCATAGGGCTTCCGGGAAATCCGCTGGCCGCAATGATGGCGCTGATGACCCTGGGAGAACCCTTGCTGGCCGCTATGGGAAGCAGGCCCCTCCGGGCAGCTGTGCTGATGACCTCCGGGGCCGACATCGATCCGGACCCAGGGCGGACACGCCTCATGCCCTGCACCCGTATCCACGATCTAGCGTTCCCAGCCTCCCGCACGGGTCCGGGGATGATGCGCGGGCTTGCCTGGGCAGACGGATATATGGCTGTTCCCCCTGAAGGCGTCGCAGCCGGTGCGCCCGTACCTGTCCTGCCGCTGCCCTGGACAGCTCCTATCAATTCTCCGGACCAATCAGGAGGGTACGCCGCATGGCCCGCATGACCCAGCGCAGGAAAATCCATCGTTTCCGCTTGGACGCGGCGGACACCGAACATTCCGTGCGGTTCAAGGAGGATGTTCTGGCCGCCGAAGAACCCTTGGAAATCAGGATCGGAGGCACCTCTTTTGCCGTGACCATGAGGACGCCGGGCGACGACTTTGATCTGGTGGCTGGATTTTTGGTGTCCGAGGGCATCATCCGCAGCCCTTCGGAGCTGATCTCCCTCCGGTTCTGTGCGGGCGAGAAGGACGGGGTGCAGACCTTTAACGTGGTGGAAGCCCAGCTACGGCCGGACGTTCCCCTGCCGGACACCATGCGCCACGTATATACGTCGAGCTCGTGTGGCATCTGCGGCACGGACTCCATTGAAGCCGTACGCAAGACCATCCATTTCGATCCGTCCTTGGACCGTCTACAGGTTCCGGTGGATGTCCTCGCCGAGCTCCCGGACCGGCTCCGCGAAGCGCAGGCAGTCTTCGACAGAACCGGAGGGGTCCACGCAGCTGGACTGTTCAAAGTGGATGGCGCCAGCCCGGAGCTGCTGTGTCTGCGGGAAGACGTCGGCCGGCACAATGCGGTGGACAAAGTGGTGGGCTGGGCCCTTCGGCAGGACCTGCTGCCCTTGACCGGCCTCGTCCTGCAGGTCTCGGGCAGGGCATCGTTCGAACTCGTCCAGAAGGCAGCCTTGGCCGGCATCCCGGTTCTCGCGGCCGTCAGCGCCCCCTCCAGCCTCGCCGTCGATCTTGCCACCGAGACCGGGGTGACCCTGCTTGGCTTCAGCCGGGGACATAGCCTCAACGTCTATGCCGGAAGGGAGCGCCTGAGCAACCCACGAAAGGCTGTCCAGGAGGCTGCCATGAACGGGTGAATCATCCATGATGTGAAAAGGTCCGCGCAAAACTCCGTCTAGGATGAGGAAAGACGAGGGTGCAGGCCAAAGGGGGTACCAGCTCAGGGTGGCCTGCCTGGACAACGACACGAGGCACCATGGCCGCACGCAGCAACCCGGACTTCGACAAGGACGTAGACGCCCAGGGCGGAGGCGTCCAGTCAGTAGACCGCGCACTCCAAATCCTGGAAATCCTGGCCCGGGAAGGCGATGCCGGCGTGAGCGACATCGCTGAGGAAATGGGCGTCCACAAGTCCACCGTGTCCCGGCTGGTTGGATCCTTGGTCAACCGCGAACTGGTCCGGCAGAACAGTGAACGCGGCAAGTACCAGTTGGGCTTTGGAATCCTCCGCCTGGCTTCTTCCATCCCCGGCAGACTGAGCGTGGTTCATGAGGCACGCCAAGTTCTGGAGGCCCTGGCGGCCGAATACAAGGAAACCGTCAACCTGGCTGTGCTGCGGTCCAACTATGCCGTCAACGTGGACCAGGCGATGGGGCCCTCAACACTGGCCACCTACGACTGGGTGGGCAGCCTGACGCCGCTGCATGCCACATCCAGCGGCAAGGTCCTTCTGGCCGCGTTGACCGCCGACGAAAGAACCCAGGTCCTCAAGGCAGTGGGCTTGCCCGCTCGAACACCACGTACGGTAACCAACCGCGGAGAGCTGGAAAAGCAGCTGCTGGACGTAGCTCGTAACGGCTACGCCACAGTTCACGAAGAGTTTGAAATCGGCCTCACCGCTATTGCCGTGCCCATTTTCAACCACTCGGGAAGCGTCATCGCTGCGGTAAGTATCTCCGGCCCGGCGTTCCGCTTTTCACCCGAGGACCAGCCGGGTCTTATCGACGGCCTTCGCGAGGCCGGGCTGACCATCAGCGCCCGGATGGGTTACAGGCACCGCTAAGCCCTGCCTTGCGCGGGTCTATGGCGCTCTAGGCGCAACACGGGCCATCATACGCAACGAACGCTTCCCCTCCCATTCGTTGCGTCAAACTGTCGCCAAGCAAGGAAAAGTCCTTGACTTTGAGTGTGACGGGGCGCACTCTGTTGCTTAGCGCGAATGTTGTTGATTCATGCGGAACGCCCTTTAGGGCTCCATGAGCCCAGCGTTCAACCAACCCGTCCGACCAAAGAGGTGCCCCATGAAACTGCCCATCTACGCTCCTGAAGTGCAGATCCGGGACAGCAAATCATGGTCAGCGGGGAAGCCCCCCAGCCTTCCCTTCGGCCTCATCCTCCAGGGCCATGTATAAACGCAAACCCATGACTCGCCGAGCAAAGGACCCGCTCATGGCTATAAACAGCGACACAAAATCCTTAACACCAGAGGAGTTACCTGCCGACGATCAATTGGCGGGTGCTTCAGCAGCAGCCAGTTCCACCACATCAACCAGCCCTGCCCACGCGGAGAACCCTGAGGAAGTCATCAGGATCTCCACCGACGACACCAACTTGGCCGCCCTCGACGCTGAGGACGGAGGCGCCGAAACCCTTCCCGATTCTGAAGAATACGAACAGATCATGGAAGAGCTGCGCCACGCCAAGACCGAGCAGGCCGTTTCGGCCCGCCGGAACCGCAAACTTACCCTCGACAAAGTCACCTTCGGGATCACGGGCGCCATCGCCGTCGCCTTCGTGGTCTGGGGATTTGTCGGGCGCGACAGCCTCTCAGATACCTCCAAAGGCGCCCTGAACTGGGTTATGGAGTACACCGGCTGGCTCTTCATGGTCCTCGCCTCATTGTTCGTCGTCTTCGTCCTGTGGCTTGCCCTCGGCAAGTTTGGCAACATACCGCTGGGCAAGGACGGCGAGAAGCCCGAGTTCCGGACCATTTCCTGGGTGGCCATGATGTTCGCCGCCGGCATGGGCATCGGGCTCATGTTCTACGGTGTGGCCGAACCCCTCTACCACTACATCTCGCCGCCGCCGGGAACAGTGGACGGCCGCACTCCGGCAGCCATCCAGACCGCCATGGCCACATCGATCTTCCACTGGACCCTGCACCCGTGGGCCATGTACGCAGTGGTCGGTATCGCCATGGCATACGGCACCTACCGCCTGGGCCGCAAGCAACTGGTTTCGGCAGCCTTCACCTCGCTTTTCGGCATCCGCATGGTGGAAGGGCCGCTCGGGAAGTTCATCAACATCCTGGCCATCTTCGCCACACTCTTCGGAACTGCCGCTTCGCTGGGCCTCGGCGCCCTCCAGATCGGCAGCGGCATGACGTCAAATGGCTGGCTGGGTGAGATCGGCACTCCGGTGCTCGTGGTTATTGTGGCCATCCTGACCTTCTGCTTCGTGGCATCCGCTGTGTCAGGCATCAGCCGAGGCATCCAGTGGCTCTCCAACATCAATATGGTCCTGGCTGTTATTCTCGCCCTGATTGTGTTTGTAGCCGGACCCACCCTGTTCATCCTTAACCTGATCCCTTCCGCCGTAGGCGACTACGCCAGGGACCTCGCCGAAATGTCATCACGGACCGAAGCTGTGGGAGACGAGTCCCTGCGTAGCTGGATGACCAGCTGGACCATCTTCTACTGGGCCTGGTGGATCTCCTGGACGCCCTTCGTCGGGATGTTCATCGCCCGCATCAGCCGCGGACGCACCATCCGCCAGTTCGTCACCGGCGTCCTGCTGGTGCCCAGCGTTGTCAGCGTCATCTGGTTCGGCATCTTCGGCGGCGCCGCTTTCCACGTCCAGCAGGAGGCAGACAAGGCCGGCACGCCCGGGCTTGTGACCATGGTGGATGGCGCACCCTCCATCAACTTCGATGGTGCCCTCTTCGACCTCGTGAAGAACCTGGGCATGCCGGGCTGGCTGACAGCAGCGGTCATCGTCCTGGCCATGGTCCTGGTGGCGATCTTCTTCGTCACCGGCGCCGATGCAGCCTCCATCGTCATGGGTTCCCTCAGTTCCAATGGTGCCGAGCACCCGCGTCGAGGAGTGGTGATCTTCTGGGGAAGCCTCACCGGCGCAGTGGCAGCGGTCATGCTGCTTGCAGGCGGCGATAAACCGTCGGAGGCCTTGTCAGGCCTGCAAAGAGTAACCATCGTGGCGGCTCTGCCATTCGTGATCGTCATGCTGTTGCTCTGTTTCGCACTGGTCAAGGACCTTCGCCGGGACCCGCTCCAGTTGCACAAGCGCTTGGCCACTTCGGTGGTGGAGCGAGCCATCCGAACGGGCGTTGAGCAACATGGCGGCGTTCAGTTCGACCTCGTCACCAAACACGACTGCGCCGAAAAGTGCACGGACTCCGATTGCGCCGGGGGAACGCCCACGGGAACCATTCCCCTGGTCGGCAAACCCCAGCTGGAATCAGACGACAAATAGCCCGGCTTCAACTGCCCCTCTCTTAAGACATCAGGAAGGTTTACCATGTCCAAAATCGCTTCCCAGGGCACCCTTCGCCTCAACACCCAGTCCAGCGCCCAGGCCGGCAAGGATGTTACTCTTACCTTGGACTCATCCAATCCAATGACCGTGCGTATAGAGGTTGACCACTGCCCCTGCGGGTCCGAACACAACAGGGCCGGCTCTTACGTCGACACTGACTTCAGCCGCTAAACAGCAACACACACTAAAGCAGGCGCCGGGATTGATTCCGGCGCCCGCTTTTTGTTAGTACTGGTGGAAGCTAAAGCCTATTTGGGCATCAGCACCGAGTCGATCAGGTAGACCGTGGCGTTGGCGGTCTGGACGCCACCGCAGATCACATTGGAAGCTCCGTCAACCGTGAGGGCATCCTTGGTGCCGGCAACCGTCACTTCGCCACCCTGGACAGTCTTGTGGGTGCCGACGATCTGGTCCGGGGTCAGCTGACCGGGGACTACGTGGTAGGTGAGAATCTTGCTCAGCAGGGCATCGTCCGTCTTGAGCGTCTCGATTGTTGCGGGGTCGATCTTGGCGAAGGCATCGTCAACCGGTGCGAACACCGTGAATTCGCTGCCGTTCAGGGTGGAAACCAGGTCCACCTTGGGGTTGAGCTTGCCCGAAACAGCGGCGGTCAGGGTCTTGAGCAGCGGGTTGTTCGATGCTGCTACGGCTACCGGGTCCTGGGCCATGCCCATGACCGATCCGGCACCGTCCGGAACCTGTGCGGCGTAACCGGCGCAGCCGGGGCCCACAAGGTTAGCGGCCGGATCCATGGCGGCGCTGCTCATGGCGGAGGCCGACGGCGACGGTGCCGCCATCGAGGTTTCCGGGGCGGCAGATGAAGCAGCCGGTGTGCTGGAGGTGCTGGAACCACCACAGGCAGTGAGACCGAGAAGGGCGGCTGCAGTGAGGCCAACGAAGGCGAGGGCGGGGCGCTTTGTGGACAACATGTCATTCTCCTTGTTTTTGGAACCAGGGCGTTGGGTCCAGTGGGTGGTGGGACACGGGCTGCAAGTGTTGCTTTTGCTTCACCAGCGGTTTGTGTCTCACCAGCTATTCGGAGGTCGGGACAGGGTGGATGGGTGCGGATTGAAAAAGTTTTTTTGGAGCCAGTCTCCGCAGGCCTAGTGGAGGGGTTTGTCCCGGTGACAGGATGGGCGAATGGCTATCGAGGTTCGCCCAGCGACGGTGTTCGACGACGTGAAGACCATGGTGGGGCCCAAGAGCCCCGATGCCAACGTGTGCTGGTGCCTCAGCTACAGGATTCCGTCGAAACTGAACCAGGAGCTCCAAAAACAGGAGCGCGGAAAGTTTGTGAAGAAGCTGGTGGCCGAGGACCCGCCTCCCGGCGTTCTGGCTTACGACGGCGACGAAGTAGTTGGGTGGGCAGCGGTCCACCCTCGCGAGGACACTACTTTTGCGAAAAACCGCAAGATTCCCCACGTGGATGAGACCAAGGTGTGGTCGGTCTGGTGCATCCGGGTGCGGCCCGGGCATCGCGGCAAGGGAATTTCCCACGAGCTGCTCCGCGGCGCGATTGACTTCGCAAAAAGCCACGGCGCGCCCGCGATTGAGGGTTATCCCGTGGACAACAAAGGCGGCAAGGTGGACCTGACCATGGCCTACGTTGGCACCCGGAGGCTTTTCGAGAAGGCCGGTTTCAGAAAGGTGGCCGAGACGACGTCGGTCCTGAACGGTTTCCCGAGAGTGCTGATGCGGCTGGACCTCAGCTAGCTCCCTGCAGGCGCGCCGTCATCCTGTGCGCTTCCTCGAGCAGCAGTTTCCCGAGGAACTCCTGGCGGTCCGCACGGAATCGCGGCTCAATTCCCGTCAAGGAAAGAGCCCATGCTGGCCGTCCCTGCTGATCAAACACAGCCGCTCCCATGCCCCAGCTACCTTCCAGGATCAACCCGGGATTGACGGAGTAGCCAGCCAGCCGCGTCCGTTCCAGATTGCCCCGCACCACGTCTGCAGGGTGGCCCGCCGCAAAGTCGCCGGCATGCGTAGCCCAGTCGCCCAGCAACGACTCCTGTTCGTCTGGAGGCAGGAAAGCCATGATGGCAGTGCCGGCCGAAGCGACTCCCAAGGGAAAGCGCACCCCTTCGTGCAGCACGAAGGACCGCACCGGAAAGGAGCCTTCTTCCCGTAGCACGCACACTGTTTCGTTGCCACGACGAATGGAGAAGAAAGCGCTCTCCCCGGTCTCTGCAGCCAACCTGCGCAGCGAGGGCCGCGCAATGTCCTCCATAGGGAAACGTGCGGCGGCCACTGATCCCAGCAGGAAGATCTCCGGACCCAACACCCACTTCCCGGAGGTGGAATCGTGTTCCAGCAAGCCCTCCGCGGCCAGTGACGTCAGTAGCCGGTGGACGGTTGGCCGGGTCAGCCCGGACTCGCGCACCAAGCCCGCCAAAGAGGTGCCCTCGGGCCTGCGTCCCACCAGCCTAAGCAGCAGGGCCACCCGACCCACCACTTGCGCTCCCTGTACCACCACAGCACCCTCCACAAGATTTCATCCATAGTATGGACACCCTCCATTGTAGTGTCCATACCCTGAGTATCTGGGAGGTACGCGCATTGACCGCCTAACAGAGGCAACCTAGGCTCCTTCTCAAGAGTGAGAGCAGTCCACAAAGTGGATGCACCGGCAAGGAACTCAAAGAGGAGTCGAGCATGACCAAGATCCAAGCGAGCGCAGCCCAAGCGTTACATGACCTGATGGCAGACGGCCTGACCATCGCCGTCGGAGGTTTTGGACTCAGCGGCATCCCCGCCGACCTCATCGACGCCGTCCGTGAGTCCGGCGCCAAGGATCTCACGATCGTGTCCAACAACATGGGCGTGGACGGCAAGGGGCTAGGCGTCCTCATCGAGGCGGGCCAGGTCCGGAAGGTCATCGCATCTTATGTCGGTGAGAACAGACTGTTCGCCGAGCAGTACCTGGCCGGGAAGCTTGAGGTCGAGTTCACGCCGCAAGGCACCCTCGCCGAACGTCTCCGCGCTGCCGGAGCCGGCATTCCGGCGTTCTACACGCGAACCGGAGTGGGGACCCTGGTTGCCGAAGGCAAGCCGCTGGAAGAGTTCGACGGCGTGACGTACGTCCGCGAGCGCGCCATCACCGCCGACGTCGCCCTGGTCCACGCCCACACTGCAGACACGGACGGGAACCTGATTTATCGCTACACGGCCCGCAACTTCAACCCGGTGGTTGCCACAGCGGGTGCAGTGACCATCGCCGAGGCTGAGGTCATTGTTCAACCCGGCCAGCTGGACCCGAATCACATTGTCACCCCGGGCGTTTACGTCCAGCGGCTGGTCCAAGCCACTGATCGGGTCAAGGACATAGAACAGCGCACGGTCCGGCAGCGACTCGAGGCACAGCATGCCGAATCAGTAACGGCCTAAGAACAAGGAGCACATCACCATGGCATGGACACGAGACCAAATGGCCGCCATCGCGGCCGAAGAACTGAACGACGGCGATTACGTCAACCTCGGCATCGGCATTCCTACGTTGGTGGCCAACAACCTGCCTGACGGCGTGCGGGTGGTCCTCCAAAGCGAGAACGGTCTGCTCGGTATGGGCCCTTTTCCGTATGAGGGCGAGGAAGACGCCGACCTTATCAACGCAGGCAAGCAGACCGTCACCATCACCCCCGGTGGCAGCATCTTCGACTCCGCCACGTCGTTCGGCATGATCCGCGGCGGACACGTGAAGGTTGCCATCCTGGGCGCCATGCAGGTGTCCGGCTCGGGCGACCTGGCCAACTGGACCATCCCCGGCAAGATGGTCAAAGGCATGGGCGGAGCCATGGACCTGGTGGCGGGTACACCGAGGGTGGTGGTCCTCACCGAGCACAACGCCAAGGACGGTTCGGCCAAGATCGTGGCCGAATGCACGCTCCCGCTGACGGGACTCAAGTGCGTTGACCGGATCATCACGGACCTCGCCGTTTTCGACATCGAGGAAACACCGTCCACAGCGGAAACACCCGACGGCGGCACGCAGCTGCTGCTGACCCGCCTCGCCCCTGGCGTCACGGTGGAAGAGATCCGCAGCAACACCGAGGCAGAGTTCACGGTGGCGCTCGCCTCTGAGGAACACGCACTTGAAGGAGTAAACGCATGAGCCTGAAGGACCAATTCGGCAAGGACATTCTGCTCACAGGGTGGGGGCACAGCAAGTTCGGCAGACTGACTGATGACACCTTGGAGTCGCTCATTGTCCAGGTTGCCGGCGAAGCGATTAAGAACTCTGGGCTCGATCCCAAGGACATCGACGAAATTTACCTCGGGCAGTTCAACTCCGGAATGCAGCCCCTGGGATTCACGTCGTCGCTGGCACTTCAGTTGTCCGCAGATCTGGCTAACGTTCCCGCGACGCGCACCGAGAATGCTTGCGCTTCCGGTTCCGCGGCTTTCCAGCAGGGCGTCAAAGCCGTCCTGGCCGGGACTGCCCGCAACGTCCTGGTGATCGGGGCTGAGAAGATGACCGACGCCGGCGCCGACGTTGTGGGGGCGGCCTTGCTCGGTGCTTCGTACGAGATGGCAGGAAAAGCCTCTTCTACGGGATTCACAGGTTTGTTCGCTGATGTGGCCAAGCACTACGGGAAGCGCTACGGGGCCGGCATCACCGGCCCGGGATTCGAAGGTGGCCTCGGTGATGTCCTAGGTTCCATCGCTGCCAAGAACCACCACAACGGTATGGACAACCCCTACGCCCAAATGCACCGCGACTTCGGCGAGGAGTTCTGCCGGACCATCTCAGAGAAGAACCCCATGGTGTCCGAACCCTTGCGCCGCACGGACTGTTCGCCGGTCTCGGACGGTGCCGCCGCCGTCGTGCTTTCCACCTCCGCTACCGGAGGCGCAACCGCGCCGGTGCGCCTGACTGGTTTCGGCCACGCCAACGACTTCTTCCCGGCGGAGGAGCGCGATCCCACCGAGTTTGCTGCCACCAGGGCTTCGTGGGAGCGTGCGCTGGGCATGGCGGGAGTTGGGCTCCAGGACTTGGACTTCGCGGAGGTGCACGACTGCTTCACCATCGCCGAGCTGATCATGTACGAAGCCATGGGCCTCACTCCCCGCGGTGAGGGTGCGCGAGCCGTCCAAGAGGGCTGGGTTTACAAGGACGGCAAGCTGCCCGTCAACATCTCCGGCGGACTCAAGGCGAAGGGCCACCCGGTGGGTGCCACTGGTGTGTCGCAGCACGTCATCGCCGCGATGCAGCTCAGCGGCACGGCGGGCGACATGCAATTGTCCAATGCCCGCCGGGGCGCGGTCCAGAACATGGGCGGAGTGGGTATCGCCAATTATGTGAGCGTGCTGGAAGCGCTCTAGCCCAACTGAGTCGTTGGGTCAGCGGTTCCGGATCAGCTCCGCGATTTCCGTAAACCCGAGCCGCTCTGCATTTTGCAGGGCGGTTCGGCCTTGGGGGTCGCGGATGTCCGGGTTGGCTCCGGCTGCCAGGAGTTGCCGGACCACGTCCTGCTGATTGGGCCCGCCATTGTTGAGCAGGATGGCTTCCTGCATGGCGGTCCAGCCCAGATTGTTGACGTGGTCCACGGGCACACCCGCTGCGATCAGAATCCTGACCGTTTCCGTATGTCCATGCTCGCTCGCAGGGATCAGCGCGGTGCCGCCGTACCGATTGGTGCTGCGAACATCCGCTCCAGCATTCAACGTCAGCTGCAGGACCTCGTTGAAGCCTTCAGCGCCGGCGTAGAGGAACGCGGAGTCCTGAACGTCGTCCTTCGCGTTGACGTTCCCACCCGCCGCGATCAGTTCACCAACACGGGCAACATCGTTGGCCTTCGCGGCGAGGATCAGGAGCCGGTCTGTGTCGATTTGGGCCTCCGGTGACAGTTTGGGTGGCACAGCAGCCGACGACGTCGGGCCAGGACTTGCGCTCGACGTCGCGGTCGGGCTGGGGGCTACGGGAGGCGGGGCCGGGCTGGAAGGCGGGGCCGCCGTCGTGCCTGTGCCTGTCGGCAGAGGCGACGATGGAGCACAGCCGGCCACGAGCCCGGCGATCAGCAAACCAGCACCGATCACCGAACCCGCTGCCAGGCCCCGCCCCTTCAGGGAATCCATACTGTCGAGGCTACTTCGCGGCCGCAGCCAACGCATCGGCACCGGCTGTGGCGCAGGCCTCGTCGAGGGCGCCGTCGGGGGCGCCACCAACTCCGATGCCGGCCACTGAAACGCCGTTGACCTTCAGCGGAACGCCGCCGGGCAGGAACAAGGTACCGGGAAGGTCGGCGATGGACGGGCCGTTACCGTTGACGCGTTTGGCGAGTTCACTGGTGGGAGCACCGAAAGCTGCTGCCGTGTAGGCCTTCTGCTTGGCGGCTTCGATGGTGTGCTCGGCGGCGTTGTCACCACGGAGGAGGGCCTGGACGGTGCCGAAGCGGTCAACCAGTGCCACGGTCACGAACGGCAGCTTGTCGGCCTGGCACTTTGCGAGCGCGGCATTGACGGCCTTGCTGGACGCCCCCACAGAGATGCGGTTCTGGGCTACGACGTTCTCCGGGGCAGGCAGAACGTCTGCGGCAACCTTTACCGGTGCGGCAGCAGGCGCGGCGGCGGGTGACACGGCGTTGGCCACGGCAGTGACACCGCCGGTGAGCAACAATGCTCCGGCAGCAGCGGCGGCAATCATCTTGTTGGACTTCTTCATGGGGCTCTCCTCGTTGTAAGCATCGGGTACAGCTCCATGCTTCCGCGGATGGCCCGCAGCCACATCGGCCGGGCGCCCCTCCCGCCCTCAGCCTTTCCGCCACCGGTATCAGCCAAAAGGTGGAGAGACCAATGCCAGCGCCGGGATCTAGCATGGAAAGAACGCCTTCCACCGAAAACCGGGAACGGGAACCACCCATGCCAACTGCACGTCCACGACCAGAGCCGGGCAACAGGCTTGATGGCCGCATTGATGTAGTTGTGCACTTGGGCTTTGCCGTCCTGATGGTGGCCTCTGCGGTCAGGTACGTCATGCGCCACTCCCCCGCGGACAACTTGTGGACCGTTGCCCTGGCCATTGCGGTGTGTGCCCTGTACGCGGTTACCGCCGTGTTGGTCCACCGTCAGCACCCGGACCAACGCACGCAACAGCTGTGGATTCCGTGGATGGTGGCGTTGCTGGCAGCCTGGGCCGCGTTGGTGGTGATCGCCCCGAGCTTCGCGTGGTGTTCCTTCGCCATCTTCTTCCTCACGCGGACGGCTTTCCGAGGCTGGGCCGGCTACGTGGCGGGAGGCGCGACGGCGGCCGCTACCGCCGTCGGGCTCTTCCGGATGAGCGACTGGACGGACATCGCCATGCTGCTCGGCCCGCTCGCAGCGGGCGCCCTGCTCACCCTGATCTACGACAAGATCGAGCGTGACGCGGCACTGCAACGCAGGCTTTTCGACGACGTCACCCAGGCCCAGGAGCAGCTGGCCACCAAGCAACGTGAAGCCGGAGTCGCTTCTGAGCGCGAGCGCGTTTCCCGCGAGATCCACGACACCGTCACCCAAGGCTTGGCCAGCAGCCTGCTCCTCCTCGAGGCCGCCCAGCGCGCGTGGCCCGCTGAAACCGCCCACCAAGACGTATGCAAGGCAACAGATTTGCTCCGGCGTAACCTCGCCGATACCCGTAGCCTGGTGCACGAACTTTCCGCCCCGGGCCTGGAAACAGGCCCGCTCCCGGAGGCCTTGGAACACGCCGCCCGGCAGTACGTTGAGACCGCCAACATTCAGGTCACGGGTGCCCCCCGGCCCCTTCCTTCCGAGGTGCGGCATGCCTTGCTCCGCGTCACCCAAAGCGCCGTTGCCAACATCAAACTCCATGCCCGCGCGGAGCACGCCAGTGTGACCTTGGGGTACCTTCCGGATGCCGTCACCTTGGACGTGTTCGACGACGGCCGCGGCTTCGATCCTGCAGCGGTACCTCCGCCTTCTGCTAACGGAGGATACGGCCTGCGGGCCATGCGACAGCGTGTGGAACAGTTGGGCGGAGAATTGTCTGTGGAGAGCTCGCCCGGCGAAGGAACCATCATTGCGGCGCAGTTCCCGCTGACCCGGCTTGCTGATCCGGCAAATGCCCTGAAGGAGGCACTGTGAACACCATCTCCGTGCTCCTCGTGGACGACCACACCGTAGTCCGGAGCGGGCTCAGGGCGCTGTTGGGTACCCAAGGTGATATCGCCGTCGTCGGGGAAGCAGCCTCAGGCGAAGAAGCACTGGAAGCTGCGCACAAGCATACGCCCGCGGTAGTCCTCATGGACCTCGCGATGGGCGCCGGAATGGATGGCATCGAAGCGATCAAGCAACTCAGGCAGTGGAACCCGAAGCAGGCCGTCATCGTGTTCACCACCTACGATTCCGACGCCGACATCGTCCGCGCAGTTGATGCCGGAGCAATGGGCTATTTACTCAAGGACGCCGCACCGGAGGAGATCTTCGCTGCCGTGCGAGGCGCGGTGCAGGGGAAGAGCGTGATGAGTGCACCGGTGGCCTCACGCCTGTTCCAGCAATTGCGGAATCCTGACGAGATCCTCACTCCCCGCGAAGCAGAGTTACTCAGCCTCCTCACCCAGGGCCTCAGCAACCGCGATCTGGGCAAACGCCTGTTCATTTCCGAGGCAACAGTCAAAACCCACCTCGCCCACATCTACGCCAAACTGGGTGTGGAGACGCGGGCCGCAGCAATTGCCACAGCTATCCGGCGCGAGGGGATGCGGTAAAGGCACGCCGTTGGTTACGCTGACCGTATGTCGGACGTAGCGGATCGCAAAATGTTCAAAACCCCGGGAACTGCTTTGCTGGTCCGGGGAGTCCTTTCCATAGTTTTTGGTCTATTGATCACTGTTTTACCGAGCGCTACTGCCTTGGTGGTAGTTGTCATGTTCGGCATTTTCGCAATCATTGACGGCATTACCAGCGTGGCGCATTATTTCTACGACCCCGCAGGCCGTTCCCGCTGGACTGTAGTGGGCGGCCTTATCTCCATCGCGGCCGGCATCGTGGCAATTGCGTTGCCGGGAATAACGGCAGCAGCAATTGGCGTCCTCATCGGATTGTGGGCCCTGGTCCTCGGTCTCTCGCAAATCATCCTGGCGCTGGCTGCCAGGAGCTTCATCCGTAGCTGGGGCCTCTGGTTCCTGACGGGACTCGTCACCACTGTGTTTGGGATCGTTGTCCTTTTCAACCCGGGGCTGGGCTTCCTAAGCCTGGTGTGGATGCTGGCCGGGTTCGCGATCCTGACAGGGTTGCTCCTCATCGCCTCGGGCATCGGGCTCCGCAAGCTGGCCAGTTCACCGCCGCTGTTCGCGCGCTAGTTCTGCGCTGGTTGTGAACGGCAAAAAGGGCAGCAGGGGATGCGCTCAGCGCCAAGTTCGGTAAGTTAGTGGCTGTGAAGATAGCAACCTGGAATGTGAACTCCCTCCGCGCCCGTGCCGACCGCGTAGAAGCCTGGCTTGAGCGCAGCGACTGTGATGTCCTGGCCATCCAGGAGACCAAGTGCAAGGACGAGAACTTCCCGTGGGAGCTCTTCGAGCGCATGGGTTACGAGGTTGCGCACTTTGGCGTGAACCAGTGGAACGGTGTTGCCATCGCTTCCCGGGTGGGCCTGGAGGACGTGCAGCGAACCTTCCTGGACCAGCCTGCGTTCGGCAAGGCAGGTAAGGATCCCGCGCAGGAAGCCCGCGCCATAGCAGCCACCTGCGGCGACATCCGCATCTGGAGCCTCTACGTTCCCAACGGCCGGTCGCTGGACGACGAACACATGCCGTACAAGATCAAGTGGCTTGACGTTCTGCAGGGCCACGCGGCCGAATGGGTGAAGTCCGATCCCACCGCCCAGATCGCGCTCATGGGTGACTGGAACATCGCCCCGTTCGACGACGACGTATGGGACATCGAGCTCTTCCGCAACAACAATTACACCCACGTCAGCGAACCCGAGCGCGCCGCCTTCCACGCCTTCGAAACCGCAGGGTTCACCGACGTCGTCCGTCCCTACACTCCGGGCCCCGGCGTGTACACCTACTGGGACTACACGCAGCTTCGCTTCCCCAAGAAGGAAGGCATGCGCATCGACTTCTGCCTGGCCTCCCCGGCGTTGGCGTCACGCGTCACCGGGGCCTCCATCGACCGCGAAGAGCGCAAGGGCAAGGGTGCTTCGGACCACGCTCCCGTCATCGTGGAAATCGCAGACTAAGTACCTCGCAGACCAAGTACAAGGTCACTAACGAAAGGGGCGGCTGACATGACTGGAAACCTGTATCGGGGCCAGGCAGGTCTGCCGTTCTCTTCGTCGCTGCGCATTTACGAGCCCCTGGACGCGTTCCCGCCTGAACAGCAGCGCCAACTCGTTGCCGAGGGCAGCAAGAACGGATCCCGGGCCGCCGTCGAAAATGCTGAACTCCAGGCGTCGCTGGGACGCATCACGCGCTCCGGCGGCGATCCTTTCCCCACGGGCCGCACGGACCTGGTCCGGATGACGCGCGTGCCCAGCGGGCGTCACGCCGCGGTGTCCGGGAAAGAAGATAACGACGCCGGGCGGCTGCTTTACTGCCCCAGCCAGCTGGTGATTCGGGCCGGCTTGGCGGCCAACGCGCTCATGGACGGCGTGCACAGTCCCCTGGCCGACCTCCTCATTCCGGTCTCGCAGCGCGACAAGCACCAGGCAAGGATCGATCGCATCAACGCCGGGGAGGCCGCCAAACGCGTGCATACCCGTGCCTCAACATGGGGGATCCCGTTCAGCTGGTTCTCGCTTTTCAACGAGTCCGACCGCAAGGACGTAGTGGAATCCGAGGGGCGCATCCTGACCGTCCGGGTATGGACGCCCCTGACTGAAGCCCTGGACCGGGCACGGTTCGCCGTTGCCCACCTGGCGCTGGCAGCACCGGATTTGGACATGCTGGATGACCTGACACAGCTCACGGAATGGCTGGAACTTTTCCACGTCCAGTCCATGGTGGAGCTCGATTACGGTGCCGTAGCTGACAAAGTGTATCCGGACGAGTCCCCCATGGATGTTCGGTTGGGGATCGAGTGCCTGGCTGAAGGCGACATGACAGGTGCGGCCGCCGCCTACCGTCGGCTCGCCTCGCGGTGGATTCCCATCCGGCAGTTGGCGCGCGCTTCCTAGCTTGGCTCTGGCGCTAGCTTGGCTTCGGCGCTAGCTTGGTGGGGCCGTTGTCTCGCGCACGATCAGTTTGTGGGGGGCCACCTGTGAATGCACTGCTCCCGGGTTGCCGTCCAGTTCATCCAGCAGCATCTTAGTGGCCAGCTCGGCCTGGTTGTCTGGACGCTGCCCGACGGTGGTGAGCCCGATGGACGACGAGAAGTCGTGGTCGTCGATCCCGATGACCGAGAGGTCCTCCGGTACGCGGACACCGTGGCGGGCTGCTTCGAAAATGACACCCATCGCCATCTCGTCCGAGGAACAGAAAATGGCCGTTGGCTTGCGGCCGGGCTGACTCCAAAGACGATTGAAGGCCTGCTGCCCGCTGGCTACCGTGAAATCCCCCCACTGGTCCCACTCCGGGCGGACTTCCAGGCCGGCGTCGGTCATAACTTCCTGGAAGGCGCGGATACGCACGCGGGGGACGTCGAAGTTCAGGTCCGTTTCGTCGTCGCCATGGAGCAGTGCAATGTCTTTGTGGCCCAGGTCCAGCAGATGCCGCACGGCGGTGGACGCGGCGTCGTAATCATTGATGCCGATGTATGCGCAATCCTCCACGTGGCCACCCACCACAACCAGCGGGATATCGATCTTGTGGAGGTGTTCCAGCTCTTCCTCGGTCAAAGACATGCACAACACCAGCAGGGCGTCGATCTGCTTGTAGACCATGGTGGAACTGAAGAGCCGCTCCCGGTTGCTGCCGTGGCCGCCCAGGTTGAACAGGGAAAGGTTGTACTTGCGTGAATGCAGTTCCCGATCCGCGCCTTCAATGGCCTTGGAGAAGAACCAGCGGCTGACGAAAGGTGCCAGCACGCCGATGGTGCGGGTACGGCCCGTCGCCAGGCCCGACGCTGACGACGACGCCACATACCCTAAAGAACTGGCGACTTCGAGGATCTTTTCCCGGGTCGCGGGCGACACCCGGGGCAGTCCCCGGACCGCCCTGGAAACTGTCGCAGTGGAAACTCCGGCAGCTGCGGCGACGTCCTCAATACTGACGCCGGTATGGCCGCCGCGTTGGGACCTACCCGTTGTTTTTGACACAGGCTCCCCTCTCCGGCCGCCGTTGCTCCGCCTTCACCTTAAATGTGGACTGGTGCTTTGCCGCCCTCGGTTACGCAGCGATGTAATGCGCTGCGTAACCGAGGGCGCAGTTCCTAGCCCTTGAGGCCGCCGGACAGCAGGCCGCGCACGAAGTAGCGCTGCAATCCGAAGAACACCAGGAGCGGGATGATGATGGAGACGAATGCTGCTGCCGGGTTCAGGTAGTCCCTGGCACCACGGGTACCTGAGAGCTCCGCCAAACGCTGCGTAATCGGAGCCACGTCCGCCGTTCCGCCGGAGAACACCAAGGCCACCAGCAGGTCATTCCAGACCCAGAGGAACTGGAAGATAGCCAGCGATGCCAATGCCGGGACGGAGAGCGGCAGGATAATCCGCCAGAAGATGGTGCTGTGTCCGGCACCGTCCACCCTTGCTGCTTCGATGACTTCACCGGGAATTTCCGAGATGAAGTTGTGGAGCAGGAAAATGCCCAGCGGAAGGCCGAACATGGTGTGGGCGATCCACAACTGCGCGTACGAACCCGCGGGGAGCTGCAAGGTCTGCGTAAAGAACTGCAGAAGCGGAATCAGCGCCATCTGCAGGGGGATGATCTGCAGTGCGAAGACGAAGATGAAGAGTGCGTCGCGCCCCTTGAACTTCCCCCACGCGAAGACGTACGCGGCCATGGACGCCAGCACCAGCACAAAGATGGTGACCGGGATGACGATCGCTATGGAGTTGACGAAGTACTGGGAAAGGTTGGCAGATTGCGACCCCGCCGGGACCAGGACGTCCGTATAGTTCTTGAACGTGAACTGCCAGTCAGTGAACGCATTCCACCAACCGTCGGAGCGGGGGCCAACCTGCTTGGCGGCGGGACGGAAAGAGGTAACAAAGAGACCGAACGTCGGCACAGACCATACGACGGCGATAATGATCGCTGCCGCTGTTGCCCACTTGGACGTGAGCTTGGTCTTTACCCGCCGCATCATCGGCTGGGCGTCCTCGGTGGGATCGGATCCAGGACGCTGCCGGGTGGCGCCCTTCGAGGCCTCTTTCGGGGCTGGCGTGGCTGTCAATGGATCTCCCTTTGCTTACGAAGGACTCGTGCGTTGTACACAACGATGGGCAGCACCATCAGGAACAGGATCAAGGCCAAGGCCGCACCGCGTCCTGGCTCGCCGGCCCGGAAGGCCTGAGTGTACATTTCGTTGGCAACTACCGAGGTGTCGTAGTTTCCGGCGGTCATGGTTCTCACAATGTCGAAGACCTTGAGCGTGGCGATCGTAATGGTGGTCAGGACAACCACCAGAGCTCCACGGATACCCGGGATCGTGACGTTACGGAACTGCTGCCAGGCGTTGGCGCCATCCAGTCGGGCTGCCTCGGTGAGTTCCACCGGCACTCCCTTGATGGCTGCCGACAGGATCACCATTGCGAAGCCGGTCTGAATCCAGACCATCACAATGATGAGGAACATGGTGTTTCCCGGTGCGTCAAGGAGGAACTGTTTGGGTTCCATCCCCAAGGCGACGAGGAAGAAGTTAATCACACCGGTTTGTTCGATGTTCGGACCGCGGTAGTCGTAGACGAGCTTCCAGATGATGCCGGCTCCCACAAAGGAGATGGCCATTGGCATAAAGACGAGCGACTTGAGTACTTTTTCGCCGCGGGCCTTGTCAATGAATACTGCGTAGGCGAGTCCGAAGCCCGTAGACAGCAGGGGAACCAGGACGGTCCAAATCACGGTGTTCCGCAGCGTGGTCAGAGCCTCGGGCTGCGTGAACATCCATACAAAGTTGTCAAGACCGTTGCCATTGCCACTGGCATCCGTGAAGGCCAACATTGACGTGCGGATTGCCGGATAGACCAGGCCCACCAGCATCAGGATGGCCGCGGGGGCAAGGAAGCCCGCAACGGTTACTTTGTCCTTGACCGATTTGGGTGCCCTGTCCACCAGCAGCATGATGAGACCGATGACCGCGGCGAATATCGCCAGGGCTATCACTACTTGAAGGAGTTTTTCTCCAATAAATTCCATACCCAACCTCCGGGGCGTGAGTGAATCACTAAGTTCCGGGAAAAGCGCTGCCTCCCCGGCTGGCAGTTCCAGTCAGGGGAGGCAGCGCTTTGGGAGTTAGCTCTTAGGCCAGCTGGATTCGATGCTGTTGGCAACATCCTGTGAAGACGTGCCGTTGATCCACTGCACGATGCCCTTCCAGAAGGAGTTGGAACCAACTGCACTCGGCATAAGGTCCGAGCCATCGAAACGGAAGACGGTCTCAGGGTCCTGAAGGATCTGGACGGTCAGCTTGTCCAGGTTCGACTGTGCGTTGTTGGGATCCAGGCCCTTGTTTGCACTGACCACGCCGCCCAGCTTCACGCGGTTGTTGGCAAAGTCGGCGCTGGCCAGGTAAGCCAGGAACGACTGAACCTCAGCGGTGTCCTTGTAGGCGCCTACCATCTCGCCGCCACCGGTGACTGCCTTGCCCTTGCTTTCGTCAATCGGCGGGGTGATGAAGGCCCATACGTCGCCATCTTCAGCAACGTTGGTGCCTGCAGGCCAGTTGGCAGCCTGGAAGTTGGCCTGGTGGTGCATGGCGCAAGTGCCATCCAGGACCGGCTGGCCGGCCTGTGCGAAACCGGTGCTCAGGATAGTGCGAACGTCACCGAAGCCACCGTTCACCATGTCCGGGTTGAGCAGAATGTCGCCGGCCTTGTTGAAGGAGTCAACGATCTTGGGGTCGTTGAACGGGATCTGGTGAGCCACCCACTGGTCGTAAACCTCGGGGCCATGGGCGCGCAGGACCACGTCCTCGATCCAGTCAGTGCCGGGCCAGCCAGTTGCCTCACCGGATTCGAAACCGGCGCACCAAGGCTTCATGTTCGGGTCATCCGCGGCGATCTTCTTGGACAGTTCGATCATTTCGTCCCACGTCTTGGGAACTTCCCAGCCCTTGTCCTTGAAGGTCTTGGGCGCGTACCAAACAAAGCCCTTGACGTTCGCAAGCATCGGAGCGGCGTAGTACGTACCGTCCACGGTGCCGTACTTCTTCCAGTCCGGGGACCAGTTCTTGTCCACGAGATCAGAGACGGTCTTCGGAGCGGGCTTCAAGTAGCCTGCCCGTGCCTGAGTGGCAAGAAGGCCGGGCTGCGGGAAGATCGCCACATCAGGGGCGGTGCCGGACTGGGCACGCACGCCAATCTGAGTTTCGAATTCCTTGCTGCCCTCGTACTTGACGGTGATACCTGTGCAGTCTTCAAACTGCTTCCAGGATTCTTCGAGGTTGGTGGCTTCGATATCGACGATCGTCGAGTAGACGGAGACGGTCTTGCCGTCATGCTTGCCATAGCTTTCGTAGGCGGAGCAATCATCCGAGCCGGCGGTGGATCCTCCACCGCCACCATCTCCGCTACAGGCGGAAAGGGTAAGTGCCAGAACACCGGCGGCTGCGACCGGTAGCAGGTACTTGGTTTTCTTCATGCTAAAGACTCCTCGCTGAGTACAAAGATTCGGCGGCGCAATTGATGTGGTGACGCTCACACTAGCCATGATCCGCGACGCAATGCAAGCGCTTACACATAAAGTAACCGCATTGATACCAAGTAGCCTTCGCTTATCTGCGTAGAGCGCCCTTCGGGGGCTCTAACAGGCTGTGGCGTAAGGGCTCCCTGCCCCACCATTCCGCACTCTGATTTGATTGCCTACTATTGCCTATGGAAAACTGGGAATCGTGGATGAACTTGAAGCACTGCAGACTATCGGCCGCCTGATCAAAGAAGAACGACTGGCCCAAGGCCTGAGCCAGGTTCAGCTGGCCAAGCAGGCTGGTACTGCCATCAAGACAGTCCGAACACTGGAATCCGGGACCCGCCGGACGCAGGAGATCAACCAACGCAAGCTTGAGCACGCCCTGGGCTGGAGGGCAGGATCCGTTTCGGAGGTCCTGAAAGGTAAGTCGAACTTCGCACCGGACATGATCACCCCTGATGACATGCGCTCAGGTGAGGAATCACGCCCAGGCCCTCCCCGCGTTTCCGTTCCGAGCGCTCCCGTTGCCCGGGCCTCGCACCTCTCCGACGAAGAGCTCCTTGCCGAGCTCACCTACCGGATGATGCACCGGAACAGGGGCTAAGCCTCGCGGATGGTCAGCCTTTGCGCCGCACCATCTCATTGATCCAGGCCGGCGCGAACGGCGAGGTGCAGTTAGGCGGCGTGGGATAGTCCTTGAGCACTTCCAAGCGCTCACCAATGTCCAAGGCCCTGGCCCGGTGCTCCGGGAACTCAATCCCGATCTGGGCCAGACAGTGGTTCATGGCCCATTGGAGGCGGTCGGGAGCGCCCTTCATCTCGGCCTCGATAACATCGAGCAGTTGCACGAGGTTCAGGCCTTCGGGCCTCTTAACAACTCGTTCGGAGGTCAGCGCCCAGCCGGCACTTGCCACCACGGGATCGGGGTCGAAGAACCATGCCACCCGCAAATCTTCAGAGTGCGGGCTTTTCTTGACGACGTAGTTCACCAGCCAGTCCTGCACTTTGGGAGTCCGAGCTTCGCGCAGCATGCTGTCCAACTCGGCCCGCTCAAAAGCCTTAGGTCGGCAGATCAGGAGTGCCAGCAACCTGGCGGCGGTGTCACCCGTGTCCCAGAGCTCCCGCGAGAGATCCTGCTGGGTCTTCAGCCGCTTCGCGACGGCGCGCAGTTTGCTGAGGTTTACCCCATGGTCATCACCATGCTTCTCATTCACCTCGCGGGCACGGGGTTCTTCCAGTGCCGCCAGTTCCGCCATAAGTCCGGCCACGGTGGTCTCGAGCAGAGATTTGTCAGGCGCAGATGTTGAAGCCACTGTTGTGCCAGCCACTGGGGCCTCCTGTCCTTCGGTATGGGATTCAGGCTACCCGCAACTGAGAGCGCCAGGGCAGCCCACGCCAATGCGATTCACACCAGTGAAGGGCCTTCAGGAAGTGAGCGAGCCCCTGACGATGCTGACGCTGGAGTGGCCGGGATTTCCGTCCAGTGGTTCATCCGAAACGTCGACGATGGGGAAATCGGCCAGATTCAGGTCCGCCGGAAGCGGGAAGGTACCTGAGTCCGACTTCATGATTCCCAGACTGATCAGCCGTGTGAGGTCCGTGCCAATAAGCCAGACCTCCTGGTAGCCCTGCGCTTCTTCTTTGCTCAGTTTCACTTCCAGGGTTCGCGTTCCATCAGGGGACTCAAGGACTGTCGCCGATCCTGTAGCAGTGTGCTGGGCAAGTGGCGACAACTCTGCTCGTGCCAACGGCGTTGCCGCCTGGTTGATGTTCCATAGGGTTGCACCGGCGATGACCAAGGCACCTGCTGCGGCGACCGCCAGCCAGGTCCCGCGGCGTTGCCACCCTTGGGGACGTTTCTTGACGGAACGTATGTCCGCGGGTGGTGCTGCTGGTTGCTCTGGTTCGGTTGGACCGTTAATGCCGGGCTTGCTGGTTTCAGTTCCTGTTGCAGGGCCCGCTGCGGAGCCCAAGGGGTCTTCCCGGATTGCGTCCGACAAACCCAGTTCCCGGTGAATCCCACTCCACACGCTGGGCCCAGGCACCTCAAGGGTGCTGCTGTCCGGCGTGGTTTTCATGGCGTCAACGGCGCGGCGCAATGCGGCGTACTCCGCCGAGCAGGCATCGCAGCCGCTAAGGTGCTGCCGGCCCTCATCATCGAGCCAGTCACCGTATAGCGCCAGGAGGCTCAACTCTTCCGGATCAATGTGCGGCATGGTCAACCTCCAGTCTGCTTCTTAGGTGGATCAAGCTGCGCCGAATGTGGCTCTTGACGGTACCAAGCGGTAGTTCAAGCCTGCGGGAAATCTGCTCGTGCGTCAGGTCTTCATAGAATGCCAATTTCATGATGGCGCCCTGGGGTTCACCAAGCCGGTCGAGTTCGCCGTCCAGGAGCAGCCTGTCGGCCAGCACCTCGACAGCTCCCTCCGTAGGACCTCCGCCGCCGGTGTCTTGGACCTGGGCGACGGCAAGGACTCTACGAACTTCCCGGTTCGACGCTGAGTGGGCATCCGCAATCACGTGGCGTGCAATGCCCACTATCCATGCCGGCAGGCGCGCGACCTCGGGGTTGAAGGTGTCCCGTGAACGCCACACCCGGATAAACACCTCTTGGGTGACGTCGTCGGCCGCGGCACGGTCCCTCAAGGACCTCAAAGCGAGCGTGTGAACCAGCGGGGCAAACTGCCTGTAAGCAGCCACAAGTGCAGACTCATCCCCCGCCATGAATGAGGCGGTCAACGTATCGTCCCACTCGGAAGAAACCTCGTTTGGGGATACCAAAGGAGACTCCTTCCCGGCGTCAGCGACGAGGACCACGGCCGGGTTGGGGTGCTTATTCAAGGACCGCGGTGACAATCACATTGTCGCTGTAGTCCATTCGTTCGTCCAGCCATCTGCCACCGCAGGTGACCACCTTGAGTTCGTGCGGTCCGGTCCGGCGGAACAGCGAGTCGCCGTCAAAGGCGTCCTTGGCCATCAGCGTGACGGAGACAACCCGATAGTTGAGTGCGGGAGCACCCTCCCGCCCTACGGTTATCAAGGTTCCGGCCGGCAAGGATTTCAGCTGGGAAAACGGCGCTTGGTCAGAGGTGGTGTCGATGTGTCCGGCCAGGACAGCTGTGCCTTCCGCGGCTCCAGGGGCGGATCCGAATCGGTACCATCCGGCCTGATAGAAGGTCTCCGGTATCTCCATAGCCCCACCGCGCGCGACCCCCACGGGGATAACGGCCATGTCAATTGACGTTCCGGCCACCTTGAGCGACACAGGAGGGGGAGCCGACGCGGGCTGCATGGGAGTTGTGCCCTTCAGCGAGACTTCGGCAGGTGGTCGGGAAGGCTCGGCAGGGGGCAGCGACGGTTGAGTCTGCTGCTCACTGGGGTTCGGGCCGCTTGCCTCACTGGAAGAACTACCGGCCGTCGACGGTGTCGCGGTTCCGCATGCCGTCAGAACGAGCACTGCCATCCCGGCGAGCGCCGCCATCCGGCGGCTTCGGCTTGGCTTACTTGGTGTCATAACGGTTGTTTCCTGGCGGTCTACGGCAGGATGCTCCGGCTGCCGTGATTGATGCGGGGTCCTGGCCGTCGTTTTCGGACGACCAGGACCTGTTCCGCTCTTACGTCATGCTGTTGACTTGGCCTTAAGACTTCCTTGCGGCGGAAGTGCGAACCTTTCCGAGCCTCACGACGATCAGCAGCAACGTTGCCGCCGCGAGTCCGCCGCCCAGAACCATCTGTTCTGTCGGGACACCGCCCGATGAGCCGTCCAGGGCGCCTGGTACCGATCCGGGAGCCGAATGCAGCCCGTCAATGGTCTGCACCGCTAGTTGAAGGTTCTTGTCAGTCAGGCTTCCCCACGCATAGACGATGGTGTGCGTGCCTTCGGCCACCGTCACATCGGCCGGGCCAATGACAGGTGCTGTCGTACCCGCTGCGGCCACTGCGGCCGAAATCGTACCCGGGTCAAGGGTGAGCGTTTGCTCATTGGGGTTGGCCAGGTTGGTCACCACGGCTGTGCCGCCGGCAAGCACATCCACAGCTGGCGCCGCGGCCGTGTGCCGGACCGTCAGCTTGCCCTTGCCGGCATCGATGCGCGAGACGTCGTTCGTGAAGAAGTTCGCGGTTGGCTTCCCGGCCGCATCGAGGTTGGCGACGGCGGTGTAGTTGCCGTTCGCCGCCAAGGTCACCGTCACTGGCCCGATAACAGGGGCAGAGGCATCCGCGGCGTCCGAGGCGGTAATGGCCAGATCGTAGGCACCGGGCGGAAGTGCCAACGGCCCGGCCAGAGTGCCGGGAGTGAAGTCGTCCAGGGTTCGTGCTCCGTTGACCCAGACGTCAACGGTAAGCCCAGGCACTCCGTGAAGTACGGACAGGTGCGCGTCACCCTCCGCCGCCTGCGCGGGGACAGCCAAGACGATTGCTGCTGCCAGTGCTGCGGCGCTGGCTCCTGCTCCTGCCGTAAGTATTCTGCTGCGCATATCCTTCTCCTCAATCGGCCCGACGTGCGGGGATTTTGCTGATACCCCTACTACCGACACAAGGCAGGCCATGGATGCGGATGCGCTGTATTTTTTTGTATGTTTCTCTGTGTGCGCCTTGTCAGCGGACCCTTTCGGCTTTGGTGAACCTGGATCGGGCACCGGAAACCATGTGGACAAGCACCGGGGTCTTTTGTCCGATCACGAGGTCCAGCGCTTCAACGAGCTGAGACACTTCAGCCGCGAGGATATGAGGCGCCACTCCTTGCCTCGGTTGGATGCGAATGCGCAGGCCCGGTTTGCCCTTTACCTCCAGGGTCGCAACCGATGCACCAGCGAGGTCCGTCCGTTCAGATAGGGCGGCCCGTAGCACCTGTTCGGCGACGCCCCCGCCGATCCGGACTTCACCGTCCACGTCGCTGTCGTCGTCGCTGGCCACCAGAAGGTTGGCCCTGCCTTTGCCTTGCTGCGACAACCAAGCGATCATCGCGATGATGATGGCCACCAGGATGAGGCCTGCCACGATCCACAGCCAGCTCTCTTCACGTCCTGGGAGGTGCGTTTGCCTGAAGGCATTTTCGGCGCCCGCCCAAACAGAAGCCGACCAACCATGCCACCACGTGGCCGCTGCCGGGACGGTGGCCAACAGCAGGAGAAGCAGCCCGACGGCCAGCAGTTTCGCACCGATGATGAAGAGCAGTACACGGTTGAGGGCCCGCGGTGTTCCGTTCACGCCCCGATCACCCCCGACGACGCCAGGTTCACCTTGACAACAGGCATGGGCACCGGCGACATTTCTTCAAGTTCAGCCTGCACAGCAGTAAGCACTGCTTCTTCGCTGACCCGGCTGCCCGAGGTTGGCCGCACGTTCACCACAACCATCTGTCGCGAGACAACCACCATGACTTGTTCCTGGGTGACGTTCGCGGCAGTTCGTGCACGACGCGCCAACGCAGAGGCCAGGACTTCGTCATCAACCACGACGGCGGTACGCGGGTCCCGGAGCAGGTGGCGGGCGCGCCGGCCCGGCAGAACAGCATGGAGGAGGAAGAAGAGCCCAACCATGGCGATGACGGCACCACTCGCGCCGAGCAGCAGGGGTGAGATGCCTTCCGGGAGTGCGATGACGCGCTCCGCGGCAGTGGTGGGATCGATCAGCCAAGGTGGCTGCCCGATGGCACGGACACCTGCTTCGAGCAGTGCGTAGACACACAGAACGATGACCAGGACGGCCGCGATAACGGACGCTCCAGCGCGGGACGAATGCGTCTCACGGCGCAGGATACGGCTCATCCCGGGGTCTTCGCCGGCAACCGGGCTGGCTCCCGCGTTCGGGTCCATTGACTTCAATTGTTGTGTTTCCTGATCCTGGGTCACTGGACGCGGCCTCCCTCAGTGACGTGCGCTCCACTGATCCTGATATCCACCCTGCTGAGTTGGGAGCCGCTAAGCCGCGTCACCGTTTCAAGAACAAAAGCCTTGGCCGCCACGGCACGATCCCAGATGGACCCTCCAAATCCTTGGACACGCTGCGGATCACGCAACACCTCGGTCAAAGCCGGGACGCTGATAGGTGCCACGATGGACAAAGCCAACAGTCCGTCGTCGTCCGCCCAATCAGCTCGGATGTCGTGGGCCTCAACGCCGAGCGCCTCCGCTGCAGCGGCCCGAGCCAACGATGTCAATGCCTGGGTACTGATCCGGTTATGGCCGGCCAGGCTGGTGGTGTAGTCCACAGCCTCAGCCACGCTCATGACGAAGAGCGCCGGCCCGTAATGGCGTCCAGCACACTGCGGAGATCCAGCTTGCCGTCAGCCGCGCGGCCAAGCAGCGCGCCGATGCCCATGAACAGCAGGGAGATCAGGAAGCCCCATAGTCCGAACGAGAAGGACATGAAAGCCACGAAAGCGCCGATAGCGATTCCCACCACGGTCATGCTCATTGGAGAACCTCCCTTTCCACTACCACTGTCTTGCTACCCGCGGGTTTGGCCGGCGGCGCAATGAAGACATCAGTGATCTCGATGTTGACCTCAATCACCTGAAGGCCAACCAGTTCCTCCACAGCCCGGTAGACCGCAGCCCGGACCTGGTTGGCGACGCCGTGCAAAGGGTGACCGTAGAGTGCAACCAACGTGATGTCCACGGCCACTTGGGTCTCCCCCACCTCGGCGCGGACGCCTGCTGCGTGGTCCGAGCTGCCGACGGCGTCGCGAATGGCACCCAGCGCGCGGGACGGAGCCGAGCCCAAGGAGTAGACGCCGGGCACTGTGCGGGCAGCGATACCCGCTACTTTGGCGACGGCCGCCTCGGAAATGATGGTGCGTCCGGTACCAAGGATTTCGCCCCCAGGCACGGGATCAAGCTGCACGTTCTGGTCTTCCACGGAGCACTCCCCTTCTCTTGAGTACCACCCTAGCGTCTAGCTCCGACGCTTTGGGAGAAGCGTCGGAGAGAAGGGAGCGTGCCCGGTGGCGGCTACTTACAGTTCTTCTCGGTCCAGTCCTGGATGGGCTTCATCAGTTCTTCAAACTGCCCGTCGCCGTATTTGCTGAAGTCCGAGCCCGCAGCCTCCGTGAAGGCCCGAAGTTTCTCGAAGGCCGGCTTAAGTTCTTCCGGCACTTTGCCCTCCATTTGGGACAACTCCTGTTTAGCCTTCTCGATGTCCTCGGGCGTGCCTCCAGCCATTGCCGCAAGCGGAAGGATGGTGACGCTCAGCATGGTGGCGCTTACCGAAAGACAGGCCTCAGACATAGATCCGAACTCGCCGTAGACACCACCGGTTCCCGTGGGCGCATCGGGGCTCGTGCTTGCATTGGGGCTCGCGGTTGCGTCAGGATTCGCGCTTGCGCCCACGCCTGCGGCAGGCGCCTCCGACGACGACGCCGCACTGGGCGTGGACTGAGCAACAGGGGTCGGGAAAGAGCAGGCGCTGAGCGTCAGCATGACAATCAACAGGACAGCCGATAGCAGGCGCCCGGACGTGGACAGGTGTGGGCGTTCGATCGTGACCATGGTTCCCCCAATAAGATGCATGCGATGACAAGCCGGCGAGGCAAGAATACGCCCGGGAACATTCGGAGACCATAGGCGGGTTATCCACAACCCCGAATTCCTGACTGGGACGCGGTTGTTCGACCCACCTAGACTGGCCGACACACCACCAAAACAGCTGCTGGGGAGCCTGTCATGCCACGCCACTCGTTCATGTCTTCGTCTTTTGTTCGCGCCCGTCCAGCGGTTTTGGCTCTCGCTCTTGCGATCCTCTTGAGCGGCTGCCAGGGCGGTGCCACACCCAGCAGCTCACCGACGGAAACAAGCACGACGACGGCGCCTCCCGCCTCGAGCGCTTCACTTCCCGAGGCTTCGGCTACTCCGTCAGCGCCTGCCGTTTACAAGCCAGCTGATGCACAAGGGAAGGCACAGAATGTCCCCGTGCCTGTTATGCCCGAGCTGGCGAAGGAGAATTCAAAGGCGGGGCTGGAGGCGTTTATCGGGTACTGGTACGCACAGCTGTCCTACGTAGGAGAGACAGGTGACATGTCGGCCTGGCTACCCCTGATTTCCCAAGATTGCCGGCTTTGTCTTCGTCTCAAAGAGTCCGGCGAGGACGGATTTGTAGATGGGCGATGGCTAGCAGGTGGCAAGATTTCCGTGCCGGTCATAGAGATGCAGTGGACTGTCGACAGGCTGAAGACGGCCAAGGTGCAGGTCATTCAAGACCATATCGACTATTACAACGCGGACGGAAGTGTCGGGCGGCCGAGATCAGAAGCATCAAATGATGCATTCGCCTTTTTCGCTAGCTTTGCTGACGGCGCTTGGACGGTGGTAGACCTTGGCGTCATCGACTAGGACTTCCGTGGTCATCCGCGCAGCCATCGGGATCGCATTTTGGTTAACAGCGTGTTGCACTCTGGCATTACCGTCCGCGAATGCTGATGACACATGGGCTGCACACAATGCAGGCGATGGTGGAATTGATATTGGTGCCCGGTTCAAAATCGACCCTACAACCGGACAGCTGATATCCAATCTCGGTGGAACGTCAAGCTCCCCTGCAGGTTCGGAGGATCCAAATCAGTACTTGGCTGATACCCACTGCCGTGCCGACGGACCCGACACCAAGGACCCGGGCTGCGACGCTCTCGACTGCCCTGCCACCACGCCCGCAGGCGAAGAAGGCACGCCAGTCATTTGGAAGGAGGCACCAAAGGCGATCACCAACCCCGGTTGGACAGACTGGATCCCTGTCAGCGGACCCACCTGCCTCTACGACCCCGAGCCCGAGAACGTCCTGGCCAACATCGCGGCTAGGATCCTCACCGACTTCCGACAACTTCCCGTCAACCCGGGAAACCTCGAAGCCCAGCCCTTCCCCCACACCCTCAAAGGCGGACCCACCAACTTCTACGCCACCACCGGCGAACAAGGCTTCGACGTCACCATCCTCGGCCAAACAGTCCACCTAACCGCCACACCCGCCAACTACAGCTACACCTTCGGCGACGGCACCACCCTCGGACCAACACCCGCCGCCGGCTACTCCATCCCCGAAGCCGAATGGCTCAACAACGAGACACGCACCAGCCACATCTACACAGACACCGGCAACTACCAAGCCACCCTCACCACCAGCTTCACCGGCACCTACTCCGTCAACAACGGACCACCACTACCCATCAACGGAACCCTGGACATCACCACACCCGCCAAAACCATCCAAGTCTGGAAAACAGAAAAAGCACTCGTCGCCGACACCTGCCAGGAAAACCCCAACTCCTGGGGCTGCCCCGGCACAGGAATACAGTGACATTGAGCCCAGCGGCTCCTTCCCGATCAGGCGGAGGTAGCGGGGTGCAGAAGAGGCAGCGATATCGCGCGGGCCGCTGGAAGCGGCTTGCCCAGCTCAGTCAAAGCTCGCCGGGCCATGGCGACGTCATTCACGCATATTCCATCCACGCCAAGACCGGCTGCGGCGCTGATCTCTTCGCCTGTCTCCAATGTCCACGGAAACACCTTCAGTCCAGCGGCATGGGCTATGGCGACCAAACCGGCGTCGAGAATTCCAACGGCCGGCGCAACGGCGGACGCTCCGGTGGCCAAGGCCGCGTCCACCAGGTCTTGAGCAGTCGACGGGTAGAGTCCGGGAGACCGGGACGGGGTTGCCCTGCTGAGCGCGACCAAAGGGACTCCCGGCAATACGCCGGACATTGCCTTGATGATTTGGGGATCAAAGCTCCTGACCCGCAAAGCTTGTTCATCTTGATGAGCCGCCAAGACCTTGGACAGCGCCGTCACAATCCCATGACCGTACTCGTCCCAAGCTGCCCCCTCAGTTTTGACCTCAATATCCAAAATGACGCCACTGGCATTGGCAAAACGCAGAAGAGCCAAGGTTTCAGAAAGTGATGGCACACGGGTTTCGATATCGACGTCGGTTGTCGTCGCGGGGTGCTTCTCTACTTTGGCTTCACGAAGCTTCTCAAGCCTGATGTCCCTATCATCGATAACCGCATCGTGGCGCAGCGCAAGCTGGCCATCAGAAGTGAGCCAGACGTCCACTTCAATGGCATCGACGCCAAGACGGAGCGCCTCGACGAAGCTCGCCAGGGTGTTGCCGTGACGATCGGCCAATACGCCCCGGTGTCCTTGAATCTCAATCACTTGTGCTCCCTACTCGGCTTCGTCAACGACGGAAACTTCAGTGACAGTGGAGAGCTGGGAGAGCCTGGCCACGATGTCCGATGCAGCCATGGTTCCTTCAATTTCCAGCTCAATTTCAACGAGGTCAGCCACAGCGGTTTCCGAGCCTTGCATCAATCGGTCCATCACGCCCTTGGATTCTCCCGAACCCCGCATAGTGGCAAAGCCCTGAACGCGAAATCCTTGCTCGGTACATGTATGGAGAACATCCCTCAGGGCGCCGACCCCATCCACGCAGCTAACTCTGAGCAGCCACTGGCTCGGAAAGCCGAAGCGAAGTTTCCCGGTCACCACAGGGTAGACGTAGACGATGACAAAATGGGCTGCAGTAACGAACACTGCGGGCAACACCAAGCCAGCTCCCGCGGCAGTTCCGACAGCTGCAGTCACCCAAACGGAGGCGGCCGTGGTGAGGCCCCGCACCTGATTTCGCCTCACGAATACAAGCCCAGCTCCGATGAAGCCAATGCCGGACACTACCTGTGCCGCCAGGCGGGAGGGATCCAACCGCACCAAATCCACCGTCAGCACGTCGCTAAACCCATATTTGCTGACCACCATGAACAACGCAGCACCCAAACCCACCATGGCGTGTGTTCGCATACCCGCCGACTTGTTTTTGCTTTGACGTTCAAATCCAATGGCGGTGGACAATACAAGCGCCACGGCCAAGGCCAAGCACATATGCCACCACTGCGTATCAGCGCTGAAGATCACTTCATGCTCCTGTTCCTGTTACTCGGTAAGACCCCCTTCTTCTGTAGTCCAAGTGGAAGACCCAGTCCGATAGCGGATGTTCCAGGCAGAAGCCGTTCGAAAATTAAACGCGGCGTGAGCCGGTCTGGCTGCAATGCTTCCAACGTGTGGACGTTCCAGTCAATGGATCTGCACGTTTGTGCAGATCTTCCCCCAAGGCTTTGTCAGAATGTAACTACATGCTATTTTCAGCGCTCGTGTGAGGTCAGAAACCCCGCGCTGGCAGCGGAATCGGCGATATCCACAATTCCGAAAATGAGTCTTGTGATAGCTCACATAAGTGTGTAGGTTGAGCAATGACCTGAGGTTAAGTTGTCAGGTCAAATATGAAACAACCGCTTTTCAGCAAGTGCTAAATCGCCCGGACAGCGATGACGAGGGGGTCAACGTGAGGGTTCTCTATGGGCAGATCAAACACAAATGGCGCACCGGTCGCCGCCTCTACGGCGCCGGGTGGAATGCATGAACGGGTTCACCGGGAAAGCCACGGTGCTGAATCAAGCCGGGGGCCGGTCAATAGACCGCCAATAGCCGGCATCAAGAGGCGACGCTGGAATCGAAGAACGCAAAGGGACGCCTGGGTATTTGCTGCATTTGCGGCACCCAATGTCCTGCTCATCCTTCTATTCACTTACCGTCCGCTCCTCACGAACATCTACTACTCCACTCTGGACTGGACTCTAGGGTCCGCCAGTGCCACTGCCGTGGGTGTAGGCAACTATGTGGAGTTCTTCACGTCTCCGGATGCTTCAAGCGTCTTGGGCATCACCGCCGTATTTACCGTCACGACTGTTGGTGGCGCCATGATTCTGGGTCTTCTGGTGGCGCTTGCGCTGAATCAGAGACTCAAAGGCAGGACCTTTGCAAGGGCTGTGGTCTTCGCCCCCTACGTCCTTTCAGGCGTGGGCGTCGGCTTGGTATGGCTGTTCATCTTCGATCCGACGTACGGCGTCCTTTCCTGGATCCTTCGCGGTGTGGGGCAGGCAAGCCCGCAATGGGTAAATGATCCGAAGCTTGCCCTTGTGATGGTCACCATCGTTTATGTCTGGAAAAATCTCGGCTACTGCGCCGTGGTGTATCTGGCCGGCCTGCAGTCCATTCCCACGCAGCTCATGGAAGCAGCGGCCTTGGACGGTGCCAGCAATGTCCGGCGCTTCGTGTCGATTGTGGTTCCCCTGCTGTCCCCCACCACGTTCTTCCTCCTGATCACCTCATTACTAAGCTCCCTGCAGGCGTTCGACATCATTCGGATCATGACTCCATCAGGCAACGGAACCAGCACTTTGATCTTCGATTCCTACCTTCAAGCGTTCGGTTCCTACAACCGGGCGGGATACTCGGCGGCTATCTCCGTTGTTTTGTTCGTGGGCCTGCTCATCATGACAGCCGTGCAGTTGCGGTTTGTGGAGCGAAAGGTTCACTACTCATGAGCACCGATACCACTGAAGCTCCTCCCACCCGCGACCGTCCGCTCTCCTGGCAAAACCTGGGCAGGACCATCGCGGGAGGTTACGTTCCACTCATTCTGGCAACGCTCGTTGTTTTCGTTCCTCTCCTGTGGATGATGCTGTCGTCATTGAAGGCACCAGGGGAAATAGTCACAACAAACCTGACCCTGCTCCCAAAAGACCCGAACCTGCAGAACTATGCGGACGCAGCGTCCACCGTGCCGTTCGCCCGGTTCTTCCTCAACAGCGTCATCGTTACCGTTGTTGGGTCCACGATCAAATGCATCCTGGCCGTATTTACGGCCTATGCCCTGGTCTTTGTCCGATTCCCGTTCAAGAGGGTCATCTTCCTGCTGATCCTGGTGGCGCTGATGGTCCCACCGCAGGTTTCGGTTCTTCCCAACTATGTGCTGATAGCTGGAATGGGAGGCCTGAATACCTATTGGGGGATCATCCTTCCCGGCCTGGGAACCGCCTTCGGCACCTTCCTCCTGCGGCAGCACTTCCTTACCCTGCCTCAGGCAATCATGGAGTCAGCGGAAATCGACGGCGCGGGACACTGGCGAAAGCTCTGGAGGATTGTTGTGCCCGTGTCGGTGCCAAGCATCGCGACCGTTGCTTTGGTAACCATCGTTTCCGAGTGGAACGAGTACATCTGGCCGCTCATCGTCACGGACCATCCGGACATGATGACCCTTCCCGTCGGGCTGACGCAGCTGGTCAATAGTGATGGCAGCACGCAGAACTGGGGCATGCTCATGGCCGGCGCCGTGATCGTCCTCCTGCCGATTCTGGTCATCTTTGCTGCATTGCAGCGTTACATCGTCTCCGGCCTCACTCAAGGCTCAGTCACAGGCTGAAGCCCACCACATCGAAGTTCTGCTCAATGCACTTCGACCACTAGAAAGGCAGCTTTTCCATGTCGATATCACTTACCCGAAAGCACTTCCTCGGTTTGGCCGGAGCCACTCTCGGCGCCGCAGCTACGGCAGCGTGCGCGGGCCCCTCCACCGACGGTGCCGGCACGGCGCTCAAGACTCTTTCCCCGGACGAATGGTCCAAGATCAAGCCGGCCTCAAGTATCAGCTTTATGTCCAGCCACCCAGGGAAATCCCGGGACACGGAAATGAAGCTGATTGAAGCCTTCCAGTCAGCAAACCCGGGCATCACCGTCAACCTCATCACGGGCGGATCAAACTACGAGGAAGTGGCACAAAAGTTCCAAACCGCCCAGGCAGGCAGTGAAGTACCGGACGTCGTTGTCGCTTCTGACGTGTGGTGGTTCCGGTACGCCGTTTCGGGGGCCATCCTGCCAATTGACGATCTCCTGAAAGCCGTCGGCGTGAGCACTTCCGACTACAACCCCGGCCTGATCGGCGATTACAAACACGCTAACCAGCAATGGGCCGTCCCGTATGCCCGCTCCACGCCGTTGTTCTACTTCAACAAGGACCATTTCAAGGCTGCGGGCGTGCCTGAACGCGCACCCGCAATCTGGGAGGAATTCGCCGAGTGGGCGCCCGGAATCAAGTCTGCAAATTCGGCGGGCTCCGGATACCAGAATGCCTATCAATACCCGGCGATCGCGGGTTATGCCGGGTGGACCCTGCAGAACGTTCTCTGGGGACAAGGCGGCAGTTGGTCAAAGGAATGGGAGATTACGGCTGATTCAAAGGCTTCCACCGCTGCAATGCAGTGGGTGCAGGATTCCATTGTGAAACATGGCTGGGCGGGAGTCTCGTCCAAGAACGCCATCACGGATCTGCAGGCAGGGGCGGTAAGTGCCACCATCAGCTCGTCCGCAGACCTGGCTGCCACCTTAAAGGCGGCGAAGGAAGCAAACATGAGGATCGGCGTCGGATTCTTGCCGGGAGGCTCCACCGCGAGTACGCAAGTTTGCCCAACCGGCGGCTCAGGCTTGGTGGTGGCCAGCAAGACTTCTCCGGAACGTCAGCTGGCAGCCGCCAAATTTGTGACCTTTGTGACCAACGCGCAGAGCACAACGGCTTTGTCTGCAGCTACCGGGTACCTTCCGGTGGCTGCGGCAGCAGATATTTCGTCGATTGTTGCTCAGACACCGGAGTTTCAAACCGTGGTGGACCAGCTCAAAGTAACCAGGACCCAGGACTTCGCGCGAACGTTCCTCCCCGGCGGAGACCAGGAGTTGGCCAAGGCTGCTACCAAAATCATGAACGAAAAAGCCGATGTGAAGTCGACGCTGACCGAGCTCAGAGGAACCCTGGAAGGTATCTACAACAAGGATGTGAAGCCCAAACTAAAGGCCTAGCATCGCGTGACGTACCGCGCGAGCGTCGCCGCCATCAGGGTGTGCGACGCTCGCGTAGCGGTAGGACAACCCCCAGCTACTTACCAACTCCATCGGCAAGTCCACGGATAAAGTACCGCTGCCCGGCGAAGAAGAGCACAATCACTGGAATTGCGGCGATGGCCATGCCCGCGAACACCACGGGGTAGTCCGTGCCGTGCTTGGACATAAGATTCGTCAGCCCAACCGGCAGGGTTTGCAACGCTCCCCCGCTGGTGAAGACCATGGCAAACAGGTACTCGTTCCACGTAAACAGGATGTTGAGGAGGACAGTCGAAACCAGGATCGGCTTGCACATGGGCAGAATGACCTGCCAGAACGCCCGGGCTTTGGAAGCGCCGTCCACTGATGCTGCCTCATCCACCTCTGCGGGCAGGTCCATCATGTAAGCCCGGATGAGGAACGTTGTGAACGGAACACGGAACGCCGTGTACAGAATCAGCAATGCCCAGAGATTGTTGTAGAGACCCAAGCTCTGGAACATCTTGACCAGCGGGATCAGGGCAACCGTGGGAGCAAGCATGAGGCCGCCAAGGATGAGAACGAGCACCACCCTGTTGAAGGGGATGTTCACCCTGGTCAGTCCATAGGCTGCCCAAGCACTGATGAATACAGTCGCAACGGTGGAAGCAACCGTGACCAAAACGCTGGTAGTCAGGTAGTCACCCACTCCCCGATTCCATGCAGTGACGTAGTTATCCCATTTCCACGCAACGGGGAGGGCGAAGGGATTGGAGAACAGCTCGGAGTTGGACTTCACGCCGTTCAGCATCATCCAGACCAACGGATAAATAACGACGACGGCGAGGGCAACCAGGAACGCTTTGATCAGGACCCGGCCGAGTACCAGCAGTACAGCTGAGCGCGTCACCATTGGACCCTCCTTTTCTTGGAGATACGAAGCTGAATGACGGCCAAGACCAGCGTGATGATGAAGACAGCAGTGGCGACGGCGGCCGCGTAGCCAAAGTCGTTGCGGACGAATCCGCTTCTGTAGAGCCAGGTGCCGAGGACCTGGCTGGAATTGTTCGGTCCTCCGCTGGTCATCACCATGACCTCGTTGAACACTTGGAAGGCTCCGGACACCGTGACAATCATCATGAGGCCGGTCATTTCCCTGACGAGCGGCAAAGAAATCGAAAAGAATCGCTGGAAGGGACCAACGCCGTCGATGGACGCTGCTTCATACAGCTCCGAGGGGATCCGCTGGAGTGCCACCGAGAAGAGAAGCGTGCAATACCCGAAGCCTTGCCACTGGCTCATTGCGATGATGGCAAAGATCGCCGTGTTTTCCTGGCCCAGCCAGGCCTGAGTGAAGTTTCCGAGGCCCAGGAAGTCCAGGGACGCGTTCAGGATGCCCATCTCGGGTTCGTAGATGAAGTAGAACAAGAGACCAGCGACTGTCAGAGAGATCGCGGAGGGTACAAAGTAGACGGCTCGAAGGATTCCCCTCCAGCGTTGGCTCCGTAGTCCCTCGATCATCGCAGCGAGGATCATCGCCCCGAATACCTGGAATGCGATGGAGATGACCGCGTAGAGCGTGTTGTTAAGGAGTGACTTCCAGAAGATGGGGTCGTTGAACATGCGGACGTAATTGTCCGCTCCCACAAAGGTTTGGCGGCCACTGTAGATATCCCACTTGAGGAAACTGAAGCCAAGGTTCTGCACCAAGGGCAGGTAGGCGAACACACCCAGCAGCAGGACAGCCGGCAGCACCCACACAACGTTGCGCCAGCGACGTGTTCGCGCAGACTTGGCAGCCCGGTCTTTCGGGGACTTAGTGGAAACGGGCGCCGGTGGCGGGGCCGCCGGCTTCCAGGCAGTATCGGAAACGGTCATGGCTTCGCCTGCTACTTTGCTGCACTGGAAGCTGCACGGACGGAGGCAAGAACCTGATCGGGGGTCTGAGTTCCGGCCACCAAGGCCTCACCGCCGGCGAGCCAGGCATCAGCCACCGCGGGAACAGTAACGGAGTCCAGCCAGGTTATCGCCGCGGACGCTTCATTAACTTGCTTGATGCCCTCGATGACAGGTCCGGAAGAATTTTCAGTGGAAACTGCGCCCTTGACTGCGCTGGGCTGCCCATACGGCGGAGCGGAGAGTTTCGCAGCATTCTGGCTGTTGGTGGCAAACTTCATGAAATCTGCTGCCAGTGCGGCGTTCTTGGAACGCGCATTGATGATGTAGCCCTCGGGGGAACCTTCAATTGCTTTCGGATCGCCCTTGGCGTCTGTTGCCGCCGGAAGCTTGAAGATACCTAATCCATCCTGCTTGAGCTTTGACTCGGCAGATGCGGTGGAGTCGAACTCCAGGATCTCCTGGTAGTACATACCTGACTTCCCCTCAGCCAATGCCTGCTGCGCCGTGGTGTAGAGAACACCGTTGGAGTCTTTGCCGCTACCAGTGCACTCATTGACCAAGGTGGTGAACTGGTCCATGGCCTTGAGGTAACCCTTGTCCTCGAGCTTGGCCGTTTCCGGGCTGAAGTCTGCTTGCAGCGTCTCGGCCGGCACCTCGTAGGCGAAAAGTTGCTGCAGGTAGTGCAGCCCCGGCCAGCCGTCCTTGTTTCCGAACGAGATCGGCTCGTAGCCGGCTCCCTTGAGCACGGAGCACGATGAGATGAGTTCGTCGAAGGTGGACGGCGGTGTCAGGCCGAGTTCTTTGAAGATCCGCTGGTTGTAACCCATGAACTTGCCGTTGTTGTAGAGCGGGACCGCGAAGTACTTGCCGTCTTTGGCAAATGCCTTCAGTGCGGATTCGCCGAAGTTGTTCCCCCACTCTGTGCCGGGGGCAATGACCGGGGTCAGATCTGCCGCGAGTCCTCCATCAATGAAGTTGTTGGCCCAGCTGCCAGCCCAGGTGAAGTAGATGTCGGGCATGGCCTGGGAAGCGGTCAGCGTCTTGGTCTTGTCCTTGATGCTCTGGTCCGTCTCCTGGATGAGATCGAAGGACACTTCCGGGTGCTGCTTCTTGTACTCCGCAGCCAAGTCCTCAAAGTACGGCTCCAGCGGGTCTCCGCCAAACTTCGTGAGGATGCTGAGGGTTCCTGTGTACTGTGGCTCAGCGTTGGGATCCAGGACAGCAGCCGGTTGGCTACCGCCGTCGGAACAGCCGGTCAGAGCCAAAGCGGCGCCGGCCATCAATGCCATCAGTGATTGGGTGCTTTTACGCATCATGTCTTCTTTCGGTCGAAGGGCCGATCAGCCGGGGGTTCCTCTAGGGAGTGGGAAGTCATGCCCGCCGTTGGGATGTGCTTCACGGAGACGGGCTGAAGGGGTAACTCCTGGGATGGGACTTGGGGGTGAAACTTGTGATACCGGTACCACAGTGAATCATGATTTGCGGCAGCGGGGAAGAGCGCTAGAGAAATTTACAGGGAGGAATTTCTAGTCGCTGGGGGCAGCCCGCACAGGGCCGTCCGAGGAACGGGCGACGAGCAGGGAAGGCAGGACGTGTTTCTTCGGGGCAGAGGTATCGCCGTCGATCCTGGTAATGAGCTGCTGGGAAGCAACGGCCCCCATCTGGCGCATGGGTTGCTGGATCATGGTCAGCGGCGGATCCATGACGGCCGCCCAAGGGCTGTCGTCGAACCCGATCAGGGAGACGTCCTTTGGCAGGCGCAGGTTTTTGGCGCGGAGCGAATGCAATGCCCCAACCGTCGCCTCAGTCTCGGTAGTGAAAATGGCAGTTGGCGGGTCCGCCAAAGCCAGCATTCCACTGACAGCCCGCGTCGCCTGGCCCTCGTTCTTGAGGACGTGAGTGATGAGAGCAGTGTCAAAAGGGATCCCGGCCTCTTCGAGCGCGTCGAGGTAACCCCTCAACCGTTCACCATCACTCCAGAGGGCCTCATCCAGGATGCTGTGCATTTGTTTCAAGTCCGTCGCCGGGCTCAGGGTCACCGGCCCCCACGCGAACGCAATGCGCCGATGACCGTTGTGAATGAGCGAGGCTACGGCCGATCGCGCAGCTTCCCGGTTGTCGATGACCACCGAATCGGTCTCCAGCTTGTCCACCAAGCGGTCGATTAGCACTACAGGAGTTCCACGGTCAATGGCATTGGACAGATGCGAGACGTCGTCGCTCCGGCCGGCCGCGGAGGCCACAACGAGGCCATCCACTTGCTTTGCCATCAAGACGGCAATGGCATCGCGCTCCAGCTCAAGCTTCTCGTCCGTGCTCAAGATGATGGCGTCGTAGCCGGCCGTTTTCGCCGTTTCCGAGATGCCTTTGAGCACGCCCGAGAAGAACGGGTTGGCCACGTCCGCCAGCACAATTCCAAGGGTTTTGGTGACCCCTGTGGTCATGCTTCGAGCCAGCGTGTTCGGCTGGTAGCCCAATTTCTCGGCGGCCCGCATCACCTTGGCACGCGTGGCTTCACTGACCGAACCATAGTTCCCCAGGGTTCGGGCGACCGTGGCCCTCCCCACTCCCGCAGCTGCTGCTACTTCGGTAATGGTGGGGGCAGCCGGGTGGTTCTGATGATCCGTCGCCATCCGGCCCCCTTCAGTTGTGGAATCCGCGTTTGCGGTTCCGTCCGTTGATTTGTCTCTGCATCAGATCCTAGTAGCTACCGCGACTGCCCGGCCGCTACCGCGACTGCCCGGCCGCTACCTCGACTGCCCTGCCGTATCCAAAGGCGCCCTCCACATAACACTGGGCCGCGGCCGACTCCGCGCCACGAGCCAGGGCTTTCTGCAAAGCGTCGGCCGGCGGCCGGTACGCCCGGCTCCAGCCGGAGCCAAGCAGGCTGACCACGAGTCCCGCCAGGAAGGCATCCCCGCAACCCATGGTGTCCGCGAACCGAAGCGGGTCGGTGGGTGCCGCTGCCTGCGTGAGGAAGCGTTCGCCGTCGTACATCATTGCGCCTGACTGGCCGCGTGTCCCCACCGCAAGCGCAACGCCCGCCGCATGTACTCGCCTGAGGTCATTTTCGACGGCGGCAACGGTCATGTTTCCGCACGACAAAAGCGCCAGGTCCACGTAGGGCGCCGTCTGCATCAGATAGGAGTCTGTTCGACGCTCCGGCTCGGACGAGTAGTCAAAACTGACCAGCGTCCCGGTGCTTCGAACGGCAGGCAACTGGGTCTCAGACGCAGAATAGACGCTGGAATGCACCAGATCGGCTGAGGCCAGGTACTTCAGGTGTTCATCCTCCAGCGCGAAGGGATCACTAGTGGTGACGCCTCCTTCATTCCAGCCCAGGAAGATCCGATCGCCGTCCACCACTTTGATTTCAGTGACCCCGTTGAGGCCGTCGCGGATGATGCACTGACTGGTATCAACACCCTCCGCATCAATCGCATCGCGGACAAAAGCGCCCAGCGGATCCGAGCCAAAGACGCCGAGGTAGGCGGACTCAACGCCCAGCCGGCGGGCAAAGACCGCGACATTGACGCAGTTTCCCCCCGGGTACATCACTTTGCGGTCGAGAAAACGGTCCACGATGTTGTCCCCGAACCCGATTACTTTCATGCTCTTCCTGTCTCGAAGCTGCGGGCCCGGGCAGAGCCGGGCCCGCAGCGCGGCCTTATGCCTTTGCGGGCGTCGTGTTGGTCAGTATTCGACCACCCGGTAGTAGCGGCGCAGGTCCAGGGAGTGGTTGCGGACGCGTTCGAGGTGCTTGCTGAAACGGTCAAGAACCGTGTCCAGAATCAGCGGGGCAAGAAGTGCACGGAATCGTGGGCTAACCCCCGGGAGTTCGTAGTCCTTGCTGTCCAGCAAAGTGGTGTTCTTGTTGTAGTTTTCGGCGAACTTGGCCACACGGTCCATCAGCGGGCGGGTCTCATCCTCGCCCAGGAGCAGCATGAGGCTGGTGTCTTCTTCGATGAGTTCCAGGGAGCCGTGGAAGAACTCTGCACCGTGCACGCGGGTTGTGCGAAGCCACTGCATCTCTTCGAGGATGCACATGGAATAGAGGTAGGTGAGGCCCCAGAGGTTTCCGGTGCCGACAAGGAAATGGTAGTCAGCGTCCTTGTTCTTCTCGGCAAAGGCTTCCGCCACGGATTCTGCTTGACGGGCGACGCCGACCAAGCTTTCGGGAACGGTCTTTAGTTCCGCCGCCAGTTCCTCGTACCCTTCAAATTCGCCCCGCGCAGAGAGAAGTCGGGCGCTCAAGAGAATCATGGGAATGTCGAACGGCCAGGTTTTGGGTTCGGTCACCAGGGCGACATCGAGGGCTTTGGCGAAGGGGCTATCTCCGAATCCTGTAAACCCAACGGTGTAGGCGCCCTTGGTCTTGGCAAACTCGATGGCCTCGATAACGTCTTCCGTAGTGCCCGAAACGGAGGCAAAGACAGCCACGGAACCGGGGCCGAACGTGGGGTCATCCGTGAGCATGAGCTCTTTGCCGATGGACGCGCGGACAGGCAGGGTGGAGCGGGACCGGATGAAGTGCTCGTACGGCAGCATCGCGGCGTAGGTTCCGCCAGCGCCTATAAGGAACAGGTTGGTCAGTTCCCGCCGCTGGATGGAGTCAACAACCGATTCGATCTGCCCCTGCAACGCCAGTGCGCTGCGGGTCTGCGTGAGGAATTCCTCTTCTTTGAAGCCAAGCACGGATGGTCCTTTCGATATGACGCCTGAGAGAGTTGAAACATGTTGATACCGGTATCAAGATGTGGTCATCATGGTGTCATGGGGAATCGGGGGCGTCAATAGATTGAGCTGGGTTGGTTTTCGGGGAGCAGGAAAGCTGTTGCGGCGTGCTGAAACGTTAGGGCGTCCTCATGGGTGCCCTGACGAGGTCATCTTGCCCGTGGAACCGCCCCTGACCTGGTTCATCAGCTCGGGGCGCTGTTGCCCGGTGCTATTCACGCGGGTGGTGACGATGCGCGGAGTCAGCGTGGGTTCCGGCAGGGACTCCATCAGGTGTTGGACGTCGGCCCTATCGGTTAGGTCCGGGTCGAGCCATTCCGCTTGCTCAACAGTTTCCAGACGACCAAGGTGTCGCCGCGGCGCAACGCCCGAAGGCAAGCCGTCAGCTCTGGTCTGTCGTCCTTCTTTCCGGACGCCCGGTCTTCGTAGAGCGATACTGCATCGATGCCGGCGGCCAGAAGCGCGTCCCGCTGCAGGTCGGTGGTCTGGGAGCCGTCGGCTTTCGAGACGCCCATGTATCCGATCAGCACGGCAGTTCTCACTTGTCATTTATACGTTCGTTAAAGTGACATCCCAGGACAAATTCCTTGTGACTTTCGGCGATAAATGGCGGTCTTTTTGCGGCGCTATTTGGCGTGTTCCTAGCAGTAGACTCCGCGTCGGTCTTCAGATGGTGCGCCTTTGGAGCTCGCGGTACACCGTCGTCCGTGACACGCGGAACAGCTCAGCCAGTTCGGCCTGAATATGATCGCCGGCGTCATGCAATGTCAAGAGGTGCTTCCGCTACGTCTTGGACAATTTTGGCTGCTTGCCCTTCAGACGTCCCTTCGCTTTGGCTACCGCCATGCCCTCGCGGGTACGCATCCGGATCAGATCCGCGTCAAACTCGGCCACCATTCCCAGGACGTTGAACAGCAGACGGCCTACCGGATCAGTCGGATCGTGGGTGCTTCCACCGAGACTCAGTACAACCCCTTAGCCGTCAGCTCATCGGCAATGTCCCTGGCATCAGAAAGAGAACGGGCCATCCGGTCGAGCTTGGTCACCACGAGCGTATCGCCAGCTCGGCAGGCCGCCATCGCTTCACGGAGCCCAGGGCGGACCCGGTTCGCTCCCGTCAGTCCGTGATCGACGAAGATCAGTTTTTCGTCTACGCCCAGGGCAAAGAGAGCATTTTGCTGCGCGGTGAGGTCCCGGTCGTTCGTGGAGACCCGGGCATAACCGATCTTCATTCCAGTCATAAGGAACATGGTTGCAGTAATCCCCCCCCGGATTCTGTTGGTCGAAGCAACACCCAATACGGGAGTTCCTTCGATGCATCAACGGTTCGATTCGCCTACGGGTGTCAGGTTTCTTGTCCTCATCAAGGAAGGCAGGAGTTTCAGAGAGTCAGTACGGGTGGCCGGGATAGGTAAGGAGACCGGTTATCGGTGGTTGCGTGATGAGTACCTCCGGTTCCGAAATGAGGGCCTCGATCATGCGGCGGCCCAAGTGGAACTTGGCTTCACCTCGCGCAATGCCGAGAAATGGAACGAACGCTTCCTGAGAGGTACTGTTCGCCATCACTTCCAAGTCGATCATGCGGTCGAGGAAACGTTCTGGGCCTCATACTCGGCTGGCGTGAGTGTAGGAGCTGCTGCCGCATCAGCAGGCGTGAAGCATACGACCGGTTACCGGTGGGTCTATCGTCGTTTCGTTGTTTTGCGAAGCCGGCTTCCCTTGGCGGAGGTTGTAAATGCTTTATGGCTCTCGCCGGGGACCTCCGTCAGGTGGGAGGCGCAGCGTCGGAAGGACATGGAAGCCGAGAAAGCACGCCTGCAGAAGGCCGAGCGGGACGTGATCCGCACTGCGCGGATCGTTGCAGAGCGCTTAGCAGTTCCCTTGTCACCAGCGCAAAAGCTGCGCGCTTTACGGGAGACACGATATTGGGAATTGGTGGGCTCCGGTGCATCCAATGCTGCCGCCTGCAGGATGTTGGGCGTGAGCAGGGTTATCGGAACAAGGCTTCGGAACCGCAGGTCAGAACAACCACGAGCCAGCCTCAAACCTCCGTCGGGCAGATATTTGTGCCTGCGCGAAAGGCTTCACATGGCGGACCTGCTCCGCATGGGATACTCTCTAAGGCAAATCGGCAGGGAGTTGGGGAGGCATGCGTCGACCATCAAGCGGGAGTTCGACCGGCACCGTGATCCCCAGGGGCGGTACTTACCCCATGTAGCCGATCACGATGCACGCACCCAGCGGCGTCGACCACGGGAGCGGAAGTTGCAGGCTAATCCACGCCTGCACGCACTGGTCCAAGCAAAGCTGACCAGTCACTGGTCCCCGGAGCAGATTTGCGGGTGGTTAGCGTTGGAATTTCCCGGCGAACCAGCACTGCGGCTCTGCCCGGAGACGATCTATCAAGCGCTCTTGTTTGGCGATCATGGTGGACTAAGAACGGACGGCAAGACGCGGCTGCGCACGGGGCGGAAGATCCGCAAACATCGTTGGCGGACCGGATCCGGGCACGGGTCGGTCGTGCAGAACATGACCATGATCAGCGAACGACCAGCCGAGGTCGAGGCCAAAGCGGAGGCCGGCCACTGGGAGGGTGATCTCATCGTGGGCGTCGGCTCAGCCTCGGCGATGGTTACCCTACGAGAACGCAAGACCCACTACGGAATCATCATCAACCTCCCACACGGACACACCGCAGTGCAGACCAACCAAGCGATCATCGCTGCCTTCTCAACAATGCCCTCTCACCTGAAGCGGACATTGACTTGGGATCAGGGCGTGGAAATGGCCCGTCACCAGGAATTAGCGGCCGCTACCGGACTGCGGATCTACTTCGCGGAGCGGTCCAGCCCTTGGCAACGCGGCGCGAACGAAAACTTCAACGGCTTGGCCCGCCAGTACTTTCCGAAGGGCACGGATCTCTCGATGCACACAGACGAGCACGTCGAGAAAGTCTGCGACGAGCTCAACACCAGGCCACGGAAGAGTCTGAACTACCTGAGCCCAGCAACGGCCCTCCGGGCCGAGTACCGGATCCGCACCGGACTAGAGTGATGCCTAAGGCGACCTGGAACCTTGCGTGACGAGCTGAATCATCCCCTCGATTCGCAACGTGTTCATCAGCCTGTCTTGTTTCCGCAGAACGGACCTATTGACCCGTGCCGTTACTGGACTCGCCGTCTCGTTTGTTTGACGAAAGCACAAACCCCTTTAGCCTGTGGGCATGTCTTATGACCTGACGGTTTACTGCCCGGGAGACCCCACCATCGATCAGGTGTTGCTGCTGGTAGGAAACACCCGCGGATTGCACGCCGATCCTGAGAACTCCAACGACCAAGGCGTCCTCGTCCTTCGCGGAGTAAAGCGCGGCTACAGCTTCACCGTTGACGGGCCGTTCTCCGTCGAGGCCGAAGACCTCCCGGAGGAGATCACCGCGGTCCTACCTGAGGCCACGACAATGTTCCAGGTCCTGGTCGAAGGCACCCAGGAGGCTGAGATCCCGCACGGTATACGTTTCGCCCGGAAACTAGCCAAAGCCTGCCAAGGCGTAATCATGGACGAACAAACAGGCGACCTCTGGCCCCAACCCAGGACCGTAAAAGCACCACCAAGAACGGAGCCGAAGCCGGACCGACGAGACGTTTGGATCAGCTGGCTGATCCTGGAAGAGGACCTCCCGACAGACTTTCTGGAGGGCTATCTCCGGATCGCCCGAGAGGTTCTTCCCGAAGCAGTCCCCGTGCGTTTCGGCAAGTACGAACCCCTTCAGTTCCGGTTCGATTCCAGCGGCGAAGAAGGTTTCATCGATGAGTTTTACAACGACGATTCCAATGGCTGGGACATCTACTACAAGAACCCGGCACCGGTCACCTACGGAAAGATCGAGGCCCCGCAGCTCTCCGCAGGTAACCCGTTCACCCGAATCACCCTGGTCGTGGACGGTCATGCCCTCGCCGATAGTCCGCTCAGGAGCGCACTTCGCCGGTTCTTCCTTGCCGTGGCAACCGAGCTTGGGGCGCTCTACGCTTCGGCCGAAGTGAGACGCTACCAAGACACCCGCCGCGTGCCCATCTTCAACATGCGCCCCCCACAGTGGGTGGGTTTCCAGCCCTACCCGCTCTGGTGGGTATGGGCCGGGCCCCGGCTCACACCCGAAATTGGTCGTTTTCTTGGTCCAAGCGCCGAAGAGCACAACGGGGGGCTGTTCCGTGCCTTCAGCGACGAGCCACTGGACCGCGACGCCCTCACGGACGTTCTCGGTCCCGAAAACCTACCGTGGATCCCGGCCGAATACTCCGCAACCTACTCCGACGAGTACATGCAAATGACGCCTCTCGCTATTGCGAGGGTCATTCCCGAAGTCCTGCGCAACCGCGAACCTCTAGACCTTCCGCCAGGCATTTATAACCCACCAAGAACGGCCTGACTATATTTGCTGCCGACACCACCGCCATATAGCGTCGACAAGGGACGACAAACTGCCCCCAAATAGAGGCCAGTGTTGCGTCGACCACTCGAATCCGCCCCCCGTCACCGTTCATTTCATCGTGCGGGTCTTACGTACATGGCCCAAGCCCGCAGTAGCGCGGAGGGTGGCAACAGGCTTTGGCAGCACGGTGATCGACCGGCTTACGGACAAGGGGTAAGGCCTCTGCAGGGTTCTACTGTCAGGGATGTAAACAGGATGAGCATCCTCGGAAGACCCCATCCTTTCGATGGACGTGCGCCTCGCGCCGGCTACTGGGACCGCCATGCGGTGAAAGCACTTGTAACTTGGTCGTGCCAACTTAGTTACTGACTGCAAACAACACCATGCATCCGAGGCCTACGAGGGCGGCAGCTATGATCAGCCAATACTCTCGGCGGGCAATCGTCAGCTTTTCTTTTTTCAGTCTAACTACTGCACGTAGAAGTAGAACCAGGATGAGGAGTGCGCAAAGTATCGCGAAGGCTAGATAGAACAGGTGCATTAATTTCCTTTGGCCTATGTGGCATCCGGCGGTTTCTTCCGCTAGGCGAGGGTGTTTCGCGTTAAGGTACCGGCAGGCGGCCACAATCCTTCAAGCCTGACCAGTAGGGTTGTCTTCCCCCTCTTCCTCATGCCGGTATTCATTTGGCAGCCTTCTGAGCTCCCTTATGCTGAAAACCACCGCCGCGATGCCGATAAGGACGACGGCTACAGAGATCATGACATGGTCCACTGTCGGCTCCCTCAGAAGGAGAATCGGTATCCCAATCATTGCAACCACACCCACGGCAATCTGAATCGACCAGTAAATCCTGGAGCGTTTCTCCTGCGGGTGAACCCAAGGCTTCATTGTGTCCGCTTTCAGCCGTTTCTCAGTTCTCAGTCTTGGTCCCGAGCATAGCTTGGCTTGACCATAGCGATTTCTCTATTTTTCGAGCCAGGCAGACGACCGGGGAGTAGGAAAGCAGTGATTCAGTTTCGTGTGGGAAGAAACGCATGGCGGCGCAAGGAATCCTCGACTGCTTGAGAGGCCAAACCTGCCCGAGGCAAGAAGCTAGCTACTGTCCGGTGAGGGATCCCTCACCGAGACGCGCATCGCGAACGCCATTACAACTCTGCCCGCCTCAAGTGATTGGCTGCGAAGACGAGATACCCAACTGGTGCAGAATGAGGTCATGAATGAAGTGTTCATCGGTCATCAGGGCGCGTTCCACTTCCGTGTTGAACAAAGTGAGCGCAATTCGGACGGGACGTCCGATTACCTCATAGTCACGGTGGACCTTGAAGGACTTCGTGCCAGTAAACGGGTCTACGACTACGACAAATGGTCGCCCCTTCTTTCCTATTTCGAGGAACTCGAACATAACTGGCGGGGCTGGGACGGCGACAAGAGCTTCAAGTCTCTGGAGGGAGACTTTGGACTCTCCGCAAAACACGATGGTCACGTCCGTGTCTTCTTCGAGCTAGAGGACTTCGACCGGCCGAATGCCTGGGCGGCCAAGGGCGAGATCATTTTGGATCCAGGCGAAGAACTGACAGCTGCCGTGGAAGAGCTGAGGGCCTTAGTTTCTGCACGGTGAGGGATCCCTCACCGGGCGGATCTACGTATAACTCACTGAAGGCAAGGGAACGCCCATTTTGCGCCGTCCGTGAGTTCCGTCGCTAGTTGCCGCTGGGAGGGCCGTCACGAAGTTCGGACTTATCGTGTGGAAGCTTCAGCCTGGGTGAGAAGTCGACTTTCCAACTGTCCAGCTCAAAGAGGTCATCTTCTCGGTCCACATACAAGGCCAGAGCGACTGGCATACCGTCTGCGTCCTTGAACCACCCCTCGGCAATAGTTCGTCCATACCGAGGATGACTCTTGCCCGAATCGAAGCGCAGACTACCCATTCCGCCGTCGGCCATGTCGGACACTCTCAGCGCCCCCAGATCAACCGGTCCACGGTTCCATTCCGTTGCCCGGCTCAGAAGCACCGACAGTACTAGGACCTCACCCTCTTCTAGGGGCCGTTCTTTCATTTGATGATCTTAATGCTCGAACCTACCCACAGGATACGAGTGCCCGGTAAGGGATCGGCCGAGGAGACTTTCCCTGCGACCCACTCATTGCATCGAATGAGGCATGAGTAAGGTGGGAGGTGCTTGGCGAGGCCGGCGGGCCTGGCAGCCTCCCCTCGACTATGGCAGGCGCGCCCTTATGACTTTCTTCCCTTCAGGAGATGAGATGCGGTATCAAGATCCGTCGTGGTGGCAAATAGGTCTGCTGTATCTGATCTGCGGAACAGTCTTTTGGCCCCCGCTGTCCACTGATCGCATGATCATCGGCATTGTTTTCGTCGCCATCGTGACCGTCCTCCTAATCCTCAAGATCATCCACGGTCGCTCAGCTACCAGGACACCTGGCCCTCCTCGTTCGTAGTCGGTTGACCGGCCCGGTTAGCCCGCAGTTGTTGTGCGACGCGGTAGGAGTCGCTGCCACTGAAGGTGAGCCTGTCCATGACGGTGGCTCACAGGCGCGGGTTGGCGCAACTGGTGGCAGCCGTGCGATGCGCCCTCAGCAGTTGTGGCTTAGACCTGCCCGTTAACCGGTGACTCAACGGATGCTCTAAGTGTCCGGTCAGGGATCGGTTACCGGGCGCTGCTGAGCCCCGTAGTGGTCATGGGGCTTGGGCGGTCACCGAAACTTGTCCAAGCCACAATGACTGCAACCACGATAATCACCAGCACTAGAGCAGCGATGAGAGTTCCGCGAGGCTTCATACACGCAGACTAACCGGCGTCGCAGCATATCGGGCGTGGTTTGGGCAGAATATGGCAGCGTCCGGTGGAGGATCCTCTAACGCATTACGGCCGGTAAAGGGCGGTTCGGGACCCCGCCAGGCGTATTGGCGGCGGGGCCCAGCCTTCTTTTCGACGTCGGCACGGCACGCTAGTGTCATGTGTCCGTTGTCTTTCCCGCTTGACGGTACAACCAGATACTCAAACCTAAGAGCGCTACATCAATGACGACTGTGACCCAATAAAAAACTGTTGCCCGACGGCCCTCGACCACAACAGCGAATACTGTGCTTGCCAGCAACAGTAGAGCAATGACAGCCATGAACAAGGATTGGCCCTTGGATGGCTGCTTCTTAAGCCAACTCATGCCCTGAGCCTAACGGCGTGGTCAATGCCCTAAGACAAGTGGCGGGGGAGGTCGCATCCACCCTGCCGGTGAGGGATCGCAGAGCGTTTCTTGGCGTGACCGTCGTGGACATTTGCGGGCGTGTGGAAGCCATTGCCGGAGTGCTGGTGAAAGGGGCCATGTGCAAATCTTGGATCGTGGGGTTGTTCCTCACGCTGAACTTTAAGAACGGATTCTGATATGGACGAAGGCGCAATCAAGATGCTGGCTTTTTTCGTCGGGGTCGCAGCGCTGGCCGCGGTGTTATTCGTTTCAGGCGTCATCTCGCAGCGCCGCCGGCGGGCCTCCAAACGCTCTGGGTCCGCCCGGACCGGCGCAGGCCACGGTGACTCAGGTGTGGCCGTAGGGGGTGCGGCTGCGTCTTCTGACGAACGGGGCGGCACTGATGGGGATAGCGGCGGTGCTGACGGCGGTAGCGGCGGCGGTGGTGGTGGTGACGGCGGGGGCGGCGGTGGTGGCGACTGAGCATTGGTTCGGCCTGAACCTGGACAAAAACGCGCGGCGAAAAAGCAAGATGGACCAGGCGATGAGGATGAGCACGTCCCGTCAAGGTCCGGCTTCGAACCGGTCCCGATGGCCGGTGGATCACCGGACGCTACGCCGTCCGTTCAGGGATCGGCTTACGTTCGATTCGAACATGCCTATGTGGGATCCCTTTCGGGACGAAGTGGCGGATCAACCGGCAGCCCAAGCAGTTCTCCCAGTCGTAGTCGGTGCGAGTTGGCAATTTCTGCCCTGCCATAGGCTGATGAAATGACTGGCAATGTAAGTATCAGAGTTGACGGCCGTGAGATTGTCGACGAAACAATTTCGCAACTCGCTCTGGTCAACTACGGGCATTTCACCGCGATGCAGATTCGCGGCGGGCGTGTGCGGGGGCTTTCCTTCCACCTGGATCGTCTGCGATCCGCCCACACAGAGTTGTACGGAACCGTCGTTGATCCTGCGATCGTCCTAGGCAGGGTCCGGGACGCCGCAGTTGATGCGCCTGATTCATATCTCCGGGTGACGCTCTTTGAGAGCGAGCCGGGGGAGATACGGGTCATGACCGCTGTTCGTCCGCCCGTCGCCCCATCCTCCGCACCAGTTGGCCTTCTTCCGGTCATCTATCAACGGCCCGTCGCACATATCAAACATGTAGGCAGTTTTGGCCAGCTCTACTTTGGTCGCTTGGCCACCCGGCAGGGCTTCGATGACGCACTGCTCACTACAGCGGACGGCGAGATCTCCGAAACGGCCACAGCCAATATCGCCTTCATTGATGGCGACGGGACACTCGTGTGGCCATCAGCACCATCGCTATACGGGGTCACTTGGCAGATACTTGACGTCACCCTTGCAAACGCGGGAATCAAGACTCGCAGACAGCCCGTCACGCTAAACGATATTTCCGGATTCTCCGGAGCATTCATCACGAGTTCTATCGGCGTTGGGGCCGTCTCAAAGATTGGCACAGTTGTATTCAACGACGAGGCGCCTGTTCATGCCATCGGAAAGATATATGAATCCAGCCCATGGGACAGCATCTAGCAACCAGACGGTCCACCATGTCGAACTCAGGACTTCACGTCCGGTAAAGGATCCCGCACCGGGCGTTCCACGTGAGGCCCGGTGTGTCCTTCTGCTTAGGGAGCCGCGTCTGACACGGAGGTTTCCACCGAGGTCCACGAGATGGCTGTGCCTGAAGGCATGAGGCCATTTTCTTTTGTGAGGACTTGGCGCTCCCCGATTAGCTGGCCTGTTTTCGGATCGATGATGATCTCTTGTCTCATAAGAGTGCCTTCTGTCCGACCGATGGCCACACCTGTTCGTCCGTCGAGGTTTGCTTGCCCTTCCATGATTGTCACCCCGGGAATCATGGCCGCCGCTTTGTATAGTGCGGCCCGCAGATCCGCGGGGACGCGGCCAGTTCGCAGGAGATCAGCGATGAAGACCAAGGCCTCTCCATCAACTGACTGTCCTGCACCCAGTGTTCGTATGTAGATATGGTTCAGCAGCCGGTACGGATCCCGGGGGAAGGCAGACATATCCGTTGTGAGTGTGCCGCCCGGTTGGCCATAGAACTCCCCCTTGGGCGCCCGTAGCGTCTCGGGATGCGCTTGGATGCCCTGTTCCTGGACGTACTTTCGTGCCTTCTCATCAAAAAAGGTTGTAGGAAACCGCCCGGAACGTAGCCACACCCATTCAGCGTTTTGGTCAGCCGGGATATACATATCCATTTTTTCTGTGTCCAGCCACTGGTACTGGGAACCGTCCTCAGTCCACGTCTCGGTTGACCAGACGTTGATACTTTTGATCCTTAGATACTGACCTGGCTTCACGGTAGGGTCGGTGCTGGTAATGGCCGTTTCTGCAGCCGTATTGAGAACTTCAGCAGCTTCAGCGGTGGCACCTCCTCGCCAACCGGCAAGTCCTACGATGTCACCGACAACAAGCGTGGCTAGAACGGCTGCTGCAGCTACCGAGGTAACCCACTTCCGTCTCCGCTGTTGTCGCTTATCTGATAACGAGACGGCGGTCGATAACTGCTCCGGGCTGTTGACCACGGACATTTCGCCAGAAGAATTTACCTCCGTTGTCCGGATGTTGAGGGTGCGCTCCCTGCTCGCAGCCAATTCCTGCTCCGTGATACGAGATGCTGGATCAGCTGCGGCCAGATAGCGTCGTAGGCGCTCGTCCAAGATTTTCTGGTTCATGATTCTGCCCCCTCTGTTTCTAATAGGTGGGCCAGTGCTTTACGGGCTCGATGCAGACGCATTCTGATTGCCGTAGCACTGGTATTCAGTAGGTCGGATATTTCCCTGGAGTTGAAGCCGTCCCAGTACGTCAGGAGCAGAACTTCGCGGTCTTCCGGGTTCAAGCGGTGCAGGGCGTCCTGGATTGGAGACTCCCAGGGAAGGTCCTCTGTGTCTCCATGTTGCTTCGGCGGCCGGAGTTCTCCAATGAGCTTTGCAGCGCGGACGGACGACCTGTCATGGTTGCGGAGCACGTTACGGGCCACACCGAAGAGAACCATCACTGATAGGGACTCACTGTTAGTCGTTTTCTCCCAAGCGATCCGAAAAACCTCTGCACACAGGTCCTCGGCAGTTGCTGCATTCTCAGTTCGCCGGCGGAGATAGTGGTAGATCCGGTCGTGGGCGGCCGCATGCGCAAGCAAAAAACGCTTTTCCCGCTCCAATTCCGCTCTATCCTTCCGGACTGTTTGAAAGCTCATACCCATTAATGTCCGGCAACGTCGAAAGTGTAACGAGTATCTTGAAACTTCCTGTCAGCCCCAACCCGCTGGAAGGAACTCCAGGCGGAGCTGCAAGCTCTCAATCGTCCCTACGGCGCTGCAGCTCTATCCCACCACCCGCAAGACGGCGGCCCAAGAGACGCTCCAAGTGCACGGTGAGGGATCCCTAAACGGGCACAGCTTCAGGCCCATAAGGGGAACCGGGTACGGGACGGTTCCTCTGAAACAGACGCAGCCTCTCTCCGCTGATTTGGGCGGGAATCGCGTTCTACCGCTGCATAAGCTCCAGCACAAGTGGGAGGTCGGACACTCCATCTTCGGTGAGGAAATGGCCGGCGCCGGGCTGTATGTGCAGTTCCGCGTTGAGCCGTTGTGCAAGCTTGTCGGATGCTGCCGCTGGCACGAAGGCGTCTGCGTCCGAGCGGACCATGGCACGTATGCCTATGTTTTTTGCGATGCGTTCCGCGTCGATATCAGTGCTGAGGTATTCGTCCAGCACTGGCAGTGACTTCAGTGCTCCGGTGAAACCGGAGACGAGGATGAGTCCGCCGAGTTGCCATGGCTCCGTCAACGTTGCAAGTGCGCGCAGCACCGTTATGCCTCCCAGGGAGTGAGCCACGATCCATGTTCCTGCATCGGGTATTCCGATCGCTTCCGCGGCTGCATCCGTCCATGCTGCGGCTTTGGGAGCATCGGGAGTAGGGAGAGTCACGACAGCTGCGCCGATGCCAGTGGTCTGGAGTGAGTCGCGGAGCCAGGGAAACCAGTGCGCATCCGGTGCGGCAGCGTATCCGTGGACGACGAGGACACGTCGGAGGGAATGAAACGTAGCGGGCGTGGTTGTTATGTTCATAGCATGGAACCTTAAGGGGTCACGTCAGCGTGAGGGTCAAACATCGTCAGCGGAAGGGGGCGCAGGTTTGCTGATTGGGGAGCTGTCAGAGCGTACGGGAGTCAGTCGGCGTGCGCTTCGTTACTACGAGGAGCAAGGCTTGCTCGTCCCGGAGCGGGCCTGCAATGGATACCGCGTCTATGCCCAGGATGCTCCCCTCATCGTCAGCCAGATACAGGGTCTGTTCGCCGCCGGCTTCGACTCCGACGCGGTCCGCCAGTACCTTCCATGCGCCCGCGGTAGTGCACCACAGCTGGAGATGTGCGCCGAGTTGCGGTCACACCTAACAGGGCGAGCCGCCGAACTGGAAGCTCAAGCTAAAACGCTGACCCGGCAGCGCGAGAAGATGTTGGCTCACCTCACATAGTGGTGTCACGGTGTGGCCGTGGATTGCCGTCGTCATGATAGCCATCGTTGGGTGTCTCCTATGGCTGGTCTCGACCGTTGTTGGTCAATGATCGAGGGCGGCCCGCCTATCCGAGGCATGCCACCTCGTTCACCGTTGTCCCGGGGGCATCGAGGACTGGCAGAAGAAGGGCTACAGCCTTTCCGACGACGCTCCGCAGCTGATCGAACGGAGCCGCGAATTCATGAACAAACTCCACTCCGGGGATCGAAGAACTCAACGGTTAGGCAGAGTCAAAGGCTCTGCACCACCAGTCGATCCTCTTACGGACATGGCGGCCGGGCCCCGCCGTGCCAGCCGCGTTAAAGAAGAAAAGCACCAGTTCCGAAGAACTGATGCTTCCCAGTGGTGGCTCCGACCGGCGTCGATCCGGTGACCTTTCGATTTTCAGTCGAACGCTCTACCAACTGAGCTACAGAGCCTAGGTGACACGTCACCTTGAGAACCGAATTTCTTCGGCGCTCAGAGCGACCCTGACGGGACTTGAACCCGCGACCTCCGCCGTGACAGGGCGGCGCGCTAACCAACTGCGCTACAGGGCCTTGCGTTTGCAGTATCTCTACCGCGTTTTTTTCAAGGCTTCTAGCTTACCAGACTTTTTTCATCCGGTTTACCACTTCCTTGCGTACCCCCAACGGGATTCGAACCCGTGCCGCCGCCGTGAAAGGGCGGTGTCCTAGGCCGCTAGACGATGGGGGCCTGAACTCAATTCGGGTTTCGCAAAGAAAAGCGACGCTTTACGCGTTCTTTCCGTGTCTCGCTCGTCCGAACTGGACTCTAAAACTTTAGAGCATAGATGGCGATATTCCCAAATCGAGGTCTGCATGGTGTCCCGGACCACAGATCTGGGCCCTCGAAGGGCCCCATCGAGGGTGCCAGCCGAACATTGGCGGGATCTTGTCCTGACGCGTCCGGAAACCGCCAGCCGCGCCCGGCCCCCGACGGATAGATTTGCCCTATGACAACCACCACCCCGGCCGAACCCGGCCAGCCTTCCCCGGATTTGCCCCCGCGCACCACCCCCGCGCCGGGCGCAATCATCAGCAAGCTCGGCATCGCGGCCGTCATCATCACTGTCGTCCTATGGGCTTCGGCTTTCGTGGGCATCCGCGCAGTCGGCCCCAGCTTCTCCCCCGGTTCCTTGACGCTCGGACGGTTGGCGGTTGCCGCCGTCGTGCTTGGAATCGTGGTGCTGCCGACGCTGAAGGTCTGGCCGAGCGGCCGCGAGTGGTTGCCTATCGTGGCATACGGGGTGATGTGGTTCGGCGGCTACAACGTTGCGCTGAACGCCGCGGAGCACATGCTCGACGCCGGCACCAGCGCCATGCTCATCAACGTCTCGCCCATCCTCATCGCCATCCTTGCCGGTGTCTTCCTCAAAGAGGGCTTCCCACGCTGGCTTCTGATCGGCAGCGGAGTCGCGTTCTGCGGCGTTGCGATGATCGCTTTGGGTTCCGGACAGCGTTCGACGGCGGACGTGGCCGGTGTGCTGTTGTGCTTGCTTGCCGCTGTACTCGCCTCGGTGAGCGCAATCCTGCAGAAACCCGTGCTCCGGAAGTTCACAGCAGGCCAAGCGACATGGTTCGGCATCATGGTGGGCGCGATCTGCTGCTTGCCGTGGACCGGTCAGCTCATCTCCGAAGTCCAAGCGGCGCCGCTCCCCGCCACGCTCGGCCTGGTCTACTTGGGGATCTTCCCGACGGCCATCGCATTCACCACGTGGGCCTACGCGCTATCCCTGATCTCGGCCGGAAAGCTGGCTGCCACGACGTACCTTGTTCCAGGCACCACCATTTTGATTTCCTGGGCGGTGCTTCAGGAAGTACCAACCATCTGGGGACTGATCGGCGGCGTCATCTGCCTGGTCGGCGTCGGTTTGACCCGGCGCCGGACCCGCCAACTCCGCCACTAACGGGCCATGCCCACCAGAAGTTCACGGTGCGTGGGAGGGTTGGCGCCGGAGCGGCCAACAGCAATTGAGGCGGCCATGGATGCGATGGTCCCGATCCGTTCCAACACAGTAGGCGCCAAACCATCGCTGCCCCGCAAGAGCAGCCCCATGATGAGCGCAGCCGTGAAGGAATCACCTGCGCCGATGGTGTCGGCGACGGTAGCCGGGACGGCCGGGACATTGATGTGGATGTGCTTGGTTGCCATGAGCGCTCCCTTGACCCCTTGAGTCACCACAGCAAGCCCCGTACCTAAGGCCAAGAGGTGGTTTGCAGTGTCCTCCAACGACTTGCCGGGGTACAGCCAGCGGGCGTCCGAGCCACTCATTTTTACGACGTCGGTCAGCGGCACCATCTCTTCGAACAGGGACAGGGCCTCGTGGTGGCTTCCCAGGAGATCGGGGCGGATATTGGGGTCGTACGTGACCATGCATCCGCCCTGCGCCTGCTCCAGCAAACTCCTCACAACACTTGCGCCCGGCTCCAGGAACGTCGCGATGGAGCCGGTGTGCAGGATCCTCGGCGCGTAGGGCAGGGCAAGTGGAGCCAGTGCCCAGTCAATGTCGAAGGTGTAATCGGCCGAACCGTCGGCAGTTATCCGGGCGGTCGCCGTCGCGGTTTTTCCTGCCGACATGGATCCGGGCAGCAGGACCACACCTGCGCGCTGCAGATGCGCGGCGATGGCATCGCCCCGCTCGTCCCGGCCAATGGCCGTCAGCAGGCCCGTTTTCACGTCCAACAGGCCCAAGCCGTAAGCGACGTTGGCCGGCGATCCTCCCGGGTACTCCTTCTGCCCGTCAGCCGACTGGACGATGTCGATCAAAGCCTCACCCACAACGACGACGTCGAGGGGCTCAGGTGCGTGGGAAGCGGTGCCGGTCATGCGGTTCCTGTGTCTGTCGAAAGGAGGATTGAGTTCAGTATCTCCCATCACGCACGGAGCCAATGATGCCCAAGCGGACTAAAGTCGAATCATGCCCGCGAATCTCCCTCCCGGCCTGCCGATAGTTCCCGACGGCGAGCGCCCTTCATCGCCGCTACGCGAACGGAATGCGGTGCACAGTCCTCTTGAGCATGCCCCGGTGGAAGAGGCCCATGTTTCGGGGCCTTACGAGATGTCGCCCGAAGATTTTGAAGAAGCCGTGAGCGACGCCTTGCAGTTGATCCCGCCCAAAGCGGCGAGCGCCATGGATAACGTGGCGATCTTTATCGAGGACGACTACACGCCGCAGCCAGGCGAAGATCCGGACGCCGTGCTGTTGGGACTCTACGAGGGAGTTCCGCTGACTGAACGCGATTCCTGGTGGGAGGCAGGCTCCCTGCCTGACCGGATCACGATCTTCCGCCAACCCATCCTGAACATCTGCAGCACCCGCGAAGAAGTCATTGATGAGGTGGCCATCACGGTGGTCCACGAGATCGCGCATCACTTCGGAATAGACGACGACCGCTTGCATGAGCTCGGCTGGGGCTAGCCTTATAAGCATGGGGCACGACCACAACCACTCCCACGGAGTCACAGCAACCGGCAAGCACCGGAAACGGCTTATTGCCGTCCTCGCCATCACCTTAGGTGTGGTGGGCATCCAGGTGATTGGCGCCGTCGTGTCCGGGTCCTTGGCCCTGCTGGCCGATGCCGGACACATGCTCTCCGACGCGGCAGGTGTGTTCATTGCCCTGATGGCGGCGTGGATTGCCACCCGGCCCGCGAGCGACCAGCGAACCTACGGCTACCAAAGGGCCGAGGTTCTGGCTGCCTTGGCCAACGCCCTGATCCTGATCGTCATCGCCGTGGTGATCATGATCGAAGCCATTCGCCGCTTTGGCGAGCCAACCGAAATCCAAACGGACGTCATGCTGTGGGCCGCCATTCTGGGTGCTGTGGCCAACCTCGTTTCCTTACTGATCCTCCAAGGTGCGCAGAAGGAAAGCCTCAATGTCCGCGGCGCCTACCTTGAAGTCCTCGGTGACCTCCTTGGCTCCATTGCCGTCATTGTGGCGGCCGTAGTGATCATGACCACGGGATTCAGCGCCGCCGACCCACTGGCGTCCGTGCTGATTGCCCTCATGATCATTCCGAGGGCCTGGCATCTGCTGCGGGATGTTGTGGATGTGCTTTTGGAAGCCACCCCCAAGGGCGTTGATGTGAACATGATCCGGGAACACATCGTTGCCGTGGACGGTGTGGTTGATGCCCATGACATCCACATCTGGACCATTACATCCGGCGTTCCCGTGTTCTCAGCGCACGTGGTGGTGGAGGACGCGGTCCTCAACGCCAGCGGGGCGGACAGCATCCTGGATCAGCTGGGCTCCTGCCTTGGCCTGCACTTCGACACCGAGCATTGCACTTTCCAGTTGGAACCGGTGAGCCACTCCGAGCACGAGTCACACCAGCACGCCTGAAACTATTTCATTGCCCGGAGTTTTCGGTGCTGACGGTTCCGGCAGCGCCGTCCACGGTGATGTGCTGGCCTGTGCTGATGCGCGATGTCGCGTCGGGGACGCCCACCACAGCAGGTATACCGTACTCACGGGCCACCACAGCTCCATGCGAGTTGGCTCCTCCCATCTCCATGACCAGACCTCCGGCAGTGAGGAACAGCGGCGTCCACCCAGGGTCAGTTGACGGGGCCACCAGGATTTCCCCCGGTTCCAGGTGGGCGCCAACCGGATCCATGATGACGCGCGCGGGAGCAGACACCAGACCTGCCGACGCCGGACTGCCGGACAAAGTGCCGGGGCGCTGCTTGCCTTCGTTCCGTCCGGGCGTAGCCTCAGGTTCAGTCCCGTCAGACAACAACACCCTGGGAATGTGCCTGCGGCGGAGTTCCTGGTGGTAAGCAGCACGACGTTCAGCAACGACCTCGTGGACGTCGTCTCCGGCCAAGGCGATCTCGACGTCGTCCAGGTCCAGGAAGAAAATGTCCTCAACACGTTCGATCCGACGCGCTGCCACAAGCTCGGTCCCGATCAGGAACAACTGCTTCCTCGCGGCTGACAGTCCCAGAACCAGGTTGTACTTGGGCAACTCCCGCAGCCCGGCGAAGCGCCGTGTTCGGTCCAAAGCAAGTCTCACGATCACCGCGTGCAACGGACTCTTCGCCCTGGCGCGGGCCACGAAACGCGCTACCTGTTCATCGGCGTCGAGTGCTGCTTGCGTGAACTGTTGGTCGGGCGCTTCGGCGCCGTCGGAGAGCCTCAAATAGTTGGCTATGACACCGAGTATGTGCGTAGGGTCATCGGACCAGCGGGGCATGCCAAGGTCGATCTCTGCAACCGCCCTGTGTCCATAATTCCCCAAGAACCTCTCAAGACCGGTCTGTGCAGCTGCCGGGAGCTTGGCTGCCCGATACTGTTCCGCCAGCTCTGCCGGCGTTCGGCCAACCATGGAAGCAACGGCGGCCGGATCCTCACGAATCTCAGAGGCGACCTGCCACAAAGCCAGGTCCATCTCCGTGGTGACGTTGTTAGGTAGGCCACGGACTACTGTTTGCAGCTCGCTGTACGGCGCTTGGTCACCAAGAATCCGCCTCACCATCGCCAGCATCGCGAAGCCGAGAGCAGGAAGGGGCAACACTTGCGGAACCGTGGCGAACACTTCCTCTCCCAGGATTCTCTGGACGTGGCCGAGCCGCTGGTGGGGTGTGGCTCCACTGGGGACGGAGAAGGTGCTGCGTAACTCCGTGTTGAGCCGCTCCACACGCCGCATTGCTGTGCTTGGACGGAACAGACCGCGGAACAGTGACTCCGGGACACGGTACTTAGCCGCCACCGGGGCGACATGGCGGATCATTTTCCTGGGTGTCTTGATAGTCACAGCGAAGCGCGGGTCGTCGAAGAGCCCACGCATGATGGCTGCGGAGCGCGCTTCCATGACGTCAAAAACCCGTGGCACGATTGTCCGGCCTACCCGGCTTCGCAGCACCGCGGTGAAATCGAAGAAGATTCGTTGTCCGGCCTCGTAGTAGGCAGGCGGCCCTGACCGGGGATCGGGAACGTCGAAAGCCGCCGTCTTGGCAACGCTTGAGGCAATCAGCCGGATACCGGCCAACCCCATGGGCGTCAGAGGCCTGGTGAGGCCCTGTGCGAGGCTGAAGTTCAGGAACGCGTGCTCGCCGGAGGCCGGGGGCGTGCGTGTGGTTTGCGGGTACAGCGTGGTGATGGGCCTAGCTTGCGTAAGCCACAACTTTCCGTCGTCGTCGATTGCCCACTCGGTGTCTTGCGGAGCGCGGTAATGCTCCTGAACCTCAAGGCCCAGCTTGGCAAGCTCGAGGACCTGACGGTCACTAAGGCAGGGCTGCGGTTCCTCGATCCCGGGCTGGCCGGGGCGTTCCAAGCGTTCCGTGCCACCGCCAGGCTTGGCACGGATCTCCACTTGCCTATCCCCCACGGCCCTTTCCACAATGGCGCCACGATGGGCGTCCACAACGTAATGATCCGGATTCACAGCGCCCGAAACTACGGCCTCCCCCAAGCCAGGACTGGCATCAATGACGGTTTCATAGCGATTCCCCGTCACCGGGTTGGCGGTAAACATGACGCCCGCGGTAACGGCATTCACCATCTCCTGCACAACCACTGCGAGGGACACAGTTCCGTGGTCGATCCCGTTGGTGGTCCGGTAGGTCACTGCACGATCTGTCCAGAGCGATGCCCAGCAGCGGCTCACGGCATCAAGGACCGATTCAACGCCAACGATGTTCAGGAAGGTGTCCTGCTGTCCGGCGAAGCTGGCGAACGGCAAGTCCTCTGCAGTGGCCGACGGCCTCACCGCGACAGGGACGTTGTCCCCAAAATCTTCGTAGGCAGACCGTACGGCTTCGGCGATCACATCGGGCACCCCGGCGTCGAGCACCAAGGACCGGGCGCGGGCGGCAAGCTCATTGAGCTGGTCCATGCCGGAGGCGTCCATCCCGGAGGCGCTGGCCTCCTCCAAAGCCGCAAAGACAGACTCCAGGCCCACACCCGAGAGAGCCCGCCGGTATGCGTCAGTTGTGAGGCAGAATCCGCGCGGAACCGGCAGGCCGACCCTGGCCAACTCGCCCAGATTGGCGGCCTTGCCACCGACGCGGGGAAGCATGGTTCCCCGAATTTCGGCGATGTCCAGGACCAGTACCGCATCCTGCGACGGCTCCCCGGGCTGCTTCTTGTCCATGGACTTAACAGGCTCAGGGCTTAGGCAGCGCCGAGCATAGGCCCAAACTTGTGGCGGTCAGCGAGCCTGGGATCCTCACGGTCGGGAACAACCATCACCGGCCCCTTGGAGTGGTGCAGGACCCCGTCCGATGTAGAACCCAACAGCATCCCCGCGAAGCCGCCACGGCCCCGTGTACCCAGAACCACCAGCTCGACGCTGCGGCTGGTTTCCACCAGAACATCAACCGGGGAACCGTCCCGGAGTTCCGTTTCCATGGGCAATGAAGGGAAGTGGCTTCTGAGCCAATCAGCCCCGGCGTCCAACTGGACTTTGATATCCGCAAACAAGGCATCCCGGTCCAAGGGTGCCGGAACCCATGCCAAGGAACCGCTGTACTGCGGCACAGCACAAATCACCCGGAGTTTGGCACCCATGCGCTGTGCTTGCTCGGCAGCTTCGAGCACGGCCACACGGGCCTGCTCGGAACCGTCCACGCCTACGGCAACTACGTTTTCCACAGTACGTGGGCCTGCCTTGGCATGTTCAGCCTTGATGTGTTTGTCCTCAGTGATTTCACCAAGGCGGTCGGCACAGTAGAGCGGGACTGTCACCGTGGGGCATTTGGCGTGGGCGGGCAAGGCGCTGCTGACCGAGCCAAGTAAACGCCCAACGAATCCACCGCGGCCCCGGCTGCCGAAAACAAGGAGGGCGGCCTCGCTGGAAAGATCCAACAGGACACCGGCGGCGTCGCCGTTCTCGACAGAAGCGTCGACGTCGATGGCATATCCGGACACCTTATCCAGGGCCTGCCGGACAATCGCATCCGCGCCCTCGCGAATCACGGAATCATCGACTGTTGCGTAGCCGCCATCCAGCCCGGACGCGGCAAAGATCGGCACGGAGTAAGCCGTGACGATATGCAAGGGAAGTTGCCGACGTTCAGCCTCCCGCGCGGCCCAAACCAAAGCACATTGACCATGCTCTGAACCGTCCACTCCCACCACGATGCCACCGGGTTCCACGGCTTGATCCTGGCCGTCCTGTGGCTCTTCACTGTGTCTGCCGTGCTGGTCCATGGGGGCCTGCCTCTCCACCTACTGCTTGATGTTCCGGCTATTCTGCCAGAGGTTCTCCGCGTCGGATTCCCTCACTGTTTCATTGTCAATGGCCGGAGCAGGAGAAACCGGGAAATTTCTCCTCCCAAGGCCAACTATTCTCGGTCAGCAGTACCGAATCAAGGCGACATCGGGCTATGTGCATAACGGTCCGGGCTCGGTTCCCGGGCTCCCACATTGCGCTGCGGACGAACACACAAAACGCGCAGTCGCGGAGGCTATCCATGGCCGAAAAAGTTCGGTAGTGTTCGAGTCACCGAATGGCCGGCAAACGTGTCTCACACCACACACTCCGGCCATTTATTTGCGGCCGCTTGGGGAACTCGGACGCGATCCCACGCGATGCCGTAAGGCACACACGTCAAGGAGGAACCAAGCAGTGTCACTCACGCCTGATTCCGGCACGGAGCGCACCACCACCGTGGTCATCGGAGCCGGCCTGTCCGGCTTGGCAGTTGCCAGCGAGCTCAGCCGCTATGGCGTGGGCTCCATCGTCGTAGACGGGTTTGGTGCACTGTCCACCGCAGGGCCTTCCGTCCACACAGGCATGCTTCAACGCACCGAGGTGGCCGATCCTGCAGCCATGCAAGAACGCAACGAAATCCTCCGACACCTTCGGAACTACGCCGCCAACCACCAACTGGACGTTCGCAACACCACCCGTGCCGTCCGCCTTGATTTCCTGGGGTCAGACCCCTCCCGGCAGATCGGGTACGGATTGGCGGCCAGCATGACCACGGCCGGTCTCAGAACAGGCCTCCACGTATCCGGCCCCCTCGAATCCACTCCACGCCAGTGGGCAGTCCACACGGCCCACGGCGTCCTCTTGGCAGACCACGTAGTAGTCACACGCTGTGCCCAAAGCCAGTTGCGGCGCATGCTCGCCGAACTTGGGATAGCCGTTGGCCAGAACTTCGCGGCCGCCATGCGGGCGGTAGGGATGCACCTGGTGGGCGTTGGGGACCTCATCACCCCGTCTCCCAAGGAAGTGCTGCGGCAAGCCAAGGCAGTGGGCCAAGCCATCTCCTCAAAGGTTGCCCTGCCCGCAGGTCCGGGCGTCGCCCTCGCCTAGGGGCACTACACCTAGGGGCACTACGCCTAGGTGCCCCCACGGGCCCCGCCGCCCACGCGACTATCGACCCGCCGTCGAACGTTCCCCGCTGAACATTAATAAACAGAACTTAACGCCAAAGGCCGGTGCCTCCAAAGACAATAGTCTTTGAAGGCACCGGCCTTTGAACTGAAGCGTGAGGCTTTATGCGCCAGCGCGTACGTAGGTCAGGGGACCCGTTGCGGTCAACCAGCTGATCGGGTGGATACCCGTCTGGTTGCCGTTGATGCCACCGCTGATTGCCTGGCCGTTGCCGATGTAGATAGCAACGTGGCCGGACTGGACGATCATGTCACCGGGCTGGGGATCGCTAACGACCTTGCCGTAGTTCATGAACTGCATGGGACCGAGGTCGCCTACCGGGATGCCAGCGGAGCCGAGAGCCTTCTCGACCATGGCGGTGCAGTCCTGGAAGACGCCGATCTGTGCGTAAGCGGAGGCAACCATGGCTGCGTTGACGCCGCCAACGGCGGGAGCAGCAGCTACAGGAGCAGGGGCAGCCGGTGCGGCAGCAACAGGAGCAGCAACCGCAGCCTGGGCGGCGACGGGAGCTGTTGCAGCAGCAGTGGTGACGGCTGCCTTCTGGACCACAGGGGCCTCAACTACGGGAGCCGGCTTTTCGATGACCGGAGCTGCTACGGAAGCAACGGCCGGACGCTCGAAGTTGACGGTAGCCGTCGCCAGGGCGGTAACAACCTTGGTGGGTGCCTCTGAAACGGTCTCAGCGACCGTTGCGGGGCTGGAGTCGCGCTGAACCGGAGCCTCAGCTGCGTGAGCAGCAATGGAGCCGGTCAAAACGAGGCCCGAGGCTGCTGCGATAACAGCTGCCTGGCGGCCAGCGCCGGAAGCGTTGCTGGCTACTGCCTTCGAGATGGAGATGAACGGATTAGGACGTACGCTGTCCGCCTTACGACGGCCGCGAAGAATGCGTGAAGACATGAAAGAGCCTCTCCCGATGCCTGCGAGGTTAGCTGTCGGATTCGGATGGGAGTCACCCGGCCACTATCCCCCGCTGTTCAGCGGAAGCTTCGTGACTTCACCCCAAGGCACGCTCGAAAGCGGCCTAAATTGGGTTCCCCGTCTCTGCCGTAGGTTTGTCTGCGAACGGATTCCGGACTGCGGCAGAGCTAGGCAATCAGGCCGGAAGTGCCCGCTACGTGGAACAGGCACAGGTACTACCGTACGCGATGATTCCTCCGAAGTCACATTTAAGTAACGGGAAGTGGGCTTCTGGCGTGTCGCAGTGTCCGTTTCGAGATATTCGCAGGTACGTAGAAAACCGCGTTATTCCGCGGAAGTATCGCCATCAGGGCTGTTGGAAGCTGCAAGTTTCTTCCGTGCGGTAACAGCAAGGTAAATAACGAGACCCACAGCAACAACAGCCAGCCCGACAATGCTCCACGGGAAGGGTTGGGAGGCGTCAGCGGCAGGCTCGCTGCTGCCCGTTCCCGGCGCTGCGGTACCCGCCGTCGGTACTGCGGCTGACGGCGCCGACACCGACGGCGAGGCACCCACCGGGCCACTCGCCGTCGTCGTGCTTCCCGCGGCGGCCGTGAACGTGAAGGTGCCCTCAATGGGGTGGGAATCCGAGCTGACTACACGCCATACCACGGTGTATTCACCAGCTGGAGCGCCCTCGCGAAGCTTTTGTACAGCCTGACTATCAATGATTTCGACCGGACCGTCCGCCCAGTTCTCACCGCCGGACGTCACGGTGACGCCGGAACCAATCGCGAGCGGGCGGTTGTTGAACGTGATGGAGACCGACGCCGGGACTTCCGCCACGCTGGCACCGTTGGCTGGCGCGGTTGACTCGGCGACGTCGTGCGCGGACGCCGGAGCCGCGGAAAACAGCAAGGCGGACGCGAAAGCAAGGGCAGCGACGACGGCGGCCAGAAGCGGGCGGATGGTACGCATGGGGCGGTTTCTCCTAGTGTTGGCTTCCTTACAGACTAGGCGAATGGTTCAAAGGGCCCACACCGGACAACATAGGATTTGAGAGCAAACTCCCCTCGATCCCCGGAGACCTTCATGCTCAAACAAGGTTCTGCAATCGACCGCTACTTCAAAATCTCCGAACGTGGATCCACGTATTCGCGGGAAATCCGTGGCGGCTTCGCGACCTTCTTCGCCATGAGCTACATCGTGGTGCTGAACCCGCTGATCCTCTCCGGACCCGACTCGAGTGGCGCGTCGCTGGGCTTCACGGCCGTGGCAGCCACCACGGCGTTCGTTGCCGGCATCTTGACCATCCTCATGGGCGCGTGGGCCAAACATCCGTTTGCCGTGGCCACAGGCTTGGGCGTCAACGCCTTCGTGGCAGTCACTGTGGCTTCCCATCCCGGGTTGACTTGGCCGGACATGATGGGGCTCGTGGTGCTGTCCGGCATCACCATGCTCATCCTGGTGCTGACCGGTTTCCGAACAGCCGTGTTCAAGGCGGTTCCGGAGGCCCTGAAGACGGCAATCGTTGTGGGCATCGGCCTCTTCATCGCACTCATTGGCCTGGTCAACGCCGGTTTCGTCCGCCGCATCCCTGATGCCGCCGGCACCACCGTTCCGTTGGGCCTGGGCGTGGACGGAAAGCTCATGGGCTGGCCGACACTCGTTTTCGCAGTGGGCTTGATCCTGACCATCGCCTTGGTGGTCCGAAAGGTCCGCGGCGCCATCCTGATCGGCATCGTGGTCTCCACTGCGCTGGCCGCCATCCTCGAATTTACGCTGCACATCGGCCCAAGCTTTGACGGAACCAACGTCAACCCCCGCGGCTGGTCATTGGTGGCCCCCACGCTCACCGAATGGGGCGCCCCGGATCTGTCCCTCATCGGCAAGGCCAACCCTTTCGGTGCTTTTGAACACCTCGGCTTCATCGCGGCGGCTTTGCTGGCATTCGTGATCCTCCTAAGCATCTTCTTCGACGCCATGGGCACCATGGTTGGGCTGGCCAACGAGGCCGGAACCGTGGACAAAGACGGCAACATCCCCAACGTTGACCGCGTCCTTCAGGTTGATGCCCTCGGTGCAATCGTGGGCGGCGGAGCTTCCGTTTCCTCCAACCAGATTTTCGTCGAGTCCGGCGCCGGCATTGGAGAAGGTGCCCGAACCGGCCTCGCCTCGATCGTCACCGGTGTCCTCTTCCTGGTGGCCATGTTCTTCACGCCGCTCATCAACCTGGTGCCGTTCGAGGCTGTGGCTCCCGCCCTGGTGGTTGTGGGCTTCATGATGGTCTCCCAGGTGGGCAAGATCGATTGGCAGGACTGGGGCGTTGGAATCCCCGCGTTCCTGACCATCGCCCTCATGCCGTTCACCTATTCAATTGCCAACGGCCTCGGCGCCGGTTTCATCTCCTACGTCCTGATCCGCACGTTCCAGGGCCGCGCCCGCGAAGTCCACCCCTTGATGTGGGCTGTGGCAGCCGCGTTCCTGCTGTTCTTCGGCATCGGAACTGTGGAGGAGTTGTTGGGCGTCAAGTAGGTCCTCGCCGAGATGGCATTTGATGACGGTGTTTGGCGCGAACATTGGCATCAAATGCCATCTCGCGGCGTCTACGGGGAGTGTGAGTCCGGGGTTTCAGACACCCCCGTGGCGGAATGGCTGGTTTTGGGGCTCTATGTCCGGTGTGCTTGAAGCATGGAAACCAGCCCCTTCACCGTAGATGTCGCGCCTGCCCCCTGGACGGGTCGTTTTGATGGCGATGGCGATGAACACCGGCGGTGGTGGCAAGCAGTAGCACCCCACGAGACGTCTGCCTCCGAAGCAGCCTCGCGCCCCGCCGTCGTGCTTGGTTTCTGCAGCGACGCCGGCGTCCTCCGAAACCAAGGGCGCGTTGGTGCTGCTGCCGCTCCCGCCGCCATCCGCTCTGCGTTGGGGCCGCTGGCGTTCCACCTTGATCGTGACGTTTTCGACGCCGGTGATGTGGTTGTGGAGGACGACTCACTGGAGGCGGGCCAAGAGCGCGCCGGACGCGCCATCTCGGGACTGCTCGACGCCGGCAATCTCACCGTGGTGCTGGGCGGGGGCCACGAGACCGCCTTCGCCAGCTACTTGGGCGTGACTGGTTCCGCAGCAGTTCGCGGCAAGCGACTCGGTGTCCTGAACCTGGACGCCCACTTTGACCTGCGGGAAGAACCGACGCCGAGCTCAGGGACGCCCTTCCTGCAGATGGCCCACGCGGAAGCCGCCGCGGGGCGTGAACTTCACTACGCCGTCGTCGGCATCTCGGAGCCCAACAACACGAGGACGCTCTTCAACACGGCCCGGCGCCTGGGTGTGAAGTACCTGCTTGATGAGCAGTGCACTCCGGAAGCAGTGGACGTCTTTGTTGCCGACTTCCTGGCCGGGGTGGACGTGTTGTACCTGACCATCGATCTGGACGTGATGCCGGCGTCGGTGGCACCCGGGGTGAGCGCGCCCGCTGCGTACGGTGTGCCGCTGCCGGTGATCAGTGCGATTTGCAGGCAAGTTGCTGCCAGCGGAAAGTTGCTGCACCTGGACGTGGCAGAGCTGAATCCCGAGTTCGACATTGACTCCCGGACCGCGAAGGTTGCCGCGCGGCTGATCAACACGCTCCTGGCGTAGACGGGCATTTGGCGTAGACGCGTTTGGAAGGCCCTGTTCATGGGCACGTTCCTCCACATAGCCTGTGTGGAGGAAAGGACAGCGATGCGCACACCTCTTGTGCAGGAGAAGTGGGCTTGGGTTGCAGGGCTGGCCGCGGTGGCCCTTGGATTGGCCGCGCACATGCTGGCTGGCGGCAGCATTCCCGCCGTTCCAGTCCTTCTGGGCTTCGCCGCACTGTCCTGCCTGGCGGCCCAACTCGTTGCCCGCTGGGTGCACGGACCCTTGCTGTTGCTGCTGCTGTCCGGCCTTGCCCAGCAGTTGCTGCACCTGGGTTTTGACGCCTTTGGCGGGTACTTTCCCGGTAACGGGTTCCTGGACCACTTGCACGGCGGCCCAGCCTTGGGGGACGCGCCGGCAGGGGCAGCAGCCAGTGGTGGCTCCGTTCACCTCCTTCTATACACGCACACGGCCGCGGCCATCCTCACACTCTTGGTCACAGCCGCAACCACGAAGCTGGCAGGGATGCGTGCCAAGCGCCGCGTTGGCACGGATCCCGCATTTGTCCGCGGATCCCACCCTTGAACGTACCGCTCAACGAACAAGCCGCTGATCCGCTGGCGCTGATCCGCTGGCGGAGGGGCGGAGGGGCGCAGGGGCGCAGATCAGCCGTCATTGGAGGCAACGCGGCGCAACCTTCCCGTAGCCCGGCGACACCACCCAGTAGCTCAGAGACACCCTGCGTAGCCCTGAGAAAGCCTGGGAAATGAACTTTGATCCCGTCGCATCCCGGCGCCTAGTGTCGTTTGCACGTGGTGTACCCGAGAGGCCAGGGAGCTGCCTGCAAAGCAGCGCACGCGGGTTCGAATCCCGCCACCACGTCTTGGGGGCGCAAACCTCCCGCGAGGTGGCATTTAATGCCAATGTTTCCCTCAAACATTGGCTTTAAATGCCACCTCGCGGGAGCATGAAGTGAGGCGCAGGGACTTCGCCGGGCCGCAACGCACGGCCTCTCCTTTGCGCAGCGGAGGCGCGCGGAAATGTCACCCAGGGTGGAGCCGGCGGACGGATTCCTGACCGACTACTACGAGCACGTTTCAGAGGACGACGTCCGCTACTACACCCCCGAAACGCTGCTGGAACGTGCCCGCTACCACCGAACTTTGGCCGAACGACGCGAACCGGGGCAAGCCGTGATCGGGGTCCTGAACGAGTCCGATGCCAGCGTTGTTGCGATCGTCGCCGATGACATGCCCTATCTTCTCCCCTCCGTTACTGCAGAGATCGCCAGGGACACCGCTTCCATCCGGCTTTTGGTCCATCCGACCTTCAGCGTCGAGCGCGACCCCGTCACGCACCGCCTGACCGAAGTCCACAGGGCACCGCACCGCACGGCACTGCCCACCGGCGTCGAACCTTCCAATACAGGCTCCCCGGCCGGGCCGGCCACCCAACAACAGCACGACGGCGGACTGCTCACCGAGGCGTGGATGGCGATCGAGATCCCACGGCTCCCGGATGAGGCGGCGGCGGAGCTCCTTGTCGGGCGGCTACGGGGAGTCCTGCAGGATGTTCGGTCCGCGGCAGAGGACACCGAAGCAATGCACCAGGAACTCGCAAGCCTCGTCAGGGCATTGGGCGAACTTGCACCATCAGACGCCGAAGCCAAGGAAGCCCAGGAGCTGCTGGCGTGGCTGGGTGAGGGGAACTTTGTCTTCCTCGGGTACCGCGGGCAGCATGGGCTTGGCTTGCTGCGGGAACCAGGAGAGGACTCCTACAGAGGCTTTCCAGAGGCGGAGTCCCGCCTCCTCACGCTCACCAAGTCCACACAGCGCTCTACGGTCCTGCGCCGGGCTTACCTCGACGAAATAAGCATCGCCACGAACGGGACAGAAACGACCGGCACAGGAATGGGCCGCGAGCATACCTTTGTGGGCCTTTTCTCCCCCAGCTCCACATCGCACTCAGCCTTGGAGATTCCGGTCATCCGCGACACCGTGAACAACGTTTTGCAGGCCTTCGGCTACCCGCCAAGCTCGCATCACGGCAAGGAGCTCCTGGCGGTCATGGAGTCGTATCCGCGGGACGAACTGTTCCATATCGACGCCGCACAACTGGCTGCCCATGCCCGCGAGATCCTGCGCTTGCAAGAACGCCACAGCACACGGCTGTTCCTGCGCCCGGACTCCTATGGACGGTTCATGACAGCGCTCGTGTTCCTCCCGCGCCGCAGGTACAGCACCGCCGTCAGGCTCAACATTGAACGTGAATTGCGCGAGGCCTTCGGCTCGGACTCCATCGAGTTTGAGCTCCGTTTGGGCGAATCCGCCATGGCCAGGGTCTTCTTCCGCGTGCTGTTACCGCATGCGGCGTCGCCGCATCAGGGGACTCCCGGCGTCGTAAATGCTCTGGTCCTGGAGCCGCGGATTATCGCCGCCACCAGGACCTGGGCGCAGGGCCTCGCCGAGGCGCTGCAGGCGCGATACCCGTCCGGCGAAGCGGCCCTGCTCTCCCGACAGTGGGCTGCCGCGTTCCCTCCCAGCTATAAGGCCGATTACGAGGTGGAAGACGCTGTTGAGGACATCTCGAAGTTCGAGAGCTTCCCGGCCGAACCAAGCGAAGAAAGCGACCCGCTGCTGACGGTCTACAAGCGTCCCGGCACTGCCGTCCTCACGGAGGATGCCCGCATCCGTCTGTACCTGACCCGGCCACAGAGTCTCACCCAGATCCTGCCGTTCTTCCATAATCTTGGCTTGAGGGTCCTGGACCAACGGCCGTTCGACGTGCAGCGTGAGGACGGCCGGCAGTTCTTCCTCTACGACCTGGGGCTCAAGTACCCGCGCGGAGTGGACCCGTTGGCCACCGGGGATCTGTTGGCCAGTTCGTTCTGCGCCGCTATGCGGGGGGACGCCGAGTCGGACGCCTTTGATGCCCTGGTCATCAAGGAAGGCATCGACTGGCGGAGGGTGGCTATCCTGCGTGCGTATGCAAAGTACCTGCGGCAGCTGGGGAGCACTAACTCTTACGGCTTCATCGCAGACACCCTCCGGGCAAACACGAAGGCAACACATGCGCTGCTGGAGCTCTTCGAGGCGAAGTTCAACCCGGACAACTACGCGCCGGACCTGTTTGATCCAGAACTCATCAGCCACCCGCACCAGACTGACGGCGACGTTTTCGAGGAAGGCAGCAGCGAACTGAGCCATCGGACGCAGGCCATCCACGCAGCCCGAACCAAACTGGCAGAAGCGATTGACGCTATCCCTGTCCTGGATGCCGACCGCCTCCTCCGGACACTTTCCAGCCTGGTGGAAGCCACACTGCGCACCAATTTCTACTTGGACAAACCGTACGTCAGCTTCAAACTCAATCCGTCCAGCATTGCGGCGGCCCCGGCGCCCCGGCCAAGGTTCGAAATCTGGGTCTACTCACCACGGGTTGAAGGGGTCCACTTGCGCTTCGGACCGATAGCCCGCGGTGGACTCCGATGGTCGGACAGGCGCGAAGACTTCCGCACGGAAATCCTTGGGCTGGTGAAGGCGCAGACAGTCAAGAACGCCGTGATTGTTCCCACGGGTGCAAAGGGCGGTTTCTTTCCCAAGCGGCTCCCCGATCCGATGGAGGACCGCGCGGCCTGGCTCGCGGAGGGCCAGGAAAGCTACCGGACCTTCATACGCGGGCTGCTGGACGTGACGGACAACCTGGTGCCGGATCCCGACGGCGGCGCCAACGGTCGCGTCGAGACGCCGCCGCGCGTGGTGCGGCACGACGGCGACGACTACTACCTTGTTGTCGCTGCGGATAAGGGAACAGCCGCCTTCTCGGACCTCGCCAATGCCATTGCCGTGGAGTACGGTTTTTGGCTTGGAGACGCCTTCGCTTCCGGTGGATCGGTGGGGTACGACCACAAGCAGATGGGCATTACGGCCCGCGGCGCCTGGGTATCCGTGCGGCACCATTTCAGCGAACTGACGATCGATTCCCGGGCCGAGGACTTCACCGTGGTGGGCATCGGGGATATGAGTGGCGATGTCTTCGGCAATGGCATGCTCCTCTCCAACCACATCAAGCTGGTAGCCGCGTTCGATCACCGGCACATCTTCCTGGACCCCAGACCAGATCCCATGGTGTCCTACGCAGAGCGGGAACGCCTCTTCAAACTGCCCCGTTCCAGTTGGGCAGACTACGATCGCACCAAACTAAGCCACGGCGGCGGCGTCTTCGCGCGTACGGACAAGTCCATCCGGATCACTGAAGAGGTCAGGCTCGCCCTGGGTTTGGAAGAGGGCCCCGGATTGACGGAGAACGCGGATCCAGAGGGGCAGTTGGCCCTGAGCCCGCCGGAGCTTCTGAGGGCGATCCTCATGGCGCCGATAGACCTCCTGTACAACGGCGGAATCGGCACCTACGTCAAGGCGTCCACGGAGTCCCACGCCGACGTCGGGGATAAAGCGAACGATGCCATCCGCGTCGATGGCAACCAACTCCGGACCCACATCATCGCCGAAGGCGGCAACCTCGGCGTCACGCAGCGCGGCAGGATCGAGGCTGCGCTGGCTGGCGTCCTGGTGAACACTGACGCGATCGACAATTCAGCGGGCGTGGATTGCTCCGACCACGAGGTTAACATCAAGATCTTCCTGGACCGCATGATCGCCGCGGGCAGGATGTCCGCCGGGGAACGGCCGGCGTTCCTTCATTCCCTGCAGGCCGAAGTCGGCCGGCTGGTGCTCAGGACCAACGATGACCAAAACGTCCTACTCCTCAATGACAAGCAATTAGCCGTCGAATGGAGCCCCAGCTTCGAAAGGACCATGGACTGGCTGGAGACCGTCACGGACCTGGACCGGGGATTGGAGTTTCTCCCGAGCAACGAGGAACTGCAGGCCCGCGTCCTCACGGGCAAGGGATTAACCACTCCCGAACTTGCGGTGCTGGCCGCCTACGCCAAGATCGAGCTCGCCCGCGAACTCACTGAGGGCGGCCTCGCCGACGATCCCTGGTTCTCGCAGACACTCCGCGACTATTTCCCCCAACAGGTTTCGGAACGGTTCGGCGAACATCTCTCCACGCATCCGCTCCGCCGGGAAATCGTAGCCACAGTGTTGGCCAACGACATGATCAATATGGGTGGCATCGCCTTCGCTTTCCGGGCCATGGAAGAGACCACCGTGTCAGCGGCGGCCGTAGCGCGCGCCTTCGTGGTGATGCGGAAAATCTGGGATCTGGATTCTGTCACGCAGGCCATCGCCCAACTGCCGGCCAGCACACCCAGCGAGCATGGCTCCGCCGTCGCGCTGGACATGCGCCGGCTGCTTGACCGCTCCGTGCGGTGGTACGTGACCCACGACTTCCGCGATAAACCCATTGCCGACGCCCTGGAACGACTGGAACATCCCATGTCCTTGATGCGGGGCAGCTTCACCGGGCTCCTCCACGGCATCAACCTTGCGCATTCCCTGAAGCGCCTTGCGCACACGGACGCCGTGGGGTTGCCCCGCCCTTTGGGGATCCGTGCTTCAGAACTCCTGGTCAGCTATGGCCTGCTGGACATCTCGGCTATTGCCGAGGAGCTTCAGGAACCGGCGGACGCGGTGGCAGAGGTGTACTTCGCAGTCTTCGAGCGGATTTCCGCCATCCCTTTGCTGGAACACATCACCATGCTCCCGCGCGATACCCACTGGGAGTCGTTGGCGAGAGCCGCGTTGAGGGACGACATGTATCTGGTGCTGGCCGATATGACCAAAGCCGTGGTCCGGCACACGCCGCGCACCCCGGCTGCGGCTGACCCTGTGGAAAGGATTATGGATTGGGAGCACGGAAACATCGAACAACTGGCGCGCATCCAAGAGACCATCCAGGAGGCTATTAAGCCAGGTCCGGTGGATATTGCCGCACTTTCGGTGGCAGTAAAACTACTCCGCGCCATGGTTCGCAGATGAGACCCGGATCACTGAGCTGCCGGTCATCTTACAAATACTTGACGCTCACACTCTATGATTGATGGGTCGCCCTCGCATGCGGCAAGTAATAGGAGGCCCCCAAATGACCCCTGCAATGATTGCAGAACGCGAAATTCGCCTGTCTTTTTCCAAGGCAGACGAGATCCACGACGGACTCGACCGCGCCGTGGATGCCCTGATCGAAAACGCAGCAGCAGACGCTAACTGCGGCATTCTGGTGACCCGGCACGAACCCGGCACCTACACAGTGGCTCTGGACGAATCCGTTCCCTTCGGTCAGACCCGCGAAGTACTCGCTGCCTGATTGCCGCCCCTGACGGCACTCACGGCAACGAACAAAAAACCGGGGCCCGTCCCCCTTCCGCATATACTGCCCGCGGAAAGGGAACGAGCCCCGGTTTCTGTTTTAACAACTATCCCCACCCAAGTAGGTCGCATTTACGCGCGTTTTGAGCGTCCAAAACGCGCTTAACTGCGACTCAGTTGGGTGCCTACGCCCGGCGGAGAGTCACGCCGTCGGATTTCATGAAGAGTTCCTTGCCCTCTTCGGTAACACCCGACCCCGCGTGCTCAAGCCATACAACGTTCCCGCTTCCGGAAACTTCCTCGACCCGGCCGGCGGCGATCACGTGGGCGTATTTGACCACTTCCACCCGCTCGCCAACTTTCAGCGTCTTCCAGTCGGTAACCATAGCCGTGTGAGCGCTTCGCCTGGACAGGACTGCTCCGCGTGCCTTCATTGAACTTCTACCCCTTTGTGGATGTTCTCTGTTGTGTATTGAGTTGTGTCAACGGTTGACCGTCAGGCCCACGACATCGTTGGCGTGGACGTGACGTACACCATAAGTTTTACTACATTTGCCACGCCCCGGTGCTTGCGTTGCGAACAAAGACCGGGGCGTGACAAATATGCCCATCAAATGAGCGTTTTATTCGACATCAGGCCAAAATCCCGACGGCGGATTCGGCGGCCGCGCGGACCGCTCCGGAGCCAACCAAACGGTCAGCTGCTTCCAGTTCCGGCGACAGGAACCGGTCGGTGCCCGGGCCTTGGACCACTTCACGAAGCACCTCAAGGACGGCCGTACCGGCGGGACCAGGGGTGAGTTCGCCGTCGGACATTTGCGTCCGCATGTCAATGGCGCGGGCGCTGGTGACAAGCTCGACGGCGAGCACGCGGCGGAGGTTCTCCACCGCCTTGCGCAGCTTCCGGGCAGCGTGCCAGCCCATGGACACGTGGTCTTCCTGCATTGCGGAGCTCGGGATGGAGTCCACGGATGCCGGAACGGCGAGGCGCTTGTTGTCCGAAACCAGGCCTGCCTGCGTGTACTGGGCGATCATCAGGCCGGAATCGACGCCGGGATCTCCGGCGAGGAAAGCCGGAAGTCCGTGTGAACGGGCCGGATCAAGCATGCGGTCGGTGCGACGCTCGGCGATGGAGCTGAGGTCCGCCACCGCAATGGCCAGGAAGTCCAGGACATAGGCCACGGGAGCGCCGTGGAAGTTGCCGTTGGACGTGACGCGGCCGTCCGGGAGGACCACCGGGTTGTCGATCGCTGCAGCGAGTTCGCGGGAAGCCACCAGCGCGGCGTGGTCCACGGTGTCGCGGACAGCCCCGGCAACCTGCGGGGCACAACGCAGCGAGTAGGCGTCCTGGACCTTGGTGTCGTTGATCCGGTGGGACGCGACGATGGGCGAATTGGAGAGCACGCGCAGCATGTTGTCAGCGCTGGCAGTCTGGCCCGGGTGGGGACGCAGTGCTGCGTGGAGCTCCGGGAGGAATACCTGGTCAGTACCGAGCAATGCCTCGACGCTCAGCGCTGCGGTGACATCCGCCGTCGCAAGCAGCAAACGGATGTCGGCGATGGCCATCAGGAGCATACCCAGCATGCCTTCGGTGCCGTTGACGAGGGCCAGGCCCTCTTTCTCCGCCAGCGTGACCGGCTCGATGCCGTGCTGCGCGAGCAGCTCAGCGACAGGCGGCTTGCCAGCGATTCCGTAGAGTTCGCCGTCGGGACCCGTTGCTTCGCCTTCGCCCATGAGGACCAGCGCGCAATGGGACAGCGGGGCGAGGTCGCCGGAGCAACCGAGCGAACCGAACTCGCGGACCAGCGGGGTGATACCGGCGTTGAGGACGTCCACCATGGTCTGCAGGACCACCGGCCGGACGCCTGTGCGGCCGGAGGCCAGGGTCTTGGCGCGGAGGAACATGATGCCGCGGACCACTTCGCGTTCCACGGCCGGACCCATGCCGGCGGCGTGGCTGCGGATCAGCGACTTCTGCAGCTGGGTGCGGAGATCGTTGGGGATATGGCGGTTGGCCAGCGCGCCGAAGCCCGTGGAAATGCCGTACGCCGGGACATCGCTGGTAGCGAGATCGTCAATGTGGGCGCGGACCTTGGCGACGTTGTCCAGGGCTTCCTGGGAAATGGTCACCTTGGCGTCGTGGCGGGCGACGGCGACGACGTCTTCCGGGGTGACGCCGCTGGAGCCGAGGGTGACGGTGAGCTGTTCGTGGGTTGTGGTAGTCACTTTGTTGCCTACTTCTCGTTCATTGGGATGCGGACGCCGCGTTCGTTGGCGACCTCGACGGCGCGGTCGTAGCCGGCATCGACGTGGCGGATGACGCCCATGCCGGGGTCGTTGGTCAGGAGCCGTTCGAGCTTTTCCGCGGCCAGGTCCGTGCCGTCAGCGACGGAGACCTGCCCGGCGTGCAGCGACCGGCCAATACCGACACCGCCGCCGTGATGGATCGACACCCAGGTAGCACCCGAAGAGGTGTTGATCAGGGCGTTGAGCAACGGCCAGTCAGCAACCGCGTCCGAACCATCGGCCATGGACTCGGTCTCCCGGTACGGGGACGCCACCGAGCCCGAATCCAGGTGATCACGGCCGATCACGATCGGGGCCTTGACCTTGCCCTCGGCAACGAGCTGGTTGAACAGCAGGCCGGCCTTGGCGCGTTCGCCGTACCCAAGCCAGCAAATACGCGCCGGCAAACCCTCGAACTCCACCCGGTCCGCAGCAGCATCCAACCACTTGTGCAGGTGCTTGTTCTCCGGGAACAACTCCTTGATGGCTTTGTCCGTGACGGCAATGTCTTCCGGGTCCCCCGACAGCGCAACCCAGCGGAACGGGCCCAAACCCTCGCAGAACAACGGACGAATATAGGCCGGAACGAAGCCGGGGAACTCAAACGCCCGCTCGTACCCGCCCGTGCGTGCCTCGTCACGGATCGAGTTGCCGTAATCAAACACCTCAGCACCAGCGTCCTGGAACTCCACCATCGCCTGGACCTGCCGTGCCATGGACGCCTGGGCTTTCTTGGTGAACCCTTCCGGATCCGCCGCGGCCTCAACATGCCACTCCGCCACGGTAATACCCTCCGGCAGGTAGGACAGAGGATCATGGGCACTGGTCTGGTCCGTGACCACATCAAAGGTCACCTCCCCGGCCTTATGCCGACGCAGCAGTTCCGGGAAAACCTCCGCGGCGTTGCCCACATACCCCACAGACCAGCCGCGGCGCTCGTCCTTCGCGGCTTGGACCTTCTTGATCGCAGCATCCAAATCGGTTTCGACCTCGTCCAGGTACCGCTTACCCACACGCCGGCGCAGGCGGGACTCGTCGACGTCGACAATCAGGCACGCGCCGTCGTTCAACGTCACCGCCAGCGGCTGCGCCCCGCCCATGCCACCACAACCACCGGTCAACGTCAGCGTCCCGGCCAACGGGCCCTCCGTGGAACCCTCCGCGGCGGGGGCCGGGTGACGGCCCTCCGCAGCCAGCTTGTTCCCCACCGCAGCGAACGTCTCATACGTGCCCTGCAGGATGCCCTGCGTACCGATGTAAATCCACGACCCGGCCGTCATCTGCCCATACATCATCAAACCCTCAGCCTCGAGACGGCGGAACTCAGGCCACGTCGCCCAATCCCCCACCAGGTTCGAGTTCGCCAGGAGAACGCGCGGAGCCCACTCATGAGTACGGAACACACCCACCGGCTTGCCCGACTGCACCAGGAGCGTCTCATCCTTCTCCATCGTCTCCAACGTCCGGGTAATCGCATCAAACGCAGCCCACGAACGGACAGCACGACCCGTGCCGCCGTAAACCACCAGATCATCCGGACGCTCAGCAACCTCCGGATCCAGGTTATTCATCAACATGCGCAACGGCGCCTCGGTCTGCCACGACTTGGCAGTAAGCTCAGTACCCCGCGCGGCCTTAACCGGACGGGCACCAGTAGTGAAATCGGCGGGTGCCATGGTGACTCCTTCGTCTGTGGGAAGTATGTGGTGGAAAGATCTTCTGCTTCTACTAAAGCCCCTTTATCCTGCGGCCGGAACGGCTTTTGGAGTGGTGCTGTCCGGGATTACAGACCCGCTCACCCCCTCGCATTCGCGCGACAAAAGGAGCATGCTGGACGCATGGGAACGCACCGGGTAACCACGCTCGTCGCCGCGCCGCCCGAGCGCGTCTTCGCAGCATGGACGGATCTTGACCGGTTTCCGGAATGGATCGGCGGAGTAACCCGGGTGACGGACCGCGTGGGCTCCATCGACCAGGCCGGCAGCCGCTACACGGTCTGGTTCGGGCGGATGGCCAGCCCCACCGAAATCCTTGAGGTTGAGCGGCCTTGGCACATCCGCACCCGCTTCGGCAATGCCATCCTGAAGGGCGAGTCAGATGTGCGGTTTGCCAGCGAGGGGCAGGGCACGCGCATCCACCAGGAATTCGTGACCCGGGGGTTTATCGCCGGAATCTTCGGGCGGCTGTTCGCCATGGGCTCCTACCGCGGCAGCTTCCGGGGCGAGCTGGAGACTTTCCGAAAACTCGTCGAGCGCGATGCCTTGGGGCTGGGTTAGCCTGCGGGGCGGCCGTGGATCCGTACGGACAGTTCGTCTGCCGCTTTGCGGATGCGGGCAGCCAGGACCGGCCATTGCTCAGCCGGCACTTTGTCCTCCAGGAACGTGACGGCGACTGCCGCCGTCGGCCATCCCACATGGTCCGTCACGGCGGCCGCGATGGAACCGAAACCCGGCGTGATTTCGCCGTTTTCCGTGGCGTAGCCGCGTTGCCGAACCTGATCCAGATGGGATGACAACGCGGAGTACTTCATGATGGGAAACTCGACTTCGTGTCGCGAGGTGAAGGCCGCGGCATTCGGATACAGCGCGCGAACTTGCGATTTTGGTAGCGCGGCAAGGATCGCGCGGCCCGAGGCGGTGAGGTGGCTGGGCAGGCGGACGCCGACGTCGGTCACCAGGCTCGGGCGGTTCTTGGCGCGTTCCTCCACGATGTAGAGAACGTCGCGCCCGTGGAGCACCGCCAAGTGCGCGCTCTCACCGATGACGTCCACCAGCGAGGCGAGCATCGGCCGTCCGAGCCGCGATAACGGCTCCTGCCGCGAGTACGCCGAGCTGAGCTCGAATGCGCTGATGCCAAGCCCGTAACGCTGTTCCTCGTGCAGATGGAGGACAAAGCCATTCGCCTCCATCACGCCGAGCAGGTGGTACACACTGGATCGCGGCAGGCCGAGCGCTGTTGCAATGTTCGACGCCGCCATGGGACCACGGCGCGAGGCCAACAGCTTGAGGATGCGCAGCGTATTTTCGGCGGCCGGGACTTTGGACGTGGCTTTGCCTGATGCGGTTGGCGTGCTTGTCATGGTTCCTCGCTGCTCGGATTTCGGGATCGTCGAACCGTTGCTGTCCGGTATCCCGTACTCTAGCGTGCACCCTTCGCAGGCCAATCACCAGCACGGACCGGTCAACAGCGTCCGGAATACCGGACACTCCCCGAACCATGCTCCCGGCGAGTGGTGCCGTTGGCCCACTGTCTGCGATCAAAGACACCAAAGCCTCGTGAGTCCGATCACAAGGCGCCCAAAAGTGATCTGCTGGATAGCGATCCCCTCCCAAAGACGAGAAGGTTTTACTATGCAACAAACCAAGCTGGCTGCGGAGAGCTCTGTCCTCCAAGCCGCAGGTACGGCGCTCAGCCGAGGCCTCAACGTCCGTCACATACGCTTCATGGCGCTCGGCTCTGCGATCGGCACCGGCCTCTTCTACGGCTCCGCCTCCGCCATCCAGAAAGCCGGTCCTGCCGTCCTGCTGGCCTACATCATCGGCGGTGCGGCCGTGTTCATGGTGATGCGCGCCCTCGGTGAGATGGCTGTCCGACACCCCGTTTCCGGCTCGTTCGGCCAGTACGCAAGCAAATATCTGGGCCCGTTCGCCGGGTTCGTGACCGGGTGGACGTACGTGTTCGAGATGGCGATCGTAGCCATAGCCGACGTCACCGCCTTCAGTATCTATATGGGCTTCTGGTTCCCACAGGTGGACAGATGGATCTGGGTGCTCGCGATCATCCTGTTCCTGGGCGCCATGAACCTGCTCAGCGTGAAAGTGTTTGGCGAACTGGAGTTCTGGTTCTCGCTCATCAAGGTGGTGGCGATCATCGCCATGATCGTGGGCGGCGCAGCGATCGTCGTGTTCGGCTTCCAAACGGGCGACGGCGGTGACGTGGCACCGGGACTTGGGAACCTTGTGAATCACGGTGGTTTGTTCCCGAACGGTTTCGAGGGGCTCCTGGCCGCGTTCGCCGTCGTGATGTTTGCCTTTGGCGGGATCGAAACGATCGGTATCACGGCGGGCGAAGCCACAAACCCCAAGAAGGTCATCCCGCAGGCAGTTAATACTGTGCCCGTCCGCGTTTTGTTGTTCTACGTACTGACTCTGGGCGTGCTGATGAGCATCTTCCCGTGGAACGAAATCGGAAGCAGCGGCAGTCCGTTCGTGCAGATCTTCGATGGCCTGGGCATTCCTGCCGCACCTCACATTCTCAACGCCGTGGTCATCACAGCCGCTCTCTCGGCGATCAACAGCGACATTTTCGGGGCCGGACGCATCCTCTTCGGCCTGGCCCAGCAGGGACACGCACCCAAGAGCTTCAGCAAGATCTCCCGACACGGCGTTCCATGGATGACCGTGGTAATGATGGGCGGCATCCTGCTGGTGGGCGTCGTGCTGAATGCGGTCATTCCGGAGGACGTGTTCGTGCTCATCGCCTCCATCGCTACCTTCGCCACCGTGTGGGTCTGGGTGATGATTCTTGCTTCGCACGTCGCCATGAAACGGGAGATCAAGCGCAAGGGCCTGCCGGCGTCGGAATTCGGTTCTCCGCTGTGGCCGGTCGCATCCATCCTGACCATGGCGTTCATGGCAATGGTGATCGTGATCCTCGGCGTCTTCGAGGACACTCGGGTTGCGTTGTACGTTGGCGGCACCTGGCTCGTGCTGCTCTTCGTGGCCTACAAGCTGTGGGTTCGCGGTGGTGGTCTGCGCCGGGCAGAGCTGGTGGACGAGACAGCCTGATTTCCCGCGCCGAAACTACAGTTAATGCCAATGTTCACGCCGAACATTGGCATTAACTGTCAGCTCGTGAGGAGGCTCGGCTCAGATGGCAGCAGCAGCGGAGCGCACGGCCTCGGACAAGGCAGTTGCCGGGCGCCCGATTAGTTTCCTGAGATCACCGGTGGTCACCAAAAGGTCGCCGCGGCCAATCCCCAGATCGGTATCGGCCAGGATCTGCGCGAAAACTTCCGGTACCCCTGCGCCAGTCAGGAGATCGGCGTATTGGTCTGCCGGAAGGTCGCGGTATTCGATGGACTTGCCTGATGCGGCGCTAATTTCGGCGGCCAGCTCGTCCAAGGTAAATGCCTCGTCCCCGCCCAACTCGTAGATCTTGCCGGCCTGGTGCTCCGCAACCAGAACTGCGGCCGCAGCTTGCGCATAGTCTGCGCGGGAGGCACCGCTAACCTTGCCGTTTCCGGCACTGCCCGCAAGCGTTCCCTGCGCCAGCGTTCCCGGCAACTGGTCGGTGTAGTTCTCGATGTACCAACTGTTGCGAAGGAGTGCGAAGGGGACGCCGGATTCTTTGAGGATGGATTCCGTGGCCTGGTGCTCTGTGGCCAGCTTCATGCGGGTGGTGTCTGCGTTGGCAATGCTGGTGTAGGCGAGAAGCTCGACACCCTCGGCCTTTGCCGCCTCGATAACCGCGCGGTGCTGATCTACCCGCTGGCCGACGGCGCTTCCCGAAATGAGAAGGACCTTGGTGGCACCCTTAAGCGCCTGGGCGACCGACGCAACGTCGTCGTAGTCCATTGCAACGGCGCGAACGCCGCGAGCAACGAAATTGGACAGCTTTTCGATGGAGCGCCCGGTGGCGACAATGCTGTCAGCGGGCACATTGCGTTCAAGGAGGGCCTCTATGACGTGACGGCCCAGCTGGCCTGTTGCTCCGGTAATGACGATGCTCATGACGGGTTCCTTTCAAGGAAGTTAATGGGTCGGTCACCGATCACAACCAACGCTTCCGCAGATAACTTCCCGAAAGAGAGTACGCACTTTAAGGTAAGGTACTGACATGAAAGTAAGTACCCTCCCGTCCACCGTCGCCGACGGCGTCTTCCCTGCAGGCTGCCCCAGCCGAACAGTACTGGACCACATCACCAGCAAATGGGGAGTGCTGATCCTGCTTTCGCTTTCCGAAGGCGATCAGCGATGGAGCGAATTGCGACGACGCGCTGAGGGCGTCAGCGAAAAAATGCTGGCCCAAACCCTGAAAACGCTCGAACGGGACGGGTTGGTACGCCGCGACGCACAACCCGTCATCCCGCCGCGCGTGGACTACAGCCTGACTGAACGCGGCCGCGAGCTGACGGCACTGCTTATACCTTTGGTGACCTGGGCCTTCGATAATGCCGAGGCAATCATCGGCGGCCAAAGTTAGCCCGGATCTCCGCGCCGAAACTACAGTTAATGCCAATGTTCACGCAGAACATTGGCATTAACTGTCAGCTCGCGGGGCGGGGGGCGGGGTGGAACTATCGCGCGGACCAGCCACCGTCCATGGTGTAGCTCGCGCCGGTGACCATGCCGGCGTCGTCGGAGGCCATCCACGCTGCCAGCGACGCGACTTCCTCCACCTCCACGAGCCGTTTCACAGCAGACTCCGTGAGCATCACCTTGGCCAGGACCTCGGCTTCGGGGATGCCGTGGAGCCGGGCCTGATCGGCGATCTGCTTCTCCACCAAGGGCGTCCGCACGTAACCAGGGTTGATGCAATTGGACGTGACGCCATGCTCTCCACCCTCCAAGGCGGTGACCTTGCTCAGCCCTTCGAGCCCATGCTTCGCCGAAACGTAAGCGCTTTTGTAGGCGGAGGCGCGCAAGCCATGGACGGACGAGATGTTGATAATCCGGCCGAATCCGTTGGCGTACATGTGCGGGAGGGCGGCCCTGATGAGGAGGAACGGTGCCTCCAGCATCAGGGCCAGGATCCGCCGGAACTCCGCAGGTTCGAACTCCTCGATCGGGGCAACTTTCTGGATGCCGGCGTTGTTGACCAGGATGTCGCAGTCGAGGCTGAGGGCGGCCAGGGCGTCGACGTCCAGGAGATCCACCGTCCAGGCTGTGCCGCCCAACTCGTCGGCGAGGGCCGCAGCTCCGGAGGCATCGACGTCGGCCACTACTACTTTCGCCCCGCGGGCGGCGAGCGCCCGCGCGCAGGCTGCCCCGATTCCGCTCGCCCCGCCGGTAACCAGTGCCTTGCGTCCGTTCAGGGAGTTGTCCATGGAGCTAGCCTTTCGACGTAGATGCAGTGGCCAGTCCGTGACGGATGGCGTCGGCCTGGTCCACTTCCTGCAGGGCGATGCCCTTGGTCTCCTTCAGCGAAACAACTGCGACGACGGTGACGGCGCAAGCAACCACGAGGTAGATCGCTGTGGGAACCCAGGAGCCAGTGTCCTTGAGCCATTGTGTGGCCAGCAACGGCGCGAGCGAGCCCGCGAAAATCGACGTGACCTGCGAGCCGAGCGAAACACCGGAGTAGCGCATCCGGGTGGGGAAGAGCTCGGACATGATGGCCGGCTGGCCAGCGTACATGAACGCGTGCAAGCACAGGCCGATGGTCACGGCGAGGACGATGATCACTGCGTTCCTGGTGTCGAACATGGGGAAGGCGAAGAACGGCCAGGTTGCGCCGGTGATCGCGCCCACCAGATACACGGGCTTGCGTCCCCACGAGTCCACCAGACGCCCGACCTGCGGGATGACCAGGAAGTGAATGACGTGGGCTATCAGGAGTGCCAGGAGGAGCGATGAGGTGTCGTACTTGTGGACGCTCTTGAGGTACACGATCGCGAAGCTCACCACGAGGTAGTACATGATGTTCTCCGCGAAGCGGAGGCCCATGGCCTGGAGGATCCCCTTGGGGTACTTGCGGATGACTTCGCCGACGCCGTAGCTAATGGCTTTGGACTCTTCCACCTGCGCCTTGGCTTCGAGGAAGATGGGGGCTTCGGTGACGTGGGTGCGGATGTAGTAGCCGACGAACACGATCACTGCGGACAGCCAGAACGCTACGCGCCAGCCCCAGCCGAGGAAGGCTTCGCTGCTGAGCACTGTGGACATGGTGAACAGGACGGCGGTGGCCAGGAGGTTACCTACCGGCACTGCTGCTTGCGGCCACGATGACCAGAAACCGCGGGATTTGTTGGGGCTGTGCTCAGCTACCAGCAGCACAGCACCTCCCCATTCACCGCCGAGCGCGAAGCCCTGGATGAAGCGGAGCGCCACCAGCATGGCCGGTGCCCAGTAGCCGATCTCCACGAAGCCCGGGAGGCAGCCCATCAGGAAGGTGGAAACACCCACGATCACGATGGTCAGCTGCAGGGTGGGCTTGCGTCCCAGCTTGTCGCCGATCTGGCCGAACACGATGCCGCCGAGCGGACGGGCCACGAAGCCAACCGCGTAGGTAATGAACGCCTGGATGATGCCGTCCAGTTCATTGCCTGTGCTCGGGAAGAAGTACTTGCCGAAAACCAACGTGGCGGCCGTGGCGTACAGGAAGAACTCATACCACTCCACCACGGTGCCCACCATCGACGCCGCGACGATCTTCTTGAGTCCGGAACCTTCGCCGGCGCCTTTCCCTGCTTTTGATGCGGAGCGCTGCTCTACGCTCATATCCATCTCCTCAGTGTCCTCTTTGACCCTTTTGAACGTGATGTGATCCACAACACGAAATGCTCCACTGAGTATTGCTGCAGATTCTCCCGCGCTCAATGACCAAAGTGGCACCCTATGTGTGCAGAATTGCAGATATGAATCCGAACCCCGACGACCTCCTCATCTTCCTCGCCGTCTCACGTTCAGGAAAATTCACGACGGCGGCCCAAGCCTTGGGGCTCAACCACACCACGGTTTCGCGCAGGATAGCGGCGCTGGAGAAGGCGCTGGGCGGCAGGGTCCTCGCGCGTGCGGCCGGTGGTTGGGAAGTGACCGAGCTGGGTGCCGAAGCCGTACTTGTCGCTGAGCGGATTGAAGCTGCGGTGAGCGCGCTGGGACCGAGCGACCGTGCCCCAGACCCCATCACCGGCGTCGTACGCATGACCGCGACTGATGGCTTCAGCGCTTATATCGCCGCACCAGCAGTGGCCCGCTTGCGACGCGAACATCCCGGACTCAGCGTTGAGATCGTGACCGTGACGCGAAGGGCGTTGCAACAGCGCTCGGGGCTGGACATCGAAGTGGTGGTGGGGACGCCGCAGGTTCACCGGGCCGAGGCGATCCAACTGGGCGAGTACCGGCTGGGGATGTATGCCTCGCGCGCTTACCTGGCAGACAACGGAACGCCTTCCAGCATTGAGGAACTCACGCAGCACCAACTGGTCTATTTTGTTGACTCCATGCTGCAAGTGGATGACCTGGACGCTCCCCGCAGGCTTGTCCCGACCATGCGTGACGGCCTGAGTTCCACCAACGTTTTCGTGCATGTGGAAGCTACCCGGGCCGGCGCCGGCGTGGGCTTCCTGCCGTGCTTCATGGCCGATCGGCACGCTGACCTGGTGCGGCTGCTGCCGTCGGACTTCGCCGAGCTGCTCCCCTATTGGATGGTCCTCCGCCCGGACTCGATGCGCCGCCCTGCGGTAGCCGCCGTCGTGCAGGCTTTGCGGGAGGAGACGGAGCAGCGGCGGGAGGAGCTGCTCGGCGCTGAGTAGCGCGCCGAGGTGGCAGACCGCGCCGAGGTGGCACTTAATGCCGATGTTCCGCGAAAACATGGGCATCAGCTGCCATCTCGGCGGGAGGTGGGCGGGTAATGTGGCCATCTTGAAGTAAGGCGAGCCTTACTATGGTAAGCATGCCCTCCAGTTCGGCCTCCCGGCTCTTCAGCTTCACCTTGTTCGCCAACGGCCGCTGGAAGCTGCTGTTGGCGGGCTGCGCCGGACTCTCCCTGCATCAGGTCAGCGAGGCTTTGGTGCCGGCTACCATCGGCGCCGCGGTGGACAACGCCGTTAAACCGAACGACGCCGGCGCCCTCCTGGGGTGGCTAGGTGCCTTGGCTGTGGTGTTCGTTGTGCTGGCTCTCTCGTGGCGCTTCGGCACCCTGGCCACGGAGCGCTCCTTTAACTACGGCTCGCATGATCTCCGCCAACTGGTGGTGGAGCGGACACTTCATCCCCGCGGCATGGCCGCCCGACGGGCACCGGGCGAAATCGTAGCCATAGCTTCTTCCGACGCCGACAGGGTTGCCGGGCTGTCCTGGCTGATCAGCGGTGGCCTTGCTGCGGCCGCCGGTGTGATCACATCGGCCGTCACCCTCCTGCTCATCTCAGTACTTCTGGGGCTTGCCGTTCTCCTTGCAACACCGGTGATGCTGCTGGTGATGCACCGGCTCACCAAACCGCTCGAAAACCGCAGCGACGTGGAGCAGTCCACAGCAGCTCGCGCGGGCGCCTTGGCCACGGATTTCATAACCGGCTCCCGCCCATTGAAAGGGCTAGGCGCAGAGGACGCTGCCATCGCGCGCTATCGTGCCGAAAGCCGGGCGTCGCTGACGTCCGCCCTGAAGGCCATCCGCGCCAAGTCCGCTTACACGGGCGCGAGCACAGCACTGTCCGCAGCGTTCCTGGCCGGTATCGCCTTTTTTGCAGCATGGTTTGCGCTCCAAGGCAGCATCACGGTGGGGCAGTTGGTGGCCGTTGTTGGAGTGGCGCAGTTTGTTCAGGGACCCATGACCGGGCTCGGTTTCGTGAGCGTCGAACTCGCCGGCAAACGCGCCTCCGCCGCACGCATAGCAGTGTTGCTGGAAGAACCCGAAGCGGTGCCCGCACCCGAAGCAGCGGAACGTTCGACGACGGCAATCGGCTCAGTCTCGCCGGCAAACCCACCGGGCGGACCAGCTCCGCTGCTGGAGCTCTTGCCGAGCACTACGCACACTGCTTTCCCGCCTTTCACGGCGTCCGCCGGCGAAATTGTGGGGGTCGTCCTTCCGGACAGCACACAAGCGCGGCAGTTGGTAGACACTTTGGGCTTTCGCACACCCTCTCCCCGCGGCGTAGTGTCCATCGACGGCCACGATGCCGCAGACCTCGACCCCCACCACGCCCGTTCAAGGGTCTTCGCCGACAACCATGACGGGGTCCTCTTTAGCGGCAGTATCCGCGACAACGTGGCAGTAGCCGACGCCGAACTGACGGAACGCGCCATGGCGGCTGCCGCCGTCGAGGATTTCGTGTCACAACTGCCGGAAGGCACCGAGACCGTCCTGACCGGGCATGGCCAGAGCCTGTCCGGTGGGCAGCGCCAGCGGCTGGTTCTTGGCCGCTCGCTGCACCAGCAACAGCCCGTGCTGGTCCTGCATGACCCCACCACCGCCGTCGACACTGCCACCGAAGCCGTCATCGCGGACGGTCTGCGGAACTTCCCGGACAAAGCTTTGGTGCTGGTCACCACGAGTCCCACGCTGCTGGCCATCTGCGATCGGGTGGTGGTGGGCGGAGCCGGTGGGGCACCGGAAACCGGTACGCACCGGGAACTTCTCGCCAAGTCGGCTGGTTACCGGGAAGTGGTGGGCTCGTGAACTCGGAAATCCTGCCTATAGCCACCCCTCGCGAGACCCGGAAAGCAATGTGGCGCCTGTTGGCGCAACGCCCCGGTAGGCTCACCCTCACCATCTTCGTGTTGCTGGCGGCATCCTGTTGCGGCTTGGCAGCCCCGGCACTTCTGGGCGTCATGGTCAACATTGCAGCATCCGGAGGGGACGTCTTGTCCCTGCTGTGGCTGGCCATCGGCTTGCTGGTGGCCGGTGGCCTGGGCGCACTGCTGGGCATCGTGGGCCAGAACCTCCTGGCCCGTATCTGCGAGGAAGCGCTCGCCGGGCTGCGCGAGGAAGTGTTCGCGGCAGCCGTTCGGAAGCCGCTGGCACAACTGGAAAAGGCGGGCGTCGGCGACGTCGTGGCCCGGGTGTCCGGCGATGTCGAGGCTGTCAGCGAGGCCATTTCCGGGGTGCTGCCCGCGTTCACCAGCGCAGCTTTCACCATTGGGGTGACCCTGCTGGGCTTGGGCGTCATCGACTGGCGCTTCGCGGTGGCCGTGCTCGTCGCAGCACCCCTGCAGATCTTCACCCTTCGGTGGTTCCTCAAGCGAACAGCACCCATTTACCGGACGGTCAGGATCACAGAGGCCAACCGAACCGAGCAGATCATCGAGACCGTCCATGGCTCCCCGTCTGTTGTGGCCTTGGGCCTCGGGTCACGCCATGCGGCTCTTGTGGCAGCCGCCTCGCACGAGAACATCGGCCATTCGCTGCGCGGGGTTGGTTACCTGACCCGTTTTTACAACCGCCTCAACCTTGCGGAATTGATTGGACTATCCGCGGTTCTGGTAGTGGGATTCTGGCTCCACGCCGAGGGCGCCGTCACCATCGGCGCGGCGACGGCGGCCGCACTTTACTTCTACCGGCTGTTCGATCCGATCGGGCTGGTTCTGGGGCAGTTCGATGAGCTTCAGAAAGCCGCAGCCGGATTGGGGCGCATGTTCGGCCTGACGATGTCCGCGGGGCAAACCACTGCCCCGGCCTCGCCAGCTGCCTCTGATGCCGGCATCGTCCTGGAGGATGTCACCTTTGCTTACCCGGGCCAGCGGCCAGCCCTCAAAGGAGTTTCCCTCACGGTTGGCTCGGGCGAGCGGGTGGCGATTGTCGGCACTTCCGGTGCGGGCAAGACCACATTGGCCAAAATCATCATGGGTTTGGAGCACCCCCGCAGCGGGACAGCCTGGGTGGGCGGGCTGGACTCAGCCGCCGCTGCCCCGGCGGACCTGCATCAGCGCATTGCCATGGTCAGCCAGGAGGTTCACGTCTTCTCCGGAACGCTGGCCGAGGACCTCAAGCTTGCCAAACCGGACGCTTCCCCCGCGGAACTCACACGTGCCCTGCAGGCTGTCGGGGCTGCTTGGGTTGAAACGCTCGACGACGGCTTGGAGACTTCCGTAGGCGCAGGCGGGCATCAGCTCACACCTGAGCAGGCGCAACAGCTGGCCTTGGCTCGGCTGATGCTCAAGGACCCGCCCATTGCAGTGCTCGACGAAGCCACTGCAGAAGCGGGAACCGGGTCTGCCACTATGCTCGATCAGGCTGCCGAAGCCGCGTTGGCGGGCCGGACGTCCGTGGTGATCGCGCACCGATTGTCCCAGGCAGCGTCGGCGGACACCGTGGTGGTCATGGAGCAGGGGCGGATTGTCGAGTCGGGTTCGCACCAGGAACTGCTGTCCGGCGGCGGCCGCTACGCACACCTGTGGGAAGCCTGGAACAGTTCACTCAGCCGGAACTGAGGCTTCAACCAATGGCTCGGCCGCCGGGTCGTGCCGCACCGGGATTCCCCTGGCGAATGCGCGCACTTTTGCGTCATCCCAAATGTGCGCGGGGACGCCTCCGCCCAGGAGCTTGCGGGCCAACGTGGGGTCATCGCCGAACGGCGCATGGCTGCCCGCCATGATCATGTTGCCGTAGCGGCGCCCCTTCAGCATGGCCGGATCGGCAATGATCATAGTGTGCTCGAAAGTGTCCGCGATGGTGGCAGCGTCAGCCCGGGCGTTCTTGAGGTCCGGGGCATCGCCCGAGTTCACCACATACAGTCCGTCGGGTGCGAGAACCGAGTCCGCGTGCGCTGTGAACTCCCGGGTGGTCAGGGCGCGGGGCGTGAAAGCTCCGGCGAAGACGTCGCGAATGATGAGATCCCGACTGTCCGGAGTAAGGGATTCAGTAACTTGCCGGGCTTCACCCACGCGGATCCGGAGGAAGGGCGCCTTGGGTAGATCGAACCAGCCGCGCACGTAGTCAGCCAGCTTGCCGTCGAGTTCAACAACTACCTGCCGCGCTTCAGGGTAGGCCGCGTGGAAGTAGCGGGCCATGGAGCACGCTCCCCCACCAAGATGAAGGCCACGTAGCTTGGGCTTCTGCTCGCGCGGCCAGCGCGATTCAACCAGGGCAGCGATCCAGCGCATGTACTCGAAATCCAGGAACAGCGGGTCAGCCAGGTCAATGTGCGAGCTCATGACGCCGTTGATTCTGAGAAGCCAGCCATTGGAGTTGTCCTGGTCCTGCAGCAGCTCGCAGTCGCCGGTATCGATGTAGTAGACCCCCGCGACCGGACCGTCAGGACGGGTGCCCGAAGGCACTTCGACGACTCCCGTCGTCGACCTCTGGGACCTGTTTGCCTTGCCGCGTTTCGCCACTACTTCAGCCCTGCATGAGTCATGCTCCAAGCCTAGTGGAGCGCCACATTACTCCGAACGTCCACATTGAAAGTAAGGCTACTTACCGTTTTGCCTTCAGGAGCCATATGATCTCTACATGGAACTCGGAGCATCGGTGTGGGCGGAGGTTTTGACGGTCGCAGTCGCATGGCTGACGGTGGTCTGCCTGATACTCGCTCGCGTCCCTAAGCCACCGAGCCTCCTCGATTCACCACTGGAGGGTTCACCGCTGGATATGGATCAGCCTGAAGATCCAGAGCCCCGCTAAAGCCTGGTAACCCGTGCCACGGTCCGCAAATGTCAGGTTCTGCGGATGGAAGTGGGTTCGTAAACTATCACCGAGCCCTCCATAGGCGCCCGGCAGGTGAGTTGACGTAGTGGCGTGCGACGGGCGTGCAATTCCACATCGATATGCGCCGGTTGGGGCGGCTTGCCAGTGATGTGGATGCGCCAGTGGTCGCCCTCGCGCAGCGTCTCCGTGACCAGATAATCATGCCGCCCGGCAGGGCCGAAACGTTCAATCACGGCCGCGACGGCAGCCTGCTGCGGCGGGAGGAGGTCCGTGTAACCGCGCAAGTGCTCTGCTCCGATGCGGTCGGTGAGGTGACCCTCAACAGTGGCGACGGAGGTCCCGGCGTCGAGCCCTCCGTAGTACACACCGTCGGGGACGACGACGGCGTTGGCCGCGAACCTGTCACCGCCAATGTGGGAGCATTCCCACACCAATTCCGGCCATCGCTCACTGAGCGCACGCCCCACAGGCCGGCCCCGCACTGCGCAGCAGGCGTCATGCTGCCCATGAGCGCAGACCAGGATGACCGGCGGAAGGCCGGGATCCCCGGGAGATGCCAGAGCTGAAACGATCCCTGCAAGGTCCTCGTCGCGGTTCCATGTTCCCCATAGCTGTTGATAGGCGCCAGAGCTTTGATGGCGGAGTACGGCCCAGCTGCCCGGACCATGGCGCTGACGAGCACCGAGCCGCCGGGGGCCAGGACGCCGCACAAGGAGGATCCGTGCATTCGCAGTCCGCGCGGCGGAGCTGACCAGGGCCTTGGTCGTAGCTTCAAGATCAAGGCCCTCGAAACCGTTGGGCGGCCAGGCGCCCGGATACTCTATGAGAACCCAAACCCGGCCCGGTGACGCCGTGCCTGCCATCGAGTCGCCACGCAGCCGGGCACGTTCCGCGCAGAAGAAACGGCCCGTTGCGGCAGCTGGGGATGTCACCATCTGGTGTCACTGTTCACGCCGACATCACTGTTCAATGGGGACGAGAACTCCTGCGCGTAACAGCCTCTCCACAAGTTCAACGCCGAGATCAGCCGCGCGGTGAGCCTCGCCGTCCAGCAGGCGCCGCACGGACGGCAGATCCACCTCCGGGAAGTCGAGCCAGCCGACGCGGGTAGTCAAACGTGAGCCCTCAAACCGGGCTTCAAGTGCTTCCCGAAGCCGCACCCGCGATTCCGGGCCAAGGTTCTCGACGGCCGCGAGCTGGGCCACCGGGCCAAGCGGGGCCGGGCGTCCCTGTCCCCGCCGTGCGCGTTGGAAAAGGGAAGTGGTATCAGCCTCCATGACAGCGGCGGCGAGATGTTTGCGAATCGCGGTGATCTCCCCTTCAGGACCATCGACGCCCATTGGCAAGGACCGTCGCATCCCGGGATCGTCGCATAGGGCCGCAAGAGCGGCCTGCGCCAGGTGTTCGGCCAGCGCATGGCGGGTCCAGCTGTGTATCCCCAGGGTGAGATGGATCGAGACCTTCCCCTGCGCCTGTGCGGCGTGCAGCCAACCGCGCGGCAGGTAGAGGACGTCGCCGGGCTCCAAGACGGTGTCAATATAAGGCTCACCCTGAGCGGCTTCTTCGACGGCGGAGCGGCGATCCGTCCACGGCTGGCTACGCAGTGGGTCCACGTGGACCGGCTCATGGATGATCCAACGCTTGGTCCCCTCGATCTGCAGGACGAAGACGTCGTGGACATCGTAGTGATCGTCGAAACCACGGTTCTGAGGCGGGGTGACGTATGCGTTGGCCTGCACAGGATGTCCGAGCTCGGTGCTTAGCTTTGTGCTGAAGCTCGACACAGGCTCCCACGTGCGATGCAACGCCTGCAGCACGAGGGTGGCTCCGTCGCCGAACTTGCGCCAAAGCGCTGTGTCGTCCAGCTGGTCGGAGATGGTGGCACCAACGCCTGCCGGAGAAGTGTAGGAGGACTCGGGAAGAGTGGAGCCACCCTTGGCAACGCGCAGGAAGGGTGTCCGCAGACCCCGGCGCGAAATCAGCTCGTCAACCGCGTTGGCCGAGAACAAATCAGAGAAATCGCTGACACCACGCGTGAGTAACGCGGTGCGCCCCCAGACCTCGCTGGCGAACCTCTCCTGACCGATGTCGATCAGGCGTCTTTCCAAGACCCCGGCCTCCTTCACAGCGCCGGGGTCCTGGAAATCAGTACTGGTAGAGCTCAAACTTAGCTGCCTTGTTGTCCGGCGCCGCCGTCGGCGCCGCCATCTGCACCGCCGTCGTGGGTACCCGGGACGCCGTCCGCTCCACCGTCCGCCGGGCCTTCGGCACCACCATCAGCGCCGCCGTCGGCACCACCGTCAGCACCGCCGTCGTGCGTTCCCGGGACGCCAGCCGCGCCACCGTCCGCCGGGCCTTCGGCACCACCATCAGCACCGCCGTCGGCACCACCGTCGTGCGTTCCCGGGACGCCGGCCGCGCCGCCGTCTGCCGGGCCTTCGGCACCACCATCAGCACCGCCGTCGGCACCACCGTCGTGCGTTCCCGGGACGCCGGCCGCGCCACCGTCCGCCGGGCCTTCGGCACCACCATCAGCGCCGCCGTCGGCACCACCGTCAGCACCGCCGTCGTGCGTTCCCGGGACGCCGGCCGCGCCGCCGTCTGCCGGGCCTTCCTGCTCGCTTGGATCCTGCTCTGGAATGGTCATGCTTCCTCCCGAGAATCGAATGGCGTACACAGGCTCCGGTTATCGACGCCTGATTCCAACCGGACGGGTCGTCACCGACACCGCCCGTGATCACCATATCGACATGAGTCAGCTGTGGGAACAGCTCGCGAGCGTTGGGATTCCGCTAAGTCCCGGCTGCGGGGCGCACCATCCGGTGTTCGGGCAACGAGTACCAGGATGGGTCGCAGAGCTGACGTTTGCCGTCCGGCACAAAACCGTTGCGACGATAGAAAGCCTGGGCACGGGGATTGTCGTCCAGCACCCACAAGTACGCCGGTCCATCGCCGATCAGCGCCTCCACCAACGCCTGCCCAACACCCCGGCCATGGATGCGTTCCAAGGTGTAGAGCATGTAGAGCTCCCGTTCGTAGGGACCGTCCTCGTCCTGTCCGGGACCAGCTGCGCCGAGGCCAACCAGTTGGCCATCCGGATCGTGGGCCAGCATCCGGGTGTGGCCTGCAGCGATGAAGGCCCGGTACCGTTCGATGCGGTCGGGCAACCTCGCTTCCTGTTTCTCGAAGAACTCCGGAGGCAGCAAATGCGCGTAGCTCTCCCTCCACGACTGAACATGCATGAGCGCCATGGTCTCGGCGTCATCCACCGTTGCCGGCCGAATCGTGAAATCCACTTACCGCACCCGCGCTATCGCAAAACCGTCCCAACCCTTGCTGCCCACAGTTTGGATGGCGGTGGCATCGAGTCGCGGATCCTGACCCATTCTTTCCAGCATGGCCACAATGCCTGGTGCGTTGACCTCGTCCCGCTCGGGCTCCAGGATGGCCCCATCCCAAATCACGTTATCCACCACGATCACCGTTCCCGGATGACCTAGACGGATGGCCCAGTCGAGATAGTTGGCGTCATTTTCCTTGTCGGCGTCGATGAACACGAAGTCGAACGATTCCTGGCCGGCCAAGGTTGGCAGGGTGTCCAACGCAGCACCAACGCGAATGTCCACCTTGTGTCCCACTCCGGCGGCATCCAAATTGGCGCGCGCCACGTCGGCGTGCTTTTGGAGGAATTCGCACGTGACTATCCTGCCGTCGTCGGGCAGTCCCTGAGCCATCCACATGCTGCTGAAACCCGCAAGGGTTCCAATTTCGAGGACCCGCCTGGCCCCCGACATTTGAACCAGCATGCGCAGCAGCTTGCCGGCGTTGGGTGCTACTTCAATGGCAGGCATCCCTGCCTCAGCGGCAGAAGTCACGGCGCGCTTATGGGCCGGATCAGGACGCACGACGACGTCAGTCAGGTAATGCTCGACGTCGACCCAACCAGGCTCGGTTCCGTGTTCAATCATGGCCCCCAGTCTGGCACTCACCGCAGCTTGGGGAAAGGATCTAGTCCGTGGCGGAAATGGCTTCTTCCAAGCGCTCCACCTTGCCGGTCAGCTCTCCACTGAATCCGGGCCGGATGTCAGCCTTGATTACCAGCGAGACGCGGCTGCCGTAACGGCCAACAGCCTCAGTGGCGCGCTTCACGACGTCGAAAACCTCATCCCACTCGCCCTCGATAGTGGTGAACATTGAATCCGTCTGGTTGGGCAAACCGGACTCGCGGACGATCTTGACCGCCGCAGCGACGGCGTCGTGCACGGAGGCGTCGGGGGTGGGTCCGCCGTTGGCGGCGGAAGCAGGCTGGCCCGAAGGGGCGACTGAAAATGCAAGCAACATGAAATCCAGTGTTTCACGTGCCGGTTTGTCACAAAACAACCTACTCCCGCGTAACAAGGGGCCGGGAGGCCTCCATTGCTACCCTGACAAGCATGGAACAGCCCTCTGAACGCAAGCCCCTCAGGGCAGACGCCGCACGTAATGTGGACAAAATCATCACCGCCGCCAGGCAGTGCTTCCGGGAACACGGCCCCGACGTACCCCTTCAGACCATCGCCGCCACCGCTGGAGTTGGCCCCGCAACGCTGTTCCGCAACTTCTCGGACAAAGAACAGTTGGTGCTTGCGGCACTGTCGCGCCAGCTACGCCTCCATGTGGACCCGGTTGCCGCCGCCGCGGCTGACGGCATGGACGCCGCCGAAGGTCTCATCAACGTCATCGACGCCGTGATGAAGGTCGCCAGCGATGACGCGAACCTCCTCGACGCGGTCGCAGGCCGACGCGGCCTCCTCATGGGCATCACGGGCGGCCTCATCGGATCCATGGAGTTCCTGCTCAAGCGCGGGCAAAGCCAAGGCACGCTGCGCCGCGATATAACCATCGAGGACATGGTCAGGCTGCTGGCAATGCTGATCGGCGCAGTGGACACCATGGAACCTGGATCCGAAGCCTGGAAGCGTCCCGTGGCATTGATTGAGGATGCCATCCGGACCGAACGCCCCTCGCGGCCGCTCCCCGATCAGTCGGGCATCCCGGGCGTGACGTTCACCGAGGCCGTCTAGCCCCAACCCAGCAGCCGCAGCAATGCTGCGGCTGCTGCGCCTGAAATCACTACGACGAGGAACGGCGCGCGGAGCCAAAGCGCGACGGCGGCGGCAACCAAGGCGCCGATGCGCGCATCGAGGACCAGGCCTTGCCCTGAAGCCACAGCATTAACAACCGTCAAGGATGCCAGCAGCCCAATGGTCATGGTGCCGGCGATGTGCATGATGCGCGGGTTTTCCAGCAGTTTGGCCGGGACGAAGTAGCCCACCAGCTTGGTCAAATACGCCAGCGCACAGGCAATGAGGATCCAAAGCCAGAGGTTCATTTCTTGCCTCCGTGTTCACGCTGGTGCTTCTCGGCATACGGATCCACGTCCGGTTCCAGTCCTTCATCCATGCGTGCGTGGCTGAACCAACCGATGACGCCCGCCACTACTGCCGCCACGAGGATGGGGACTCCGGAGGGAACGAACGGCACGGCCAGGATGGTAGCCAGCGCACAGGCTGCGGCGATTGCCCAGGGTTCCCGGCCTTTCAGCCTCGGCCACAGCAGCGCCAGGAACGCCGCAACTGCAGCACCATCCAGGCCCCACTGTTTGGGATCACCCATGGCGTCACCAGCCAAGGCACCAATGGCCGTGAAGATATTCCATAGGATGAATATTCCTATGCCGGCAGTCCAGAACCCGCGGCGTTGCTCGTCGGGATCAGACTGGCCTGACGCCGTCGCCGTTGATTCATCGATGGTTACATGCGCGGAAGCGTAACGTTTCCACCCACCGGGGCGAAGCATGGCATTGATCTGCATGCCGTAGATCCCATTGCGCAAACCCAGCAACGCACTGGCCGTCATGGCTGCGACCCCCGAGCCGCCGCCGGCAACGACACCGATGAAGGCAAACTGCGAACCTCCGCTGAACAGCAGCAAGCTCAGCACCATCGTCTGCCAGAAATCGAACCCTGACGCCACAGCCAAAGCACCGAATGACACGCCATACAGTCCGGTGGCAATACTGAGGGACAGTGCAACCTTGAATGCCGGCGACTCCCTGAGTTTCATAGGGGCAGTACCGGCGCTCATTTCCGCAGGCTCCAGGACCACAGGATGAGCGGAATCTGCAGGGGCAGCCGAACCGTGTGGATGCGGCGCTCGACGGCCGTACCCTTGGGACCATACGCGCGTCGGAGCGCATCTATATGCCCTGCAAGGAATGCAGTAAACATCGCTGTGGTGGCGTCCGCGGCAACCTCGCGGGTGGCAGGGATCAAGAGTCCGACGGCGGCAGTCACCTCAAGCAGGCCGGACGACGCAATCCATTCCTCGCGGGACATAACTGCCAAAGGGCCGTTTGGACGGCTTCCCGGCTCATCCTTGCGGCACAGGTAATCCGGAACCACCGGGTAATAGAACCTGGGAGTACGGAAGTGCTTGGCGGCGCTGGCCAGGAGCAGTGCGCTCAAAGCTAATGCTGAGGTGGTTCGGGTTGCTTGTGCTGACCAGCGAAAAGGCATGAGACCACTCAATCACAAGCGCGGTGACCCCCAAAGCGAGACCCAACTGAGTCGCAGCAGAGCACCTTTTGACGGCTCAAAACGCGCTTTGCTGCGACCTAATTGGGTACCATCAACTGCGCGAGCACCTGGGCCGGCCTGTTGGTGGTGATTTCGTGGATGCCGAGTCCTTGGCACAGGGCCACGTCCTTCTCCGAGTCAACGGTCCACACCCGGAAGATGCGGCCTGACTCCAACCAGCGCTGAACGTTCCGCGCGTGCTCCCTCACGTAATCGATGCCCGGGCCGGCGATAGCTACTTCGCCTGCATCCAGGACGCGTTCGGCCTCGAGCTGAGTTGCCCGCATAACGTTCGCTACTGCGCCGCCAGTTAGGAACCCGAGGCCGAGCTCCTGTCGGATCTCTTTCACGGTGAAGTCGTCCACCAATTGGCAGATGTACTCCTTGGGAACGGTCTGCAGCAAACGCTGAACGGAGTCGGTGTCAAAGCTCATGAAGGAGATCCGAATGTTCTCCAGCCGGGATTCCTCAGGCGTCCAGCCCTCCTCTTCCAGCAAGGCAAGAACACGATCCTCCAGTTTCAGGCCGTAGGGGCTGGGGTGCTTGAGCTCAATGGCCAACCCAATGTCGCGCCCGGCTGCACGGAGGATATCCAGCAACTCCGGCAAGGTAAGGAACTGGTCAGCTACTCCCCCGTAGGCATCCGGTATGCGGGCGCCCTTCCACGACGAGAAGTCCAAAGCCCGGAGCTCCTCGAGAGTGTGCTCACCAACCGGGCCCGTGCCCGTGGAAGTCCGGTCCAGGTTCGCATCGTGCAGCAGCACCACATGCTGGTCCCGGGTCAGGTGAACATCGCATTCAACACCGTCGGCACCATCGGCGAGGGCCTTCAGATAGGCAGCCCGGGTGTGCTCGGCGAAGGCAGCACTGGCGCCGCGGTGGGCGTAGACCTTGGGCCGGCTCGGGGCGAAGTCGTCGCTAGTCATGCAGACACGTTAGCCCACCCTGCCTGACGCTCGGGGGCTACGCTGGGCTAATGCAGGTGAACTCTGAACAAATCCCAACCGAAGACGTCACCAACCCCGCTCCCACCGCCGGCGCCTCACCCGCACGAGGGGCATCCGCCGTCGTCGCTCCCTCCGCGGGAGATATGGAAAAAGCGGCCGCGTTGCTCCGGATGAAACGGTTGGCATTGGCGCTGCTGATCGCGATGGCAGTGATCTTTACCGTGGCGTTCGCGTTCCAGAAGCAGTACCCGTGGCTCGAATATGTCCGGACTGCAGCCGAAGGCGGCATGGTGGGGGCGCTGGCAGACTGGTTCGCTGTCACTGCGCTGTTCAAGTACCCCATGGGCCTGAAGATCCCGCACACGGCCATCATTCCGCGTCGCAAGGACCAGATCGGGGAATCACTCAGCGACTTCGTCGAGAGCAACTTCCTGTCCCAAGAGGTTGTCCAGGACAAGCTGGCAAGCATTGATATTGCCCGCAAGGCCGGGCGCTGGTTATCCGGGCCAGGAGGTGCCGAGCGCGTGGCCAAGGAAGGCGGGGCCGTGATTAGAGGCGCCTTCACAGTACTGAACGACGACGACGTCCAGGCAGTAATCGAGGGCATGGTCCGCAAGCACCTCCTCACGCCGCCCTGGGGGCCACCGGTGGGCAGGATGGCCGAACGGATCTTCGCCGACGGCCACCACCACACCTTGGTTGACCTGTTGGTTGACCGGGCAGCCGACTGGGTGGACGCCAACCATACAACGGTAAACAGGCTCGTTTCGGATCGCTCGCCCCTGTGGGTACCGACATTCGTTGATGGCCTGGTGGGTGACCGCGTCTACGTGGAACTGTCCAAGTTTGTCCGCGCAGTACAGGCGGACCAGAACCACCAGGTGCGGCAGTCGATCGACGCCTACCTGACTGATCTGGCCCAGGACTTGCAGCACGACCCCGCGATGATCGAGCGCGCGGAATCCATCAAGGCCCAGATCCTCGGCGATCCCGAGGTCCGCGAACTGGCGTCACGCACGTGGGGAACGGTGAAGACTGCGCTGCTGAACGCCGTCGACGATCCCGACAGCGAACTGAGCCAGCGTTTCAAGAGCGCCGTCCGGGACTTCGGCACTCGCCTGGTCAACGACGAAGAACTGGCCGGCAAGGTCAACACCTGGATCGGTGATGCTGCAGGCTATCTGGTGAATACGTACCGTTCTGACATCGCCGGGGTCATCTCAGACACCGTAGCCCGCTGGGATGCCGAGGAAACGTCCCAGAAGATTGAGCTCCAGGTGGGCAAAGACCTCCAGTACATCCGCATCAACGGAACAGTGGTGGGTGCATTGGCCGGATTGGCGATTTTCACAGTGGCGCATCTGCTGTTTGGGTAACCGGCAGCACTGGAGCTATCCGATGGGCCTTGGTAGCTTCAACCCATGCCTATCAAACTTGAGAACGTCGGTATAGCGGTTCGCGATCTTGAGGAAGCAATCGCCTTCTTCACGGATCTCGGCCTCACGGTTCTGGGCAGGGACACGGTCAGTGGCGAGTGGGCCGACACTGCCGTTGGGCTGGATGGCAACCATGCCAAAATTGCGGTGCTTCAAACCCCGGACGGCAACGGTCAACTTGAGCTCTTCGAATATCTCCACCCTGACGCAATCGAGACGAACCCAACGCTTCCCAACGAGATCGGAATGCACCGTGTCGCCTTCTCAGTTGACGACATCGACCATGCCCTTGAGATCGCTGCAAAGCACGGATGCCATCCACTGCGTGGGGTGGCGAACTATCAGGACGTTTACAAGCTGACGTATCTTCGCGGCCCCAGCGGCATCCTGGTCATGCTGGCGCAGAAGCTCTAAGGAAGGCATGCCCATGCTGAAGCAAGTTGCTGAAGGCGTGCTGGTTCACGAGAGCGAATTCATCCAGAGCAACTGCACGGTGGTGCAGGGGCGGGACGGTGTGTTGCTGATCGACCCCGGCATCACCGTCAATGAAATGGCGGGTATCGCCAGCGACCTTCGCGACGCGGGCCAACCCGTCGTCGCAGGTTTCTCCACGCATCCTGATTGGGACCATGTGCTGTGGCACCCGGACTTCGGCGATGCGCCGCGTTACGGCACAGCCCGTTGCGCGGCTTCCATCCGGGACGTCGTGTCCCAGGCGGACTGGAGGGACCAAGTGGCTGAGGGTTTGCCGCCGGAGCACGCCGGGGAGATCCCCATGGATCTGCTCGGACTCATCACCGGCCTACCCGACGGCGCTACGGAGATTCCGTGGGATGGGCCCACCGTCCGCATCCTGGAGCACCAAGCCCACGCTCCAGGCCACGCAGCTCTCTTGGTTGGAGAATCCGGCGTGCTCGTCGCGGGCGACATGCTTTCTGACATCCTCATGCCGTTCCTCGACTTGGAGGCAGCGGATCCGCTCAATGACTATCTCAAAGCTCTGGACCAGTTCGAGACCGCGGCTGGCGACGTTGCTGCTGTGATCCCCGGCCATGGTTCGGTGGGTGGCGTTGCGCAGCTGCGGGAACGCATTGCCATGGATCGCGCGTACGTGCAGGCACTGCAGGTTGGCCGAGACCCCGAGGACCCGCGCGTCGGCCCATCTGCACCCTTGGATTGGCTGCCGGACGTGCATTCATGGCAACTCCAGCGGTTGGCAGAAAGAGGAACGAAATAGTTCAGGGCAGGATCCGGGTGTACACCATGTCAAAGTCGTGTTCCAAGGGACCACCAGGGTAGCTTCCCCGTTCCAAGCGTGCATGGATGGTGTTGCCGTCCGCACTGAAGCGGCCAACGAAGCGTTGAGGCCAGTCAGGTCCATCCCGAAAAAGGGTCCACACGCTGTCCTTGAGCGTCATGTCGTAGATCCGTGCGACGCCGCGGGAGTCGAAGTAGTGCTGTTGGAAGGCACCATCCGAGCCGGTGCCACCGATGATGCTGACCGCATTGGGATACTCGGACCGCTCGACTGTGGAGCGCTGGATAAGGAAGCCTCCGCTTTCCAGCCGTTCAAAGGTGGTCCGGCCGGGGGCATCCAACCCCGGGACGGACGTTTCCCATTCGCCGATGAGGATGTTCAGTTGCTCTAACGTGGGTTTTGGATCCTGTGCCATGGCAGCCTCTCTTCGAGAGTATGAACAGGTTCAGCGTAGAACTCTTCTCCCGTTCAGCCCAGCAGGTGCACCATCTGACCAGGCCTTGCTTGTCCGATCAAGTCCAGGTCCTCGTCCCGGACCACTGCGATCACCGGTGACTCTGCAGTATCCGGATGGGCGGCCAACGCGATAACCGGAAGGCCCGACGCCGGTAACAGGACGGAGCCTGATACCAGCGGCTGGGGTTGGGGTGCTTCACCGCCGGCATCCTCAGAGGCCGCTGCAACATCAAGCGGCCTGCCGGCCAAACGCGCTCCTGCCCGATCCGACTCCGGCGAGAGAATCCATGGTTCGCTGGTCAGCCGAAGCCATGTACCGGCGTCGTAATTCCGTGCCTGAGGCCCGCGCGAAACTCTGGCAACCACAGGACGTTCCGGGTCCAAAGCACGCCGGGCAGGGTGCGTCACCTCGGGGAAACGGTGCCCGTGCGGCCGACCAAATGTCAGCGCCGCACCAGCTCGCAGCGGCTCTTCCTGGGCCGCAATGCCGCCTTGGACCCCCACGTAATATCGGAGACCAAACAGGGCAGGGCCGAACTCAAGCACTGCGCCGGGCGCCACCCGTACAGCCTTGTTGAAGGGCAGTTCGTTGCCGTTGAGTCTCACCATGCCCTCGGCCCCGGTGACTGCCACGGCCGACCCCGTGACGAACCTCAACTTCAACCCACCCAACAGCACCTCAAGTCCGGCCGCAGAGTCCGGGTTACCCAGTAGGGCATTGGCCATGTGCATGGACGCGCGGTCCAGTACTTGCTCCGGGCCGAGAACCAATGTGGCGGATCCCGGCTCCACCACTACCGCACCCACAGGGCCTCCCCAGTCACAGCTTTAGGCGAACGCTTCAATCTGAACGCCGGCCTGTTCAAGGCCCTCCCTCACGGCAGCAGCCATGTTTACCGCACCGGGTGTATCGCCGTGGATGCACAACGAGTCGGCTAGCACTGGCACCACGGTTCCGTCGATGGCCAGAACCTCCTTGCGTGTTGCGAGACGCACGGCCTGGGCCACCACGGCGTCCGGGTCATGCAGCACGGCGCCTTCCTGGGTGCGCGGTACCAGCGTTCCGTCGGGCAGGTAGGCGCGGTCCACGAATGCTTCGCGGAACACCGGGTGCCCGGATTCCTCAGCAAGCGTCAGCCACGCCGAGCCCGGCAAACCCAGGACCGGCAGCCCGGGATCGTAAGCGTGGACGGCGGCCACTACGGCTTCCGCCTGCTCGGCGTCCCGAACGATCCTGTTGTAGAGCGCACCATGGGGCTTCACGTAATCCACCGACGCTCCCACCGCGTGGGCCATGCCGTCGAGGGCGCCAAGTTGGTAGAGAACGTCACCGAACAACTCGTCAAAGGTCATATCCAGGGAGCGCCGGCCGAAGCCGGCCAAGTCCCTGTACCCAACATGCGCACCAACGCGCACATCCAGTTCGAACGCCGCACGGCAGCTGTCCAGCATGGTGAGGGGATCACCGGCGTGGAAGCCGCAGGCCACGTTGGCGCTGCTCACGATGCGGAACATCGAGGCGTCGTCTCCCATGGTCCAGGAGCCGAATGACTCCCCCAGGTCAGCGTTCAGATCCACCGTTACCGCCTTCCAGCGTCGTGTTGTCCAAGACGTTCTTTGGTGCGTTTGGGAGCAATTCGCCAGGGATAGTGTCCGGCAGCGGGCCGAAAGCTTCCTTCGCGGTGGACACCACGGCACGGCCCATCATCAGGTTGCCCGCACCACCCACCACGGCGCCGACGCCGAACGGCAGGGCGCGGCCGAGGAACGCGGTACCTTGGCGTTTCAGGAGGTTCTTCAGGAATGCGCGCTGGATGGAGTCGCGGATGACACCGAAGCCACTTCCGGGAATCTTCTTGGTAAGCGTCCGGCCCCAGGCGTTGGTCACGCCCTTGCCGCGTCCTAGCGATTGTCCGCTCAGGGCGCCCAGCATGGACGTGCCTTCCTCGCCCAGCATGATGGCCATAACCATGGTTTGGGCACGCACAGGGTCAGTGAGCCGGATGCCGTGGAGCTCCGCCAGGGACGACGCATACAGCGCGGTGGTCTCCAGGAAGCCCACCGTTGCGAGCGCGGAAAGTCCCAGCGACGCCGCGGTTCCAATACCAGGCACCACGGCGGTAGCACCCACTGCTGCACCCCCGCCGGAAATGGCCAGTAGGTAGTGGCGCTCGAGTTTGGCGGCAAGCTGTGCCGGTGAATCGTTGGGGTGCCTGCGTTGGAGCCTGCGAAGGTTGGCCAGGACCAGGGGTCGCTGGACTTCGACAGCCTTCAGCAGCACATTGTGAACTCCGGGCTTGGCGTTGCCTTCGTTGTCAAACACTGCGTTATGGGCTGTTTCCTGGGCGATCTTCACCGCCGGGTTGGGGCGCTTGGGCATCTTCACCTCTCCTTGGCAGTTAGTCGTTTCACGGGGAACTGCTGGCTTCAGCCTATGCCACGCCTCCACGTTGCGAGACCTGTTCAGCGCCGTATGTGGACAGTATTCCGCGCAGAGCTGACCCCAAAACCGGGGTCCTGCGGCGTAGACTGGGATGCATTCACGGAAGCAGTCCAAGCGAGGACAGGGAGTATCCGTAATGAAGGCGACAGACAAGACCGAGCATGTCATCCGGCACCACACCGACGCTCCGGCGGAGGGTGAAACGGAAGGCTGGGTTTCGCACGATACCGGCATCCACAGCCAGGACGCAGCGGAAGGTCCGGACATCGACGACGACGACCCGCCGTCGGGCGCTTCATAACTTAGCTTCCTCCCGGACGTCGTTCCGGTCACCGGAACCCCCACCAACGGGACAACAGCCACACTTCCACAGCGTCATTCCGCAGGTCTAGGCTAGTGGGATGGCCGCGTTGAGGGCGCTGCGCCCCTTTGCGCACCGGGAATTCCGGGTGCTGATTTCTGCGCTGTCCATTTCCATCTTCGGATCCGGCATGTGGGCAGTGGCGATGGTCTACGAGGTGATCCATCTTGGTGGCGGGCCGCTGGAACTGTCCTTGGTTGCCACCGCGGCCAGCATCGGACTGGTGGGTTTCGTGTTGGCGGGAGGCATAGCGGCAGACAGGCTCCCGCAGAGACTCCTGATCATCGCCGTGGAAGGCGCCAATCTGGCTGTCATTGCCACGATCACAGGACTTGCCATGTTCAATGTCCTTCAACTGTGGCACCTCGCTATCGGCGCCTTCGTCCTGGGAGTGGGCCAGGCGTTCTTCTTTCCCGCGTACTCGGCCATCCTGCCGCGCATCCTGCCGGCGGACGACCTTCTGGCAGCGAATGGCTTGGAAGGCACTATACGGCCGGTCTTGCAGCAGGCGGCCGGTCCTGCCCTTGCGGGAATTCTTGTAGCAGCGCTTTCCCCGGCGCACGCGGTGGCAGGCGTTGCTGTCTGCCATTTGCTGGCGTTCGGGATCGTGAACTTCCTGGGCCGCCGGACGCTGGGGCCAAACACCCCCGGGACGGGTGAGGCCCCGGCAAAATCCTCCCTCTTCAGGGACCTCCGTGAAGGATTCAGCTACACCATCCGGACACCGTGGCTTCTATGGACGCTGATCTGGGCTTGCCTGTCCGTGCTGTTCCTCATCGGACCCATTGAGGTCTTGCTTCCCTTCGTTGTCCAGGACCAGCTGGGCGGCGACTCGAGGATGTTCGGCTTTCTCCTGGCCATCATGGGTGTCGGCAGTGCCATAGCTGCACTGGCAACGGCGTCCTTGCGCCTTCCCCGCCGCTACCTGACCGTGATGGTGGTGACATGGGGGTTGGGGAGCCTGCCGGTTGCCGCCATTGGTTTCATGGACAGCTTCTGGATGCTCGGCGTTGCCATGCTCATCTTCGGAGTCACAGAGGGGATCGGAACTGTCATCTGGGGCACGTTGCTGCAACGGCGTGTGCCACGGCATCTGTTGGGACGGATTTCCAGCTTGGACTTCTTCGTTTCGCTAGCGCTAATGCCGGTGTCCATGGCTCTCGCCGGCCCGATCGCCGAGGTTGTCCCCATCTGGCTCATTTTCTTCATTGGTGGTTTGGCGTGCCCCATCATGGCCTTTGTGGCGCTGTTCGCCGCACGGATGATGACCGATGAGATCGAGAACCCCCTGCACTCCAGCGCTGTGGACACGGAATCTGCAGACACACAGCCTGACACTGTGTAGCGTGTGCACTATCTCCGGAAGGACTTACCCATGGCCGCTGGCACCAAAGACGATCCCTGGCAGCTCACCACTCCCCCAGGCTCGTCCGATTACACAATGTACAAGGACGAGGCCGCCGATCCTCCGGCCCTTGTTTGCCAGGTGGGTTCCACAAAACTGCTGTACCAGTTGCGTGCCATTGAGGACCTGCACGCATGGCTCGTAGAGCAGGGTGACTGGGTATTACTCGGCGCCGCGGACGAAGGCAAGGATGCTGCTTCTGGAACAGTAGAGGCCTGGGGTCGCAGTGAGGACAACCCCGTAGGCGGTTGGTACGGACTTCGTAAGGGATACCGTGGCCGGTTTGGGATGTACATGCCGCCGCTGCTGGAGGCTCTCGGCTTGGCTGAGCTCACCCACGAGAAGCGGAACAACACCATGCGGGCAGTCACGAAGTAGCTACTTGCCGGCAGCGAGCGTGCCGATCTCCTCCCCGCCCTGGCCGAATACCGCTAGCTTTCCGTCTTCCTGAATCCTTGCCGTGGAGGCGTTGGACAGCCACGTGTCGACGCCTTCGCAGGCCATGCGGGTGGAGGCGAGCCCCCCGAACGCGATGGTTTTGCCGTCCTCTTTCCAGGAACCCATGAGCCTGTTGCAGCCATCAGTTCCGGTCGCATTACCATCCGATTTCAGCTCAAGGGAGGGTTGCTTGGGGTCGCTGGTGTCACCCCAGACGCCGACGAAGGGACTGGTGCCGCTTCCCATGCAGCCCGCCAACAAGGCGACCGCAACGAATGCAAGGGAAACAACGCGGACGGTGCGGGTCTGGGTCTGCGCCATGCGGTCAGTCTAGGTTTACTCCTCCGGATTTCACCAGAGTTCGGACGACTGCCCGTAGACATCTGATGGCGCCCGTACCCGGAGATCGTGCGGTCGGTCGCGACTCAGACGACCGACCGCACTAGCCCGTTTACGCAGTGATGGCGCCCCGGGCGGGCCCCAGAACCCGCCACACCCACCACTGCTAACTCCGTCGATGAACCGCAACGCAGCCGAAAAGGGCAACGGCGCAGTACGCGGTCCAAACGACATGGGCACTGGATATGTGCTTTGACCTGCGGAAACGTGACGCGACGTTTCGAGAATTATTTCAGCGACAAAGCTGCCTGGGGTCAGCATCACCGCGGTCGCGCCAGCAGCAGCACTGCGGCATTTGCCGCGACTATCAGTCCAATGCCCGCCCACTGCCCCACGGCAAGGTCCTCGTGAAGGGCCAGTGCGCCGATGATCGCAGCGAATACAGGGTTGATGCTCATCAGCACACCAAAGAGGTTCGCCGGAACCCTTCGCAGTGCGATCAAGTCCGCCACGTAAGGCAACACGGACGCAAGAATGCCGGCACCCACTGCGCACATAACTGCGAAAACATCCAAAGGTTGGTTCACGAAAATCACGATCGCCACCGGCAGGAACAAGGTTGCGGATACCCCGGTTGCGGCAGCTGTCCCCTCAATGCCCTGAATTCGCTGGCCAACGGTGCGGTTAAGAAGAATGTATGCAGCCCAGCTGCAGGCAGCGATGAGCCCGAAGCCGATGCCTGGGTAATCCATGGACGCTTTCGGCTGGGTAATGGCGATGACACCGATTGCTGCCATTGCCGCACAGAGCGCGCTGCCCTTCTTTCGGGAGCTGATCAGGGCTACTGCGAGCGGGCCCAGGAATTCCAGTGTCACGGCCAGACCGAGGCCGATCCTCTCGATGGAGGCGTAAAGCCCCAGGTTCATGGTGCCGAAAGACGCAGCCAGCAGGAGAACCGGCCACCACTGCCTCCAGCTCAGGTCCCGCAGCCGCGGCCGGACCATCGGTAAGAGGACGGCGGCGGCAACGAGTTGACGGACCGCCACGACACCAACCGGCCCCATCGTAGGGAATGCCATGGACCCGGTGGCGGCACCGAGCTGGTTGGACAGCGCACTCCCGATGAGCGTCGCGACTCCACCTGCCTTGCGGTGGGATTGCCCGGGGGCACCTGCTGGGGTGGACTGGATCATGGGGAAATTCTGCGCTTCGGCAGCACTCCCGCTAAATGCACGAGCACCCATATTTATACGCTGCACGCATGAATAGGATGGGCGGTATGGACGTTGAATTGAGACATTTGCGGTGCTTGGCCGCAGTGATGGATGAGGGTACCTTCACGGACGCCGCTATCGAACTCCGCATGTCTCAAGCGGCTGTTTCACGCAACATCGCAGCATTGGAACAGTCCCTCGGCGTGAGGCTCGTGGAACGCACCACGCGGAGCATCCACCTGACCACGTCAGGTGAGCGCGTTCTCGCCAAAGCCCGGCGCATCCTCTCGCTCCTGGCAGACCTCGAACGCGACGCCCGGGCCGGAACCGGGCGAGTTCGAATCGGCTATGCCTGGTCTGCGCTGGGCGAGCACACCACCGAGTTCCAGCGTCGATGGGCTGCTGCCTTCGTCTCGACTGAACTGCAACTCGTCCGCTCCAATACGCCCACCGGAGGCCTGAGCGACGGGACCACCGACTTCGCCATCCTTCGTCGCCTGCCTGCCACGGCCGCCGTCGAGCATGTCCGAATTGGTGAGGAAAAGCGATACTGTTCCATGTCCTCCGATGATCCCCTCGCCGCGAAACGCTCAGTGACGTTGGAGCAGATAGCGCAGCGGGCGGTGGCGATGGACCTTCGCACGGGCAGCACCAGCTTGGAACTCTGGCCTGAACACGGGCGTCCGCGGGAGGTCATTCCCATCCACGACATCGAGGACTGGTTGAACGTGATCGGCAGCGGCAAGGCCCGCGGTATCACCGCCGAATCGACCGCCCATCAATATCGGCGGAGGGGCCTCGTCTACCGTCCGGTGCGCGACGCCCCTCCTGTGCCGGTTTACGCTGCTTGGATCAGAAAGGATCCGCCACGCGAGCGCGAGCAGATTGTCGAGCTGCTCATGGGGTTGTATCGCTAGCTCAGTCGTCAAAGCGCAGCTGGTTGTCACTGCTGCCGCTAAGGTTAGCGATGATCTCTGACGCGACCGCATGAAGTTTCTGGTTTCGATGGCTTGAAGCTTTGGTCAAGACACTGAACGCCTCGTCCTGGCCGCAACGGTTCTGGGCCATGATGACGCCGCAGGCAAGATCAATGACTGTCCTGGAGGACATCGCCGTCTTCAGATCAGCATTGAGCTGCTCTACGGTTTCGATCCTGATGGCCAGGCGCAACGTACTGCCGGCTACGTCAGCAAAAGCGGCAGCTTCAGCCATCACAACATCCGTGAAGGTTCCAGCGGTAGGGGCGAAAAAGTTGATAACCGCTTCGGATGTCTCCCCAAGGTCCATAGGCACGCCCAAGGCGCTGTGCACGCCCTCAGCTTCCAAGGCCTTGCTGTACAACGGCCAGTTAGTGTCGGTGGCAACGTCCGCCAGCAGCACAGGTCGGCCAAGGTCCAGGGCTTCCAGGCAGGGGCCCTGCCGAAGTTGCTGTTCAATTTTGTCCAGATACACGGCCCTCTCACTGCTGCCTGCAACAGTGGCGGTTCGTTTGCGCCGGCGCAACGTCAGGGCACAGTCGATGTTCTCCCCGGCTACCTTGCTCATCGCATCGCAAGCGAAGCTGGTCACGCCATTGAGAATCCCGTGGATGTCGGAACTACCGACCACCAGCTCATGCAGGCTTCTGATATGTTCGGCATTTCCGGTGGGTTCCATGAGCCTAATCGTAGGAACACTTCGGCTTCCCGTCACCCATTGCCCCGGAAACAGAGCAGGAGGTACAGTTCAAAAGCAAGTAACCTGAATAGTTCACTTGAGAGCGAGCCGCCGCGTGCAGCGGGATATCTGCCATGGAAGATCCACGTCGAACAGCGCGAAACCTCATACGAAGCCGGACCATTGATCTTGAAGACCTCTGGATCAAGTACTGGGCCCAAGGCGGAAATGCCCCCATTTTTGAACTGGACGCCTATGTCTTTGAAGTCCAGGAAGGGCACCCCTTCGAGCTGCGCATCTTGTCATGGGCCCTTGAGGATTTGGGCGCCGACGCCGCCCTTTGAGAGGACAACACCCAGCGCCAATGGTCCGGTAGACCTTCCACGCACGGCCACGGTATAGCTACCCTGAGCCCATGGAATCCGGATTGGAATCTTGGGGCGAGTTCAACGTCGCGATCGCCGGTGCCGGCGCAGCCCTTGGAGGGCTGCTAATCGTGGCATTATCCGTGAACATCAAACAGATTGCCGAGTCGCGGGGCCTTGCCGCACGGGCAGGCGCTGCCATCTCCGCGCTCATCCTCGGTGTGGTCCTGGCATGCGCGGCGCTCATCCCAGGGCAGGAGCTATGGGCCTTCGGCGTCGAAGTTCTACTTGGAACCCTCGCAGGCGGGGTGATCGCTTTCCTGGCCGCCCGCGCCATCCTGGACGATGACACGCCCGGGCATCCGCACCGTTGGGATGCACAGCACATCGCGTCGTTCGTCTTTCCATTGGCCATTTACGCGGTAGGGGGCGCACTGACAATGTTGTCGCTGCCCGCAGGCCCGGTCGTTGTGGCCCTCGGAACAATCATCGCCCTGATCGGCGCAGTGGTTTTCTCGTGGGTGGCCTTGGTGGAGATACTGCGCTGAGGCAGCACTGAACACCCCGCGTGCCGCATAGCTAAGCATGCTTACTATGGTTTCGGGCAGTGACTCAACTACTGACGAGGAGCCAAGCATGACTCAACGAACGGTCTCGGACCTCATGGTGGAACGCCTCCAAGAATGGGGCGTGGACAGGGTTTTCGGATATAGCGGCGACGGCATCAACGGCTTCATGGGCGCACTTCGCCGGTCCCAGGGCAAGATCGAATTTGTCCAGGCGAGACACGAAGAAGCAGCGGCTTTCATGGCCGTAGGGCATGGCAAGTACACGGGCGGCGTCGGCGTCATGACCTCCACGCAAGGTCCCGGTGCCGTCCATCTTTTGAACGGTCTCTACGACGCCAAGATGGACAGCGTCCCGGTGGTGGCGATCATCGGGCAGCAGAGCACCACGGTTTTGGGCTCGGCCTACATGCAGGAAATTGATCTGCTGACGCTCTTCAAAGACGTCGCAGCCCAGTTCGCCCAGCTGGCCAGCTCACCCGAGCAGGTCCCCATGCTGATCGACCGCGCATTCCGCACTGCCATGGAGACGAGATCGCCCTGCGTCGTGATCGTCCCCCACGACATCCAGACCGCCGAAGCGCCCGAGCTTGAGCACGAACACGGAATCGTGGTCACTGCTCCGGTCTGGCATCCGGCACGCGTTATGCCCCGGGACGAAGAACTCGAGACCGCAGCGGACATCCTTTCCAAGGGTGAGCGGATCGCGTTATTCGTTGGGCAGGGTGCCAAGGGAGCCAAAAAAGAAGTTGAGGCGCTTGCAGAAAAGCTCGACGCCGGCATCACCACCAGTTTGCTCGGCAAGCCTTACGTTGACGAGACACTCCCCCACGCCGTGGGCACCATGGGCCACCTTGGCACCACCGCCAGTGCGTTTCTCCTCGAAAAATGTGACACCCTGCTCATCATCGGATCCAACGACCCCTGGACGGAGTTCTACCCCAAGCCCGGCACCGCCAAAGCTGTGCAAATTGACATCGACGGGCGCAAGATCGCCAACCGCTACCCCGTTGAGGTGGGCCTGGTAGGAGACGCGGCGGAAACGCTGAGCATGCTGGCTAAACACCTTGACGGCAAACAACAGCCATCACGCACAGCGTGGCGTGCCGACGTCGAAGAGCAGGTCCGCGCATGGCGGCAGCTCTCAGAAGAACGCGCCAACATTCCCGCGCAGCCGGTAAACCCGGAACTTGTGGTCCGCGAGCTCAACGGCAGGCTCCCCGACAACGCTCAGCTGAGTATCGACGTCGGCAGTTGCGTTTATTGGTACGCCCGCCAACTGATCCTTCCGCCCGGAGTCCCTGCCCATCTGAGCGGCACGCTCGCCAGCATGGGGTGTGCCATCCCCTATGGATTAGCGGCGAAACTAGCCCACCCGGAACGTCCCCTTGTGGCGCTGGCGGGGGATGGTGGCATGCAAATGCTCGGTGTCGCCGAATTGATCACCGTAGCGCACCGGTGGCGCGACTGGGCGGATCCTCGGTTTGTGGTCTGCGTTTTCAACAACCGCGACCTCGCCGAGGTCTCCTGGGAGCAGCGTGAAACCGAGGCAGAGCCGAGGTTCCCCGCCAGCCAGGAAATCCCCGACTTCCCCTACGCGGCTTATGCGGAACTGCTGGGCCTGGCGGGAATCCGGGTGGAGGACCCCGCCAAGCTCGGCGACGCTTGGGACTACGCGCTTTCCGTGGATCGCCCGGCCGTCATCGAAGTCCTGACAGATCCGAGCATCCCGCTTCTCCCACCATTCCCTGCCGGAGCGGAGAAGCTGGAGGGCATGCGCTCGGCGCTGGAGGAAGAGGGCGCAGACGGTGAGCACGCACGGAGACTGCTGGACACGTACGGAGAGGGCGAGTCCCGCCTGCGTGACTCAGCGCCAAACGAAGCCTAGAGGTTTTCCACCAGCGAGACGTCGCGGACGGCGCCCTTGTCTGCTGACAGGGCCATGGCTGCGTAAGCACGGAGCGCGGGAGACACGTGGCGTTCGCGGTCCTTCGGCTTGTAGCCGCCGTTGGCCTCGAGTTTTTCGCGGCGTTCGGCAAGGATCTCGTCCGAGACCTGCAACTGGAGCGAGCGCTGGGTGATGTCGATGCTGATAATGTCGCCGTTCTCCACCAGGGCGATGGCGCCCCCGGAGGCAGCCTCCGGCGAGATGTGCCCGATCGACAGGCCCGAGGTACCGCCGGAGAAGCGACCGTCCGTAATGAGGGCGCACTTCTTGCCCAGGCCGCGGCCCTTGAGGAATGAGGTGGGGTAGAGCATTTCCTGCATTCCCGGGCCACCCCTGGGACCTTCGTAGCGGATGACCACCACGTCGCCTTCCTTGATGCTCTTGTTCAGGATCTTTTCCACGGCCTCGTCCTGCGACTCGCACACTACTGCCGGGCCTTCGAAGATCCAGATTGACTCGTCAACGCCTGCGGTCTTCACCACAGCGCCGTCCACTGCGACATTGCCGCGCAGCACAGCCAAGCCGCCGTCCTTGGAGAAAGCGTGCTCCACGGATCGGATGCAGCCCCCCTCAGCGTCGGTGTCCAGGGAGGTCCACTGGTTCGACTGCGAGAAAGCTGTGGAAGAACGAACGCCGCCGGGAGCCGCGTGCCATAGTGCCTGCGCCTCCTCAGTGGCCTTGCCGCCGCGGATGTCCCAGTCGTCCAGCCAGCCATCCAAATCGTTGGAGTGCACGGAGTGGACGTTCTTGTGCAAGAGGCCGCCGCGGTTCAGCTCACCCAGCAAGGCGGGGATGCCTCCGGCACGGTGCACGTCTTCCATGTAATAGGTCTTGTCCCCGGCGACGTTCGGAGCCACCTTGGCCAAGCAGGGCACCTGGCGGGACTTGGCGTCCATCTCTTCCAAGCCATAGTCCACGCCCGCCTCCTGGGCCGCGGCCAGCAGGTGCAGGATCGTGTTGGTGGAGCCGCCCATGGAGATGTCCAGGGCCATGGCGTTGTCAAAAGCCTCGGCAGTTGCGATGGAGCGCGGCAGAACGGAGTCGTCGTCGCCGTCGTAATAGCGCTTAACGAGCTCGACGACGGTGGCGCCGGCCTTCTCGTACAGCGCCTTGCGTGCGGTGTGGGTCGCGAGCACGGAGCCGTTGCCCGGCAGGGCCAGGCCGATGGCCTCGGCGAGGCAGTTCATGGAGTTGGCAGTAAACATGCCCGAGCAGGAACCACACGTGGGGCAGGCGTTCTCTTCGATGAGGTTGATGTCTTCATCGGAGATGGATTCATCCACGGCGTCGGCAATCGCGTTCACCAGGTCCAGGGAGCGTACGGAGCCGTCGGTCAGGGTCACGCGGCCGGCCTCCATGGGACCGCCGGAGACGAACACCACCGGGATGTTCAAGCGCAGCGCGGCCATCAGCATGCCCGGGGTGATCTTGTCGCAGTTGGAGATGCAGACCAGGGCGTCGGCGCAGTGTGCGTTGACCATGTATTCCACGGAGTCGGCGATCAGGTCTCGGGACGGCAGGGAGTAGAGCATGCCTGAGTGGCCCATGGCGATGCCGTCGTCCACGGCGATGGTGTTGAATTCGCGCGGTACAGCGCCTGCAGCGAGGATCGCGTCGGAGACGATCCTGCCCACGGGGGCCAGGTGGGTGTGGCCGGGGACGAATTCGGTGAAGGAGTTGGCCACGGCAATGATCGGCTTGCCGATGTCGGTGTTGGCAACACCGGAGGCACGCAGCAGTGCGCGGGCCCCGGCCATGTTGCGGCCGTGGGTAACTGTTCTGGAGCGAAGTGCAGGCATGATTACCATCCTGCTGTTGTTCTACGGCTGGCGGAAGACGGTGCTGCTACTAGTAGTGAAAGTACCAGAGTAATAGTGTTGAGTGCGTGAAAGATGAGAGACGCAAAGAACTGGGGCTCTTCCTAAGGACCCGCCGAAACCAGGCCCTCCGATCGGACTACGGGTTGCCGCCTGTGGGGCGATCCCGCGAACGCGGCCTCCGCCGGGAAGAGATCGCGTTCCTCTCAGGGGTCAGTGTTACTTGGTACACCTGGCTGGAGCAGGGCCGTGACATCAGCCCATCGCGCCAAGTCCTGGAAGCCGTGGCCCGCACGCTGCATCTTTCGGACACCGGGTTGAGTTACGTGCTCTCCCTGGGTGGGTACTCGTCCGCCCTGCCCAAAGGACCGGTCGCGGCCGACGCTCCGGCCCATGTGCAGCGACTTTTGGACGCTTTGGACCCCAACCCCTCCTACGCTTTGTCCCCGGATTGGGGCATTGCCGGGTGGAATCGCGCATACGAGGCGCTGTACCCCAACATCGGAACGTTCGATGCCTCGGACCGGAACCTGCTGTGGCTGGTCTTCACTGACCCCTACATCCGCGATCTGCTGCCCGACTGGGACGTCACGAGCAAGCGCTTCCTTGCTGAGTTCAGGGCAGAAACCGGGCAGCGCCTGGGCGACCCCGATGTGGAGTACCAGGTAGGCCGGCTTAAGGACGCCAGCCCGGAGTTCCAGGAAAGCTGGGACCGCTACGACATCCTCGGCTTCGAATCCCGCGAGCGGCAGTTCCACCACCCCGCAGTTGGCGTCCTGCACATGGAGCACCATCAGGTCTCACCCTCTGACCGGCCCGACCTTCACATCGTCGTCTACACGCCGGCACCGGGGAGTGACGCGGGCGAGCAGATGCAGCGGCTGATGGGTGTCTGATGTACATCAGGGGACCCCGCGGGGCTTGCCTTCAGCTGGGCTCCCTCTTGTTCAGGACGAAATCCGCCGGCGCCGACGCGACGCCGTTTGCCTGGACTACTACGTAGTGCTGCCCCGGGTAGTAGGACCGGGTTGTTATTGGGCGGAAGGAATGGGTTTTTCTGACAGTGACGGTCTCACCGGGCCCAATCCGCCGGGACGTGAGCTTGAAAGTTTTAGCGCTTACCGTGCCGTTGGCCCGCTGGAAACCGATGGAATAGTCAATGGCTGCTTTAGCGGGCTGGGGGCCTTCATTCACCACCTCGGCTGAAAATTCCACGGTTCCGTCCCATGCCACTGAAGTGTGGAGGATTCCAGGTTCCGTAACCACGAGCTGGCCACCCGAATAACCCAGGAGGCCGAGTGCATCCGGATTGCCTTGCTTGACCAGGGTCCTGAGTCCATGGCGGATCACCTTAGGTGTCGTGGCATCGGGTTTTCCTGACCAGCGGCGCGCAGTAGCTATCACCAGCTGCGGATCGATCCGGCTCAGATCGTTGAGATGGTTCGCCGTGGAACGCCGAACGTATTCGGCGGGATCTTGATAGGTGGCATCCAGGATCCCCTGCGTTGCTGTTGGATTGGCCACAAGCCAAGGAACTCTTTTGGCCCACGGCAAGTAGGCGCGAGAGCCCTCGGTAGCGAGCCGGCGGACGTTTTCGTCGTCGTGATTCGTCCAGGTTTGCATGGTCGCGATAGCTCGTTCCGGCCGGGCAGCTATGAGGTCACGGATGGCGAACTCTCCCGTTAGCCTGCTGGTTAGGCGGGACAGGACTGCAAGAGCGGCATCAAAGTCCGCGAGCGACGCCGATTGCAGGGCCCTCCCGGTCACGACTTCGGTTGCCGGCCAGACCATCCATCCCGTAAACCGAGGGTCGTCGAGAGAATCGACCATGACCTTCTCAACAGCGAGGTAGCCTGCCGGCAAGTCCTCAAGGAGCGCATCCCTGACGACATCAACACGCTGCCGGAGGCGCTGCCCGCCAAGCAAGTCACGTGAGCGCTCCAGTCTTGGCAGCTCAATGTTGGGTTCGGCGCTCATGAGTATGGATCGCAGTTCGGTGACAACACTGGCATTGATCAGCTCATCCATGGCGCCCATACGTTTTCTCCTTCGCCGGTGTTGCCATGGTAGGCGATGGGGGTGACAACGAAAGCGGGCTGGCAACCCACGTTGTACTAGCCCTTAGGCGGGGCAGCGAGAGGTTGTCTTTCGAGCTGCGACGATTCGGGAGCTGTAGCCTTTTCGGCTGTAATCCGTCCTAGGATCACCACCAAAACCAGAGCCACAATCACAGGTATACACACAGCGAGAACTATGGTGCCCGTGTCCACTCCAAGGCCGATGAGAACGCCTCCGAATATGGGGCCCACTACCGACCCGAGTCGCCCCAATGAAGCCGCCCACCCCACTCCCGCGGTCACGGTTGCTTGAGGATACAGAGACACCGCCACCGCCGCCTGGCCGATCATGCCGGCTTGGAGCCCAAGACCGACGCCACCGAAGACGATCAGCAACAGCGCCTTATCCGGACCGAGGAATGCGGAAATGACGAGGAACGCGACGGCTGCTGCTGAGGTCCAGGCCAAGACTGTGGTCATCCGGCGTCTGCGTGATCCCAGAATCAGCACACAGGCGCCAACGATGCTTCCTACGCCCAACGCCGCCGATCCTAACGGTGCCAGACCAAGGCCGAAACCGTAGCTCGTGAGCAGGGTGGGCAGCCACGAGGAGAACACGTAGTAAACGGCGAAGATAAGGAATGAGAAAGACCACAGCAGAAGCGTCCTGCTCCGTACAGGCCCATCGAAAAGGCGGGCAACCGCGGCGTGGTGCTTGGCCACTGAAGGATCCATGGGAGTGATCGACGCCTGTTTACCCGATAGGCCGATCCACAGGAACGGCAGGAGCACGCCTGAGGCGATGGCTCCGAGAATGAAAACCCATTCCCACCCGAGCGCATTTGTGACAATACCCCCGCCGAGTCCAGCGATGAGGGCCCCGAATGAAATGCCTGTCATCACGACCACCGCAATCGACTGGCGCAAACGCGACGGATTGACAGCGGTCGCATGTGAGACAGCCGCAGGCAGCACGGCCCCTAACCCCAGCCCGGTCACGAAGCGAAGGATGGTCAGCTCCACTATTGAACCTGACCACGCCGTCAGCAGAGAACCAACGGTGAAGAGCACAACGGCGGAAAAGATGACATTCCTTGTGCCCATTTTTGCTACTAAGCGTCCTACTGCCATGTAACCGAGAGCCACCCCAGCGCTCGTAAATGCGAGGGCCGGGGTGAAATGGGCGGGCTCAACTCCCCATTCCTTGGAATCGACGGTATGGACACCCCGAGTGCGACGGTGTCGTATCCGTCGAGCACTACAGCGGCAAATGCAAGGCAAAGCACCCACCAATTCGGCTTGATCTCATGTTGCATTTTGGGTTCGCTCATCGTGTCCATTGGACATCCTTAAGTTGTGAGGGCTTCGAAGTCGAAGCAGGGTATGCCGTCCGGGAACCAACGAGGTGCATAATTACTCATTTTCTTGATGCCATGTATCTTAGCATTGTGATTCTATAACGTGAGCTATTTCACGCATCAGTCGCTTTGGCGGAACGATGTGGCCTCCACAGGGCAATAGCTGTACAAAAAATCCACAATTCGGCGCACTATGGAGGCATGAACGCTCCCGGCGCCAACGGCTTTGCGCAGGGTGGTTCCGGTAGCTTCGGGGCTGGCCTGCACCCGTGGTGCCGTTATGTGGCTTTGGGCGACTCATTTACCGAAGGTTTGGGCGATCCTGAACCCCGGAGCCCCGGCGGCCTCCGCGGCTGGGCGGACCGGGTCGCGGAAGAATTGGCCACCGGTCACGAAAATTTCGCCTATGCGAACCTGGCCATCAGCGGGAGGCTGCTTCACGAGATTCTCGAAGAGCAGGTGGGTCCGGCCATCGAGCTCCAACCTGATCTGATCACTCTTAACGCAGGCGGCAATGACTTGCTGTTCCACAGGAGCGATCCGGACAAACTTGCCCTTGAACTGGACGCGGGCGTGGAAAGACTGGCCTCGACCGGCGCTACGATCGTGCTCTTTACCGGCCCCGACTGGGGTGCGACCCCGGTGCTGGGCCACACTCGCGGCAAAGTGGCCATCTACAACGAGAACATGCGGGTAGTTGCCGCCCGCCATGATGCCCTGATCGCAGATCTTTGGGCGCTACGCCAGCTCACGGAACCTCGGATGTGGAACGCGGACCGGCTGCATTTCTCGCCGCTGGGCCAGCACACCATCGCCATCATGGTGCTCGATATCCTCAATGTTCCGCATACCCTGGAACCTTTGGCACCCAAGCCCCTACCCGAGCGCAGCTGGCGTGAGGCGCGGGCGGGCGACATCATCTGGGCTCGGGAACATCTCTTCCCGTGGGTGGTGCGGCGCCTGACGCAACGAAACGCCGACGACGGACGGCACCCGAAGCGACCCGAGCCAGGCCCTGTCTTTGGGGCAAGCATGCCTCCCGGGGCATACGTAGGGCTGGACCCGCGTATCGACTGAGACCAGGCATGAAACGCCCGACTACTCCGTGTTGCAGCTATGGAGTCCGTCACCCTTTGCCGCGCCTGTAGTGGTGTTGGCTGGATGAACGCTAAAATTTCACTTGCCGCAAGTACAAGCTCTTCGGCATCAATCCGCGTTGTATTTCTTAGGAGCGCCATACCGTGAGTGGGGGAACCGACCAGTCATGACGGCAGGTAGTACCCCCAGTCCGCATCCCGGCACTTCAGCAGCCACCAACCAGCCTTCCTCCACTACGACGAAGGCCCCAAAGCCAGCAGCTCCTGCAACAAAGCCCGTAGCGTACCCGGCCATTTTGCAGGGGTTCCTCGGTTCGCTGTTCATGTTTGCAGGGTCCATTGGCATCGGATGGATCGCCAACGGATCCCCGATGATCCGCCACCCCATAGTCATTGCCCTGCGCACTGAGGGCTGGGGAGTAACGATCTCCGCCGTCCTCTTGACCGTGGGCGCCATGTTACTGGTTCGGTCCTGGCTGAGGTTGGGCCAACGGATGGGCAGTTGGGAGGGGAACTCCCTCAAACCGATCGTTGCAGCGATCGGAGCATGGTCTCTTCCGTTGCTGTTCGCTGTGCCCGTCTATTCCCGTGACGTCTATGCGTATATAGGCCAGGGCCGCCTGATGATGGAGGGCCAAAACCCTTACGACGTCGGTATCTCGGCTTTGAACAACTGGTTCGCCTTGGGTGCGGACCCGGCCTGGGCGGAAGCCCGGACTCCGTACGGGCCCTACTTTTTGTGGATGGCCCACGCCGTGGTTGCTATTACGGGCGCCCAGCCGGACGTGTCAGTCCTGCTCTTCCGGCTTTTGGCCGCCGGTGGGGTGCTGTTGTGCGTTGTATACGTCCCCAAACTCGCGGAGCTTCACGGGATCAATGGTGCCCGAGCGCTCTGGATTGCGGTTGCCAACCCACTCTTCCTCATCAGCTTCGTCGCCAGCGCCCACAACGACGCCATCATGGTGGGCTTCGCCGTGGCGGGAACCTACTTCGCAGCCACCAAGCGGCCGTTACTGGGGATCCTGTTGGTCACACTTTCCATCGGAATCAAACCGGCCACCGTTTTGTTGCTGCCCTTCATCGGGCTGATGTGGGCCGGTGCCGGGGCGTCCTGGCCGCGCAAGTTCGGAATCTGGGCCGCGACCGCGAGCATCAGTTTCGCTGTTCTGGTGATCAGCGGCATCCCTTACGGCCTGGGCCTGGGCTGGGCCTGGGCCATCACGGACCCCACTCCCGGGTTCACCGGATACTCGCCGTCGGGATTCCTCGGCCAGCAAATCGAGTTCCTCGGCAACGCCTTGGGCCTGCCTGGCAATGCAATGGCGGACGTCCTTCGAGCGGCCATGAAGTGGGGCGCTGTGGCCCTGGTCCTCGTCCTGATGTTCCGCGGAGACCACTCCCGCGTGGTGCGGCGCATGGCCCTCGCCTTCGCAGCTATCGTGCTGCTCTCCCCCATCATTCAGCCCTGGTACATTCTCTGGTTCGTCCCCTTCCTGGCCGTGACGGGGATCAGGGACGACTGGCAGATGCGGTGCCTCTACGTCGGCGTGACATTCTTTGTGGTGTTCGGCGCGCAGGACCAGTTGTCAGTCTGGTCCTTCGTGGAGGTCTCCGTGGACCTGTCCTCGCTGGCATTCGCCATCGCGCTTCTGTTCGCGTTCTACCTGGTGTTCCTGGACATCCATACCCGCAGGCTTCTGGTCCAAGGCAAACTGTCGCGCTGGGTGGGGCAGACTGACCGTCGCCTGCTCCACCGCCCTCCGACTATCCGCTAAAGCGCTGTTTGAGAACCTAAAGCGCTGGCCTGGACCCTAAAGCGCTTTCGGGACTACCGGAGCGCCATCCCGGTTCACGCGCCGCCCCAATTCAACCGTCCTCTGCACCGACCACCACAGCAGCACCACCAGCAAGACATTCCGGGTGGTGAGCACAGCGGCCATGATCGGGTGGGCGTGGATGAGCGGGGTGTAAAACAGCGGATAAATCACGAACGTGGTCATGGCAATCCCCATCAACAAGGCGGCTGGCACCTTCCAACGGTTCCAGTCGTGCGTCAGGCCGGCAATGATCACAGGGGCCAGCCAGATGATGAACTGCGGCGAGCCCACCTTGTTGAACACGATGAACGCCGTGGTCATCATCAAGGCACCCTCGAGGAACAGTTCCTCGCGCTCCGCTCCACGATTGAGTGCACGGATCAGGAGTATGGCGGCCGCAATCGCGGCAACTATCAGCAGCGGCTGCATCAGGAACGCCGCAACCTCGGCACCGGGCCCGTAGACCTCTGTGGAGTTGATGGCTGTATTGTCTGCCATTTTGGATCCGGCGATGTTGAAGACGCTCAGCCACACCCAGGGCGTGGAGAAAGTGGCTTCCAGCTGCATACCGCGCTCGCCCTGGTTGATCAGGAAGTCCAGGATGTGGCTGAAGCCACCAGCGAGGTAGGTTCCTAAACCTACGACGGCGGTGACGCCCACCCCGGCAGCGATCATCTGCAGCCGGTTGCGGGAAGCGATGATGATGGGTACCAGCACCGCTGCAGGCCACACTTTGATCCACGTTGCGATGCTCAACAGGACGGAGGCAACAACCGGCCTTTGGGCAGCGCAAATCAAGGCAATCAAAACAATGGAGGTGGTGATGCCTTCAACGCGGGCAAAACTGAGGTATCCCATGAACATTGTGAAGAACAGCCACCACCATGCGGGCGCGATCCCGGTGACCCGCCGTGGGCCACGCGTCAGGTACCAGAGACCCAACGCGTTGAGGGCCGTGATCAGCAGGGTCCACATCAGCAAGTAGAGGTCCGGACCGGCAATCGCGGCCAGGAAAATGGGAATCTGGGCCAGGACTGGATAAACCCACGGGCTGATCTTCCCGTTGAGGTTCTCCGGGTTGTAGCCATCCATCGCCCACTGGCGGTATTGCTCAGTGTCGCTGAAGGTGTTGCCGCTGAGGAAGAAAGAAGCCATCCAGCACAGGAAGTAGAAATGCACCACGGCGAATCCCCACCACACGCTGGAGGGGCGGGCGAACCACGTTACAACTGCGGGAGGAAGGACACGGCTGCGGATACGGACCAGCTGGTCGAAGAACGTCGCGGAAATCTTAGTGCTCCTTGCCCGCTGGTGCACTGACCACGGAGGGCTTACGGCCCAGTGAATACAGGCGACGCGCCGACCAGAAGAAGAGGACCACCAGCAGGACGTTGCGGATGCTCAGGACCAGGGCCATCCAAGGATTGTTGTGACTCAAAGCATCGTAGAAGAGCGGGTAGATGAAGTAGGTGGCAACGGCGATCACTATCAGCATGGTGGCCGGAACGCGCCACTCTTTCCAGTTGTGCGCCAGCCCTACAGCTACAGCCGGTGCAAGCCACACCATGAACTGCGGTGAGCCCACCTTGTTGAAAACGATGAACGCGGTCACCAGTGTGAGGGCTCCTGAAAGCAGGAGTTCCGTCCGGTCCACTCCGCCGTTGAGCTTGCCTTGGTGCAGGGCCCAGAAGGTCAAACCCGCGACGGCGGCCGCTGCCAGCAGGAGGAGGGGCTGCATCAGCACGGACATGAACGCAGTGCCGGGTCCGTCCACCTGCATGGAGTTGATGTCAGTGTTCATATACATGCGGGAATCCCCGACGCCTAGGACCGACAACCACAGCCATGGGGTGGTGAAGGTCGCTTCGAGCTGCATGCCGCGATCTCCCTGTTGTGTCAGGAAGTTCAGCAGCTTGGGAACGGCACCAACTGCCGCTGCCAGCCCAACCACAACCGCCGTCGTCGCAATTCCTGCCGCCACAACGTGCAGGCGTTTCCTAACCACTGCGAACAGGGCAAGCATTACAGCGGCGGGCCACACCTTCACCCAGGTGGCGACGCTCAGGAGGACCGACGCGACGAAGGGCCGCGTAACCCCGTAAACAAGGGCCACGAGGACTATGGGGGCAGTTAGTCCGTCAACGCGGGCGAAGCCCAACCAGCCCATGAGGAAGACGAATACCAGCCACCACCAGGCAGCCGGGATTGCTTCCTGCCGGCGGCCGCGGTCAGTGAGTTTGAGCACCGCCCAGCCGTTCAGCAGTGTGGTGAGCAGGACCCAAAGGAAGAAGAAAGGGCCAGGACCGGCTACAGCCGCCAGGCCCATGGGAATCAGCGCCAGGATGGGGTAAACCCACGGGCTGGGTCCCCCGGTGAGGTTTGCTTCGTCGAATCCGGCCAGCGCCCATTCACGGTAGATAAAGGTGTCGCTGAAGGCTTCGCCGCGCAACGAGAGCACGGCCCCGAAGACCAGGAACACCAGGTGAATCACTACGAAGCCCCATAGCAGGCCCCGCGGGGAGTTCATGCGTGCCGCCAACCTCGCTGGGATTGTTTTACCGCGGATTTCCGCGAGCTTACTGAAAAAACTGTCCATCAACGAAGAACTTCCTGGCTAGGTGGGTCCTTGCCTCAGCAATCCCCAATTTTCTTGGGACCGAAAAACCCCCGCATGCTACTTTACGCGAGACACCCAAACGCCCGGCAGTTGCTTACCCTGCGGGCTGGGCTTCCGTCTGCGCGCGTATGCTCCATGCGGACCAATCCAACGGGTGAACGGAGGGGCGGCCCAGGAGGTAACCTTGCGCTGCTGTGACCTTCAGCGCGGTGACTTCATCAAGCTCGGCTGCAGTTTCGATGCCTTCTGCAATGATGTCCGCGCCGATCTCCCGGGCAAGTTCCACGATGGCCCTGGCCCGGATTTTCTGACCGTCGCTGCTTTCTATTCCCTCAATCAAATGGCGGTCCAGCTTGATGATGTCGGGGCGCAGCTGTTCAATCCGTTCCATGGAAACCAAAGCTGCACCGGACGCACTGATGGCGAGCCGCAGGCCCAGGGTTCGCAGTGGCCCCAGGCCGTCGTCGCCGGTTTGCCCTTCCACGGATTCCAGGCTGCCCGTCAGTTCAACAATGATCCTGTCCGGAGCCAGTGCTGCTGCAGCAAGAAGATTCCGCACTCGGGGGTCATTGGACGTTGCGGGGGTGAGGTTCAGCGCCACGGACATGTTGTCCGGGACGTCGTGCGCTGCCGTCAGGGCGCAGTGCAGTGCGGCAATTTCGAGTTCCGTGCCCAATCCGGCTGCTGCGGCCTCGTTGAACCACACATCGGCTCCGGCCCCATCCTCACCAACGAACCTGGTCAGCGCCTCTACGCCCACCACCTCGCCTCCAGGCAGTGCATGGACGGGCTGGAAAGCTGTCAGCAGGAGTTTGTCCGCCAGGATCGACTGGATGCCTTCGCGGACCTCATGGCTAACAGGGACAGATACTGTCCGGGCTGTGTCCGAAGACTCCAAGTGCAGGCTGGCAACTTCACGCTGAACCGGGACCTTGGCCGCAGAACCCGGCGGCTTGCGGGTCTCGAGCAAGTGCTCCAGCAACGCACGCTCCGGGTCGTCGGGACGTGCCTCAATCAACGCGCGAAGGTTTTTCCTTGCTCCTTCGCTCCGGGCATCACTGTCGGCAAGGATGGATTCAATGATATCCAGCACTTGTTCGCGCATGGTCATGTCTTCGCTGGCCGGCGCCACAACAGCGTCATCGGCCGCCGCAGCGCCATTCTTCGGTGAGCTGCCGCTTTCCGGTTTAAAAGAGCCCGCGTCTTGAGCCATTAATTATTCCTTTGTGTGTCCCCCACTGGCAAAGCCAGCCATGACATGACCTCCACGAAAACGTGTGGGCCTTGTCACGAATCTTACAGAGGAATCTGAGCATCCGAGACACCGCAATGACTCCTGACAAGGGAAAACGTGTCCTTGGACGACAAGCCCTGACATGCTGGAGGGGTGACATCCATTTCAACGGAATCACCCCGCACCGCACTCAGTTGGAAGCTGCTGCCGGCGGCGTTGCTTTCCTTGTCCGGCGTGCCGCTCTTTGCGATGGGCAACGAGCTGCTCGGCTATGGCCTGCTGCTGGCGAGCGTGGCCACCGCGGCTTTCATCGACCACCGATTGATGCGACACCTCGCATTGATCGCGGCGGGCATGACCATCTTCAGCTTGGTACCGCTCAACGCCGACCTCAGCACAGAGCACATGGCCCTCATGGGCGGCGCCCTGGCATTGGCTGTGCTGGTGCCATGGCTGGTGTCCCGGTTCGTCTACCGCGAGGACATCATCAAATTTCCCGTGAACACCGGCCGCAAGTGGCCCTTGGCAGCGAAGCTGTACCTGATAGGCGTGGTGGCGCTCGGTTACTTCATCCTGCCGGTGTACCTGATCCGGACTGGTGTTTACCAAAACTGGCCGGATGCTTCCGATCCCGATATCTTCTGGCGGCTCTTCCTTGGCGTCAACGCCGTGGGTATCTGGGATGAATTGTTCTTCATTTGCACCACCTTCACCCTGCTGCGGCAGCATTTTCCGGACTGGCTGGCCAACCTCCTGCAAGCTGTGGTGTTCTCGTCATTCCTGTGGGAGATCGGCTACCAGTCGTGGGGTCCGCTCCTGACGTTCCCGTTCGCATTGCTGCAGGGCTACACCTTCAAGCTCACCAAGTCATTCACGTATGTGGTGTCCGTACACCTGCTGTTCGACTTCGTGCTGTTCCTCGCGCTGGTGCATGCACACAACCGGGACTGGCTGCCGATCTTCCTTTACTAGTCCGGCTCTCTGAATCGGCGGCGGGCCTACGTCCCCGAACCTGCCCACGCTTCATGTGAAACTTCGATCTCCTGCGCCATGTCATCAAGGAATCGAATCACCGATTCCCGTTCGGGAGGGCTCAGCTTGGCCGCAGCGAGGAACCGTTTGGCCTGCTGCCGTCCAACGGTCCTCATGGCGGCCTCGTGCGTTTCGGGTGTGATGGCGATGGCGAGGGCGCGGCGGTCGGAGGGGTGCGCGCGTCGCGTGACGTGGCCGGCGCGTTCCAACCGGTCGAGCAACTTGGTGGTTGACGCCGTCGAGATATTGAGCCGGGAGGCTATTGCGCCTGGTGTGGCTATCACGCCATGGTTGGCGCAGACAATCAGGTAGTGCAGTGCACGCATGTCGGACTGGTTGAGTTTCATGTCCCGGAGCGAGGCGTCGGAGAGGCGTTGTTCGGCTTCGCGCAATCTTCCCAGCGCTGCCATGACGTCGCTGATTTGCTGGACATCCGCTTCGGAGAGGTCTGAGCGATCCACCAGTTCCTGATGAGGATCGTTGGCGTCCAAATCGTAGATGCCAGCGGAAACCGGGGTCCCGGCTTCTTCAGGTATCTCTTCAGGACTGGACATGTTTGGTATGTTACACCTAACTTCCTACATGGTAGCCTTTCTTCTAGCTTGTCTAGCAATATTCAGGTTTCGGGCAGAAACAGGGTGTGGAGGAAGGCGCAACATGAACGCGACAGAGATGGTGGTCCTCCTTGACGACGCCGGAGCGCCCATAGGCGAGGCTCCCAAGGCAGGAGTTCACACACTGGATACGCCCCTCCACCTCGCCTTTTCCTGCTACCTGCTCAACGACGCCGGGGAAGTTCTCCTGACCCGCCGTTCACCCGAGAAGAAAACGTGGCCCGGTGTTTGGACCAACAGCTTCTGCGGCCACCCGGGCCCCGGTGAAGAGTTCGAGGATGCGGTCCTTAGACGCGCGCAGTTCGAACTCGGAGTGGACGCCAACAGAATTGAACTGGTCCTCCCCCACTTCCGATACAGGGCAGTAGATCCAACGGGCATAGTGGAAAACGAAATTTGCCCCGTGTACCTGGCCCGCATCACCGGGGTGTTGAAGCCGAATCCCGCCGAGGTAGCGGACTGGGCCTGGATCTCACCCGCGCTGCTGGCCGATGCTCTGGAACACACACCGTCCGCTTTCAGCCCGTGGCTCGGGCTTCAATTCCCGGAACTCCTCCAAGCGAACGCATTGCCACTCCAAGCTGGAGCCGAAGCATGACCATCACCTCAAGCGCCGTACGCGGCCGCACCGATCTTTGCACTGCGATCGAAAACGAGTTGAGCGGACTCATCGGCAAAAGGGCCAGCGCAGCGACCGCCTATGGCCCGGACTTCGCCAGGCTATGGGCGCTCGCGGGCCAGAACGTCTTGGGCGGCAAGTTCGTCCGGCCCTTGTTACTCATGGAAACGTACGACGCCCTTTGCCAGCGGCATCAACAGTACGACGCCGCAGACTCACGTCAGCGCGAGACCGCCCTCAGCATCGCCGCCGCCATTGAACTCCTGCATTACGCCTTCCTGCTTCACGATGACGTGATCGACGGCGACCTTGTCCGACGCGGGCACCCCAACCTGATCGGCTCCCTCCTCGCGGAAGCTTCCGCAACCGCCCGCACGGACGGCGCGGACGGCGTTAATGGCGCTGACGGCGTTCGTGGAACCCGTGCCGGTAGCAGCCTCCACTGGGCCCAAACCGGCGGAATACTCATGGGCGACATGCTCCTCGCGGCTACGCACCAGTCCTTCGCCCGGGCGGATCTCCCCCACGAGCTTCGCCTGCGGCTCCTCGACCTCCTGGAACACACCATCAACGAGACAGTGGCCGGCGAACAACTGGATGTGGGCCTTGGTGACGGCGTCATAGCCCCGGACCTCCAGACCATCCTGGTGATGTGCGGCTACAAAACCGCCACGTACACCTTCGAGCTCCCGCTCCGTGCCGCCGCTACGCTGGCCGGCGCCGACTTCGCCGTCGAGAATTCGCTCGCAACCGCCGGCAGGCATCTTGGGCTGGCTTTCCAACTCCAGGACGATCTCCTGTCCACGTTCGGGGATCCTCGCCGCCACGGCAAGGATCCCTTTTCGGACCTCCGCGAGGGCAAGGAGACGGCCATCATCGCCCATGCACGGACAACGCACGCTTGGCCGGACATCGAGCCCTTCTTCGGCATGCCTGAGCTCAGTGTCGGCGATGGCGAGCACGTCCGCCGGCATCTCAGCGATTGCGGAGCCGAGGCATTCGTCCAAGGCCTTATCGAGGAACAAATGCATGCATTCAACCGTCAGCTGACCACCACCATCCCGGCAAGCGTACGCAACGTCCTGCTTGACCTCGCGGGACAGCTGGAAGGACGGCAATCATGACTGTCGCCACCGATACCTCGTTGACGCATTTCACCCGGACGGCCGAGCGCGCCGCCAACCAGGTTATCTCCGCATACTCCACCTCGTTCGGCTTGGCATGCAGGCTGCTGGGATCCAGGCACCGCCAGCACGTCCGCAACATCTACGCCTTGGTACGGGTGGCCGACGAACTCGTGGACGGCGTCACGGCGGAAGCCGGCCTGAGCTACCAGGAGCAGTGCGACGCCCTGACGCACTTCATTGATGAGACACACCGGGCCGTCAAACTCGGCTACAGCAGCGACCTCATCATCCACGCATTCGCCCAGTCGGCCCGCGCGGCGGGGATCGATGACTCGCTCATCGATCCGTTCTTTGACTCCATGCGCATGGACCTCGGCGAGCGCGCTGACTTACTTGAGCGCACTTCTGCCTCGGCCACTGAACAGCCGACGCCCCTTCGTTTCGACGCCGATGCCCACGACGGCTACGTCCACGGTTCCGCGGAGGTGGTGGGGCTGATGTGCCTGCGCGTCTTCATGCGGGATGAGAAGATCGACGACGGCGACGCTGCGGCTTTGGAGCACGGCGCCAGCAGGTTGGGCGCTGCTTTCCAGAACATCAACTTCCTCCGGGATCTTGCGGACGACACCACCCGGCTGGGGCGCAGCTACCTTGGCACCGCAGACCATCTTGAGGACCGCGACCGCATGGGCTGGGTCAGCACCATTCGGGTGCAGCTTGCTGACGCCAACGCCGTCATTCCGATGCTTCCGCGCGACGCCAGGGCTGCTGTCCGGAGCGCGCTGGCCCTGTTCCAAGCGCTCACGGACAGGATCGAACAGACCACCGTGGACGAACTCTACCGCTCCCGGGTCCGTGTACCGGATCCCGTGAAAGCCGGGCTTGCCGCCCGCGCCGTCGCCTCAACCTGGATGGAGTTGCACCGATGACCCGGACAGTGGTGATCGGCGGTGGCATCGCTGGGCTTGCCACCGCCGCACTCCTCGCCCACGAAGGACACGAGGTCCAGCTCCTCGAACAGCGCGACCAGGTGGGCGGCCGTGCCGGCAGCCTCGAGAGGGACGGCTTCCGCTGGGATACCGGCCCTTCCTGGTACCTGATGCCCGGCGTTTTCGACCACTTCTTCAATCTGCTCGGCACCAGCACCGCCGAACAGTTGGACCTCAGGACGCTCAGCCCTGCGTACCGCATCTTCAGCGAACCAAACCACGACGGCGTGCGGCCCGACCCGCTCACCGTCCCGTTTGGCAGCGACCAGGTTTTGGAAACCTTCGAGCGAGTTGAGCCCGGCAGCTCCAAACAGCTCAAGTCCTACCTGGCTTCCGCGGGGCACACCGCGGAAATGGCCGAAAGGTTCTTCCTCTACAACCCGTTCACCAAACTCCAGGCGCTGCTTCAACCACAGGTTGTGCGCAGCCTTCCCAAGCTCGCGCAGCTGCTCCTGACGTCACTCGATAAATACGTGGCCCAGCGATTCCAGCATCCAGTGCTCCGCCAGGTTCTTGGCTACCCGGCAGTCTTCCTGGGCACCAACCCCTCCGATGCGCCGGCCATGTACCACCTGATGAGTGCTTTGGACCTGGGGGACGGCGTGCAGTACCCAATGGGCGGCTTTTGGGCCCTCGTTGAGCGCCTCGAAGCACTGGCGCTCGACGCCGGGGTCAGAATCCACACGGGCGCGGAAGCCCTCAAGATCACCACCCGCGAAGCCACCCACACCAAGAAACTGGGGCGCTTTGACGGCCTGAACCTTCCCGCCGGCCTCACCGGCAAGGACAGCCGGGAAGTCACCGGCGTTAAGTGGCGCGACAACTCCGGGGCAGATCACTATAGCGTTGCCGACCAAGTGGTCTCCGGCGCCGACCTGCACCACACCGAAACCCAGCTCCTGGGCGTTAGGGACCGGAGCTACAACAAAAAGTACTGGCAGAGCCGCACCAGTGGGCCCGGAGCTGTGCTGGTGATGTTGGGTGTGAAGGGTGAGCTGCCGGACCTTCCCCACCATTCCTTGTTCTTCACCCGGGATTGGGAGGCAAACTTCGCCTCAATCTTCGGTGAAGAACCGGGCATTCCGAATCCCGCGTCCATTTACGTCTGCAAGCCCAGTGCTACCGACGCCGGTGTCGCACCACCGGACCACGAGAACCTTTTTGTCCTGGTTCCCATCCCCGCCGACCCATCCCTGGGAGCGGGTGGACCTGATGGCAGCGGCGATGTGCTGATCGAGCGGACTGCCGACGCCGCAATCGACCAGATCGCCCAGTGGGCCAACATTCCGGATCTCCGCGAACGCGTGGTGGTCCGGCACACCATCGGACCGGCCGACTTCGCACGAGATTACAACTCTTGGCGGGGCGGCATGCTTGGCCCCGCCCACACCCTCCGGCAAAGCGCGATGTTCCGGGCCCAGAACTCGTCCAGACGTGTTCGCGGCCTCTACTACGCGGGCGCCACCACTGCACCGGGTGTCGGTGTGCCCATGTGCCTCATCAGCGCCGAGCTGGTGTTGAAGCGAATCCGCGGCGATCACAGCACCGGCCCTACCACTGTGAGGCCTGTAGCTAGCAGGATTGGCTAATGGGTGTTCTTTACTTGGTCTCATTGCTGCTGGGTATCACCTGCATGCTCCTGCTCGACCACCGTTTCCGGCTGTTCTTCTGGCGGGACGCAAAAGCAGCGGCAATCGTGACCGCCGTCGGGCTCTTGTTCCTTCTTGCGTGGGACCTGGCCGGTATCGGACTGGGGATCTTCCTGCGCGGGGAAGGCACCATCGCCACCGGGTTGCTGCTCGCACCGGAGCTGCCCATCGAAGAACCCGTGTTCCTGATTTTCCTGGTGCTGTGCACGATGGTCCTGTACACGGGCGCGCGGCGACTGCTTGACCGCTTACCGGTCACTCGCCGTGAGAAAGAGCGGGAGACCGTATGACGTACCTGTGGCTCGCGCTCGCCTTCATCGCCGCGGCAGCCGTTGCCGGCGTGATCTTCGCTCGCCAGGGCGCCCGACCAGGCGAGGCTGGCAAGCATTGGAAAGCCGTAGGACTCGCGTTCGCGGCCTTGGCCGTCCTCACGGCCGTTTTCGACTCCGTCATGATCGGGATGGAGCTCTTCCACTACGACTCTTCGCACATCCTCGGCCTCAAGATTGGCTTGGCGCCCATCGAGGATTTCGCTTATCCGCTGGCGGGTGTCGTGGCGCTCCCTGGCTTGTGGATGTGGCTGACGCGCAAACGTAAGGGTTCCAGTTCCGGTTCATCCAACCTCGAAGGCCTCGTCCCCCAAGCCCTGTTGGCGTCACGACCGGTCAGTTGGATCAACACTGCCTACCCGTTTGCCGCCGCCATGCTCTTGACCACCCGCGAGATCGACTGGATTCTGATCGTTGGCACGTTTTACTTCCTGATCCCGTACAACCTGGCCATGTACGGCATCAATGATGTGTTTGATTATGAGTCGGACCTCAAGAACCCGCGCAAGGGCGGCATCGAAGGCGCGCTCCTCCAGCCGCACCTTCACCGGCCCATGCTGTGGCTCGCGGCGATCACCAACATTCCGTTCCTGCTGGTACTGGCGTTCGCTGGTGGGCCTGCCGCGTGGGTCAGCCTGGCCGTAAGTGCATTCGCCGTGGTGGCTTACTCGGTCGCCGGACTTCGCTTCAAGGAACGCCCCGTCTTGGACTCGCTGACGTCGAGCACGCACTTCGTCAGTCCCGCCGTCGTCGGGTTGGCATTGGCCGGCGCTGACGTGACGCCGGGGCTGCTGATCCTACTGGGCGCGTTTTTCCTGTGGGGAATGGCCGCACACGCCTTCGGCGCGGTTCAGGACATTGAACCCGACCGGCAGGCCGGCATTGGCTCCATAGCAACCGTCATCGGTGCCCGCCGGACGGTGAGGCTCGCCGTCGGACTCTGGCTTGTTGCTGGACTGGCCATGCTGGCCACGCCGTGGCCGGGGCCACTCGCGGCGATCATCGCCATCCCATACATCGTCAACTGCGCCCCGCACTGGACCGTCACGGATACGACGGCGGCACGCACCAATGTGGCATGGCGGCGGTTCATCTGGCTCAACTACGGTTCAGGATTCCTGGTAACGCTCATTTTTATCCTGCAGTGGAGCCTCACGTCATGAAGGCGGCGTTTGTCCGGGCGCCTCAGGTTCTTCGTCGATCGTGTCCAAGGCTTCACGCATATGCTGCAGGAAGTTCACCACCACCTGCGACTCGTCAGGGCTCAAGGCGCACGCTGCGTCCAGCATTCGGCGGTGCATTCCACCCAAAGTGTGCCGCACTTCCTGGTCGGACCCCGGAGTGGCCTTCAGGATCAATGCCCGACGATCAGTGGGATGGGGTTCGCGCCGAATATGGCCGGACTCCACCAAACGGTCAATCAGTGTGGTCATGGACGCCGACGTTATGCCGAGCTTGTCGCCCAAATCCTTCGGCTTCATCACTTTGCCCGCGGCCTCGGCTTCGAAGAGATAGCGCAGGGCCAACAGATCCTTCTCTCCCATTCCCATGGACGAGCGGGTCCTGCGACGCATCGCTTGCTCGGAGGCGCGGTAATCCCGCAAGGCGTTCAGGACATCAATGGCAATGGCCTTCTGGCCCGGGTCTTTCCCGTACCAATAGCCCTTTGCGTGGCCTTCCGAGTCCATCCCACATTCCTTCGATAAGCGTAAAGCTCGTTTCACTAGCATTTTGATACTAGGTCACGTACCTCGTGAATGCATGACACCGCACATCCCACAAGGAAAGAGGCTCAGCAAATGGCTACCCGAAGCTCAGATCTTTTGCGGCAAATCACGGTCACCGTGAGCCTGGTGGTCTGCATCGTTGGTTCGATGATCGGCGTCGGCGTCTTCGGCGGGACGCCTATCGCGCAGGCAGCCGGCGGCGCTTTGGCCGCCGATTCAACCCTTTTGGCGCCCGCGACCCCGGCGTTCTCCATCTGGTCTGTGGTTTACACCGGGCTTGCCGCTTTCACGGTATGGCAGTGGCTGCCGTCCCAGCGCTCCAGCATGCGGCAGCGGTCGCTTGGTTGGATCGTCGCCGTGTCCATGATCCTTAATGCTGCGTGGATCTTGTCCGTGCAGGCTGGATGGCTCCTGCTTAGCGTCTTGGTGATCCTGGCTTTGCTGATGACCCTTGTGCTGGCTTTCCTGCGCTACAGCCAGAGGCCGGCCGGCTCATGGGTTGAGGCTGTTGTTGTTGACGGAACCCTGGGCTTGTACTTGGGCTGGACCAGCGTGGCCGTGTGCGCCAACATTGCTGCTGCTTTGAAAGCCTCAGGATTTGGGGGCTTCGGGCTCCGTCCCGAAGTTTGGTCCGTCGCCGTCTTGGTGGTGGTTGCCGTGGTGGGCATCGCCCTGGCGATCAAGGGTCACGGGCGCATCGCTTTGGCGGCCGCCATCGCGTGGGGCCTCATGTGGATTACGGTGGGCCGCAGCGCTAATGCACCCGAGTCACTCCCGACGGCGATCGCGGCGGCTGTTGCTGCTGCCTTGGTCCTCGGTGCTGCAATCACAGTGCGGACGCGGGCGGTGCTGGCAGGGCGCTAGCTTCCGGGCGCTGGCCCGGCTGCGAAACCCGCACTAGTTCGCTGCACGACCCGCACAGCGGTGAGCCACACGGATAAGCGCGGGTTCAGGGATTAAGGTGCGCAGGCGTCCTTGAGGGCCTGAACCGACTCGGCCGGCACCTCGTCCCCGGCTTCAGCGATCTGGTTCAACGGCGTCGTGATTTCAGCGGGAACGCCGGCAGCACCAGCGGCTGAGACCAAGCCGGCAAGCAACTGCTTGTCCTGAACGCTGACCAAACCGTCCTGGACTACAGCGCACACCTGCTTGGTCACTTCATCGGCGGCGGCCGTAGCCACCTTCGATGCGGCGTCGCTGGCTGCGCTTGTAGCTGCTTCCTCCACGGCTCCGCAGCCGACGAGCAGTAGCAACAAGGGGACGGCGGTCAGGGCGGCAAGGCGACGGGTCATGAGTCCAGCCTAGCAATCGGGCGAGAACATCACTTCGCCAGGGGTGTCGTACTGGCTTGCGGCTTCGTCGTCCCAGAGCGGTTGCTGGTTGATCATGGTTCCACTATTGCACCCACCTATGCTTGACGGATGGGAGAAAAGCCAGTGGACCATGTGGCGTTGGCCGTCTGCATGATCGATATCTCGTCCGACATCCGGCGAAAGTCGCTCAACGAAACAGGCCTCCGTCCCATATCCAACGGCGTACTGGAGATCCTTAGGGTCGTCGAGAGCCACCCTGGCGTCACCGTTGCTGAGGTGGCCGCGCGCCTGGGCAGGCAACTGAGCAACGTAAGCGCCCAGTTGCGCGAGCTGGTGGCTGCCGGCCTGGTCACGCGAGTCAAGGATGCAGCGGACAAGCGGTACGTCTCCCTCCACCCCACGGACGAATCCATGCGCATCAAGTCACTCCTCGAGGGTGCATGGGCTGATGCGCTGACGAAAGCCAGCGAACGATTGCTTCCCGAAGAGCGTGAACAGATCGCGGCCAGCCTGCCCGCCTTGAAGCGACTGGCTTCGTTCCTTGCCGAACCCGAACAGGCACCCGAACAGTAAACCGAACTGGCACAAACCCCACAACCAGAACATCACTAGGACATAAGTCACTCCCCTACGGCTTACACGCCTCCCCAAAAGTACTTATACTTTCATAAGTATTACTACTTACAAGAATGGGTGACGCGTGGCATCACAACTACTCGAGACGCCGGGCTCTTTGGGTCAAGGCGGCAAACAAGGCCAACACAACAAAAAGGGGGTCGGCTGGCGGGCCCTCCCCTTCCTGGCCTTGGCCCAGTTCATGGTTGTCCTGGACGGCACCATCGTGAACCTGGCACTCCCCCGCCTCCAGATGGAGATGGGCATCAGCGACTCGACCCGGGCATGGGTGGTCACCGCCTACGCACTGGTCTTCGGAGCTTTCCTGCTCCTCGGGGGGCGCATCGCGGACTTCTGGGGGCGGAAGCGGACTTTCATCACAGCCTCGGCGGGCTTCGCCATCGCGTCCCTGATCGGTGGACTTGCGCAGCAGCCGTGGGAACTGATCGGAGCACGAGCGCTGCAGGGTATCTTCGCAGCACTACTCGCGCCGGCGGCGCTGGCGCTTCTAACGGTCGCTTTCCCGGGAGGCAAGGACCGTGGCACCGCGTTCGCCATCTTTGGCTCCATTAGCGGAGTGGGCGCTGCGGCCGGAGTCTTACTCGGCGGTTTTCTCACCGAGTTCGTCTCCTGGCGCTGGTGTTTCTTCGTGAACGTCCCCATCGCCGTCATCGCCCTCATCGGCGTTTGGACTTTGGTGAGTGAAAGCAAAGCCGGTGGTTCCACCAAATACGACTGGCCCGGCGTCGTTCTTGCCGCACTGGGGCTGGGCTCCCTGGTCTACGGCTTCGCCAATGCCGAACACGGCTGGGGCGCTATCGATTCGTGGGGTTTCATCGCCGCAGGTGCGGTGCTGCTGGTACTGTTCGTCGCCGTCGAACGCAAGGTCAAGAATCCACTGCTCCCGCTGCGTGTCGCTACGGAACGCAATCGCGCGGCAGCCTTCTTGGCGTCGTTCCTGGCGGGGGCAGTGCTGATCGGCGGCATCCTGTTCATCAATTTCTACCTGCAGATCGTTCTGGGCTTCGCGCCGTTTGCCGCAGGAATCGCATCGCTGCCCATGACGGTGGTCCTGATTGTCACGGCGGGCCTCGTTGCGAAGAACCTGCCCAGGTTGGGTGCGAGAATCCCCAGCGCCTTGGGGCCTGTCTTCATGGCCGCTGCCATGCTGTGGCTCACTCAGGTCACACCCGAGGGCTCTTACACCGTGAACATGCTGCCTGCGCTGGTGTTGATGGGCATTGGCCTGGGAATGGTCTTCGTACCCATGCAGAACCTGGCCCTGTTCGGAGTGAGCAAGGACGATGCCGGCGTCGCGAGCGCACTGGTCAACGCGTCACAGCAGATCGGCGGCTCGCTGGGCATCGCGCTCTTCAGCACCATTGCGGCCGCGGCCACGGCCGCAGTCGGCGGCGGAACACTGGCCGCCTTGACCTCGGGCTACTCACTGGTGTTCCTATGGGCGGCAGGAGTGGCGGTACTGATCGCCCCGATTGCGTTGCTCCTCATCAGGATCGACCGCAAGACCTTCAGTGGCGCCGAGGACACTCCCCACATCCATCTCGGATAAACGCAGAGGCGCCGCCACCCCGGCAAGGGTGGCGGCGCCTTGCGCTGCGGCACTGGATGCGCCGTGGACCGGAATTCAGGATTACGACGGCGGACGCCTCACGTTAATAATGGCGTGAGATAACTCACATTCTGTAAGCTGAATTCAAAGTCACGCAGCCGGCTTCCCTCGCTTCACGTTTGGCAGGTCCCCAATGGCCCCCAATTCACTCAAGGCCGAGATTCTCCTGGCCCATGGTGTCGCACCCTCCGCGGCCAGTGTTGCTCGACGAAGAGCAGCCGAGAACCATGGCCACCATCGCGCTGCCAACAAACCCGACGCCCTCTTGGGAGCCATAGCCGTCAGGCAACTCTTCCATCGCTGGCCTTTGGTGCCCTCCCGCGAGCTGGAACGAATCCGTCACGTCCTCATCCACTGCGACCAGCTGGGTTCTCCGGACACCCACCACTTGTCGGAGCCGGCCCAAGCGTTGCTGGACCTCATCAACTGTGAGTTGGAACGGCGTCGAAACGCCGCGGCTCGGCAATCGATGCCAGGGGCAAAGGCGCCCGCGGACGTTCCGGAACGGGGTGCCGCTTAGATGGCCGGCCACTTTGAGTTTGAGCACCACACGTCGTGGGCATCCGGAAGTTACAGCTCGGGCTGAGGTTGCAGCCCGCTCCTACCGGATGATCGGAAGGCCCGCCGTCGGGAAGACGCTGGGGAAGATCGACGGCGGCGGGACGGGTACGGTGTCCAGCGGCACGGTGACGGTCACCGCGCCAACAGTGACGTCGTAACCCCGCACATCAATCCTCAACGGCTCGTCGCTGTAGTCCTCACCGGATACGAGCGTCAGGGCCATGGAACCCTGCGAGAGGTCCACGGCCAGCAGGCGTCCCTGCACCTTGAGCCGGAAGGACAGGCCTTCCCACTCCGAGGGCAAGCGAGGATCAAAGCGCAGCACCTCGCCTTGGTCCCGCATGCCCGCGAAACCGCACACCAAGGAGCTCCAGATACCGCCAGTGGAGGCGATGTGGACGCCGTCGATGGTGTTGCCGTGGGAGTTGTCGAGGTCGATGAACAGTGCCTCGGTAAAGTGCTTCAACGCGACGTCGCCGTACCCGACTTCAGCCGCCATGATGCCCTGCACGCAGGCGGACAGGGTGGAGTCACCGGTGGTGATGGGATCGTAGAAGTCAAAAGCGCGCTGCTTTTCCTCCGCTGTGAAGTCCTGCCACTGCAGGAACATGGCCAGCACGGTGTCAGCCTGCTTGAGGACCTGGTGCCGGTAGATCACCAAGGGGTGGAAGTTCAGCAGCAGCGGGTACTTGGACTTGGGTGTGTTCCAGTCCCACGGCTCCAGCGTCATGAAGTCGTTGTCCTGGCTGAAGACTTCCAGGTGGGGGTCGTACGGGAGCGACATCCGCTCGGCCGCCTGCCGCCACACCATGCGCTCAGTTTCGGCGACCCCTTCGTGTTCCAGTGCGGCGGCGGCCCGCAGATTGAAGCGCGCCATGACGTTGGTGTAGAGGTTGTCGTTGACCACGGCCGTGTACTCATCCGGGCCGGTGACGCCGTGGATGTGGAACATTCCGTCCTTGCCGAAGAAGCCCAGCGACGCCCACATGCGTGCTGTCTCAATCAGCAGGTCTGCGCCAAGTTCGCCCCGGAAGGTGTCATCGCCGCTGGCCCACTGGTATCGGTTGGCTGCGAAGGCGATGGCCGCGGCAATGTGGAACTGGGCAGTACCGGCTGCATAATAGGCACTCGCCTCAAGGCCGTTGATGGTCCGCCACGGGAACAGTGCACCGTCCACACTGAGCTCCTTGGCTCGGACACGCGCGTCCGGCAGCATTGCGTGCCGCGATTCCAGCACCTTCCGCGCACCGCAGGGATTGGTGTAGGTCAGGTACGGGAGGAGGTAGACCTCCTGGTCCCAGAAGTAGTGGCCCTCGTAACCGGAACCGCTCACACCCTTGGCCGGGATACCCGCAACGCCCGCCCGGGCAGTAGCCTGTGCCAACTGGAACAAACCCCAGCGCACCGCCTGCTGCATCTCCGGCTGACCGCCAATGGAGATGTCCGCCGTGGTCCAGTATTCGGCGTAGTGGGCCTTGCTCTGGGCCAGGATGTCGGAGAAGGACACCAGGTTCACTTCGGCTTCGGCCGCGAGGCTTTCACCACGGTCTTCGGCGTCAGAGGAGCCGGCAACCACGTAGCTGACCGACTTCTCCAAACGGAAAGTGTCGCCGTCGTGAATGGCCAAAACGTAGCGGACGGACGATTCGTCCTCCGCCACCAAGGTCTCGAAGGGCTGGCCTTCAGCCGAAATCCAGTGGTCAACGGCCATGGCGACGCGCTGGCGGGACTCGGACGTTTCCCATGCCAGGCGAAGCGAGCCGTCGGTGCCCTGGAGGTGCAGCGGCAGCAAGACCCGGCCAGCGTGCCGGCCAGAGCGGCGGGGGTCGTGGACCGAGTGGTCCTCCACAGGCTGGTCCTGGCGGTTCACGACGCCGGAGGTAATGTCCGCGGACACGTCGCGGTCAGCTGTCAGCGACAGTTCCAAGCCAAGACATCCGCGGGAATCGAAGCCTACGGCGCGACGCTCCACCGTCGTGACGGTAGCGCCCGAGCGGCAGGCCCAGGTGATGCTTTCCTCGTAGACCCCTGTGGAAAAGTCCACGCTGCGGTGATAGTCCAGCACCGTGGATTCGGCAAGGCTCAGGGCTTCGCCATCAATGGAGACTGTGAAGTTGTTGGCGTCCGGCACGTAGACGATCCGCTGGCCGGTCCGGGCAAAGCCATACGCATTTTCGGCGTGCTTGATGTCCCAAATCTCATGGAAGCCGTTGATGAACGTGCCGGGAAGCTCGCCGTCGCCGGCGGTCGAATGCGAGCCACGAATACCAAGGTGGCCGTTGCCAAGCGCGAATAGCGTTTCCAGCGTTCCCTCGTCACCGGGGACGTGGATATTCTCTACGAGCTTCCAGGGCTCGCAGGGGAAGCGAAGCCGATCGGAGCTGATGAGTGCCATGGGCTGTTGAAGTCCTTCGAAAAAAGTAGGGTCAGAGAAGATCGTTGAGGTCGTCCACCACCAGCGTGGCGCCGGCGTCGAGCAGGGTTTTCCGGCCCGCCCCGCGGTCCACGCCGATCACGGCGTAAAAGTTGGCTCCTGCGCCGGCCTGCACGCCGGACACTGCGTCCTCAACCACGATGCATTCCTCCACAGGCACGCCCAGCAGGCTTGCTCCATAGACGTAGGTGGCGGGGTCCGGCTTACCGGGAAGTCCGACGCCGGCAGCAACCTGACCGTCGACGACCACCTCAAAGTGGTGGTCGAGCCCGGCGGCCTTCAGTACCGCAGGCGCGTTGCGCGAGGAGGACACCACAGCCACCTTGAGACCCAGTTCCACTGCGGCGTTGATGAACTTGACCGAGCCCTCATACGGCTCAACGCCGCGGGAGTTCACGATCTCGTTGAAAATCGCGTTCTTGCGGTTGCCCAGGCCCTGCACGGTCTCGTTGTCCGGGTGGTCATGAACCGGCCCTTCGGGCAGTGTGAGGCCGCGGGATGTCAGGAAGTCACGGACGCCGTCGAAGCGGGGCTTGCCATCGATGTGATCGAAGTAGTCGCTCTCCTGGTAGCCCTGCGGATGGCCCGTTGCGGCCAGGTAACCGTCGAAAAGCTCCTGCCACGCCTGCTCATGCACCACGGCAGTGGGCGTCAGCACGCCGTCCAGGTCGAACAACAGCGCCGAGGCGCCAGTCCAGGCATTACGAAGATCAGTCATGTGCATTGTTCCGTTCAGCGCTTGTGGCGCGTGGTCTTGCGTTCGATGAGCTTGGTATCGAGCAGGTGGTTGGAGGGTTGATGGGGGGTTTCAGTATTCAGCAGGCGTTCACACAGCAGGTTTGCTGCGAAGGCGCCTTGGTCGGCAACGGGTTGCGCCACGGTGCTCAGGCCCAGGAACCAACTCATGGGGTGATCGTCTATGCCGATCACGGATACATTCTTGGGCACGGAAAGGCCGTGTTCACGCAGTGCCATCAGGGCACCGAACGCGGCCTCGTCGCAGTGGGCGAACACTGCTGTGGGCCTCCCGCCGCGGGTCATGAGTTCAGTCATTGCCCGCCTGCCGTCGTCGATGCTTGGCCCGGCTCCCACCACAAGGTCCGGGTGGACGGTGAGGTGGTGATCATCCAGCGCACGTTTGAAGCCACGGAACCGTGGAGTCTCAGTCACAACGGAGTGTTCATTGCTCGAGAGAACTGCCAAGTCCCAATGGCCCAGCCCCAGCAGGTGTTGGGTGGCCTGCCAGGCTGCGTGTTCGTCATCGATACCTACATTGTCCCACGGAACATTTCGCATGCCCACGCTGGCCACTGCCAGTCCGCAGGCTTCCAACGCTTCCACTTCTGTGGGGGCGAGGTCAATATTGAGCAGGAGCAGCCCATCCACTCTTTGCGCCAGGTTTCCCAGATCCGCAAAGAACTGTTGCCGCACGCCGGCCTTGTTGCGCAGGCTGATCAGGACTGTGTCGTAGCCACTGTCCCCGAAGACTTCCTCTGCTGCTTCCACGGCCTGGGCGAAGAACCAGGCAGTGGCGGTCGGGGCCACGATGGCCACCGAACCCGTGCTCCCACCGGCCAGCCTGGACGCTGCGGCGGAGGCTTTGTAGCCAAGTTTGCTGGCGGCTTCCGCCACCTGTCGCTGGGCTTTTTCAGAAACGTTGGGGAGGTTTCTGAGGGCCCGGGACACCGTGCAAATGGACAACCCGGAGAGAACGGCTACGTCCTGGATTGTCACTCTGTGAGTCCTAACCATGCAACACGGCCTCAACCCTTTCCATCCTCGTCTGACGCCTTCGCGTGAGCCCCTAACCGGGACACCAGCCAAAAGTGTAAGCGCTTACAATTTTGTCATTCAATAGAGTGTGGTCGAATGCGATATTGTGACGCGAATCTCGGCGAAAGCTTGATTCCGTGGTCTGGATGCCTTCTAATCCTTGGGGCTTAACCCAAGACGTAGTACTTCAGGAACGCGCTCACATCCACCAATTCGGGCGGCTCGATCCTGTGTCCCATCCCAGGGTAGGTCCGCGCCGTCAGTGCGACGTTGGCGTCCAACCACTCCTCGGTGTGGGCAATGGCGTCCTCGTTGATGACCGGATCGGCCTTATCCCGTCCCCAGAAGAACGGTGGCGGGGCGTCAAAGGACTCGCTCAGGGCCAGGAGATCGTTGTCCAGGACGAACCCGGACAGCCCGACCGTTGCCTTGAACGCGTTGGGCCGCAGGCGTAGGAGCGTGCTGGCCATTGCCATGCCCTGCGAATAGCCCAGCAGGCTGACGCTGCTGTGGTTGTCCTTGACGGAGTTGATCCAGTTGAACACCGAGTTGGTGGACGCGATGACATCCGCGAAGTCGTTGGTCAGGAAGTAGTCCAGCAGGAACCAGCCGTAGTGGTCACCGATGCTCTTGGGGCCGCGAAGTGCCGCGCAGGTGAACTCGCCGGGAAGGTGCGGGAAGAGGTCAACCATACGCTGCTCGCTGGTGCCATACCCGTGCATCATCACCAGCAACGGCGTGCCCTTGCGCTGGTTTTCGGGCTTCGACCACACCACTGATTCCATGGGGACGAGCCTAGTAGACTGTGCCCATGACTCCGCAGGAACTGGCCAACCTGGCCCATCTGCGGCGCGCCCGCGACTTCATCGATCGCGAGTATGCGCGTCCGCTGGACGTGCCCACCATGGCCGCCGGCGCACTGATGTCTCCCGCACATTTCTCCCGCCAGTTCAAGGCCGCCTACGGCGAATCGCCGTACAACTACCTCATGACCAGGCGCATTGAGCGCGCCATGGCCCTACTCCGCGCAGGAGCAAGCGTGACAGATGCCTGCATGGAAGTCGGCTGTACCTCGCTGGGCTCGTTCAGCACCCGCTTCACGGAGATTGTGGGAATCAACCCCAGCGAATACCGGGCCCGGGAGCACCACGCCGTGAAGGCCATGCCCAACTGCATCGCCAAACAGCACACCCGTCCTGAAAGAACAGGTAACAAGAACCTGAGCAGGATTGAAGAAGCGCCCGCGTCCTAGCTGCAATAGCGTGTGATTCATGAACATTTCATTGAAGTACGCACACGTCACAGTCAACGATGTCGATGAGTCGCTCGCGTTCTACCGGGACGCCCTGGGTTTTGACGTTCGGAACGACGTCGGCTCGGACGGCCAGCGCTGGGTTACCATCGGCAGCGAAGCCCAGCCTGATCTTGAGCTGGTCCTTTCCCCGCCGCACGCAGGCCGCTCACAGGCCGACGGCGACGCCATCCAGGAACTCCTCACCAAGGGCGTCATGCCCATGCTCGTGTTCACCACGGATGACCTCGACGCCACCTTCGAAAAGCTGCGCGCATCCGGCGCCGAGGTACTCCAGGAACCCATCGACCAGCCGTGGGGCCCGCGCGACTGCGCCTTCCGCGACCCCTCGGGCAACATGATCCGCATCAACCAGGGCTAACCATCCTCGCAGGGTTCACAGCCCGTAAGCACGCACGACGGGACGTTACCGTGGGCACCCACGGCGACGTCCCGTCGTCGTTCTTCTGTTGTCAGAGACTAATCAGGCTGGCATCCGACCGCTCGCCGTCCTGATGCGTGGATGTGATTGCCGCAGTTACGACGTCGGACAGCCGCAGCCGCCGGCCATAAGCTTGCCGCTGCAGCCGCTCGCCGGTTCCGCGCCGGAGGATGTTCGCCACCCCTGTCCGCGCGAGCGCCAGATCTCCGGATTCAGTCAATGCCCGTCGGATGTGCCAGAGGAGGGCACCGGCCACATCGGCGGCAGCATATGGCGCCTGCTCCAGCGGGTGCAGTAATTGGTTGTTGATGCCGAAACGGCTGGCCTTCCAGTTGGCCATGCGGATTACCGGCGTCAAAGTGCTCGACGGCGGTTCCCCCTTGCGCCACTCGCTTGCCGACGTTTCCACAAGCGCACGTGCGAGGACCGCAATGGTGAGGGCGTCTTCGGCGTAGAGGCAGACGTCGGCAACCCGAAGTTCCACCGTCGGGTGTCCCCTGGACAAGCGGGCGTCGAAGTAGATCATGCCTTCATCCAGTGGAACTCCGGTCCCCAGCAACTCTGAAAGCACAGCCCGGTAGCCGTCCGCCGAGCCGAAAACATCCATGGGGCCCGCCGTGGGCCATCTGTTCCAGATCTGCGTGCGGTAACTGGCGAACCCCGTGTCAGCGCCCATCCAGAACGGAGAATTGGCGCTCAGCGCCAAGAGGACCGGCAGCCAATGGCGCATCCGGTCCAGGACTGCAACTCCCTCCTCCGGCGACTCAATGGACACATGGACGTGGAAGCCGCATGTAAGTTGCTCGCGGGAAATCAAACCAAATTCCGCGCCCATGGCAGCGTAGCGCTGGTTGCCCGTAGTCGGCGTGGCATGGAAGACCGGCGGGGTGGCCAACGCGGCAACCCGCGCCCCGACAGCCAGGGCAGCAGAGTCGGCCAACGCCCGCCCGGCGCGGATCTCGACCCTGAGTTCCTTGGCAGTCCGGCAGGGCAGCGAGTTGACCTCAATCTGTTCCTGTTTGAACTCCGACTTCAGCGAAGGCCCTTGAGGGTTTGACTCCGGGCCTTCAGGGGAGGTCACATCCAGGATGTCGGCGGCCAATGCCAGGGGCATGCCGTCCACCGGATCGGCAATAAGTAGTTCCTCTTCGACGCCAAACGTACGCATAGCCACCCCTCCCCGCGACGAGTTATTTAGAGACGGCGGTTATCCAACGTGGCGCGGAACCTCCATTTGGAAACCACAACGGCAGTGGAGCACCTGCGTCTGCAGGTACACCTCAAGGAGGCTGGGACTGTCCGGATCGTCAGTGGTCCGGGGCGCCTCGATGACGCGTTCCGTGGGGCGTCCCAAGGTCATGGGATCACCGCAGTGGGTGCAGCTGAACCAGAGGCCCGCTGCAGACGTTGAAAGAAATTCACTCTGGATGGCGGGTACCAAGGCATCCAGGCGGACTGCGTGGGCGTAAAACGTATCGCATTCGCTACACGTGTAGCTGACTTCGACGATCTCCGACTGATTCGGTGTTGCTTCCACAACCGTCTCTACAAAAATGTAGGAATCAGTATTGCAAACGGTGCACCAAGGGCGTGCTCCGTTATCGACAGTTGCAGGTGCCCGTCCGCTTGCAGGCTTCGGGGCGGGAATCGGGGATCCAAGCGTCATTGCCATTCTCCTTTTGCTCCTTCAAGGAACCTGCATGGAGGCACGCTGTGAGCCGGCCGAAAGGGGCCGCGGCTGAAAAGGTGCAGTTCTTGGACCATCCGGGATGGTACAACTCATGAGGCTCCAAGGGCTATCTGCTTAACCCATGTATGAATGTAGTTCACTAGTGGCACCCGTCACAAGTGATGGGCTTGCTGCCTGCCCCTTGTGCGCGCGCTTTTACGCTTCGAAGTGCGCCACGGGAGTTTCGTTGGCCACGCTCTTGACGATAGTCTCTGCCACGTCGCGCAGCTTCTGGTTCCGGGTGCTCGATGCCTTCTTGAGAATTTGGAACGCCTCTTCCTGCGTACAGCGGTTCTGGCCCATGATGATTCCACTGGCGAGGTCAATCACCGTACGGGTCTGCATGGCTTCCTGCAGATCGTCAGCGTGCTGCTGCTTCACACCAATCCGTACAGCCAGCCGCAGTGAGCGCTCGGCTTGGCTTGCGTACAGTTCGCAATTGCGGATGGTTGCTTCGTCGTAGGCGTTGGCCTGCGGCGCGAAGAAGTTGAGCGCCGCCGTGGCGCCTTCATCCAGTTCCAAGGGCACGCAGAGCGCGGAAAGGTGTCCCCGCTCGGCAATCACTGAGCAGTACTCGGACCACCTTTCTTCGGTTGATGTGTCGGGAACATGCTGGGTGCTGCGGCTTCGCATGGCCTCCAGGCAAGGACCATCACCGTACGCCTGCTGAACTTCATCGATCAGCCTGGCTTCATGGGTGCTTCCAGCTACCGTGGCAGTGCGGCGGCGCCGGCTGAGAGTGATGCCGCAGAGCACATCCATGCCAACGGCCTGCGATACGGCAGAAGCCGAAAAAACCGCGAGCTCATGTAGGAATCCGCCCACATCTTCACTGTCTATCACCAGGTCCTGCAGCTGCTCGGGTACCGAAACATCGTCGGGCGCAGAGACAGCATCAGGCGCCGCAAAATCAATGCTCATTTCGTCCATGCCTCATTTTACGGTCGCCCAAGCCCAACTCGTCACCGGATCAGCAAAGGAATCAAAAACCTTGCATCTGGCGTGCACCTATGTGCACAATCGACCTGTAGTCCACATCACGGGACTCAGGTTTTCCAGCTCATGCAGACGGGCACCCCGCATTTTTTGATGCAGAGGTACAGACCCATGCCGGCTCAGCCAGCGTCCAGAGTCCCGGACGAAGCACATCAACCACCCGATGAACCGCTTTGGTGCTCGCGCTGCGATACCGACCAGCACCTCCTGGTGAACTCCATTCAGTCGCACTATCCGCCCGCGCCCAACATGGTGGAAGTGGCGTACGAGTGCCATGTTTGCAGGTACTCCTACCAACATGTCGCCTCCGTACGACGCGTGGCCGCGGTCCTGAACCGCCCCGGCGTCCCCCAAGGGGTTCTGCAATTCGGCGGCCAGTACCTCCACTGCGGTGAACCCATGAAAACCAAAAGCTGCGAGCTTCGCAGGGTCCAGGCACCCCTGGTGCTGACTCCGGGAGCGCAGCTGCGGATGTACGAGGTACTTATCAATACACGCATCCTCGGGTGCCACTGCGGCTTCCGCATGGAAATGCCGGACTGACATTGGATACGACATGAGAGGCAGAGCCATGAGGAGCAACGCCATGGGGAGCTACACCAACAATTCCGGAGCTACCGGGAGGGATAGCATGCACGCAGAATCACAACGGAAAGAACCTTCGACCACAGGTGGAAAGCTGGGGCAAGCCGCTAAGCGCCGCCTTCCGGATCCGCCGGATCCGGACAACCTTCCCATCGACTACCCGGACTTGGGGTGGGACTCCAGCAGGTATCCCTCTACCGTTCCGGGGAGCCTTCGGCCGCAACACTCCGCCCACCGGCAGAGCGCCTGATCATGAGCGGATTCCCGTCGGACCCATCGCATCCTGATCCCACCCGCGAGCCAGGACCCACTCCTGAGCCCGTTCCGCTGCCGGAACCAGGGCCGCCACCCGTCCCGGACCCCACGCCGGGACCCACAGTGCCCTCGCCACCGACGCCGGGGCCGCCAACACCGGGAGAACCCCCTGGCCTTTTGACCTAGCCCAAGCCGGCAAGGAAACCAGGCAGGTTCACTCCACAGGCCGGATCCCGTAGATATCCCCCAGTCGGGATCCGAACGAGGGCATGCCGCGCTACAGGGAGCGCGGCATGCTCTTTTCGTGCGCCTGGAGTCTTGCGCTGTCCAGACTTATCCGCATCTGCATCTGTGTTTATGTTGGTTTCTATTGACTTACCAACATAAACAAAGATAGAGTCAAGCAATTCCACATCGTTGTGACAGCAGTCACTGATGTGGCTGCACTAATACGCAGTTTGACCGCTATGGAGGGTAAGTGTTCGCCGAAGAACGCCAGCAACTGATCTCCGCACTCGTCGCAGAGCGCGGACGGGTGAGCGTCACTGACCTTGCCGACCGTTTCAGCATCACCACTGAGACAATCCGCCGCGACCTCGCGGCCCTTGAGGTTTCCGGAAACCTGAGGCGCGTTCATGGCGGGGCCGTCCCTTCCGACCTCCTGAGCACCCGCGAGGAGAGCATCCTGGAGCGCGCCGTCCAGCGTCAGGTGGAAAAACTTCGCATCGCTAACGCGGCACTCGCCCTGATCCCGCAACTCACCACGGGAAGCGTCCTCCTGGACGCGGGTTCCACCACCGAAACCCTCGCCGACCTACTGGCCCAGCGCACGCCCCCGAGCAACGGAAATGATGAGCTCGTGGTCATCACGCACGCCATCCCCATCGCCGGCAAGCTCTCCTCCACGCAGGGCATAGCACTCCAGATCCTTGGCGGCCGTGTCCGCGGACTGACGCAGGCCGCCGTCGGCCAGTCAACCGTGGAGGCAGCTCACAAACTTCGCCCGGACATTGCCTTCGTAGGTGCCAACGGCATCCACGCAACGTTTGGGCTCAGCACCCCGGACCCCGAAGAAGCCGCGGTGAAAGCCGCTTTCGTCACGTCAGCCCGCCGCGTGGTGGCCCTGGCCGACTCCTCCAAGCTGGACGCCGAAACACTGGTCCAGTTCGCCACCCTGAAGGATGTTGACACATTGATCACAGACAGCGAACCGTCCGCGGAACTCGCAGCAGCCTTGGCCGATGCCGGCGTAGACGTGGTGATCGCATGATCATCACTTTGACCGCCAACCCCAGCCTGGACCGCACGGTGGAGCTTCCCGGAGCCTTGGCCCGCGGTGAGGTTCAGCGCGCGGTGGCCGTCCACCAGGAATCCGGCGGAAAGGGTGTCAACGTTTCACGGGCTCTGGTTGCCTCCGGCCTGGACACCCTGGCAGTCCTTCCGGGCGCCGATTCGGATCCTGTACTTTCAGGACTGCACGACGGCGGCGTACCGTTCGCGGCGCTGCCCATCGGTCAGGCATTGCGCAGCAATGTCACGCTCACCGAACCGGACGGTGTCACCACCAAGATCAACGAACCCGGCCCGGAGTTGAGCGGTGAACAGCAGGAAGCCCTGATCGGGCTGCTGCTGGAACGCTCCCGTGGCGCCAGCTGGGTGGTTCTCGCAGGTTCACTCCCACCAGGAGTGCCCGCGGATTTCTACGCCACCATCGCTCGTCGACTCCGGTCGAACGTGGACGGTACGGCAGCCCCAAGCATCGCCATTGACTCCTCCGGGGCGCCGCTCGCGGCCGCCCTGGTGGGCGATGCCGCAGGAAAGCCCGACCTCCTCAAGCCGAACGCGGAAGAGCTCGCAGAACTCGCCGCCGCCGCCGGTTTTACCAACGTCTCCACTGCTGACGAACTGGAAGCAGATCCGGCCAAAGCCGCTGAAGCTGCAGCCGCCGTCGTCGCCAGCGGTGTAGGTGCCGTTCTCGCAACACTCGGGTCCAAAGGAGCAGTCCTGGTGACGGCGGACGGAGCATGGTTCGCCACGCATCCGCCCATCAAAGCCGTCAGCACGGTGGGCGCCGGGGACTCTTCATTGGCCGGCTATTTGCTGGCTGCAACCCAAGGCGGCTCTGCGCAGGACTGCCTTCGTCAAGCCGTGGCACATGGTGCCGCTGCTGCTTCGCTGCCGGGCTCCACTGTCCCGGCAGTCCACCAGACAACCCCCGATGCCGTAACCATCACGGCCCTCCAGAAGGACTCACAGTGACCCAGCTGATCACACCCCAATTGGTCACCCTCGACCAAAACCTGGGCGACTCCCCTGCCGACGTCATCCGCGTCCTGGCTGGCAAAGTTGCCGCCACCGGCCGTGCTTCCGAGGTTGAAGGCCTTTTCGCCGACGCCTTCGCACGCGAGCAAAAGACCGCAACCGGCGTCCCCGGCGGCATCGCAATCCCGCACTGCCGCTCTGCCGCAGTCCAGGAGCCTGCCCTTGCCATGGCCCGCCTGTCCCACAAAGTGGACTTCGGCGCCAAGGACGGCCCCGCTGACCTCATCTTCTTCATCGCAGCCCCGGACGGCGCGGACCAGGAGCACTTGAAGCTGCTGTCCAAACTGGCCCGATCACTGATCAAGAAGGACTTCACGGCAGCACTACGTGCGGCTGCTACGGAGCAGGACATCGTGAACCTCGTTGACGGTGCACTGGCCGATAAGCCTGCGGCCGCACCTGCGGAGGCTGCGCCGGCCGCCGCTGCCGCAAGCACGACGACGGCTGCCGCACCCAAGCGCATTGTGGCCGTGACCGCTTGCCCCACAGGTATTGCGCACACGTACATGGCTGCTGACTCGTTGGTTGCCGCTGCCAAGGAAATGGGCGTGGACCTTCAGGTCGAGACCCAGGGTTCCTCTGGCGCGAAGCCCCTGGACCCGGCAGTGATCGCAGCGGCTGACGCAGTGATCTTTGCCGTTGACGTGGATGTTCGCGGCAAGGAACGTTTCGCCGGCAAGCCGGTCATCAACGCACCGGTCAAGCGGGGCATCGACGAACCCACCAAGATGGTCCAGGAAGCACTTGCAGCCGCCGACGACCCCCGTGCACGCCGTGTTCCCCATGCCGGCGCTGAAGAGCAGGCCCAGCGCGATGAGGAGGAGAAGGGCGAGCACATCGGCCAGAAGCTGAAGCGAGCACTCCTCACCGGCGTGAGCTACATGATTCCGTTCGTAGCTGGTGGCGGGCTGCTGATGGCGCTCGGCTTCCTGCTTGCGGGATACGACATCGCCCTTGGAACCAGGGCTAACGACATTCTGGCCCAAAACACGCTTTTTGATCTTCCGGATGGCGGCCTCGCGATTTACCTCGGGGCTGTAGCGTTCAAGATCGGCAATCTGTCGATAGCCTTCCTGGTCCCGGCCTTGGCTGGCTACATCGCTTACGCCATCGCTGATCGCCCGGGCATAGCACCGGGCTTCACCGCCGGTGCCGTAGCCGGCTTCATGGGCGCAGGCTTCCTGGGCGGCCTTGCCGGCGGCCTTCTGGCTGGCGTCGCTGCCCACTGGATTGGGACGTGGCAGGTACCGCGCTGGCTCCGTGGCTTGATGCCCGTGGTCATCATCCCCCTGCTTGCCTCCATCTTCGCTTCGGGCCTGATGTTCCTGGTCCTCGGCGGTCCCATTGCAGGCCTTACGGTGGCTCTCAACAACTGGCTCACGGGCATGAGTGGCGCCTCGGCAGTACTGCTCGGCGTCATCCTTGGGCTCATGATGTGCTTCGACCTCGGCGGTCCCGTGAACAAGGTCGCCTACGCCTTTGCAGTGGCCGGCCTGAGCGCCGGCAGCGCCGACAACCAGGCACCCTGGCTGATCATGGGCACCGTGATGGCTGCGGGCATGGTTCCGCCGCTGGCAATGGCTCTCGCCACAGTCCTGAACAAGAAACTCTTCACCCTCAACGAACGCGAGAACGGCAAGGCAGCCTGGCTGCTCGGCGCTTCCTTCATCTCAGAAGGCGCTATTCCCTTCGCTGCAACTGACCCGCTGCGCGTCATCCCGGCCAGCATGCTGGGCGGTGCCCTCACCGGCGCACTCTGCATGGCTACCGGGGTCACCTCGCAGGCTCCCCATGGCGGCTTCTTCGTCTTCTTCGCCATCGGCAACCTGGCGATGTTCGTCGTCGCCATCGTTGCCGGAATGGTGGTCAGTGCCCTGGCCGTCATCGCCCTCAAGCGCTTTGCGGTCAAGAAGCCCGTGGAAGCGGAACCCGTTCCTGCTACTGCCAGCGTCTAGAGCCACCACGGTCTAGACTTCCCACAAAGCAACCCCTCACCACAGCCACCCTCCACAAAGAGGAGCACCAATGCCAGAACGTACAGCCACCATCGCAAGCCGCGTCGGCCTCCACGCCCGCCCGGCAGCCATTTTCGCCGAAGCAGCCGGAGACCTGGATCTCGACGTCACCATCGCACGCCAGGGTGAGCCCGCGGACGACGCCATGGACGCCGCGAGCATCCTGTCACTGATGAGCCTGGGCGCTTCCCACGGCGACGTCGTGGTGCTGCGCGCCGAAGGTGAAGGTGCGGATGCAGCCCTGGAAAGCCTGGTAAAGATCCTCGAAACGGACCACGACGCCTAAACAGGGGTAAGCACCCCCAGCGACACAGGAAGAGCCTGCCAGCACCCGGAGAAGGGTGATGGCAGGCTCTTTCAGTGTCTGTCACCGCCGATAAACGGCTAAGTCTTCTCTTCGTTGAGGAAGCCCGCAACCGATGCCTCCGTGGGCTTCACTTCCGTGAGCTTGCCCGAGAGGTAGGCCTCGATGATCCTCGGGTCGACGTAGGAAGAGCGGGCTACCGACGGGGTGTTGCCCAGCAACTCCGAAGCTTCCTTAATGGCCCGCACTATCGCTTGGCGTGGCGTGCCCTTATGGCCTGACTTGATCAGGCATAGCGCCGCAGCCGCGGTGCCCTTCCACGTCCGGAAATCCTTGGATGTGTAGGCCTCGCCGGCGATACCCCGCAAGTATTCATTGATCATGGACGCGTCAACGGAAACCCATGACCCGTTGACTTGATACGCCAACAACCTCTCTTTACCCGGCCGCTGCGCAAGGGGCTCAAGGAAGGCTGCCAGAGCGGGGTCGCGGATGGATGTGTCCCACAACTGGCCGCTCTTCCCGGGGAACTTCAGGAAGACGTCCTGCCCCTCCACCCGGGCGTGACGGCATCGAAGCGTCGTGAGCCCATAAGAGCCGTTCTGCTTCATGTAGACCTCGGAGCCAACCCGAAGCGCACCAAGATCCATCAGCCGCACTGCTGCGGCGAGGGTCTGTTGCTTGGGATCTTCGGTGTTCTGCAGGTGCACTGTGACGTTGCGCCGAATTGCGGGCAGGACCAAACCAAGCTTGGCGGCCCGAAGGAACTTCTCGGTGTCCTTACGTTCCCGCCACCGGGGGTGATAGATGTACTGGCTGCGCCCTGCACCGTCCACGCCCGTGGCCAAGACGTGGCCATGCTCGTAAGGGCTGATCCACACATCGGTCCAAGCAGGCGGGATCGCCAGCGCATTGATGCGCTGGCGATCCTCTTTGCTGACCAGACTTCCGTCCGGGTGCCTGTAGCTGAACCCTTTTCCTACCTTGCGGCGGACGATGCCGGGCTTGGACAGGTCACTGCGCTTAAGCCGGGGCACGGTTCTTCCGCCCTACTCTGATCGAACCGGTCCGGTAGGTCTAGGCCTCGTCCGGATCCGTCACGGCAGCACCGGCATTCATGATTTCGGCGTTAATCATCCACACCAGCTGCTCAAGGCGGGAGATGAACGCGTGCAGCAGGTCCGCCGTCGTGGGGTCTTCCTCATCCACCTCGTCATGGACATCACGCATAGTCTGGACTGCACGCTCAACTCGGTCAGTCACCAGCTTGACGGCGTTCTTGGTGTTGACCAGACCGGCCGGGAATTCCTCCAGGCGCGTGCCCTTGGCGATGGTCGCACTGCGGCCATCGGGCAGGGCGTGGAGTGCACGCATACGCTCGGCGGTGTCGTCTGCGAACTCGCGCGTGGCCACTACAAGCTCGTCCAACTGGAGGTGAAGGTCGCGGAAGTTCGGACCCACGATGTTCCAGTGCGCCTGCTTTCCCTGGAGCTGTAGCTCAATAAGGTCTGTCAGGACGATCTGAAGGTTGTCTGCAAGCTGCTGTGACGCTTTCATGTGTTCCTCTCATGGACGTTCATGTGAGCCAAACGCGCCGCAAATGTCTGCGGCAACTGCCCAATCATCAGGTGACGACTTCAATAAGCCTTTCATAAGGTTGCTTAGTAGTACAATGAGGAGTGTTACTGTTCACAACTGGCGAACTTCACCACATGGCGAAGACCGGAATGTGATACACGAAAAGGCACTTTGAGGCCGTGGAACGCCTCCAAGTACCGGCATAACTAAATCGAAGTAAATCGGAATGCATAGTTGGGAATCGGCGATTCATCAAAGATTCCTCCAGAAAGGAATGTGCTGACCATGAATACACTTCTGATCATTGCTGGTGTAGTAGCAATTGTTCTTCTCTTGGTAGGCGGTTTCACCGAAGCCCTGAGTTGGTTGCTGTGGGTAGGCGTCATCCTCCTCGTCATTGCGGCCATCGGCTGGTTGCTGAGCTTCATGTCGGGTCGCAGGGGACACACGGTATAAACCAGAACCGGACATACCCCACCCGGATTCAAAGGGCAGGCCTTAAGCACTTACAGACCGTGAGGGCTGTTCCCACCACTGCAAGTGCGTTGGGAGCAGCCCTCTGGCATCACCCGTCGCCGTCGGCGCCTTTACCGGTCGCTGAAGGCGGCGGGGCTGCATCAGGGTCCTGGGGTGTGGGGAACTCGTCACCAGGGGTGTCGGGGACTCCCTGGGCCGGCCGTTCCGGCGTCTCGCGTTCATCACCCTGACCAGGCATTTCCTGTTCCGGGGTGGGTGTGCCGTAGCCGCCGGGGTCGCTCTCGGGGTCCACGCGGTGTTCGTCCTGGTTCATTGCTTCCTCCTTGGAAATCCGATGAGGCCCCGATAGAAAAGATCGAGGAATGCTGACAGTTCGACCGTAGTCGCGTGCATGGTCGTCGTCCACCAAAACCACCACGGAGGTGCACAAATGGTAGAGCCGGAGCAGGCTCCCAGGATCGGCAGGAACGAGTCCACCGAGGAACGGATGGACCGCAACTGGATGGAATTGATCCAGGAGTTACGGGTTCTCCAGACAGGGGTACAGATCCTTGGCGGCTTCCTGCTCACGCTCCCCTTTCAGGAACGATTCGAACTCCTGGACGACTGGCAACGGAGTCTTTACCTGTCCAACGTGATGGTGGCAGCACTAACCACAGTCCTCATCGTGCTGCCCGTCAGTGTTCATCGCCGCCTGTTCCGTAGGGGGCTCAAGGCCACCTTGGTCTCCAGCGCCGATATTGTCACCAAGTGGGCGTTGGCTGGCGTGGCGTTGTTGATCGTTGGCTCTGCCACCTTGGTCTTCGACTTCACCGCCGGACGGACGGCCGGGCTTGTGGCCGCCGGATTCATCATTCTGGTGCTGCTGCTCCTTGTAGTGGGCACTCCGCTATGGCTGCACCGCCGCGCCATCCGAAACGGCAACGGCAACGGCAACAACGGACAAGCAAGGGACGCGTAAGGAAGATGCTGCGGCCCTCCAAACACCAGGAAACTTCCGGCAAGGACAACAAGCCGGCGCGCCACTGGGTCAAGGATCATGGCCTGCTGCTGGTCAACGCGGGCCTGTTCGTCGTCTTCCTTGGCGGAATGATCATCTCAGGGGCGGCAAATTACAGCGAAGAACAACAAGCGCACGGAGAGCCCGCGACCGGCATTTCCGATTTTCTGACGTCCGGCGCCTTCTGGGAATCCGTCTTTGAGAACTGGGAGTCGGAGTTCCTGCAGATGGCCATGTATGTGGTCCTGACGGTTTTCCTGTTCCAAAGAGGCTCCTCCGAGTCGAAGCCAGTGGACAAGGACGCTCCACAGGACGAGGACCCCCGCGACGCCAAGATGACAGCCAAGACCCCTTGGCCGGTGCGGCGGGGCGGCTGGGTCCTGAAGGTCTACGAGCACTCGCTCTCGGGCCTGCTGGGCCTCATATTCCTCGCTTCGTTCACCTTGCACGCGGTGGGTGGCACGGCCGCTTACAACGAGGAGCAGCTGAGCCATGGCCTGCCCGAGATCTCCACGTGGGAATACCTCGGTTCAAGCCGGTTCTGGTTCGAATCCTTCCAGAACTGGCAAAGCGAATTCCTGGCCGTGGCCGTCCTGGTCGGCGCCTCCGTGTACCTTCGCGAACGGGGTTCACCCGAGTCCAAACCGGTGGCAGAGCCACACTACGAGACGGGCGCCTAAACCAATTCAGAGAAAGGAAGGCATCATGCCTGGAAAGAAGAACTCCAGTTTGAAGGACCCCAAACTTTATGAAGAGCTCCGCGAGGATGGCGCATCCAAGGAGAAGGCTGCCCGCGTCTCGAACGCTGCCGCGGCCAAGGGCCGCAAGGAAGTAGGACGCAAGGGCGGAAAGTCCGGTGATTACGATGACTGGACTGTGGACAAATTGAAAGCCCGAGCCAAGGAACTTGGCCTCAAAGGCTATTCAGACAAGAAGAAATCCGAGCTCATCTCGATGCTGCGGAATCACTAGCAATTAATCCTGGAGCCGGGGGGCCGGCCGCAGTTTCTTCAACCAGGCCTCACTCTGGGCAATATGCGAGGCTGCTGCAGTGGCCGCCAGCGTTGGATCCTTGCGGGCGATCGCGTCCACGATCGCACTATGGCCTACTGTGCTGCCTTCGCGCACTTCAACCCCCTCTTCACCGTCGAAGATACGGAAATGTCCACCCCGGGAACGGAAAAGGCTAACAAGCGCCGCAAGGGTCGAGTTGCCACTCGCACGGCAGATCTCCTCGTGGAATCGTGAATCCAGTTCAGAGTACTCGGAGGGACTGTCCGTGGCCTCCATACTTTTTACGAGCCCCGTCAGCGTGTCCAGGACCTCCGGCGTGGCATTCGCCGCCGCGACGGCGGCAGCATGGGATTCCATGAGCCTGCGGATCTCAAAGAGTTCCAGCAGTCCGTCGAGCGGAAGCAAATCCACCAGGAGGGCGAAATTCTGGAGGATGACTGTCGGCTCAAGCGAGGATACATAGGTCCCCGAACCGTGCCGTGATTCCATGACGCCCAGGGCAGACATGGCTCGCACCGCCTCCCTCAGGGAGCTCCTCGATACGCCCAGCTGAGCGGAGAGCTCGGCCTCGGGTGGGCACTTTTGCCCCGCCGCGAGTTCACCAGAGGCAATCTTGTTCCTCAGGCCCTGCATAGCCGTCTCGACAGCACCCAAGTACGTCGCCTCCTTTAGATGTCCGTATCACGCTACCGCACTGGGCGTTCAGTACGGTTGAAGTGAATCATTGTCATGCCTCTTGAATCAAGAGATCGTACCTTTGCCACGAACATGCGGGAGTTCTGCGGTCAAAAGGCCCTCTCAATACCAAAGTCATCTTATGACTATTTGGAATTGTCCGTTGTCTCATCATGGCCTGTGATGTAACTTACAGAGCGTTGACTCATCCCGCCGACGAAGGACGCCGTGTTTCCAGCACCCCTGACAGTCCCCCGCCCGATGTTGACCCCAGAGGGCCACCCCGCAATGGCTGACTGGAGCCTTATACCGTCCAAGGTCCACCTCAACCACGGTTCATACGGGTCCGTTCCCCGGGCAGCCCAAGTGCAGCAACGGAAGCTCAAAGAGCTCATGGACCAAAACCCCTGCCCTTGGTTCATGGGCCAGTTCGAGCTGGTAGCCACGGCGAGAAAGGAGATCGCGGAATTCCTCAACGTCGACCCCCAACACCTGGCCCTTGTCACCAACGCCAGCGCGGGTGTTAGTGCCGTGTACAACTCGCTGCTCTTCGCACCCGGCGACGAGATTGTGACCACCAATCACGCCTACGGTGCTGTGTTGCAGGGCGCAGAGCGGGTGGCCCGGCGGGTCGGCGGGCAGGTCCGGATCGCGGAAATCCCGCTCGCGGCGGATGCGGACGAGGTCTGCACACGGGTCATGGCCCAAGTAACTCCCAGAACGGCCCTCATTGTGGTTGACCAGATCACCTCGGCAACTGCCCGCGCCTTTCCTGTGCAGGAGATCGCCCGCGCGGCTTCCCTCGTGGGCGTGCCCGTGCTGGTGGACGCAGCACATGCACCCGGTGTGTTGGAGTTCCCTGTGCCGGACATTGAAGGGTTCTGGGTTGGCAATCTCCACAAATTTGCCTGCGCGCCCAGGGGAACCGCAGCGTTGGTGGCGCGGGGACCACAGGCTCAGGGGCTGGAACCACTGATTGACTCTTGGGGCTTTCCTTACCGTTTCCCGGAGAACTTCGACCACGTCGGCACGCAGGACGTTACCTCGTGGATGGCGGCGCGAACGGCATTCGACACCATAGAAGACCGTTATGGCTGGGCGGCTTTCCGCAGCTATGCCGAGGAACTCTGCGACTACGGCCAATCACTGATCGGCGAAGCCTTTGCTGCTGCGACCGGCCGGAACCCGGCAGTGGATGTTGGCATGGAGGTTGGGCCCTTGCGCCTGGTCCGCCTGCCGGGGGGCCTCGCCACAACCCACGAAGATTCCCACAAAGTCCGCGGCTATATCTCGGATCAACTGGACATCGAAACAGCCATCACCACGTTCAACGGGGAGGGTTATCTGCGGCTTTCAGCCCATCTCTATAACTCCCCCGCGGATTACGAAATCTTCGCGGAAAGAGCTGTTCCGGAACTCGTCCGGCTCGCCCGATCCCTCTAGACCCCACCCGCACCCCAAGCGGTGCAATCACTCAAACTAATCAACGGAGGACCCACGTGAAATCCAGAATTATGGCGTCTGCGGCAGCAGGCCTGGCGGCTGTTCTTGTACTGGCGGGGTGTGGAGGAGGCCAGGCGGCCAGCGACGGCAAGGTCACCCTGAAGATGGTGGAAAGCCTCACCAATCCCACCCGCACGGAAACCCTGAAGAAGCTCATCTCCGGGTTTGAGCAAGCAAACCCCGACATCAAGGTGGAGCTGATTTCACCGCCCACTGATCAGGCCGACCAGAAGATCCAGCAGATGCTCCAATCCGGCAAGGGCATTGATGTTGTGGAAGCCCGGGACATCACAGTGGGATCCTTCGGTGCCAACAACTGGCTGTATGACATGACAAAGGATCTGGACGGCTGGGACGGCTGGAACAACCTGACGGAGAACGCCGTCACCTACTCCAAGCAGAATGGCAAGACCTACTACATCCCGTACGGCTTCTACGGGCTGTCCCTGTTCTATCGTTCGGATCTGGTCCAGGAGGCCGGTTTCGACGGTCCGCCGAGCAGTTGGGAGGACATGGCGAAGCAGGCCGAAGCACTTAACAAACCCGCCGAGAACAAGTTCGGCTATGCATTCCGCGGCGGTACCAACGCAAACTCCAACGCCGTCGCCATCATCGAGGCCTACGTGGCTGACGAGATCGATCGCGAGAACGCCTTCAAGCTGACCAGCGGCAAGACGATCTTCTCCTCCCCCAAGGCCCAACAAGCCATGGATCTCTACATCGACCTTTTCAAGAAGGGATCCCCGCCGTCGTCGGTGGCGTGGGGTTATCCGGAAATGGTGCAGGGCTTCAGCAACGGTTCCACGGCCTTCCTGCTGCAGGATCCTGAGGTCATCGCCACCGTCAAGGAGTCACAGGCCATCAAGCAGGACCAATGGAACGTTGCACCCTTGCTGGTGGGACCGGGCGGCAAGGCGATCCAGCCCGTAGCTTCCGCCGGCTGGGGTATCGCGGAGTCTTCCAAGTCCAAGCCCGAGGCAGTCAAGCTCATCAAGTACTTGGCGCAGGGAGACGCTGCCACAACCTTCAGCAAGGACAACAGCCTGGTTCCCACCCAGAAGTCTGCCGCCCAGGACACTTTCTACAGCACCGGCCCGTGGGCGGCCTACGTGAAGATGACTGAAAACCCTGACACGTACGTCTCCGCGATCCAGCCGCGCAGTGTCTCTTGGTGGACGGAGTGGATCAAGAAGGCCGACGGCGAACTTCAGCGCGTCCTTACGGGGCAGATGTCCACGGCTGACCTGCTGTCCAGTTGGGACAGCTACTGGACCGAAAAGATGAAGGGATAGCTTCCGGTGACTCTCGACGTCAAGCAGGCCGCACCGCCCCCTTCGGGGCGGAAAGCCGCTCTGTCGGAACCCGGCAGGGGCAGCTCGTCCAAGCGACGGTTCAACGGCCGGACCGCGTTGACCTTGCTGGCTTTCCTGGCGCCGGCTGCGGTTTTCGTGGGGATCTTCACGTACTACCCCATGATCGCCGGCAGCCAAATGGCGTTCCGGAACTGGAACCTTAATGACCTTTCCGATACGTCCTGGGTTGGCGTTGGGAACTTCAGGAGCCTGTTCGATGCTCCCGAATTCGGCACGATCGTCCGCAATACGGTGGTGTGGGTCGTTGGCTCGCTGGTTCCGCAGGTTGTCATCGGCTTCGCGGTGGCACTGTTCCTGAAGCGGCGGTTCCGGATGCGTGGAGCGTACCAGGCCATGATCTTCTTCCCGTGGGCTGTGTCCGGGTTCCTCATCGGCATGCTGTTCCGGTGGATGTTCAATGCGGAATTCGGTGTGGTCAATGACCTCCTGATGAAGGCGGGGCTCATCAGCTCACCTATTCCGTGGCTGTCCGATCCCGGATTCGCGATGACAGCGATCATCATTGCCAATATCTGGTATGGCGTGACCTTCTTCGCCATCATGATCCTCGCGGCGCTGCAATCGGTGTCCGATGAAATGTATGAGGCCGCCGCCTTGGATGGCGCGGGCAAGGGGCGGACATTCTTCAGCATCACGCTGCCGAGCATCTCCACGACACTGGCGCTGACCATCCTGTTGCGGGTGATCTGGATCTTCAATTTCCCGGACATCATCTTCGCCATGACCGGCGGCGGGCCGGCGGACCAAACCCACATCATCACTACGTACATGATCAAAATTACCCAGGAAGGCGACTACGGCAAGGCGTCCGCCCTTGGATTGATCGTGATGGTCACCCTCATGCTCTTTGCAGCCTTCTACCTCATGGCTGTCCGCTTTCGAAAGGCAGACCGATGATCAACAGTCCCACGCTTATTGGCCGGGTTTCAAAGATCGTCTTTTTGGGCCTCTGCCTGATCGTCACAGTTTTTCCGTTGTACTGGATCGTGGTGACCTCCCTGAAGGAACCGGGGGCCATCTATTCGCTGCCCTTGGATTACTGGCCAAAGCAGTTGTCCTTGGACAACTACATCGGGCTGTTCACGAAGTCGGACTTCGGCCAGTACATGCTCAACAGCCTGGTGGTGGCGCTGGTGGCGTCCTCGGTGGCCACACTCATCTCGCTGCTCTCCGCGTATGTCCTGGCGAGGTTCCAGTTCTCCGGACGCGGGGCTGTGCTTGGTGCGTTCCTCATCACGCAGATGATTCCCGGGTTCATTGCCTTGGGCCCGCTGTATCTGATGATGACGGACTTCGGCTTGGTTGATTCCAAGACCGGCCTGATCCTCATCTACATCGCCATCTGCATCCCGTTCTGCACCATCATGCTCCGTGGCTTCTTCGAGAACGTCCCCGACGCCTTGGAAGAAGCCGCCATGATTGATGGCTGTTCAAGGCTGAGTGCGCTTTTCAGGGTTATCGTTCCGGTGATGCTGCCGGGCATAGCGGCGAGTTTCGTGTTCAACTTCGTGAACTGCTGGAACGAGTTGTTCCTGTCCGTGACACTCATGAACAGCGACAGCAACAAGACCATCCCGACGGCGTTGGCTGGCTTTATCTCCAGCTTCAACATCGATTGGGGCTCCATGTCCGCTGCCGCGGTTTTGACAGTTGTTCCCACGCTGGTGATCTTCGCCTTTGCCAGCAAGTTCATCGTCCAGGGACTTACTGCGGGGTCAGTCAAAGGCTGAACCAGGCACACAACAGGAAAGCAGCGCCAGGTTTCTGGCGCTGCTTTCCGTTAACGCCCGACGCCGGTTCACGCCTTTTTCTTGGCCCGCGCCTTTGGTTTGCTGGCAGTTTTGCTGGCGGCAGCGGCGTCGTCGTCCGCTTTTTCCTTGCCGCGTTTCTTGTCCAGGCTGCGCTTGAGTGCTTCCATGAGGTCGATAACGTCCCCACCCTCGCCTTCTCCTTCCACCGCGCCGAAGGTGGCCTCGGTGTCCAGGGCCTCGCCCTTCTCCAATTTGGCCTCGATCAGCGTTCGGAGCTGCGCTTGATAGTCATCGGTATATTCATCGGGGTCAAAGTCGTGCGCCATGGATTCCACCAGGGCGGAGGACATCTCCAGTTCCTTGTCGGAGATCTTGATGTCGGTCTCCAACGACGGGAACTTGGCCTCGCGGACCTCATCGCCCCACAGGAGTGCCTGCAGCAACAGCACGTCCCCACGCACCCGCAGCGCCCCCAAACGGGTCTTCTGCCGCAGCGCGTACTGGACGATGGCGATCCTGTCCGTGTCCTCCAGCGTCTGCCGGAGAAGCATGTACGCCTTGGGAGATTTGGAGTCCGGCTCCAGGAAATAGCTGCGCTCGTACATGATGGGGTCCAACTGCTCGGCGGGGATAAACTCCACCACCTCAATTTCGCGGCTGTTCTCTTCAGGCAACGATTTCAATTCGGCAGACGTCAGGACCACTGTGCGGCCTTCTTCTTCGTAGGCCTTGTCGATATCCTCGTACGCCACAACCTCGCTGCAAATTTCGCATTTACGCTGGTACCGAATGCGCCCGCCGTCCTTATTGTGGACTTGGTGCAGGCCAATATCGTGATCCTCCGTGGCACTGTAGAGCTTCACTGGTACGTTGACCAGACCGAACGCGATAGATCCCTTCCATATGGCCCTCATGCACCCAGTCAACAGCACAACACAGCAGAGGAGAAGAGGTGGCAGGCAAGCAACAGGAGCGGGTGAACGTGGAAGGCCACGAGCTCACCCTCACCAACCTGGGGAAAATCATCTACCCCGAAACCGGCACCACCAAGGCAGAAGTGCTGGGGTACTACGCCGCCGTCGCACCTTTCCTGATCCCGGCCGCTGCCAATCGGCCCGTCACGCGGAAGCGTTGGGTCAACGGAGTGGGAACTGCTGAAGACCCCGGGCAGGTGTTCTTCCAAAAGAACCTCGAGGACTCCGCGCCCAAATGGATACCCCGTGCCGCCATCCAACATTCGGACCACACCAACGTGTATCCCATGGTCAACAATCTGGCCACGCTCACGTGGATGGCCCAGATCGCATCCTTGGAGATCCACGTTCCCCAGTGGCAAGTGGATCCCTCAGGGAAGCCGCTCCGACCCGACCGCTTCGTTCTGGACCTTGACCCCGGGCCGGGGGCCGGACTTTCCGAGTGCGTTGAAGTGGCCAAGCTGGCCCGCTCCATCTTGCAGGACATGGGCATGGATCCAGTCCCTGTCACTAGCGGCAGCAAAGGCATTCACCTCTACACAGGCCTCGACGGGACCTTGAAGTCCGAGCAAGTGTCTGCCTTCGCCAAAGAGCTCGCCCGGGCCTTGGAGTCGGACCACCCGGAGTTGGTGGTCAGCGACATGAAGAAGTCCCTCCGCCACGGCAAAGTGTTGGTTGACTGGAGCCAGAACAGCGGGAACAAGACCACCATCGTCCCCTACTCGCTGCGCGGAAAAGCCCACCCTACAGTCGCCGCGCCCCGCACCTGGCGGGAGCTCGCCTCCCCCTCGCTGGGCCACCTCGACTACTTGGCCGTCATGAAGCGGGTTGCTACCGGCAAGGACCACTTCGCGTCGATCTCCGACCGGCACCTGCCGCCGCACGGCGAGGATGAGAATGACGACGACGGTGCTGCTTCGGGTGACTCCGGTGCCCGTGGGCGTGTGGTGACGGTCGAGAACCGTCTCGCCAAATACGTCGGGATGCGCGATCCGGGCAAGACCCCGGAGCCGTTTCCGTCGTCGTCGGCCGTTTCTCCCACACCAACCCGGGCCTCGTCCTCGGAGCAACCGAAGCCCGGCGACCCTCCGCCGCCGGGAGGCATCTTCGTCATCCAGGAGCACCACGCCCGCCGCTACCACCTGGATCTGCGCCTGGAGCACAACGGCGTCCTGGCCTCATGGGCGCTGCCGCGTGGCATCCCGGAAACCCCCGACCGCAACAACCTCGCCGTCCATACCGAGGACCACCCCATGGAGTACGCCACCTTCGCGGGCGTCATCCCGAAGGGCGAGTACGGGGCCGGGACCATGACCATTTGGGACCGTGGCGAGTACACCTGCGAGAAGTGGCGAGACGGCAAGGAAGTAATCGCGACCCTCACAGGCGAGCCGGGCGGTGGCCTGGGCGGCACCAAACGCTTCGCGATCATCAACACTGGTCAGAACTGGCTCATCCACCTTATGAAGGAGCAGCCGGGAGGGCGGCGGGCTACCGCAGCGGCCAGCAAAGCTGTGGCACCCAAGTCCACTCCGGCGTCTCCACAACCCATGCCGAACTACACCCCCATGCTCGCCACCTCCGGAACCACCACCGATCTCCGCGGCGACGATTGGCTGTATGAACTGAAGTGGGACGGAATCCGGGCGATCATCACCGGCACCGACGGCAAGATCCGGCTCATGAGCCGCAACGGGAACGATCTCACCGCCGCCTATCCCGAACTGACGGACCGCGCATGCTGGCCCGACGGCGACTTCGTGGCTGATGGCGAAATTGTGGCGCTCGGCAAAGGCTCCCGGCCTGATTTCGGGCGGCTGCAGCTCCGGATGAACCTGGTCAAAGCTGCGGACATCGAACGTGCCCGATCAACGGTTCCGGTGCAGCTGATGCTGTTCGACCTTCTTTACGACGACGGCACGGACCTGAGCGGGCTGCCCTTCCGAGAGCGCCGCGAAAGACTCTCCGGGTTTGCGGGGCGCCTGCGCAAAGGTTGCCCGCTACATCTTTCAGCGGTGTTGGACCACGACGTAGAGGACCTCATGACCAGCGCCGCCGAGCTTGGCTTGGAAGGTGTCATGGCCAAGAAGGCTGACAGTCGCTATGTGATTGGTCGCCGCAGCAGGGCCTGGATCAAGCTGAAGCTGGAGCAGAGCCAGGAAGTGGTGGTGGGCGGTTGGCGTCCCGGTGCGGGCGCAAGGGGCGGGACCTTCGGTGCGTTGCTGCTGGGCATCCCCGACGGCGAGAAGCTGCACTACGTGGGCCGGGTGGGCACCGGGTTCAAGGACTGGCAGCTCCGGGACGTCATGGAGAAATTGGAGCCCCTGGTGGTGAGTGACTCCCCCTTCGCGGACATTCCCCGGGAGGATGCTGCGGGCGCCAAGTGGGTGAGCCCTGAGCTGGTGGCCGAGGTAACTTTCGGTGAATGGACGGGTCCCGGCCGGCTACGGCACCCGGTGTGGCGTGGCTGGCGTCCGGACAAGTCCCCTGCCGACGTAAGCCAGCCCAACTGAGTCGCAGATAACGCTCTATTGAAGGTTCAGTAGGACGTTTGCTGTTACTTAGTTGGGCTGGCTACACGGGGTGGTGCGGTTAGGAGGAATGTGGCATCTGCGGGCGGCTGGTCCTATGGATCGCCGTCACAGCTGCACCCTGGCCCATGCGGCCGTGGGCTTGGTCGCGTTCCTTCGGGTGGCGACGTTTACCGTTACCGTCCGGCCACTGCCTGCTCTGGTCAGCGCCCAGTGCAACGGCGATGGCGGTCGGTTCGGGCATAGGGGCCATGTCCATGGACTCCACCAAGTGGCTTGCAACCTCAGGATTGATGCGGTCGGAATCGTGATTCGCAGTCATGGTTCTTCCTTTCCAGTGTGCCTGTCCGCAGGTTTTACCAGCGGACCTTCTTCTCGGTCTTAGCCTGCTTGCCGCTGGCGGAGGTGGGCTTGTGCCCCTTGCCGGTGCTCTGCCAGCCGGCCGGTGCACCACCCCCGGATTTGCTGGCCAGCATGGCCTTCTGGGCGTCGGTCAGTTTGGACTTGATACCACCGGAAGCCGGGGTCTTCTTGTTTTCGGAAGGGTTGGCAGTCATACGTGGACTCCTAAAAGTGTGAGTCCTGAAGAGACAAGTATCCCATGTCGTTGCGGTTCGGGAAAAAGGCGTCGAGAACGGGAACGGCATGGAGGCAGGGCCTCAACAGGCGTGGATTTTTGTCAGGTGAAACTCGGCTGTGCCGCTAAGGCAGAGGCCGGTCTACTCAAAAATCAGTGTTCCCATGCCTCATACCCTAACCAAGTCCCGGCAGATTTGTGAACCCCTCACCTGCAGCTTCTTCCTGCTCCACCAGAATTCATCCTCGGCTAGCATGGCAAACGTGACCCGGAGAGCATCCATCGCCACCACTCTGCGTGCCGCCGGCTGCGTTTTCGCAGAGGATGAAGCACGACTACTCATCGATGCCGCCCACCATCCGGACCAGCTCACCCACATGGTGGACCAACGCCTTCGAGGACTCCCCTTGGAACACATTGTGGGGTGGGCCGATTTCTGCGGGACGCGCATCGCCGTGGAACCGGGCGTCTTCGTGCCGCGCCGTCGCACGGAGTTCGTGGTGCGGGTGGCGGCGATGATCACCAAACCCGGAGCCGTCGTCGTCGACCTTTGCTGTGGTTCCGGGGCGATAGGTGCAGCACTCAACGATCTCCTGGGGAGCTGCGAACTGCACGCGACGGACGTCGACCCCGCGGCGGTTCGGTGCGCGCGCCGTAACGTTGAGCCTCGTGGCGGCCGCGTCCATCAAGGGGACCTCTACGCTGCACTCCCCCGGGAACTGCGCGGGAAAGTGGACGTGCTGCTCGCGAACGCGCCCTATGTTCCAACGGGGTCCATCGCGATGATGCCGCAGGAGGCACGCCTCCATGAGCCGCGGGTAGCGCTCGACGGCGGTGCTGACGGTTTGGATGTCCAGCGTCGGCTAGCGCTTGGCGCGGCTCAGTGGCTGGCGCCGGGTGGGTCCATCGTGATGGAAACCTCGGAGCAGCAGGCACCGCGGACCGTCCGGCTCCTGAACGAGGCGGGGTTGCTCGCGGAGGTGGCCTCGGACGAAGAATTGGATGCAACGGTGGTGCTCGCTGCGCAAAGGTAACCCCTCAAACCATCAGCTTTTAGGCCCGAATCCGGCCTGTTAAGTGGGCTCCGCTAAACAATTTGGTAACAACGTGCTCCGGAGGGCAAAAATGAGCCCGGATCCGCATGATTGCAGGGCAAGAGCGGGCAATGAGATGCAACACAGCTAGGCAATTTGCACTCTCATATGACCCAAAAATCGGATCTCAACTCGGGTTTTCGTGCAAAAACCCGTAAAATTGAAGGCCTGCCCAGAGCGGGGCAGCAGAAGTCGCAAGCAAATGACCTCCCTAGGAGAACCCCAAATGCCCACAGACCAAAGCAACACCGTCTCTCCGGATGGCGCAAGGAACGCCTCCGGGACCCAGGTATTGGCAGGCCCCACCCCGGCCGCCACGAACGCAGCAAATGCAGTAAAGAACGCAACGAAGAAGCTTCGCCCGAAGCGCCGGCTGAAAGAGTCCGACGTCAACGTGGTGAACAAGCCGATGCTACGTAAAGCACTCGGAGGCACCATCGTCGGCAACACCATGGAATGGTACGACGTCGGCGTGTTCGGCTACCTCATCACCACCATGGGCCCTGTCTTCCTGCCCGAAGCAGACCCGTCGGTCCAAACACTCTTCCTTCTGGGCACCTTCGCCGCAACCTTCATCGCGCGTCCCCTCGGTGGCATCGTGTTTGGTTGGCTTGGCGACAAGGTGGGCCGTCAGAAGGTCCTCGCAGCAACACTGATGCTCATGGCGGCAAGTACGTTCGCCGTCGGCCTCCTTCCCGGCTACGCGCAGATCGGCATCTGGGCCGCCGCGTTGCTGGTGATCCTGAAGCTCGTCCAGGGCTTCTCCACCGGTGGCGAATACGCCGGTGCCACAACCTTCGTTAGCGAGTACGCCCCGGACAAGCGCCGCGGCTACTTTGCCAGCTTCCTTGATATGGGCAGCTACATTGGCTTCGCCCTCGGTGCAGCCCTGGTTTCGGTCCTGCAGCTCACGCTCGGACAGGCAGCCATGGAGGAATGGGGTTGGAGGATCCCGTTCCTGATCGCCGGTCCCTTGGGCCTCATTGCCGTGTACTTCCGTAGCAAGATCGAGGAATCACCCCAGTTCCAGGCAACCCTGGACGCCCAGGAAGCCTCTGCCAAGGACGCGGCATCTCAGGATGCTGCCGTCGCCAAGGGACCCATTGGCATCATCAAGGCTTACTGGCGCCAGATCGTGCTGGCCATGATCCTCGCGGCCGCCGCCAACACTGTTGGTTACGCCCTGACGTCGTACATGCCCACGTACCTCACGGATTCCAAGGGATACGACCCCGTCCACGGCACGCTGCTGACCATCCCGGTCCTGGTGATCATGGCTGTTTGCATTCCACTGACCGGTAAGCTCTCCGACCGCATCGGCCGCCGTCCCGTGCTGTGGATCGGCGCAGGCAGCACCATCGTCTTCGCCATTCCGGCCTTCATGCTGATCGGCATTGGCGACATCTGGTCCACACTGGCCGGCCTCGCACTGATCGCCTTCCCGGTGACGTTCTACATCGCCAACCTGGCTTCGGCCCTGCCCGCCCTGTTCCCGACGTCCAGCCGATATGGCGGAATGGGCATCGCTTACAACTTCTCAGTTGCGATCTTCGGCGGAACCACGCCGTTCATCGTCCAGGGCCTGATCGAAGGCACTGGCGACGACATGATGCCGGCGTACTACCTGATGGCCACGTCCGTTGTGGGCGCAATCGCCATCTACTTCCTGCGTGAATCCGCCCAGCGCCCCCTGCCGGGCTCCATGCCCAGCGTGGACACCCAGGCCGAGGCACGTGAGCTCGTAGCAACGCAGGACACCAACCCGCTCATCAACCTGGACGAGATGCCGTTCGACGGCCAGCCGATTGATGACACAGTGTTCGGCAAAGGCAACAAGGACCTGACTCCCGCTTAGGAACTCAATGCCTGCAACTTCTGCGCAGCGACTCAGTTAGTTCGCGGCAGCTTGCCGCGCACCGTAGCCACCACCTCAAGGCGCTCTTCTTGAGGTTGGTGGCTACGGCTGTTAAAGCCCCAACTGGGCCTGCACCGCCGCGCCAATGATCCGTGCACCTTCCGGAAAACCGCCCGGATTCGGGCCGGCGTAGTTGAGCCGGATGTATGGCCCTTCCGGTTCCGCAGGGAACCACTCCGTGCCCGAGGCGATGAGCACCCCGGCCGCTTCGCAATCCTTGGTGAGCTGATCGACGTCGAACCCGTCCGGCATCCGCAACCACAAGTTCAAACCGCCTTTTGGCAAGTGGCTGAGATGTGCCTGCGGAACATGCTCGCGGAGGCTGGTGACCAGCAGATCTCGCCGCGACTGCAGCTGATGACTGAGGCCGCGCAGGTGCGTGTGCCAACCCGGCTGCGTGACGACGTCGAGCGCTGCTGCCTGAAGCAGGCCGCTGACGTACATCGACTCGGCGGCCTGCGCCCCCATGATGCGTTCGCGTGCCGGACCTCGCGCTATGACGGCTGCGACACGGATGGACGGCGAGACGCTCTTGGTCAGCGAGCGAATGTAGACCACATGCCCGGAATCGTCTTTGGCGGCGAACGGGACCGACGGCGCGGTGATGCCAAAGTCGTGCGCCCAGTCGTCCTCCACAAGGAAAGCTCCGTGCCGCTGGACTATCCGGAGCACCTCTTCCCCCCGGTCGGCCGACCACTGCGCTCCCGTGGGATTGGCGAAGTTGGGCTGCGCGTAGAACAGCCGCGCGCCCGATTCCTCGAAAGCCCGGTCCAGTTCTTCCGGGTCGGGACCATCCGGGCCGCTCGGAACAGGTATGACATTGACGCCCGCCTGGCCCGCCGCCAGCAGCGCACCCCAGTAGCTGGGCGACTCCACCAACAGCGGTTGGCCGTGCCCCACCAGACCTCGGAAAATCGAGCTGAGTCCGCTCTGGCTACCGGGAAGAACGACGACGTCGCTCGGCTGGGGCGGCGTGACGCCCACCGGCGTTGAGGTACTGAGTTCCTGCGCGAACCAGGTCTGGAGTTCGGGAAGTCCTTGCGCCGGCGGCCGGGACAGGGCAGCGTCTCCCCTTGCGGCCCGTGTGAGGGCGGCGCGGACGAGTCTTTCGGGGAGGAGTTCGCGGTCCGGGTATCCGGAATGGAATGCGATGACGTCGTTGGTAGCGCTCCGCATGGCGCCAGAGGTCAGTGGACGCGCGACTTGGGCTGCCCGCAAGGCTGCTGTTTGCCAGCCGTAGTCAGAGGGCCTGGCCGTGCGGTAAGCCCGGACGAAAGTTCCAACGCCGGGCCGACTCTCAATCAGGCCCTGTGCCGTGAGTGTCCTGAGGGCCTTCTGAACCGTGACGGGGCTGGCCTGGTACTCAGCAACGAGTTGGCGCGTAGATGGCAGTTTGGCTCCCGGCGCAGCCCCTGCGATCCATTCTTTTAGTCGCGAGACGATTCGGGAACTGCTATCGTTGTTCATGAGTCCTAATAGTAGCGCTACTACACTTTTACGGCCAGTGGTATCCACCAAGACATCGACCGGTATCTGGTGGGGCCTCCTTGGCGTCGTCGCTTTCTCCTTCACTGTTCCACTGACACGGGTGGCTGTGGAAGGAATGTCACCCCTGTTTATCGGTGCTGGCCGGGCAGTCGTTGCCGCCATCCTCGCGGCCCTTGCCCTCGCGCTGACTCGACAACGGTTGCCGCGCGGCCGGCAATGGATTCGCCTTGCCGTGGTGGCCGGGGGAATCGTGGCCGGATTCCCGCTGCTGACCACGTTCGCGTTGACCAGCACTTCCGCCAGTCACGGAGCTGTGGTCATCGCGCTACTGCCCGCAGCCACAGCGACTGTAGCGGTGATCAGGGGACGGGAACATCCTCGTCCATTGTTCTGGGTACTGACAGTGGTGGGCGTGATCGCCGCGGTGGTATTCGCTTTGGTTCAGTCCGGCGGATTTGGTGCGCTTCACTGGGCGGACCTTCTGCTGCTGGGTGCCGTGGTGGCTGCCGCCATCGGTTACGCAGAGGGCGGGCTGCTGGCCCGGGAACTCGGTGCATGGCAGACCATTTCCTGGGCGCTAGTGGTGGCCGCGCCAGTGATGATCCTGCTAACGGTGGTATCGCTGGGCTTTGGCGCACCTTCTGCCACTCCCGTCCAGTGGTTGTCCTTCGCGTACCTGGGAGTGGTGAGCATGTTCCTTGGCTTCTTCGCCTGGTACCGGGGCCTGGCCATCGGACCCATGGCGCAGGTCAGCCAGATCCAGCTTGTCCAACCGGTCATGAGCATCGCCTGGGCCGGGCTCCTGCTAGGTGAGTCGATGACGTGGACCACCGTGGTGGGCGGCCTCGCGGTGATCCTGTGCGCCGGCGCTGCCGTTCGCGTCAGGCTCAGGAAGTAGGAACCCGTGTGCCCGTTGCGACTCGGCGAGCGCAACCGATGTGCAACGGGTGCGGACCTCGTAGAATCGGCGCATGCGTGAGGTTCCGGTGGGGTCAATCCACCATCTTGAGATCTGGGTGCCGTTCCTTGACCGGGCAAGGGAAGAGTGGGGCTGGCTGCTGGGTGAGCTGGGTTATGAGCCATTCCAGGAGTGGCCCACGGGGTGCAGCTGGAAGCTTGACGGCACGTATGTGGTGGTGGAGCAGACTGATGCAACCACCGCCACAAGCCACCGACGCACTGATCCCGGGGTCAACCACATAGCCTTCCACGCCGGGACCCGGGAGAACGTGGACAGGATCCGGGCACTCGGGGCGGATGCCGGTTGGTACGAGATGTTCGAGTCGAAGTATCCGCACGCCGGCGGGCCGGACCACTACGCGGCATACCTGCTCAACACGGACAGTTATGAGGTCGAGTTGGTGGCAGGCTAACCCGACCGGCTGGGTTACTTGGGCGGAACTGCCGGGCGCCACATGGCTACGCGGGGCCAGCGGGTCAGGCCCAACTCAGCCTCGTGCTCCATGAGGCGGGTCAGCTCCGGACCCCAGCCGCCGGCGTCGAGCACTTCGAAGCCGAGGCGGCGATAGTACGGGGCGTTCCACGGCACGTCCCGGAACGTGCTCAGGGTTTGCCGCTGCATCCCGTGTCCGCGCGTCCATACGCGCGCGGCATGCAGGAGCTCACGGCCCAGGCCTTGGTGTGCTTGATCCGGATGGACACTGACCTGCTCCACGTGACCGTTGCCGTCAACGATGTCCGCCAACAGGTACGCCACCGGGTAGTCGAGCCCATCGACGGAAACCCAGGCGCGCCCGGCCGTGGCATAACTGTTCAGCTCATCAATGGACAGGGGCTCGTCGTCCGCGACGGACTCCATTCCCAGAGCACGGAAAGCCTCGCCCGCGGCACGCTCGATGTCCTGCAGAATCAGCAGGTCGTCCGCGTGCGCGAGCCTGATCATTGCCGCGAATCCAGGGCAGGAGGGGTTGGGGCCACCAGGAACGCGTTGCGCTTCTCAATCAGGTTCTGCAGGTATCGGGCCAGAATCAGCTTCTCCACCAAACGGCCAAGCGGGCCGAACGGTGCAGCGAATTCCACGGTATCCACCATGAGGGTCCCGCTGCCGTCCGGCCGGAACTCATGCGTGTGGCGCAGGTACTTGAAAGGGCCCTTCACCTGTTCATCAGAGAACGACGACGGCGCCTCCATCCGCGTAATGCGACTGGTCATGCGGAACCGGACTCCGAGGTGCCATGCCTGCCAGGTGACAGTCTCACCTTCCGAAATGAGCCCAGTGGTGACGCCGCCGATTGCCTTCTCCCGGCTCTGCGTCATGGACCCTACGTGGGCATCGATGTTGCGGGAAAGATCAAATAGCTCCTGCGGTGGCATGCTGGAGCGGGTGCGGCAGACGAAAGCGACGGGCATACCTTGATCTTCCCAGAACTTCCTCCGTCCGCGCGCCCAAGTCCCCTACGGGTTGTGACCGGGCTAATGGCGGCCTGGGCCGCGATGATGCTAATTTCCAGAGACAAGCCCTGACCGATTGGTGGTGTTCCCGCATGCCCGCACTCATCTCGCACGCCCGTGAACTCCACCGGATGGGTCCTGCCAACAACGACCACCTCTCGGCTGTACGGGTGGCCTTGAGCGTCGCAGTGCCTGGCTTGTTCCTCATTCTCATCGGCCGCCCGGACCTGATGATGTACGCCGTATTCGGTGCACTAACCGGCATGTACGGCCGCAACGAAACGCATCAGCTCAGACTCAAACACCAAGCCCAGGCTGCCCTGTTCCTGGTTGGCGGACTCACCATCGGGGTGTTTCTCTCCGTCAACCACATCCAGTCCTGGTGGTTGGTACTCGTGGCAACCTTCTTTGCGGGCGCCGGTTCCCTCTATGCGGACGCCGTACGCCTCCGGCCCATAGGCCCGTTCTTCGGCATCCTCGCCTTGGGCGCCTGCGCCTCCGTCCCAACCAACGTGCCATTCACGACGGCGGTACTCATCGGTGTCGCGTCCGCCGCCTTTTCCTTGGCGGTGGGTTTTAGCGGCTGGTTCCGGCGACGCACGTGGGTGTCCGGGGCAGGCCGCGATGTTCCCGTCCTTCGCGGCCCGCAGCGCCAGGCCGCGTTGGTCCAGGCCGCGTTGGTCCATGCTGCACGCTATTCGCTCGCGGTCGGCGTGGCCGGGGCCATCGGGGTGCTGAGCGGCAGCGGCCACCCACATTGGGCCATGGCCGCCGCGGCTGTGCCCCTCGCAGGAGCCGACCTCCCAAGCCGCGTCCACCGAGGTATCCACCGCATCGTGGGGACGTTCCTCGGGTTGGGGATAGTCGCCGTCGTGCTTTTCCCCAGTCCGCTATCGCCTCTGCAGTACTTCCCGGGCCAAACCGCACTGGTGCTCGCTGTGCTGGTGGTTTTGTGTCAGTTCCCCACCGAGCTGTTCATGGCACGGCACTACGGTTGGGCCATGGTGTTCTTTACTCCCGTGATCCTGCTGATCGCCCAACTCGCTGCTCCTATGGACCCAGGCGTGCTGGTCATGGAGCGTGCCATCGAGACATTTGTGGGGGCCGTTGTTGGGATCGCCGTGGCGGTGCTGGTGCGGGCACCGCGGGGCCGGGTCAGTTTGTAACAGGGGCAGTTCGTAACTGTTTCAGTTCGTAACTGTTTCAGTTCGTAACGACGAGGATGTTCGGGTGGATTTTCGTCAAGCCACTCGACTCAAGCTCATGGGTGTCATAGTCGTCGGCAACCAAAACAGCAGATTTCTGGTCGGGACCACTGATTCTCAGCATCTCTCCCTGGATGGAATCACTGCAGCCGCTATGCGAGAAGTATGGTTCCGCAGCTTCTACGATCAAGCAGGACGGGCGGCCCTGTTTGCCCTGCCCCAAGTAGTACTTCTTCCCGTTCGCTTCAGCGACCAACAGCACCTTTTCCAGTTCGAATTGCTCGAGTTTCAGGCCCGTCGGCGGAGTGTCGGTCTCCGTCGCCTCTCGCTCCAGCGCCTTGAAGCCCGTGTTGCTCGTTCCGGTGCAGCCGCTCAGTAGAAGTCCGCTGACAACCATGGCCACAATGAATGCCAAGGATTTATTCCTCACAGCACTGCCCCCTCAGGCTCGAATGAACTGTCATAGTAACCCGGACCTCAGATTTACGGCTCGAGCGGACGCCGGGGTGGGCCCGAGGTGAGCTTCGCCGGCAGGATACGTGCAAAGAAACTGACCACTTTGTACCGTCGCGTAGGGATGGAGACACCCTTGCCCTTGGCGTTGTCCTCCAGCCCCTCGCGCACTACACGCTCGGCTGTGAGCCACAAGAACCGGGGAGCAACGGTTTTGTCCATGCCCATACGGTCGTGGAATTCGGTGTGGGTGAAACCTGGGCAAACAGCGGTGACCTGCACTCCGGATTTCGCGTAGGTGATGTTGGCCCACCGACTGAATGTCACTTGCCATGCTTTGGCGGCGGAGTACGTACCCCTGTTGGCGAACGCTGCCACGCTGGCGACGTTGATGATCCGCCCCTTGCCGCGTGCCAGCATGACTTCAAGTGCAGCGTGGCTCAATTCCATGGGTGTCTGGACGTGGAGTCTCAGGTGGCGACGTTCCTCGTCCAAGTCATTCCGTTCGAACGACTTCAACAGCCCGATGCCCGCGTTGTTGACCAGGACATCCACAGGCCGCGCAGCGTCCCGCAAGCGGTCAGCGACTGCCGAGACGCCGACGTCGGTGGTTAAGTCCGCGGGAAGGACCTCCGCCGAGATACTGAAGTCGCGCTCAAGTTCCTCGGCCTTCTCTTTGAGGCGCTCTTCATCGCGGGCTACCAGGACAAGGTGGTGTCCGGCTTCGGCAAGCTGGCGGGCGAATTCTGCACCGAGCCCGGCGGTGGCGCCGGTAACCAAGGCAGTGAGTTCGTTGGCTCGAGTGGTCATGCGCCTAGACTAGCCCCTCCCCTTTTCCCCGCGCCGAGATGGCACCTAATACCCATGTCTGCGAGCAGGATTGGTATTAACTGCCACCTCGGCGCAAGGGGATGTGCCGGTTGTCTACGCGAACTGGGTGATGTGCAGGCTGTTGAGCGTGGTTGAACAGCCTACCGAGTAAAGGGAGACGTCGTTGCTCGTCAAGGACGGAAAGACTAGTTCCGTCATGGTGACTTGGCCGCCTTGAGCAAATACCTCCACTGAACAGCGGTCCACGAAGAGGGCGAGTTGGTACTGACCCTCCACCAACCGGATGGGGGCGGTGTCGATGGATGCGAAGGCTTCATGGAAGTCTGTATGCCCCGATTCGCGGCGGTCGACGACCAGGGTCCCCTCGGCAGGCCGAATACCAATGCGGGTTCCTTGCGAACCCCCGCCTCGGACAACGAGCCCGAATTCTTCGGCTGCTCCTGGCGTCCAGGAAATGTCAAGGCGTTGGACCGTTCCAGCCGCACCGTCAAGAATCGTGGTGCCCGCCGGGATGGTGGTTTCAGGGAGGTTGAAGTTTGAGACCGAGCCACTTACGGCAGCCCAGTCCCCCACCGGCTGCTGCACCAGGTGCGTCTCGCCGCCGATTGTTTGGAGTGTCAGTTCCCGGACCAGTGACATGGGGCTTCGCCATGATGCCGTGGGGAGTTCGTTGACGTATTGCCAGTTGTTCATCCACGCGATCATCAGGCGTCGGCCCTCTGGTGCATCGCTGAAGGAGACGGCGGCATAGTAGTCCCGGCCCCAGTCCAGCCACTGGTATTCGCCCAGCCTCTCTGGGTCCTGAAGACCTTCGGTCACTGTGGTGGCTGAGGTGAACGTGGCGCCGTCGAAGTCACCTACGAAGTACTGCCCGGCCGAGCCGCCATTTGGACCGCCCGGGTTCAGGTTGACGGTGAGCACCCATTTGACGTCCTCGGGGTCGCCGTCGACGGGCAGGGGGAACAGGTCCGGGCATTCCCAGATCCCTCCTGTCGCGTTCGCAGGACCGAAGGTGCTCAGGTACTCCCAGTTCCTGAGATCCCGGGAGTTGTAGAGGAGGACTTGGAAGTCCTGCGCTTCAACGGCCACCATGACCCAGTAGCTGCCGGCGTCACCCTCGTAGCGGAACACTTTAGGGTCGCGGAAATCAGCTGAACGGCGGTCCAGAACGGGATTCTCTGCGTATTTGCTCCAGGTGTATCCACCGTCGAGGCTGTAGGCCAGTGACTGGGCCTGAATTCCTTCGAACCCTGACGTGGCTTTGTAGGCGCTTGTGTAGATGGCTACCAGGGGTGCTGTTCCGTCCTTGCCGAAGCCGCTGGTGTTCTGCCTGTCGAAGACGATGCTGCCGGAGAAGATGTCTTCGTTCTCGTCACAGGCGATGGCGACGGGATGGTCAGTCCAGCTCACGAGGTCGGTGGACGTAGCGTGGCCCCAGGACAGATTGGCGTGCTCGCTGCCGAACGGGTTGTTCTGGTAGTAGAGGTGGTAGGCGCCGTCATGGAAGATGAGGCCGTTGGGGTCGTTGAGCCAGGTGCCTCCGGTGCTGTAATGAAGGGCGGGCCGGAAGATGTCGGTTGTCGTGGCGGCGGCGGCAGTCATGAAAGTGAGTCTCTTTCTTGGCAGGTGATTTCTGCAGTTCTCGTGGGAGTCCCGCAGACGGAAGAGCGGTCAAGGTGGAACCGGCGCGCTGGGCGCCGGTTCCACCTTGGGTGTTGGCAGTTAGGAGTTCTTCTTGAAGCGGTCGTAGGCCGCCTGGTAGACCTCGATCATCTTGTCGACTCCCACGTTCTTGAGCTGGGTGACGTAACCGTCCCATTCCTGCTCGATGCCGCCGGAGACGATCCACTTGGCGGTGTTTTGCTTGACGAGCGAGGTGACGTCGGTCTGGACGGTGCTGATCTGCTGGAGCTCTTCGTTGGACAGTGCCACGGGCGGGTAGCCGTCGTTACCTGCGAAGGGCTTGTAGTTTTCAGTGACCGTCTTTTGGCGGGCCGCGGCGCGTGGTTCGGGCGCGACGACGGACGTGAAGTTCTCGGCGGTGTTTGCCTTCGGTCCGCCCGGGGCGACCTTTTGGCGGCGTTCGCCTTCGCTGGTTCCGGCGGGCGCCGGGATTTGGGTCAGGATGCCGCTGGCGTCCTTCTGGAGGGTCTGACCAATGGGTCCCCAGTTGGCCTGGGCGGACTGGATGGGATCGTACAGGTTGTCGGCCCAGCGCATGGTGGCTGCCGGGTATTTGTTGGCCCGGGTGATGGCGAATGCGCCGCGTGCGATTTCCTGGTTGTTGGACTGGCTGGCGATTCGCTTGCCGTCGACGCCCTCAAGGACGGGCACCAAGGCGTAGTCGCCGGCGCGGTCCGCTCCAACCATTTCAGGAATTTCCCACCAGACAAATGAGCCGAGGTTTTCCGTGGCGGCCTTGCCCTTGGCCAGATAGGCTTTGTCGTCCTGGGAGAAGGACTCCGGGTCAATCAGGCCCTCCTTGTACCACTCGTGCAGGGTTTGGATCGCCTTCTTGTAGCCGTCCTGGGTGGCTGTGAAAATGACCTTGTCATCCTGGACGATGCGATGGTCCAGGTTGTCCGGCACTCCGCCGAGGGCAGCGATCAGGTCCACAATGTCACCGCACCACGAGCCGGGCATGAAGCTCAGGGGAATGGTTTTGCCTGTGCCGGAGGCGTCCTGGGCTTTGAAAGCCACCAAGGCGTCGTGGAACTCATCGATGGTCTTGGGCATGGGGATGTTGAGCTTCTTGAGCCAGGAGGTGTTGATGGCCAGTTCGTTGGGGAACTGCACCAGGCCGAGCTCTTCCACGGACGGCAGGGAATAGATGTGCCCGTCCGAAGAGGTGATCGCCGCCTTGATGTCGGGGCGTTCGGAGAGGAGTTTGGACAGGTTCGGCGCGTTTTTCTCGATCAGTCCTTCCAGCGGGATCAATGTGCCGCTGGCGGAGTATGTGGCGATCTCGGCGTCCGTCAAACCTGTGTTGAAGAACGCGTCCGGCAGGTCGCCACTGGCCAGGATCAGGTTCTTCTTTTCCTGGAAGACCGTCTCGGGAAGGTTTTCCCACTCGATGTGGACGTTGGTGGCCTTTTCCCATTCCTTGACTACGGTCATCGTGTTGTAGTCCGGAGCCAGGGCCGCCTTCGTCCCGGAGAACTTCAAGGTCAGCTGCTTACTGACAATGGGGAAGCCTTTTTCCTGAAAGCCGAAGTCTGCGGAGGCATCTTTGATCTCCGTGGTGCCCGAGTTGGAGCCCGAGCAGGCGGTGAACGTCAACGTTCCGGCCAGCACGGCCCCAAGGACGGCGAGTTTGCGGCTGATTGCCATGGTCATTCCTGTTCTGAGGTGTTTTGGATGAAGTCCGGGGGCCCGAATGCCTTGGACAGTTTCTTAGAGGTGAGCGATTATTTGACGGCGCCGATCATGGCGCCCTTGGTGAAGTGCTTCTGCATGAATGGCAGGGCAATCATGAGTGGCAGGCTCGAGACGACGATCATGGCGTACTTGGTGAGCTCTGCGATCCTTTGCGCTGCCGCATAGGATTCGATGTCCCCGCCGGTTGTTCCGGTGGAGGAGACGTCTGACTGGATCAGGATGTTCCGCAGCACCAGCTGCAGCGGGTACTTGGTGTCGTCGTTGAGGAAGATCAGCGCATCGAAGAACGAGTTCCAGTGGGCCACGACGTGGACCATGATCATCAGCATGATCAATGGCTTGGATAGTGGCAGGACCATGTTGAAGAAGAACTTGAAGTCCGTTGCCCCGTCCATCTGGGCAGCCTCGCGCAGTTCGTTCGGGATGGTGTGCTCAAAGAATGACCTGGCGATGATCAAGTTCCAGACGCCCACGGCTCCCGGCAGAACCACTGCCCAAATGGTGTCCAGCATTCCCAGGTCCCGGACCACCAGATACTTGGTGATGAGTCCGCCGTCGAAGAACATGGTGATCACGAACAGGAGCATCAGGATCTTACGGCCCGGCATGTCCTTCCTGGACAGCGCGTAGGCGCCGCACAGGATGGTGGTAACGCTGATGGCAGTTCCCAGGACCGTGTACATGAGCGTGTTACCCAAGCCGTTCCAGATCCTGCTGTCAGCGAAGATCCGTTCGTAGCCCTCGGTGGTAACTCCGGAAGGGAACAGCCAGACTTTCCCCTCATAGACGGCATTGGGGTCACTGATGGAAGCGATCACAATGAAGTAGAGCGGGTAGACCACGGCAAGGATGGACAACAGCAGCACTGCCGTCGCGCCAACGTTGAAGACGCGATCGCCGTATTTGTCGCGCAGCGTCTGCTTGCGGCGCCCCGGGTTGGGAGCACGGTTGGCCTGGTGGATGGTTGAGGGTTCGGTTGTCAGGGACATTTCGGCATCACCACAGGGTCGCTTGGTTGGCCCGGCGCGCGATCGTGTTGAAGACGAGCAACAGCGCAAGGTTGAGGAGGGAGTTGAACAGGCCAATGGCGGCCGAGTAGCTGAACTGCGCTTGCTGCAAACCAGCGTGGTAGACGTAGGTCTGGATGATCTCTGATGTGGACAGGTTCAACGGTGTCTGCATCAGCAATGCCTTTTCGAAGCCCACGTTCAGCAGGTTGCCGATAGCCAGGATGAAAAGGATGGTCACCACCGGCATGATGCCCGGCAGGTCGATGTGGCGGATGCGCTGGAGCTTTGACGCACCATCCACCTTCGCGGCGTCGTGAAGTGCGGGGTCGATAGCGGCCAAAGCTGCGAGGTAAACGATCATGGAGAACCCCGCGTTCTGCCAGACATCCGAGATGACGTACACCGGCCGGAACCACTCAGCCGAGCCCATGAAGAAGATCGGCTCGCCTCCGGTGAGTTGGATGGCGTTGTTCACCAGCCCTGACCGCGGCGACAGGATCACGAACATGATTCCCACCACCACAACCGTGGAAATGAAGGCCGGTGAGTAGAGCACCGTTTGGGTGAACTTTTTGAACCTCTCGCTCTGGAGCTGGTTGACCAGCAGAGCCAGAATGATGGGGATCGGAAAGGCCACCAGAAGGCCCAGAACCGCAATCCAGAGAGTGTTTCCCACCACCTGGCCGAACTGGTAAGAGTTCACGAACCGGACGAAGTGGTCCAGCCCCACCCAGGGGCTGTCCGTGAAGCCATCCACCGGGTTGTAATTCTTGAAAGCAATCTGCACGCCATACATCGGCCAGTATTTGAAAACCAGGATGTACACAAGAGCAGGCGCTAGTAATACGTATAACTGCCAGGCCCGAAAAATGCGGCGGAGGCGGAGCGAAGCAGAAATTTTTCGTTGCGGAACTTGCGGCACCGGTGCCGCAGACGGACGCCCGCGTTTCGCCGGCATAGTGCGGCTCATGGCATCTCCTTAGGGTGTGTAACTGACTTTCGTTCAACAAGGGGGCACTCCATCAGCTCCACCCGACCGTCGGGTTCGGCGCCTTGGAGGATGAGTTCAACGGCGCGCCTACCCATGGCAACAAAAGGCAGCTCAAAGGTTGTCAGCCCCGGACGAAGATGGGGCGCAACGATGGCCTGGTTATCAAAACCCACAATCGACACGTCGTGGGGAATCGAAAGCCGAAGATCGGCCACTGCCTGATAGGCGCCCCACGCTGTGCGGTCGTTGGCGCAGAAGATTGCCGTAGGCCGCTTTGGGGCGGTCATCAGCTCCATTGCATACTTGTAGCCGTCGTCCTCACCACCCCGGCCGAAGCGCACCAAGGCCGGATCTACGTCCAATCCACTTTCTTCAAGAGCGCCCCTGAAGCCCTCGTAGCGACCCACTGCGGCGGGGAGGCCACTTTCGAGCAATTCGATGTTGATCATCCCAATACGGGTATGCCCGGCATCGATCAAGTGACGTGTAGCTGAATAGCCGCCGCTCACCTCATTGGGCGCCACGCTGGGAAGCTGACCGTCCCGGTCCTGGGAATTCAGTACCACCGAGGGGACACCGGCCAGGGCTTTGGGCACCTCCAGCAGCCGGTGGTACATGGAGCCATAAACGATGCCTGCCACATTGTAGGAAAGCATGGCATCCAGGGAGGCGGCTTCAAGTTCCTTGTCCCCGCCGGTATTCATGGTTACCAGAAGGAGCCCATCCTCCCAAGCGCGCTCTTGCGCGCCTTCGATGATCGCCCCGGCAAAGGGGGATGTTGCCACGGAGTCGCCGATGAAGCCCACCATGCCGGCAAGTCCATCGCGAAGCATCTTTGCGTGGGCGTTCGTGCGGTAACCGAGTTGCGCGACGGCATCTTTGACCTTGCGTCGGGTCTCGTCGGAGAACCGCGACCCGCCCGCCGAGTTCAGCACCAGGGAGACAGTGGCTTGCGAAACACCGGCAGCAGCAGCAACATCGTGCATGGTCGGCTTGGAATGCGGCTTCGACTTAGCCATGGGGCACCTCCTTGGGCCGTTCCAACATACGGGTTATTCGTATTAGTTATTCGTATAACGGGCCTAAATGTATCCCGCGTCACGTTGGAGTGTCAAGGGTTAGGGAGCACCCGCTCTGCCGAGGTGACAGTTCATACCCATGTCTGCGAGCAGGATTGGTATTAACTGCCACCTCGGCGGAGTGATTAGGCGAACTTGGCCAAGGGGTTCGCCAAGCGGCCCGCCATCTGGAGCCCACCGGAGGGATCTGAGATGTCGAGCATTTGCTGGTTGTTCCGGAGCTGCAGGCGGTTGAGGCAGGAGAGCTCGAAGTCCGGGGCAAAGAGATCGTGCATGGCGAACTGGTCTGCAAGCTCCGGGTGGCGCTGCTGGTATTCCCGCAACACTGCGGCCGCGGTTCCCCAGAATTCGTCCTCGCGCAGCGTCCCGTCCTCCACCAGGAGGGCTCCGAGGAAGCGGAAGATGCAGTCGAACACGTCCGTGAAGATGGCCAGGACCATTTCCTCGGCAGGGATCTCAGCCTTGACGCGGGAAACCTCCTCCGGAAGTTCCAGCCGGTCCCCCATGACTACGATTTCCTCGGCGATGTCCTTCATGATCGCCCGGACGGGCACACCGTTTTCGAGGATCAGTATGACGTTCTCGCCGTGCGGCATGAACGCGAGCTCGTACTCATAGAGGCAGTGGACCAGCGGTACAAGGTAGGCCTCGAAGTAGCGCCGAAGCCACTCGGTGGGTGCCAGGCCGGAGCGCTGAATCAGGGCAGTCACTACCGATTCTCCGGAGGAGTCCACATGCAGCAAAGACGCCATGGTGGCCAGCTGCTGCCCGTCCTTGAGCAACGGCAACGGACTTTCCCTCCACAGGGCCGAGAGCATCTTCCGGTAGGGGGACCCCTTGGCCGAAGCAGCCTCGTAGTAGTGGTTGTGGTAGCCGATGGCCGCGGTTTCACGGATCATGGTCAGGCCCCGGTCCTGGAGCTCCCGGTCATTGCCGATCAATTCCTGCAACCAGTCGTTGATAGCCGGCGTTGCCTTCATGTACTGCGGAGAAAGACCACGCATGAAGCCCATGTTCAGCACAGACATGGCCGTCTTGACGTAGGCCTTTTCCGGATAGTCGGTGTTGAAGAACGTACGGATGGACTGCTGCGCTTGGTACGAATCTTCACCGGTGCCAAGGTTCACGATGTGGCGTTGCGCGATTTCTGCAGCGAACGTCACCGTGAGCTTGTTGTCCCACTGCCAGGGGTGGACCGGCATGAGGAGGTAGTCCTCCGGATCCAGTCCGGATGCAGACAGTTCCGCGTTGAACCACGCAAGAGTCGCGGGCCCAAGTTCGGCCTCGAAGTGCGTCCGGTAATCCAACCCTGCACTGGAGGTGAATACTGCCTTGCTGCGATGCACGGCGATCCACTGCAGCTTTATGGCTGCGCCGGTTTCCGGTGCAAATGCATGGTAGTCGGCGATCCCGAACCCAAGCCGGCCGTTGTTGGCCACGAAGCACGGGTGGCCCTCGGTCATGCTGTGCTCAATGGCTTGGAAGTCAGCGGCGCGGTCAGTGCCGCCGGTGATGCCCGCAGCCAATTGGGCCGAGCTAAACGGCTTGCCCTGCTTATAGGCGTGGCTGGCCAGCGTGCTGCTGATTTCCTCAAGGTACACAGGCAGCATTTCCTGGCGGATGGCCAGTGCCTCATGGAACTCGGCAATGAAGTCCAAGGCATCCACAGGGAGCTCTTCCCCGTCCCGCACCCGAACGATGGATTCCGCGGATACGGACCAGTGCTCCAGTTGCAGCAGCCGGGCGCGGAAGCGGTATTCAGTAGCAGCGTCATCGCTCACTACCTTGTACAGACTGACGCCGGCTTCCTCCGCGCCGATCACTTCCGGCACCAGGATGCGCTCATGCGAGAACTCAGCGATCGCCTTGCGGACCAGATGCCGGTTGGCGATGGCCCAGCGCTCGGGGGTCAGGTGCGACACGGAATCAACGGCGGTGATAGTCGCGTTGTCGGCAGTTGTGGTCACAGGGATTCTCCTCTGGTCGCCGCGGCATGCGCGGCCAGAATTGGGGTCAGGGTCGCCAGGAAATCCTCGCGGGTGCAGAAGCTGAGCAGCCCCTGCTTGTGGTCTTCGGCAGGGTCGACGGCGGGAAGGGTCACCACGCCGTGCGGCCGGAAGCCCACTTTCTCGTTCAGGACATGGATCTTGTGGTTGCGGGCGTCAGGCTCGACGACGACACGCCGGGTTGCCGGGTCATCGAAGAGTTCCGTCATGACGGACTGCATGACGGCGGTGGTGAAACCAGACTGCGGCTCCCCGTTGGGCGGCGCCACCAGAAGGTGCATGCCGACGTCACCGCGCTGGACCTCGTAAACGTCCGCCAACGGCGATGACTCGGGGCGGTACCGCTCCATCAGGAAGGCGGGGACGCCGTCGTCGAGCCCCAGGAACGCTTGGTGATGGCCGGACTCGGCGATCCTCGAGTACTCCTCCACAACGTCCTGCTCAGTGGCCGAAACCATGCCCCAGAACCGCGCATATTCTTGGCTGACCCAGCTGTGGAGGAGGGGTGCGTCCGCTAAGGGATCAACGGGCCGGAACGTGAAGCTCATACCGCGGCTCCAGCGGTTTCGGGGACGGCAGCAGTCATGGGAGCCGGAGCGCCGAACTGCTGGAACGCGATGCTGCGCTCGATCGGGTAGACCTCACGGCCGGTGATTTCACGCAGGATGCAGGAGTTGCGGTAGGCGGCCATGCCGAGGTCCGGGGTGACGAAGCCGTGCGTGTGCAGCCCAGCGTTCTGGACGAAGATTTCGCCGGGTTCAACGCCGGTTCCGTAATTGCGCTCGACGTCGAAGCGGCCCTTGGCGTCACGACGGACCCGATCCTGGATGCCTGCCAGGAAGGCGGGCTCCTTGTACGTGTAGCCGGTGGCGAGGACCACGGCTTCGGATTCCAAGGAGTAGCCCTGCCCGTGTTCCTCGTGGTGCAACCGGAGTGTATGGGTGCCGGTGGTGGCATCCCACTCTGCAGCGGTGAGGGAGGAGTGCGTGTGCAGTTGGGTGTCCACCATTCCGGAGAGGCTCTTGGTGTAAAGGAGATCGTAGATGTCGTCGATCAGGTCCGAGTTGATGCCCTTGTACAGGTTCTTCTGGCTCTTGATCAGCGAATCACGCTGCTCGCCCGGGAGCGAGTGGAAGTAGTCAACGTACTCCGGCGAGGTCATCTCCAGGGTGAGCTTGGTGTACTCAAGCGGGAAGAAACGGCCCGAACGGGTGACCCAGTTGAGCTGGTAACCGTAGACATCGATTTCCTGCAGCAACTCGTAGTAAAGCTCCGCGGCACTCTGGCCGCTGCCCACGATGGTGATGCTGCGCTTGGACTGCAGCTCGCTCTTCCTCGACAGGTAATCGGCATTGTGGAGGACAAGTCCACCGGCGTCCACTATTCCTGCACAGGAGTCCGGGATATACGGAGAAGTCCCGGTGCCCAGGACCAGCTTGCGGGCGCGAAGCACCTCAGCACCCGCCGGCCCCTGCACCGAAAGCCGGTACACACCGTCGTCGTAGGTCACATCCAGCACATCCGTGCTAAAACGCACGGACTCAAGCTGGCCGGCCACCCACTGGCAATACTGGTTGTACTCGGCACGCAGCGGGTAGAAGTTCTCGCGGATATAGAAACGGTACAAGCGCCCGGTCTGCTTCAGGAAGTTCAGGAACGAGAACGGCGACGTCGGGTCGGCGAGCGTCACGAGGTCCGCCATGAACGGGACCTGCAGGTGCGCCGGCTCCAACATCATGCCGGGGTGCCAGTCGAAGGACTCGCGGCGGTCCAGGAAAACGCAGTCGAGGTTTTCCACGGGCTCGCTCAGCGCGGCCAAGCCCAGGTTGAAAGGCCCGACGCCGATGCCTGCGACGTCGTAAATCTTGCCATTGTCTTGGGTGCTCACGCTGCGGCCTCCGTGGTGTTCGCCAACAGGTTGTCGCCCGTCCGGCGGATAAGTTCGATGATTTCCTGGATGTCCCTCAGGCTCGCCTCGGCGTTGAGGAGGGTGAATTTGAGGTAGTGCCGGCCAGCGACCTTGGTGCCGGCAACAACGGCCTGACCGGAAGCGAAGATCGCGGCGCGGATAGCCGGGTTGAGAACGTCTGCAGCATCTTCATCGAGGGCTGCGCCGTCAACCACTGGGCGGTAGCGGAAAACCAAGGTGCTCAGCTGGGGTGGGGCAGCGAGCTCGAACTCAGCGTCATCAGCCAACAAGGTTCCCACCCGGGCGGCGAGGTCGATCGCTTCGTCAAAGAGTGCGCCGATGGCGTCTGCACCCATGATGCGGAGGGTCAGCCACAGCTTCAGGGCATCGAAGCGGCGGGTGGTCTGGATGCTCTTATCCACCTGGTTGGGGATCTCTGCCTTTGCCGCGCTCTCCGGGTTCAGGTAGTCCGCGTAGTAGGTGACATGCCCCATCATGGAGCCGTTGCGGACCAGGACTGCGCTGGAGCTGACGGGCTGGAAGAAGGTCTTGTGGAAGTCCACTGTGACGGAATCCGCCAGGTGGATCCCGTCCAGGAGGTGACGGTGCCTGCCGGAAACGATGAGCCCTCCACCGTAGGCGCCGTCCACGTGCAGCCACGAATCGTACGCGCGAACCAACGCAGCCATTTCGGACAAAGGGTCAACCGAACCGAAGTCCGTAGTCCCGGCGGTGGCCACAACCGCCATCGGCACCAGTCCGGCGTCGTGCGCTTCCGCCAAAGCAGCCGCGAGGGCGGTGGGGTCCATGCGGTGGTCCCCGGTGGTGGGCACTGCGATGACGGCATCGAAGCCCAGGCCCAGCATTGAAGCGGACTTCTGGATGCTGAAGTGGCTGTCCACGGACGTGAAGATCCGGAGGCGGTCAAGCAGGTGCGGCAGGCGCGCGTCCCCATTCGCGGCCCGCAGCTTGGCTACGGCATGATTCCGGGCGATCAGCAGAGCCTGGAAGTTGGACTGGCTGCCACCGGACGTGAACACGCCATCGGCGTCTTCCGTGAAGCCGATGCGTTCCGCCGTCCAATCGATAAGGCGGCGCTCGATCATGGTGGCACCGGCGCTCTGGTCCCAGGTATCCATGGAGGAGTTCACCGCCGAGAGCACTGCTTCACCTACCAGGGCCGGAATGACAACCGGGCAGTTGAGGTGCGCCGCGTAACGGGAATCGTGGAAGTAGATGGCGTCCTTGAGGTAGAGCTCATCGAGCTCTTCCAGCGCCGCAGCCGTGTCCGGAAGCGGGCGTTCAAGATCCACTGCACCAACCTTGGCCTTCAGTTCAGCATGCCCGACGCCGGTGAACGGCTGGGCTGTCCGCTGAACTTTGGTTGAGACCGCATTGACCCCCTGGAGAACCTGAGCGACGTAACTGGGTGAATTTCGTGCGTTGAACAGCTGGTTTGTGGCAGCGAGGGCCAGTTCCACTTTGGAGCCAAAATCCTGCTCCTGAGCGATCCGCTCTTCGACACTAGGTGACGTCACGTCAGCTTCCTTCCATTGCGTTGGGGCGCTTGTTAGCAAGGTAAGCCTTACTTAGGTAATCCTTTCCGTCAAACTTTTGTGATGTATTTCGCTGAGAAGGCGGTTTCTCGTGCCTGCGCCGCGCGGATATACGTCATTGACTTTTGTTCGGGACCGCTTTGGGTGCAAAATATGGCACTCTTTCCGGGACCGAAGGCTCGTTGGGCCGCGTGTACACGGCCTGCTGTCTTCCGGTCTCCAGGGGGTAGAGTGCTAGGACTATCCGCTGCCCACGGTTGGGGGACCACATGAAGGACCACGCCCACGAGCGAATCGGCTTCCGCGAAATCGACGAGCATGGCAACACCCAGCCCGCCGTTAGCCCCCACGTGCCGGAGACCGCGGGCCCGGAACGCAAGCGCGTCCAGCTCAATCCATTCATCATTGCCTTGTGGGCCCTGGACGCCGGCTTGGCATGGTTTGGACTATGGGCCCTTACGACGGCGGCCAGCGCGATAGTGAGCACTGCGCAAGCTCAGTCCGCCGAATCAGCCCAGACAGCCCAAATAAACTTCATCATGCTCTCCAACGCACCCTATGCACTGCTGGCTGCGTTGCTGATCACTGCCGCCCTCCTCTTGTGGCATGCAGTGCAATGGCAAAGAAAGCGGTCCCTGCTTCCCTAGCGAACCGGTTCCCCAGGGAAGGGAACGGCAGGTTACTCGTTCTCCGGTTCGCCCACGGGCTTTTCCGCGGGCCAGTCGACGTCCTGCTCGTAGCCCTCGTGCTTCGTCAGGTACGCGGCGATGTAGGGGCAATGCGGGATGATGCGCTTTCCGGAGGCCACCACGTCATCCAGCGCAAAGTGCGCCAGTACTTTTGCGAGGCCTTGGCCGTTGAACCCGGGTTTCGTTTCAGTGTGAATGAAATCAATATGACCGGGCTTGTCCATGAACTGGGAGACCACGGCCAGCTCACCGTCCACGTGCAGCTCATAGCGGTGAAATTTGTCGTTGCGCACCGTGGTGACGCCAGCTCGGAACGACTCTGCCAGTGAATCCGTGTACTCGGTCATGTTTCGAGATTGGCACGTAAATCCGGCTCTGGCAACGTGCGCCACCGACCCCCGCGGAATTCAGCGCCTTCCTGCGTGGGCCGCGTCAGCACCGGCGTCGGAACCCTGCCAAGCAAGAGGACCGAAAGGGCAAAGCACGCCGCTCCCCCACCCAACAGGGCAAGGGTCAATCCGTTGAAGGCGGCGTCCGCCAGCGGGACCAAAACCACGACGGCGGCGGTCACCACAGCGGTACGTGACGGTCCCCGCGCGTGGCTGGCCGCCGTCGGTCGGTTCTCCAAACGACCAAAAAGCCACACCACCGGGACCAGCAGGGTCAGCACAGCGAAGAAGACTGGAATCCGCGCCCACCACCACTCTGCAGTCCCTGCGAATGGCTGGGGCACATCGGTGAGCAACAGCAACCCGGACATGCCCACCAGCAGTGGAAGGTGCCAGAGATAGACGGTCATGGAACGCCGCCCCGTTACAGCTATGACTACCTGGACCCATCGGAGGTCCGCGATCCACCGAATGCCCTTGTGGAGCAGTTGAAGCGTCGCCGCCTGGGAAATGCCCAAGAGAAGCAGGCAAAAATTGGGCGGATTAAGGTTTACCACCATGTTCCCCGGATACACGGCCACGCCGGTCACCAATCCCAGCAGAAGGTTGCTGGAAACCACGGCGCCAAGAAGCCAGCTGCGACTACGTTTCTCGAAGAAGCCATCGGCCATGAGGAATCCCAGTTGCTGGACAGCGCACCACACGAAGATCATGTTCGCGAACGCCACGACGGGGACAGCGCCGCGAAGGGAATCCACGGCGATGATCAGTGCCACCAGCACAGCGAAAGTCAGCAGAGGCACGCGTTCATGAAGCCGGGCCATGAGCGGGATGCTGAGTTGGGCCGTGAGGTAGGCCGCCAGGAACCACAGGGGCATTGCGGCCCCGGCAGTCATCAACTGGATGACTTGCGGGTGGACACCAAGCAGCAGCGCGACCCATAGCCCTCCCCACATGATGGCCAACACAGCCATGGCCGGGCGGACCAGTCGCAGGAGCCTTAACTGGGCGAAGTCGAAGCCGTTGCCGCCGTGCGCTTTCAGGCGCCGCCACGATTGCAGCCCGGTCACGCCGCCCAGGACGAAGAACAGGGGCACAATCATGAGCCCCCATGCCACAGGGGTGAACCAGCTTTGCTCCATGAGCACGTTCAGGGTGCTGACAGTGCCGTCCTTGTGCAGGACAGGGCTGACCATCATGCAGTGCGCCGCGACGACCAGGAGCAGGCAGGTGAAGCGGACAAGGTCGATCGCCGGGTCCCGATGCACAGCCCTTTCCTGGCTGGCGGGAGGATGCGCATCCATCTCCATGGTTCTCCCTACAATGGCACGCGCCTGCGTGCTGACTCCATTGTCCGCCCGCGCGGCCAATGGAGCCATAAGGCTGGCCCCGCGGCGGACTACACAGGCGCCTTTTGCAGCAGGCGTTTCAGTTGCTCCGCGTCCATGGCCGCAGCACAGGCCGCCGCGGCCATGCCGAACGATCCGTCCAGAACGGCCTGGTCAGCGCCTGCTGAGGCGCCGAATGCGGCGAACTCGGCTGTGTGGTGGGCGGCGCCCCGGATGTCGTAACCCACAACCGGGTGGATGGAGGGCACCAATTGCGAAACGTTGCCCATGTCCGTGGAGGCCACCGGATCGGCATTGAAAGCAACGTCCCTTCCCCTGGCTTTCATCGCTTCCTGGTAGGCCCCTGACAAATAAGGATCCTGGCGCAGTTCCGCATAGTCGTTGCCCTTTGGGGTCATGCTTAGCGTGCAACCGCTCGCGTGGGCGCCGGCTTCCAGGCAACGCCGGATCTTGTCCTGAATCAGGCGCAGCTGGTCAATGCTTGGAGCCCGCATTTCGACGCTCGCCCGCGCACGCTCGGGAATAACGTTGACGGCGCTGCCGCCCTCGGTGACGATCAGCGACACGATCGATCCGGGCGGCAGCTGCTGCCTTGCCAAAGCAATAGCCATTTGCGCGATGACCAGCGCATCCAACGCGTTGACGCCCTCCGACGGTGCCGCTGCTGCATGGGCCGGGCGCCCTTCGAAGAGCACGTCCCACATCGACATCGCCAAAGACGAGCCACCCACCACATCAGCGGCGCCGGCGTGGACCATCATGGCCAGCGAGACGTCGTCGAAGAAGCCTGCCTCTATCAGGTCCACTTTGCCTCCGGTGGTCTCTTCCGCCGGTGTGCCGAGAACCTTGACGGTGATGTCCAGCTGCTCTGCGACGGCGGTCAATGCCAGGGCGGCTCCCACTGCGCTGGCTGCGTTGACGTTGTGTCCACAGGCGTGCCCGATGTCCGGCAAGGCGTCGTATTCAACGCAGAGTGCCACCACGAGTTGGCCGGACCCGAAGCGCGCACTGAAAGCGGTGGGCTGTTCCGGTTGTGTTTCATCAAACGTGAACCCGGCTTTGCGGAGCACCCGTTGAACGCGTTTGACGGCACGGAATTCCTGGCCGCCAAGCTCCGGGTCGGCGTGGATGGCGTGGCTAAGGTCCAGAATGTCCGGTTTCCAGCGCTGGACTTCGCTGTCCAGCGTGGCGTGGACGTCGCCCTGGGAGGAAAGCACGACGACGGACCTTCGGCCCCCGGTGCCCAGTCCGGCGGTCATGCCGTCACCTCGGCGGCCTGCCGCTTCGGGTACCGGGCACTGGCCGCGGCGGCTATCAGCGCAGCAACTGCCAAGGCACTCCAGATGGTCAACAATCCGGTTTCGGTGATACGTCCGGATTCAACCGAGGCAGAGGACAAGAGCTTGACCACTGCCGCTCCCACAGCGATGCCCACTGACAATGCCAGCTCGTTAAGCCCTGCGGCCGTCGATGTTTCCTCCATGGCAACGCCCTCAACCGACAGGGAGCGGGTGCCCGCCTGGTACATCCCCAGGCTCAGGTTGAACATGGCGAAGCCGATGCAATATCCGGTAAGGGAGCCGTGCGCGAGCATCATGACCAGGAAGCCGCCTGCCAGCAGAACGCCGGCAAAGACCAGGGTGGCCCGCTCGCCGAAACGTCGCAAGGCCCGTGCTGTCAGGAGCGATGACACCAAGGAAAGTACGGACGCCAGGGCAAGGACAATCGCGATCATCAGCGGGCTGAGGGCGAACCCGTACCCCGTCTTGTCAGGGTTGGAATGCAGGAAGATGCCGTTGGTACCGAAGTAGCTGATCGAAGCGAAGCCGAAGAAGAACGTTGCCACGGAGATGGCGCGGATCCGCGGATTAGCCAGCATGCGCAGGTCCATGAACCGCTGTCCTGCGGCACCGCTGTAGTCGCGCCTGGCCCAGAAGACCAGTAGGGCAAGCCCCAACAAGCCGGCCGCGAGGGTGCGGGCGTCCAGCCAGCCCCATTCCGGCGCCATCGACAACGCCACAACAAAGCCAATGAGACCCAGCGAGCATGCCAGCAGGGGTGACAGGGCGATGCCCTCACGCGTCGGGACCCCGGCGTCGGGCAATAAGAAGGAACACACGAAAGCGACCACCGCGAACGGAACCGCCACCCAGAAACCGAGCGTCGGATCGGTGACGCCAACGACGCCGGCGAGCAAGCCACCGGCGCCCACCATGATCATGAGCATGCCGATCATGACGCTGACACCCGTGCGCGTGGGGGCGGGGCTGGTCACGCGGAGAATTCCCATCATGAGCGGGATGAACCCCACCACGCAGGTCAGCATGACGACGCCGATGGTCACCGTCCACAGCGATGGCCACAGCGCCATTTGCAAGACGCCGACCGTCACCACACCCGTGGACCACCGGAGTACAAGGCGATACCCGTAGCTGTCGCCGAGCCTCGAAATGATGGGCGTCAGGACGGCGAAACTCACGTTGGAGATCAGGAAAATGCCGTTGATGGTGGGATCGTCGATCTCGAAGACCGGTCCCAGTGCGGGCAGGATGGGGTTCAGATACCCCTGCGTTACTCCGCTAAGTGATTCGATGAGCGCCATTGCCAGGATCATGCCTGCGATGGTCCTGCGGGTGAGGGCCGCTGCCGCAGGTGGTGCTGTCTTGCTTGCCATGAGCTTCCTTGAGTCCGGGGAGGTTTCGCCTGTGGTGATGCGAGTCACAACGTTATGACCGTCGATTACACTGGCCCTCAGATTGTTTGAAACCCACACAAGGCAGCCAATATTGAATGAATCAGCCACCATCTCGGAACTGGACCTTGAAATCGTCAATGCCCTCCAGATCAATCCACGGGCGGAATGGAGCCGGATAGCGGATGCTCTTGGCCTGTCCGGCCCTACGGTCGCCAGGCGCTGGTACGTGTTGGCCGAACAGGGACTGGCGTGGATCACGCCGTCTCCGGGACAGCGCTACCTCAGCGCTGGCTGGTCGGCGTTTATCCAACTGTCTTCGTTGCCCGGCGAAAGCGAAGCACTGATCCAGAGGCTTTGCGAGGTGCCGGCTTTCGGCACCGTCTCCATGGTCACCGGCTCCCACGACGTCTTCATGGATTGCTTCGCGTCCAGTCATGAGGAACTCATGGACATCGTGACCGGAGCCTTTCCTGCGCTCCCCGGCATCACCCACCGAGAAGTCGTCTTTGTCACCAAGCTTTATCGGCAGGCCTCGGAATGGCGCAGCGGAACACTCGAACCCGCACGCGCGCGGCTGGTCTCAACGGAAGCCAAGCCCGCACCGGCAGGCTACTCGCCGGATCGCCTTGACGCCGCGCTGCTGGAGGAACTTTCCAAGGACGGCCGTGCCAGTTGGGCTGATCTGGGTGCCGCCTGTGGCGTTTCACCGCAAACTGCCCGACGACGGGTGGAACGGTTTCTGGCGTCCGGCTACATCACGCTGAGGTGCGATGCGTCTGCGGCGGCGACCAGAGGCCTGAGGGAGGTCACGCTCATGCTCAACGTCCCTGCTCAATTCGTTGACGACATTGGCCGCTACTTCGCCGCGCAAACGAACTGCCGGCTCAGCGCCCAGGTGCTCGGCGCACAGAACCTCGTGGTCACACTGTGGGTCCGCGACTATCTGGAAGCCCAGGCATTCGAACGCGAACTGGCCGAACGGGCGCCCGGCAGCATTGTGATCTCACGGCAGGCGGTAGTCCGGACCTACAAGCGGCTGGGCCATATCCTCGATGAGTCCGGGCGCAGCCTCAGCGTGGTGCCGCTGCCTTTGTGGAGAGAGGGGTCTGGACGAGCCGCCGAAACACCGGCAGGATCAGACCCATGACTACGTCGATTTTCGTGAACCTGCCCGTTAGCGACCTCGAGGCATCCAAGGCCTTCTACACGGCCCTTGGCTACTCCATCAACCCGAACTTCACCGACGAGACTGCGGCCTGCGTGGTCTTCAGCGACACCATCTATGCAATGCTCCTGACCCACGCCAAGTTCAGCGAATTCACCAAGCAGCCCATCGCGGACACGCAGAACTCGACGGCGGCAATTGTCGCCATTTCAGCCGACAGCCGTGAGGACGTAGATGCCCTGGCTGCCAAGGCGCTCGAAGCCGGCGGTTCCGAAACCTACGACGCCCAGGATCTTGGCTTCATGTACAGCCGCGCGTTCCGTGACCTGGACGGCCACCACTGGGAAGTCCTCTGGATGGACGACGCCGCAGCCCAGGATGGTCCGCCGGAGTCCTAGCCCATTGGCTTAGGCCATCTTGGCTTAGCCCAGCGTCACTGCCAGCACGCCAAGCACGACGGCGAGAAGCGGCGTGGTGCCTTGGAGGGTAGCTGCGCGGAGGTACTTCTTGCCGCTTGCTGCGAGCACAAGGGCGGCCAGGAGCATGGAACCGCAGCTGCTGAAGACAAGGGTCCATCCCACTTGGGGTGCGCCCATAGCCACTGCAACAATGCCGATCAGTGCGCCGATGGCCAGGAACAGGTTGTAGAAACCTTGGTTGTACGCGAGCGGCTTGGTGGTTTCCGCGTCGGCCTGGGAGGTGATGCTGAATGTCTTCCAGGTTTTGGGCTTTGTCCAGGTAATGGACTCCATGGTGAAGATATAGACGTGAAGCAAGGCGGCAATCGTCGCGAAAATCAGGGAGGCCAGGATCATGGTTTTGATCCTAGCCTCCCTGGTTGCCGGACTTGGTTGTCGCGCGGCCCGTCAGGCGCTGAGCAACTCCAGTGTGGCGCCCGCAAAAGCTGAAGCCGAGCCATTCCACTGGGCCAGCAAACCCTGAAGATTCTCGCCATCGGCCCGGTGGGTTGCGGTTTGCGACTCCAGCATCGACAGAATGCCTGTGCGCAGTTCCGTGTTGAAGTTGACCTTGCCCACCTGCATGGAGGGAGCCTTCGCTAGTTCGTCGGCCGGAATGCCGGAGGCGCCGTGGAGCACCAGCGGCACCTCTGTCCCGGCAGCGACTTCCTGCAGTACGTCCCAACGGATGTTTGGTTCGCCCTTGTACTTCCCATGCACGTTGCCCACGGCGACAGCCAGTAGCTGGGCACCGGTGCGCTCCACAAAGTCGGCCACCTGTGCCGGGTTGGTAAGTCCCGCAACTGAAGCGCCGGCGTCGTGCGCTGAACGTTCGGCACCGAAGGCTTTGTCCTCGTCTCCCGCAAGGCCGCCCAACTCCGCCTCAATCACGACGTCGGCAGCGCCTGCCTCGTCCAGCGCCGCACGGACTTCACGGACAAGGGCGATGTTGTCCTCGTAGGGCAATGATGAACCGTCAGCGAGCACCGCATCCGCACCGGCCGCCACGGATTCCAGGATGACCCTGAGGTCGGAGGCGTGGTCCAATTGCACCGAAACCGGGACGCTGGCGTCGTTGGCCAGGCCGCGAAGGGCCGCCATGAGGCGCAGTCCATTAGGCGTGGACGCAGTCTTCGGAGCGACGAGCAGGATCACGCCGAGCTCCGATTCTTCCGCCGCGCCAACAACAGCCAGCGCTGTAGTGAAGTCGTAGCAAGTGAAAGCCGGAACAGCCGAGCCGGAGGCCAGGGCAGAGTTGACCATATGGCCGAGGTTGGCGCGCATCAGTGGGCCAAACCTCCTACCAGGATCCAGGCAACGTAAGTCAACGCGAAGCCTGCCAGGCCCAGGATGGTGGTGAGGACGGTCCAGGTCTTCAGGCCGTCGGACACTGTGAGGCCGTAGTAGCGGACGACCGTCCAGAACCCGGCGTCGGTAACGTGGGAAAGGCCCAATGAACCGAAGCCAATGGCAATGACGATTACCGCGATCTGGGCCGGCGTGTAGCCACCTTCCATCACGGCAGAGGTAAGCAGGCCAGTCGTCGTCACGATTGCGACAGTGGCAGAACCCTGGGCGGCGCGCAGTGCCAGGGAGATGATGAAGCCGAGCACGATGACCGGCAGGCCGAGGCTATCCAAGGTGTGGGACAGAGCTGCGCCGATTCCGGATGCACGGAGGACTTCACCGAACACACCACCAGCGGCCACCACCATGAGGATGGAAGCGATGGGAGGAAGTGCGCCTTCGAAAATCTCGCCCGTTTCCTTGAGGGACCAGTTGCGGCGGACGGCCAGTAGGAAGAAGGACAGAGCCACAGCCACCAGGAGTGCGAAGAACGGGTTGCCGACAAAGGCGGCCACGCCGTACCAGTAGTTGTCCTTGGGGAGGGTCAGCGTTCCCACTGTGCCGAGGAGGATCTGGACGATGGGAGCGGCGATCAGGAACATGATCAGGCCAGGCCGCGGAGGAGCGATGGCGTGGGCACCGGGGCCGTCATGACCAACGTGGACCAGTGATTCGGAACCGAACTCGTCCACTTGCTGCTTGACGCCTGGAAGCAGTTCGTACTCTTTACGGTTCATGATGCTGGCAACCCAGTAGGACAGGAAGCCAAGCGGCACGCAAATAATCAGCGAGATCAGGGTGATGAGTCCAATGTCCGCACCGAACACGCCGGCGCCGGCAACGATGCCCGGGTGCGGCGGGACGGCCACGTGAATGGACAGCATGATGCCGGCCATGGGCAGGCCGAACTTGATCGGGTGTACGTTAGCGATCTTCGCGAACGCATAAACAATGGGAACGAGGACGATCACGCCCACCTCGAAGAACACGGGGATCGCCACGAGGAAGCCGACGGCCGTCAGCGCAATGGCAACGCGTTTGGCGCCGAGCTTCTCAGTGAAGTGGGTGGCCAGCGACTGCACGCCGCCGGAAACTTCAATCATGCGGCCGAGGATGGCGCCAAGGGCGATCAGCAAGGCGACCTTGCCCATGGTGCTGCCAACGCCCGTGGTCACAACAGTGAAGATGTCCTTGAGCGGAATCTGCGCGGCGACGCCCACCAGGATGCTGACGGCAAGCAAGGCAACAAAAGCCTGGATTTTGAAGCGGATGATCAGCACCAGCAACAGGGCGATGCCCGCTGCGGCGATGGTCAGCAGCAGAGGTGTGCCCAGCTCCACTGCGGGCTTGATGGCGGGGGCGTCCGCCGCCTGAACCATCAAAGAGTTGACGAGGGGATTCATTGGGGGTGTCTCCTTTGACATACCAGTCTAGAGAAGACCGGCGGGAGGTGGCGGCGACGGCGAAGGGGGGATCGCCGTCGTCGCGCGTTCTGGTGGGGTGCTTAGGCGGTGCGCTTTGCGGGCGCTACAACCTTGATGACGGCAGAGTCGTCGGCGGCGGCGAGACCCTGGGCCTGGCCGAGAAGGTAAAGCTGTTCGGCAGCGGCGGCAACGGGTGCGGCGAGGCCGGCGGCCCGGGTTGCCTTACCAACGATGCCCATGTCCTTGACGAAGATGTCCAGGCGGCTGAGTACCTCGGCGCCGTCCTCGGAGTAGGCCTCGAGGATGCGCGGGCCGCGGTTTGAAAGCATGAAGGATCCGGCGGCTCCGGCTTCGAGGGCGGCGAGGGTCTTGGCCTGATCGAGTCCCAGGGCGTCGGCAAGAGCCATGGCCTCGGCAGCAGCGGCGATGTGGACACCGCAGAGGAGCTGGTTGACGGTCTTGAGGGCCTGGCCGTCGCCGGGCTTGTCGCCCACGATGCTCAGGGTGGAGGCCAGCAGTTCCAAGGCAGGACGCGCCTTTTCAAGTGCTTCGGGCTCCGCCCCGACAACGATCAGCAGATCGCCTTCGCCGGCGCGCTTCGGGCCGCCGGAGAGCGGCGCATCCACCAGGGCCACACCATATTCCGCAAGCTTTTCCACCGTGGCGGGGATGGCTTCGGTACCAACGGTGCTGCCGAGGATCACGACGGCGCCTGGCTTCAGTACCGAAGCCACGCCGTTCTCGCCGAAAAGGACGTCGTTGAGCTGCTCGCCGTTGCGGACGGCCAAGAGCAGCGCGTCGGCGCCATCCGATGCCTCGCGTGCAGAAGCAAAGGTCTTGATGCCGGCTTCTGCGGCGAGTTCCAAGCGGGGCTCGGCGATATCGAAGCCGTGGACAGTCAGCTCGGACGCGAGCCGGGTAGCCATGGGCAGGCCCATGGCGCCCAGGCCCAGGACGGTGACGGTGTAGTTGCTGCTGGTCATGGTGTTCTCCATTGAATAGGTAGGGCCCACGCTTGCCGGGTTCCCTGGCCGAGCTTGCGAGGTTAGGGGCAAGTGGGGATGGTTCTAGAAAATGGCGCTGAGCTTTCGGGTGACTTCAGTCAGGGATTGGTCATCGCCCACGTTTCCGGCGAACACGATGTACGGGATGCCCTTGGCAGGACCGTCCACCGGCTCCCAGAGCGAGACGATGCCCGGCAGCATGGGGCCGCGGACAATTGCATGGCGGATTTCCAGCCCGTGCGCGGCGACGTCCGAGGACGTGATGCCGCCCTTCGCGATGACAAACCGCGGCGGGAAGGTCTTCAGCGTCCGGTTCACCACGGCGACGACGGCGGCCGAGACGGTGCGGGCGATCTTCAGGCTTGCTGCGGCGTCGTCGGTCTTGATGAGCAGGCGGCTGGTGTGGACTATGACGTCGCCCTGGCGAAGTGCGTCGACGACGTCGGACACGACCGTTGCGATGTAGGCGTCAGCTTCCGTTTCTGTATGGGTTTCGGCAACGAGTTTCTCCACATCGATCTCGATGGTCCGGGCCGAGCTGTGCGCGGCTGTGAGGTCATTGAGTTGCCGGGTGGTGACGCCAACGTGGGAGCCAACCACAATCAAGCCGCCGGCTGTGGAGGGAGTGTTGCCCGCGAAGGCCTCCTCGGACGTCAGCGCCGTGCGGATCTCCTGGCCAATGCGGCCCCTGACAAAAGGCGGGCCCACGCGGTAGAGGAGTTTCTTGCCGCGGCGTTCTGCTTCCTCCAAGCCCAGGGCGAGGGCACGGAAGTCGTTCTCGGTGACGATGTCGGCCACGATCGGCGTGGAGTTGGTGGCGGACTCCAAGGCGTCGGCGATCGCTTTGGCGGAGATGGTGGGATCTTGCGCTGACGCTCCGGCGCGGATGATGTTCAGGTCCAGGACGATCACATCGCTGGCCGGGAACCGGCCCTGCGACTTCTCCTCCACATACTTGGCCATCTCGGAGTTGGCGAAACCGAAGCTCGCATCCTTGGCGAATTCCGTCTCCGCAACAGGGGTGAGGGAGCCGGCGTCGCCACGCATGTAGTGCACGCCGCCGATGGTGACGCGTCCGGCGTCGGGGAATGCTGGAACGATCACCACACCGTCAGTGGCTTCACCGGTCTCGGCAGCCACGGTGGCGGCGATAACGTCCGGCTCCAGGGGGTAGTGGCCGCGGAGGGTGGAGTCGCTGCGGCTGACGAAACCGAGCCTCAAGTTACCGGCGGCGGCCAATGCATTGCGGACGATTTCCTCGTTGCGCGCTGCGGCTTCGGTCGGGTCCAGACTGCGGGTGTTGGTGAGGACGTAGACGGCAGGCTTGGTCTGGTTCTCGCGGATGTGGGTGAACGCCCAGGTGAAGTCTTCGACGTCCCATCGGGTGAGCACGGCGAGATCCGCGACGGACTGCGTGCCGGTGGGGTCGTCGTCGAGGACTACCAGAACGCGGGGAGACGTTGCCGAGGACGCCGCAACGGCGTCGGCAACCAACTGAGCAGGAATCTGGACTTCCGCCGGGAAAGCGGCCAGAACGTCGGCTTCAAGGGTCACTGTGCACTCCATCGTGGGAAATCTCTGTAGCGGTTTGGTGAATGTAAGATGTCAGACATCTAACATTTGAATTAGTGTGACACACGGCTCTTGACCGCGCAAGGTGCTGCGCATCACTAGGCTGGGTGGATGGCTGACAGCGTTGTTCCGCTCCCGTTCGTGAACGTCCTCACGCCTGCCGTTCCCGCAGGTCAGCCGGTTCCCGCAGTGCTGATCCACGGTTGGGCGTCCGGTTCCGTGTACTGGGAACCCCTCGCCAGGAAACTATTCGACGCCGGCCGTGAGGTCTGGATTGTGGACCTCCCCGGCTACCACCCGGGCGAGGAATTGCCGCCGGACTTCGAATGGACCTTGGACTCGGCAGCGGCTTCGGTGGCAGCAGCCCTCGACGCCCGGAGTGCCGCGCCCGCGGGCCGAAGTGCCGTGCATCTAGTGGGACATTCGATGGGAGGCAGTGTTTCGTTGACACTTGCGGCAGCCCGCCCCGATCTGGTGGCCTCACTGACCTTGGTGGGTATGGCGCCGGTGCCGCAGAGCCAAGGGTTCAAGACAGTGCTCAGCTCGCAGCTGGACCAAGGATTCTTCGATTCCGGGACTATAGCCAAGCTCATGCACGCCTGGTACGGGGATCTGCCCTCAGCAGACATGGTGCGGCTCAGCGCAGGGTTCAAAACGCCCTTCCCGGTTCTGTCCGCCAGCGCTGTGGCGGCCATGTCCGGCGTCGAACCTTCAGTACCGGGGCGCGTCCGCGCGCCACTGCTGGTGATCGCCGGGACTGGAGATCGGGTGCGCCCTATGGAACAAATGCGCGCATTTGTGGCCGAAAGCCCGGATCGCCGGTTGAAAGCCATCCCTGGCGCTGGCCACAACGTCCACTGGGAACAGCCCGAACAATGCGCACAGGCACTCACTGAGTTTTGGGAAACAAGCTGGCCACCGCCAGCGTAAGATGTCTGACATCCACCCGTCCCGAGGGAAATCCAAGGGGAGCCGGGCGGTCAGAAGTACAGGAAATGGGGATACATGGCACGTAAGTCGCTGGTGGGCGTCGTCGCTGATGAGTTGCTGGACCGCATCATCGCGGGCGAGTTTCCGCCCGGAACGGTTGTACCGGGCGAGCTGGAGCTCAGCGCCAAACACGAGGTAAGCCGCATGACCGTGCGCGAGGCCATGAAAACGCTCGAGGCGCAGCGGATTCTCAGCGTCGAACGCGGCCGCGGAACCTTCGTCAACCCCCTCAATCAGTGGGCATCCTTGGAAGCCGTGCTGCGTGCCGCCTCCGAAGGAACCAAGGACGCGGCGGCCGCGATCCAGTTGATCGAGCTCCGCAGGATGCTCGAAACAGGGGCATGCGAACTGGCCGCCGAGCGCATTACCGATGACGAGCTCGCCGCACTCAGGGACCACGTGGAAAAGATGCAAGCCTCCCACGAAGTCAACGACCTCGCAGGGTTTGTGGAAGCCGACCTCGCCTTTCACGACGTCATCCTGCACGCTTCCGGCAATGTCTTTGTGGCCGTCCTTTTCGAACCCCTGCACAGGGTCCTGGAGGCCCGGCGCGCCGAGACTTCAGCCTTCCCGGAGATCCAGGAACACGCGATCGGCCATCACCGGAAGATCGCCGCCGCTTTGGAATCGCGCAATCCCAACGAGGCACGCCTGGCAATGGACGCCCACATGCAGCAGACGCTGGACGATCTGAAGACGTACGTGCTGGAGGCGTGACAGGCAGACAACACCTTAAGTGTTGGGCGCAGCTGATTTAAATCTTGCACTGGCGCGGGATCAGAGAATCCTTGATTTTTACGGCAGAATTGCCTCATGCTCTTAATTGTTGCTGTCGCCCTTCGAAAGTTCTGCGCGTGAGACCACTTGAGTTTCCCGAGTTTCCCTTTAGCTCTCCGTTGGCGAAAGCCATCATCCAACTTGAACGGGTTCGCGCAGCTTTAGGGGAAGGAACCACGCCTCCCGAGGTCTTCGCGCAGCTCCGCACTCTGTTTCAATTGCTGTCGAGCATCATGAGCGCACGTATCGAAGGCAACCGCACGTCAATTGTCGATGCTGTTGCCGGTGTTCAGCACGCGAACCGCACTGACGTCGCGACGGACGATGGGGTCCAAGAAATTGTCCAGCTTCAAGAAGCAACAGCCTTCGTCGACTCCGCCATTGACCGGGGGACGGCACTGACGCATGGGTTCGTCCGGGAGCTGCACCGCATCTCCGTGGCCGGTTTGGAACGTGAAGGGGACCGCACGCCTGGCGCTTACAGACTCGCCGATGTCATCATCAGTGGCTCGTCGCACCGACCCCCACCGCCGGGGAGCGTGCACGGTGACATGACGGCACTCCTGGACTTCATCAATGAAGATGTGGATCAGAACTATGAGTTGCTCAAGATCGCACTTGCCCACCATCGGTTCGTCTGGATTCATCCTTTCGGCAATGGGAACGGTCGAGTCGGGAGACTCCTGACGTACGCAGCCATGCGACAGCAAGGGTTCTCCGACGCCGCTGGATACGGAGCCCTCAACCCAACGGCCGTGTTTGGGGAGAACCGCGACCTCTACTACGAACGGCTCGAAGACGCCGACTCCCTCGAACCCGAATCTTTGATTCGCTGGTCGAATTACGTCTTGGAAGGATTGTTGACGGACCTCAGCAGATTGGTGAAACTCGGCAACAAGGACTTCGTCACGGAAGGTCTCCTGATTCCCGCTATCGAAAGAGGCCTTGCGTCATCGCGCTTTACCGGAGAAGAAGCCCTCGCCTTGAAAATCATCGCGCGCAGAGTCGAAGTGAAGGCGGGAGACCTTAGTTCAGCGTTCACGGGCTCAGCCGCGACACGAAGCCAAGACATTCGAAAACTCTTGGACCGCGGAGTCATTGAACCGGTGGCGGAAGGCAAGAGATCCTACCGGCTTCGCCTCGCCCCGAGTGAGCTAACACCCCTCCTGGTTCGGGAGCTGGATCGGCTGGGATTCCTGCCCCGCATTCTGCGCGATTCACAATGATCTCCGCGGCTGCAGATGCCCTTGGTTAGCGGCGCAGGCTCTCGCTGGGCAGCTCGCCGAAGGCCTTCATGTAGAGCGCAGAGAAGCGCCCCTGGTGCGTGAAGCCGCATAGCTCAGCCACTGCCGTGACGCTCTGCTCGCGGGGGTTCGCTTCGAGAAGCATCCCCCGGGCACGGTCCAGCCGGATACTGCGCAACAGCTCCGACGGCGTCGCTCCAGTTTCCGCCCGGAGGGCTGTTTGCAGCGTTCGGACTGATACACCCAAGCACTCGGCGATGTCCGGCACTGTGAGTTCCTCGCAAGCATGCCGCTCCAACAGCTCGCGGCATTCCCGGACCAACCGGCTTTCGGACTCAGCATCGCGGGCCTCACCGCTGGGCATCTCCATCGCCATCAGCAAGCGTGACACCATGCTGTCCGCCAGCAAACCCTGCACAAATGCGGGAGCCGCGGCCTGTGGCTGGCTGATCATGTCGTCATGAAGCTCGACGACGGACCTCAAGAATGCGCGGCCGGCGGCACCTGAAAGGTCCATGCCGTAGCCCAGGTCCACGGCGCTGTTTCCGTACAACTGCCCGGCCACCCGCTCCAGCGCGGAGCGCCTCACGTAGACAATCAGGTGCGGACTGCCGCCGTCCCAGCTCATGGAAAATGGGCGGTCGATAGGCGGAACCGTGGCCATGCGGGGACTGGATTCCACCGTCCTGGAGCCCACTTGCATGGAAGCGTGTCCGGCCAGCGGGATCTGCACCAGATGGAAATCCTGCAAGCCCTCGGGTTCAATCCGAACGTCGGCCCCGTAATCCAGGAATTCGATCCCAACGTCGCCACGGTGCAAGGAACGCAGCTTCATGTCCATCAAGGATGCGCGCGTCCGCGGGGCGAGCTCATGGCTGCAAAACAACTCCGCAATCTTGGCATGTGCCTCGTCCACATTGGTTGTGGCCATAGTTGGCTGCCCGCGCAAAACATCACGGGCAAGAATCCTGACCATCCGCCACCTACTTCACGGGTAATTGCGTCACACGGTTTTCTGGAGCTTTTCGCCTTTCGGATGATCCCCGCGCCAAGTGGATATTCCGGAGTGCAGCGTCTGTCTAGAGTCGCTTTTAAGACAAGTATGACGCAGCTCACAAACCATACCAACAGCCGAAGCGAGGTGAGGGCCAGTGAAGAACATCAAGGTGGTACATGACCGCAGGGACGAATGGGACAGGAGCCACTTCGAACTCTGGGCGGCGGAACTTCAGGCCAGGGAAACCCACCTCACTTCCGCAGCGTGGGTTGGTTGGCACGAGGAAGAGGAAGACCCTGCGTAATTCGGATAATTCCCGCGCCAAGTGGATATTCCCTCCGGCAGTGGCTGCCTAGAGTCGCTTGCAGGGCAAATATGACGCACGTCATATTTACGTAACATCGTCATCGCGGGAAGGGTTCAGCACATGTCAGCACTCAAGGGTAGGACAGCAATTGTTACCGGTGGAGCCACCAAGGTTGGCCAAGGCGTGGTCACCGCATTGCGGGACGCCGGGGCCACGGTGGTGGTGGCGGATATAGACCCCGATGGCGCCTCACTCACCGCCGGGCTGGGCGAAGGAATCCATTACTCCCACACTGACATCACTGATGATGACGCTGTGAACCGGCTGGTCAGCGGGGCGGCTGCACAGCACGGCAGCGTGGACATTCTGGTGAACCTCGCCTGCACCTACAAGGACGACGGCGCAGCCTCCGGGCGAGCAGACTGGCTCGAAGCACTCAACGTCAACCTGGTCAGCGCCGTGGTGGCAAGCAATGCGGCCCGCCCCTACCTCAAGGCGTCCGGCCACGGCGCCATCATCAACTTCACCTCCATTTCCAGCTCAGTAGCCCAGACCGGCCGCTGGCTCTACCCGGCCAGCAAAGCAGCCCTGGTCCAGGTCACCCGCAGCATGGCCGTGGACTTCGCAGCGGACGGTATCCGGGTAAATTCCGTGAGCCCCGGCTGGGTGTGGAGCAACATCATGGATTCGCTCAGCAACGGGAGCCTCGAGAAGACCGACTCCGTGGCGGCCCCGTTCCACGCACTCAAGCGCGTCGGCCGCCCGCACGAGGTGGGTGACGTCGTCGCGTTCCTCGCCGGTGACCAAGCCAGCTTTGTGACCGGGGCGGACTGGGCTGTGGACGGCGGCTACTCCGCCCTGGGGCCGGAACGCGCTGAAGAAACCATTCCCCTGCTTGCCTCCAACTGACCATCGCAACCAGACCAGAGAAAAGGGAAACATCATGACGCAACGCCACATCACCATCGTCGGCGCCGGCCAGTCCGGACTGCAGCTCGGCATCGGCCTGCTCGACGCCGGCTACCAAGTGACCACGATCTCCAACCGCACACCCGAAGAGATCGCCGAGGGCAAAGTAGCCTCCAGCCAGTGCATCTTCCACAACGCCCTGGAGCACGAGCGTGACCTCGGGCTGGACTTCTGGCCGGACGCGCCAACCGTGGACGGGATCTCCTTCACCATCCCGCACCCCGAACTGCCGGGCGAGAAGGCCATCAGCTGGGCTTCCCGCTTGGACAACCACGCCAAGTCCATCGATCAGCGGGTGAAGTTCCCCAAGTTCATGGAGGAGTTCACCGCACGGGGCGGCGAGCTGGTGCTCGAAGATGCCGGCGTAGCTGAGCTGGAGAAATACACGCAGAACTCGGATCTGGTGATTGTGGCCGCCGGCAAGGGTGAGATCGCCCAACTGTTCACCCGCGACGCCGAACGCAGCACCTACGACGCACCGCAGCGCGCACTGGCCCTGACCTACGTGAAGGGCCTAAGGCCGCGGGAAGAGTACTCCGCGGTCTCGTTCAATCTCATCCCGGGCGTTGGCGAATACTTCGTCTTCCCGGCACTGACCACCTCCGGCCCTTGCGAAATCATGGTCTTCGAAGGAGTTCCGGGCGGCCCCATGGATACGTGGAAGGGCCTGTCCCCCGAGGAACACCTGGAGAACTCCAGAAACATCCTCAACACCTTCCTGCCGTGGGAAGCCGAGCGTGCCACGGATGTGGAACTGACCGATCCCAACGGCGTGCTTCAGGGACGTTTCGCACCTACCGTCCGCCACCCGATTGCCACATTGCCCAGCGGCAGGCAGGTACTGGGCCTGGCCGACGTCGTGGTGTTGAACGATCCCATCACCGGACAGGGCTCCAACAACGCCAGCAAGTGCGCGGCGTCGTATCTGGCCAGCATCATCGCCCACTACGGACAGGCCTTCGATGCGCCGTTCATGCAGGCCACTTTTGAGCGCTATTGGGATTACGCGCAGCACGTTGCACACTGGACGAATGCCCTCCTGGCTCCGCCTCCGCCCCATGTCCTCGAGCTCTTGGGGGCTGCGAACAGCGAGCCGGCTATCGCGCATCGCTTCGCGAACGGCTTCAACCACCCACCGGAATTCCAGGAGTGGTTTATGTATCCGGATAAAGCCGCGAGCTACCTCGCGGACCTGTCTGCCGCCAAAGCTTCGTAGCACGACCCTGCTAATAAGGACTCAACCATGCGAAAGATAGCAATCGTGGGGGCCGGCGAATCCGGCGCCCAGCTGGCCTTGGGCCTGCAACGTGACGGCTACGCGGTGACGCTTCTGTCCGACCGTTCCGCTGCCCAGATCCGCACCGGCAAGGTCATGTCCAGCCAGTGCATGTTCTCCACCGCCCTCGACGCCGAAGCCCACATGGGAACGGCGCTCACCGAATTCTACGAATCCGGATCCGTCCCTGGCATCACCTCAATCCGGCTACGTGTGGATGCTGATGAACCCATCGAATGGGAAGCACCCCTGGACGGTCCCGCCCGGTCCATTGACCAGCGCATCAAAAGTGCCCTCTGGATCGAAACATTTGTTGCAGCCGGCGGTGACTTCCGCATTGAGAAGGTCACCCCGCGCATGCTGGAGGAACTCGCCCATGACTACGAGCTGGTCATTGTGAGCACCGGCAAGGGCGAGATCGGCCAGATCTTCCCGCGGGACAAGGCCAAGTCGCCCTTCGACCGGCCGCAGCGGGTACTGGCCCTGAACTACGTCACGTCCGACGACGGTGCTTCCGCCGGCTCGTCCGCCACCGGTACCGGCAGCGCGGGCGACGCCATCCGCATGTCCATGGCCCCCGGCGTCGGCGAATTCTTCACGTTCCCGGGCCTGACCGTATCGGGCCCCTGCCGCATGATGGTGTTCGAGGGCGTGGTGGGCGGCCCCATGGACCGCTGGACCGACGTCGGAACCCCCGAAGAGCAGCTCGAGCGTTCGCTGGAAATCCTGCGGGAACATTTCCCGCACGAGGCAGAAAACTTTGCCACCGCGGAGCTGACCGACAGCGGCGCGACGCTCCTGGGGCGCATCACGCCCACGGTGAGGTCCGCCGTCGGGGAACTCGGCAACGGGAAGCTGGTGTTCGGGCTCGGTGACGCCGTGGTCCTCAACGATCCCCTCACCGGGCAGGGTTCCAACAACGCCACCCTGGCCGCGAAGTACTACCTTGATTCGATAGTTCGCCGAGGCCAGCAGCCTTTTGACCGTGCCTGGATGGAGCGCACCTTCGACGAATTTTGGCGCGGCTGGGGGCAATGGGCGGTGGAGTGGACCAACGATCTCCTGAAGCCACGCCGCGATCATCAGAAGACGCTCCTCCGTGAAGCCGCTGACCATCCGGCACTGGCGGCAAGCATCGTCAGCGGCTTCGATGATCCCCGGACGTCATACCCCTGGTGGTTCGATCCCACCGCGGCCGCTGACTTCATGCAGGCCCGGAAAGAGGACGATGCTGCTGCCTTCGATGTGAGGGACTTCAGGGGTGCGTTGGGTCAGTTCGCCACGGGCGTCACGGTGGTTACCACTGTGTCTGCGGACGGCCGAAAAGTGGGCATGACCGCGAATTCCTTCACGTCAGTGTCCATGGATCCGCCGCTGGTGCTCTGGTGCCCCAGCAAACGCGCCCCCAGCCTGGGCGATTTCGAGGACGCAACGCATTTTGCCATCAACATCCTGGCGAGTGACCAGCACGTCCTGTCCCGACAGTTCGCCACGCCCGCCACGGACAAGTTCGCCGGCGTGGAAACAGCTGACGGCATCGCCGGTGTTCCGCTACTGGAGGGTGCAGTAGCAACATTCCAGTGCCGCACCGTCGCGCGACATGATGCCGGGGACCATGTCATCTACGTGGGTGAGGTGGAAAGCTACAACCACCAAGACGGCGCTCCCCTGGTGTTCCACGGCGGAAAATACCACGCCACTGCCAGCCATCCGGATTTCTAAGCACTCCCTTTTGACTTCTGTGCACTTCTGAAAGGAACGGATATGGAGCATCCCCTTGATGTCGCGATCATAGGCTCAGGCATCAATTCGCTGGTCGCGGCAGCCGAGCTGGCCTTGGCAGGGAAGCGCGTGTGCATCATTGAGCGCTCGGATCGGTTGGGTGGGTTCATCCAATCCGCGGAGCGTACCCTCCCGGGTTTCATCCACGACACCTTCTCCTCCTGGCACCCTTTGTTCGTGTCCGGCGGCGCCTACTCGGCGTTGGGAGAAGAACTGCACCGCCGGGGTCTGGAGTACTGCAACACCTCCGGCCCAGTGACGGCCAGCGTCGCTTCGGATCCTGTCACTGGAGCCCACCGCGTGGTCATCGCACACAGGGACCCGGCCGAAACAGCCGCTGCTTTCAAGGAGCCACGCGATGGGGCCGCGTATCTGGCCATGCTCGATGATCTGGGCCGCAATGCCGGAACCGTGTTCGGGGCTTTCGGGGCGGAACTTCGGTCGTTTGGGGAGGTGGCGAAGATTGCCTTCGGAGCAGTGGGACGCGGGCGTTTCTCAGGGACGGAGGCCTTTGTCCGGGATTCCGTGATGAGCGGCCGGAATTACACCCGCAGCCGCTTTGACGGGTGGGAAGCGGACCAGCTGTGGTCGCCCTGGCTCCTGCACGCAGGGCTCGGCCCGGACCAGGCAATCGGTGGAGTCATGCTGCCCGTGATGGCCATGAGCATGCACGGCTTCGGGCTTCCTGTTGTGAAGGGCGGCGCCTCGCAGTTTGTGGCTGCCTTTGACTCTTTGCTCAGGGACAACGGCGTCCGGATCATGCTGGGTGCGGAGGCCGACGAGATCCTGGTGGACTCATCCGGTGCCGTGGCCGGAGTGCAGACATCGCAAGGTGTGGTCACCGCAGACACGGTGCTCGCGAACGTATCGCCCCAGGCCCTCTACACCCAACTCCTTCGCCAGCCACCGGCCGGTTCTGCCGAAGCCGCTGAACGCTACCAAAACGGCCGCGGGGCCATGCAGATCCACCTGGCCCTGGACCGTCCTGTCGAGTGGCTCGATCCCAGGCTCAACAGCGTTCCGCTGGTTCACATCAGCAACGGCTCGGACAGCACGGGAATTGCCTGCGCCCAAGCCGAAGCCGGCTTCCTGCCCAGCGAACCAACGGTGGTGCTGGGGCAGCAATGCGTCCTGGATCCGTCGCGGGCTCCGGAGGGCAAGGCCACGCTGTGGCTGCAGTTGCAGGAAGTGCCGTTCTCTCCCGTGGGTGATGCGGCGGGCCAACTGTCGGTTACCGAAGGTTGGACCCACGAACTGAAGCAGGGATATCTGGAACGGGTCCTGGCACGGATTGAACAGTTCGCTCCGGGCACACGCGCCACTGTTCTTGCTTCGGACATTCTGGCGCCGACGGACTTGTCCTCGGCCAACCCCAACTCGGTGAACGGAGACCCCTACGGCGGTTCCGCGGAGCTCTTCCAAAACCTGCTGTGGCGGCCCTTCCCCTCCGCCGCCGGACACCGGACTGCCGTCCAAGGGCTGTGGCACATCGGCGCTTCAACCCATCCCGGTCCCGGGCTTTCCGGCGGTTCCGGACATCTGGTTGCGCAGAAATTGACCGCGAAACCCTCACGATTTTCCCTTATTCAATCAGCACTGAAACCAAGCAAGCGATAGGAGAACAATGTCTGTTCTGGCCGGGCTCACTGCAGCCCTTTCGAGTGGTTCCGTGGAGATCATCGACCTCACCACGCCGCTCAGTTCCGAGACCCCCATCCTGAACCTGCCGCAGCCGTTCGCGAACACGGTGGGGTTGTCCGTTTCGCCGGTGAGCAATTTCGACGACGCCGGTCCGGCCTGGGCGTGGAACGACGTCACCGTGGGCGAACACGCCGGGACGCACTTGGACGCCCCGGTCCACTGGATCACGGGTAAGGACGGAAAGTCCGTGGACCAGATTGAACCACACCGACTGGTGGGTCCCATTGCCGTGATGGACAAGACAGCCGAAGTTTCCGGCAACCCTGATTTTCTGTTGGAACCTGAACACTTTGAGCAGTGGCAGGAAGAGCACGGTGCCTTCCCTCAGAATTGCTGGGTCATTTTCCGGACCGGATGGGCGGCCCGTGGCACTGATGCGGCGGCATTCGTCAACGCGGACGACGCCGGTCCCCACACCCCGGGGGTCTCTGCCGCGGGTGCCAAGTGGCTTGCCGGTAACGCCTCAATCAGCGGCTTCGGTGTGGAAACCGTGGGCATTGACGCCGGCCAGGCCGGCGGCTTGGATCCGATGTTCCCTGTCCACTCCTTCCTCCTGGGCGCAGACAAGTACGGCGTCACCTCGCTGCGGAACGTCGACCGGCTCCCCGTCACTGGTGCCACGTTGGTAGTGGCGCCATTGCCTATCGTGGGCGGCACCGGCAGCCCCAGCCGCGTGTTCGCACTGGTCGAAAAGGACACGGGGGTAGCAGCATGAGCGAACAAGTACGGGTCTCCACGTTGGTGGGCAGGACGCTGGCGAAGCTCGGCGTCGGGCATGTTTTCGGCGTGGTCGGCTCCGGTAACTTCGATGTCACCGGCACCCTCATGGCCGAGGGCATCCCGTTCACGGCCACCCGGCACGAGGGCGGTGCGGCGACCATGGCCGACGCGTACTCCCGGATGTCCGGGAAAGTCGGGGTGGTCACCACGCATCAAGGCTGCGGGCTGAGCAACGCCATCACCGGCATCGGTGAGGCAGCGAAGAGCCGGACGCCGATGATCGTGCTGACCGCCGATACCCAGGCCGCGGCCATCCGGTCCAACTTCAAGATCGATCAAGACGCCCTGGCCCGCAGCGTCGGAGCCGTGGCCGAACGCATCCACTCCCCCGCAACAGCCGTCGCGGACACTGTCAGGGCCTTCCGGACTGCGGTGAATGAACGCCGCACCGTGGTGTTTAGTTTGCCGCTGGACGTTCAAAGCGGAGCCGCCGCGGACGAGGTGAGTGCCGTCGTCGTGCCTCAACCGTTGAAGGTGCGCCCGGACGCTGGCGCCGTGGAGCAACTGGCCGCACTGATAGCGAAAGCTGAACGGCCGGTGTTCGTTGCCGGACGCGGCGGGCGGGGCGCCCGGGACGAAATACTGGCGCTGGCCCGGCATGCTGGCGCGCTGGTGGCAACGTCCGCGGTGGCGAGCGGGCTATTCAACGGCGATTCCCACAACCTGGGTATCTCGGGCGGATTCTCCTCGCCTGCCACTGCCGGGTTCATCAGCGGTGCCGACCTGATCGTGGGATGGGGTTGCGCGCTGAACATGTGGACCATGCGGCACGGACGGCTGATTTCCGCCGGCACCACGGTGGTGCAGATCGACGTCGAAGACTCTGCCCTGGGCGCTAACCGGCCCATTTCACTGGGTGTCTTGGGCGATTCGGGGCTGACCGCGGCCGATGTGCTGGCCGCGCTGACCGGTTCACAGCCCGAACCGGCAGAAAAGTACCGCACCGAGGCCAACGCGCTGGCCATCAAACAGGGTTCGCGGTGGCGAGACGTGGAGACTGAAGACTTGTCCACGGCAACATCCATCGATCCCCGCGTCCTCACCCGCGAACTCGACACCCTGCTCCCGGCCGAAAGGATCGTGGCCGTGGATTCGGGCAACTTCATGGGCTATCCCAGCCAATACCTTGCTGTGCCGGACGAGTACGGATTCTGCTTCACCCAAGCCTTCCAAGCCATCGGGCTCGGACTGTACACGGCCATCGGCGCAGCACTTGCCCAGCCGAACCGCTTGCCGGTCCTCGGTGCAGGTGACGGCGGATTCCTCATGGGCATCAGCGAGCTGGAGACCGCCGCAAGGCTGAAACTCCCGCTGGTGTCCATCGTCTACAACGACGCCGCCTACGGAGCCGAGGTCCACCACTTCGCTTCGAAGCACTCGGAAGCAGAGCTTTCCAGCGTCGTGTTCCCCGATACCGACATCGCCGCCATCGCCCGCGGATTCGGCGCCGAAGGCATCACCGTCCGGACCGTGTCGGATTTGGACGCCGTACGCCCGTGGATCGCCGCTTATGAAGCCGGAACACAAGACCGGCCGCTGGTCATCGACGCGAAGATCGCCTCCGACGGCGGCTCGTGGTGGCTGGCTGAGGCCTTTCAGGGCCACTAAGCCCCGGGCCGCCCAACTGAGTAACAGCAAACGTCGCTATGAGCGGTCATAGCGACGTTTGCTGTCACTTACTTGGGGTGGTTATGCGTCGACGTCCGTGTTCACGATGTACACGTCGCAGGGAGCACCATGCGCCACGCTGTTGGCGATGCTGCCCAGGACGCGGCCCAGGCCCTTCATGCGCTTGTTGCCAACCACGATCAGCGAGGCGTTGTTGGTCTCGGCGTAGTTGATGAGGGCGTTGGCCGGTGTGCCGCGGGCTGCGAAGTACTTGATGTTGCCGGCGGGAACGTCCAGCTCTTCGGAAACCTTGCGGGCCACGTATTCCGCGGAGTCCGCGGAGGAGACGGTGATGCGGTCGCTGCCGCTGCCGAATTCTTCAATGCGGTCATCGGAGAAGCCGCTGATCACGTGCAGTTCGGCGCCGAGGGCGGTGGCGAGCTTCGCTGCTGCCACTGCTGCGCGCTTGGCCGTCTCGCTGCTGTCAACGCCGACCACAATAACTTCTGACATGAGTACTCCTGGTTGTGGGGAATCACTGGGTGCTGCTGCAAGAAATCTACACTCCATCCCCATCCGCCGGGATGACCCTTTTGCGCCGGGAGTGTTTACGGCCGGAATCACTGGGTAGTGATTAAGCATCGGAGCGATCACACGACCGAAAGGCAAGACAATGAGCGACGCACCATTTTCCCCGCAGACCGCCATCGTCACGGGATCGGATTCCGGCATCGGGCGGGCCACCGCGGTGGCCTTGGCCAAAGCAGGAATGGACGTGGGGATCACGTGGCACTCGGATCAGCAGGGCGCTGAGGAAACCGCGGAGGAGGTCCGCGGCCTGGGTCGGAAAGCAGTGGTCCACCAACTGGACACCACGGATGTCCGGGGAACGGCCGCGGCCATCGACAAGCTCGCTGAGGAACTTGGCGGCGTGGACGTCTTCGTCAACAACTCGGGAACCGGCGACGGCACTAAGTTCCTTGAGCTGGACTACGACACGTGGATGTCCACCTTGGACACCAACCTCAACGGCGCTTTCGTGGCAATGCAGGCTGCTGCCAAACGCATGGTGAAGGCCGGGCGTGGTGGCCGCATCATCGCCGTCACCAGCGTCCACGAGTTCCAGCCCAGGGTCGGGGCGTCGGCATATGACGCATCGAAGCATGGCTTGGGTGGCCTCATCAAGACCATGGCCTTGGAACTCGCTGAGTATGGCATCACGGCCAACAACGTGGCACCGGGCGAAATAGCCACTCCCATGACCGGCCAGGAAGACCAGGACCCCAGGCAGAAGGAACGACCCGGGGTGCCGCTGGGACGCCCCGGAGATGCCCGGGAAATCGCCGCCGTCATCGCCTTCCTGGCATCACCGGATTCCAGCTACGTCAACGGCGCTTCGTGGCCGGTGGACGGCGGAATGTTGCAGATGGGACCACAGGCAGGTTCACACATCACCAGCAACGACTGGCGCGAAAGCTAAGCCCCTGCAGACTCTGGCCGCACGGTGATCCGTGGGCTAGTCTGCATGAACGGCCTGCCTAGCGGGCCTGATTTTCTATTCCAGAGATTCGTAAGACGTTGATGAGGAGCACCATGGCTGGCCACACCTATAGCGTTTCCGAAATTGTAGGAACTTCCACCGAAGGCGTTGACGACGCGATCAAGAACGGCATCGCAACAGCCTCCCAAACCCTGCGGAACCTGGACTGGTTTGAGGTCAAGGAAATCCGCGGCCACCTTGAGGACGGCGCCGTGGCCGACTGGCAGGTCACCATCAAGCTTGGTTTCCGCCTGGAGCGCTGATCACCCCTCTACCCATCCCGCGAGATGGCAGTTGACGCCCATGTTTTCCGAAAACATGGGCGTTAACTGTCGTCTCGGCGGGCGGGTTCGGGTTCGGGCACGGCGGTCGCCTCATCGAAGCTCAGCAGCGTCAAAGCGTCCGACGACGGCGAACCGGCCTTCGCGGAATAGATCCTCAGCACCTGGTCGGGGTCGTCCGGGAGACTTAGCGTCTCAAAGTTCAGTTCCAGGTCACCCACAATCGGGTGGTGCAGCCGAACAGTTCCAGCGGATCGCGATGCCACCCTGTGCCCGGCCCACCACTGCCGGAAATGCTCGCTGTGTACGGCCAGCTCGCCCACGAGTTGGTTGGTCTGCGGATCGTTCGGATGCCGGCCCACGTCCATCCGGAGGGCGCCCACGGCTTCAGCGGCCACGGTTTTCCAGTCCCTGAACAATGCCCCGGCGGACGGGTCCAGAATGATCCAGCGCGTCAGGTTGCGCTCCGCGGCCGGCAGCGCAGTGAAGTCGGTGAAAAGCAGGTGAGCCATCCGGTTTCCGGCCAGGACATCGGCGCGCCTGCCCAGCACCATGGCCGGAACATCGCCGACGGCGTCGAGTAGCTGCCGGAGCCCGGGCCTCACCTTTTGCACGGGGCCGGGGTTGACTGCAGAACCCGCACAGTGCTCCAGCAGGTCCATCATGTGCGCCTGCTCCCCCGCGTCAAGGCGCAATGCGCGGGCAACAGAGTCGAGGACCGCCTTGGATGGGTGGATGTTGCGTCCCTGTTCCAGACGGGTGTAGTAATCGGTGCTCACTCCGGAGAGTCGGGCAACTTCTTCGCGACGGAGTCCGGGCACCCTGCGGGCACCGCTGGGCTCTTGCGCTCCAGCGTCCTCGGGTGAGAGGCGGGCACGCATGACCTTGAGGAATTTACCGAACTCGGCGCTTTGACCCATCCGTCCATTCTGCCGTTCGGGGCGTGTGAAAGACCACCATTTTGGGTAGGACTACCAGACCTAGGAAAAACAGGATCAGGTTGGATTGCTGACTCTGCCACCAAAAGTGCATAGGCTCAGTACAGAGCCTCCGAAAACGCTTTCTGGAGTGTCACCACCATAACCATTCCGTCGAAGGAGACCGTCATGCCAGAGCTGACATTGAACAACGGCGTCACCATCCCCCAGCTCGGATTCGGGGTCTTCCAAGTACCTGCTGAGGAAACGCAGAAGGTCGTGGAAGACGCCCTGGAAGCCGGCTACCGTCATATCGACACCGCGGCTGCCTACCGCAACGAGGCAGGAGTCGGCGCTGCCGTCGCGGCCTCGGGGATCCCCCGGGAAGAACTCTTTATCACCACCAAGCTCCGCAACGGGGAGCAAGGCGAGGCCTATGACGCCTTCCAGCGCAGCCGCGACGCCTTGGGCCTTGACGTTATCGACCTGTACCTCATCCACTGGCCTGTCCCGTCGCAGGGCCTCTACACGCAGGCATGGAAGGAAATGGAGAAGCTGTACCAGGACAAGCAGGTCCGGGCCATCGGCATCTCCAACTTCCTCTCGGACCACTTGGACACGTTGCTAAAAGAAGCAGATGTGGTTCCCGCCGTAAACCAGATTGAAGTCCACCCCACATACCAGCAGGGCGAACTGGCCAACAAGTGCCGCGACCTCAGCATCGCAGTGGAGGCCTACAGCCCGCTGGGGCAGGGCAAGGACCTGAACTCCGAGCAGGTGGCCCTGGTGGCTGCTGCCCACGGCACTACCCCTGCACAGGTGATTCTGGCCTGGCACCTCGCCCAGGGGACGATTGTGATCCCCAAGTCCGCGGACTCGAAGAGGATGCGCGAGAACTTCGGCGCGGCCGATCTCACCCTCACCGAATCCGAACTGGCTGCCATCACGGCACTCGAGGCGGGCGCCCGGATAGGGTCCGATCCCGCCGTCGCTGCTTTCACCCAGCTCTAAGCAGCTTTCACCCAGCTCTAAGAAAAGGACAAACATGCAGTACACGCATCTGGGCCGTTCCGGCCTGAAAGTTTCACGTCTTTGCCTGGGCACCATGAACTTCGGTCCGCAGACGGATGAAGCGACAGCCCACTCGATCATGGACTCCGCACTGGATTCCGGCATCAACTTCTTCGACACCGCCAACGTGTACGGAGGAACCGGGCACCGCGGATGGACCGAGGAAATCATCGGCCGATGGTTCGCGAAGGGCGGCGAGCGCCGCGAGCGCACCGTCCTGGCCACCAAGTTGTATGGCACCATGACGGACCGCCCCAACGAGTCCAAGCTGTCGGCGCTCAATATCCGCCGCGCACTCGATGCGAGCCTGAAGCGGCTGCAGACGGATTACATCGACATTTACCAGTTCCACCACATCGATCGGGATACGCCGTGGGACGAGATCTGGCAGGCTATCGAGGTAGCTGTCCAGCAGGGCAAGATCCTGTACTCGGGCAGCAGCAACTTTGCGGGTTGGCACATCGCCCAAGCCCAGGAAGCCGCCCGGAGGAGGAACTACACGGGCCTGGTCAGCGAGCAGTCCATCTACAACCTGTTCAGGCGCGAAGTTGAGCTTGAAGTCATTCCGGCCGCACAGCAATACGGCCTGGGCCTGATCCCCTGGTCCCCGCTGCAGGGTGGGCTCCTTGGTGGTGTGCTGAAGAAGGAAGAGCAGGGTGTTCGCCGTGCCGAGGGCCGGGCGCTTGAGACCCTCAAGAAGCATGAGGAACAGATCCGCCAGTACGAGGATTTTGCGGATGAGTTGGGCCACGCCCCCGGAGATGTAGCGCTGGCGTGGCTGCTTCACCAGCCTGCGGTGACAGCCCCGATCGTGGGGCCCCGAACCCAGGAACAGCTCGATGCCGCTATCCGCGCCCTGGACGTCACCCTGAACGAGGACGCCCTCAAGCGCCTCGACGACATCTTCCCGGGTCACCGCACTGCCCCCGAGGACTACGCCTGGTGAGCAGTTCTCTCCCCGACGCCCTCGGACCGGCAGCGGACACCGTCTCGCCGCGGAACATCCTTTTCATCGGCGGGACCGGGGTCATCAGTGCGGCGGCGGCTGAACGCGCCGTCGCATTGGGCCACCGGCTGACCATCCTCAACAGGGGAAGGTCAGCCGGCAGGCCGGTGCCGGAAGACGCGGAAGTACTCCATGCGGACGTCCGGGACGCCGCCGCCGTGCGCGAGGTACTTCAAGGAAGAGAGTTCGACGCCGTCGCGGACTTCATCTCGTACACACCGGACCAGGCGCGGGCCGGGTTGGAACTGTTCCGTGGGCGGACCGGACAGTACGTTTTCATCAGTTCCGCTTCGGCTTACCAGAAGCCACCCACTACGCTGCCGATTCTGGAATCGACGCCGCTGAAGAACCCGTTCTGGCAGTACTCTCGGGACAAGATCGCTTGCGAGGAACTGCTGTTCGAGGCCTACCGTGAGCAGGATTTCCCGCTGACCGTAGTGCGACCATCCCACACTTACGACCGGACCAAGATCGCCATGGTGGGCGGCTGGACCGACATCCACCGGATGCGGGCCGGAATGCCGATCATGGTGCACGGCGATGGAACGTCTCTCTGGACGCTGACCCACAGCCGGGACTTCGCCAAGGCGTTCGTCGGTCTTCTGGGCCGACCGCAAGCCGTGGGTGAGAGCTACACGATTACCTCGGACGAGTTCCTGCCGTGGAACCAGATCTACCGCTTGTTTGCGCGTGCGGCCGGGGTGGAGGAACCGGAACTGTTCCACGTTTCTTCGGACACCATCGCAGCCCACAGTTCCGAGCTCGGCCCCAATCTGTTGGGCGACCGCTCGCACTCCGTGGTGTTCGACAACTCTAAAATCAAGGCAATCGTCCCTGATTACAGGGCCACGATTCCGTTCGCGGACGGCGCCAGGGAGATCGTCGCGTGGCACGACGCCCACCCTGAGCTGCAGACAGTGAGCGAGGATTTTATGGAGTTGAGTGATCGGCTCCATGAATGGTCGCGGCGGTAGCTGTTGCCAAGCAGCAAGCGGCAAGCGTAGAACAGCAACAGACCCAAAGGAGATCACGCGCATGACAATTGCCCCGCTCATTGAACTCAACGACGGCCACAAGATCCCGCAACTGGGGCTCGGCACGTGGCCGTTGAATGATGTCCAGGTTGCCGATGCCGTGGTGGAGGCGGTATCTCACGGCTACCGGCACGTGGACACGGCGAAGAAGTATGGCAACGAGAAGGGCGTGGGCAACGGCATCCGGGCCTGCGGGGTGAATCGCGAAGAGCTCTTCATCACCACCAAATTGGATGGGGAATTCCAAGGTTCCGGCAAAGCCGTGGCAGGGCTGGACGGCTCGTTGGAGCGCTTGGGGCTGGAATACGTCGATCTCCTTTTGATCCATTGGCCGCTCCCCCGCCGGGGTGAGTTCGTGTCCACGTGGAAGACCTTCGAGGAACTGAAGGCCTCCGGCAAAGCACGGTCCATTGGTGTTTCCAACTTCAAGCCCTCCCACCTGGACCAACTGTTCAGGGAGACCGATGTTGTTCCTGCGGTCAACCAGATCCAGGTCAGCCCCTCCATCCCGCGGCCCGCCGCCCGGGCTTTCAACGAAGCGAATGGCATCCTCACCGAGTCGTACAGCCCGCTGGGTGCCGGCAGCGACCTCTTGAACGCGCCAGTGTTGGCCGGCATCGGCAATAAGTACGGTAAGACGCCGGGCCAGGTGGTCCTCCGATGGCACATCCAGCAGGGCTTGGTGGCCATACCCAAAACCGCGAATCCGCAGCGCATGAAGGAGAACTTGGACATTTTTGACTTCGAGCTGGATCACGACGACCTCACCAAGCTGCAAACCCTCGACGCCGGACCGGACGCCGGTGTGGACTCAGACGTACAGGGGCACTGAGCATGGGGACCAAAAAGGCACTGATCTGGGTTGGTTCGTACACAGCCGACAGGAATGGCAACGGCGAGGGCATCGTCGCACTTTCGGCCGATGATGACGGTCAGCTGACGTCCCTTGGTTTGGCGACTGCCGCCAACTCACCATCGTTCCTTGCACTGCACCCGTCACTCCCGGTGGTCTACGCCGTAGCCGAGGAAGGCAAGACCGTACGCGCGTATCGCCGGACGGGGGATGCTGGGCTGGAGGCTTTTGGCGATCCCTGGCCCGCAGGCGAAGCGACCTGCCACGTAGCCGCCGATCCGCAGGGACGCTTTATTGTGGCCACCTGTTGGGGTGACGGCCAAGTGATCTTGTACGAACTGGACGACGACGGCGCCATCACCTCGCGCACGATTGCGGCAGCCGCCGTCGATCCCCACACTGCAACATCTCCGGACGAGCCGCGCTCGAGTCGGGCGCATTCAAGCCTGATGCTCCCGGACGGCCGTGTCATGACCACAGACTTGGGGCATGATCTGGTCAGGGTGTGGCGGTACTCGCCCGGCGAAGGATTGCGGCAGGATCATCAGGTGATCCTGCCGGCGGGCTCCGGGCCCCGGCATATGGCCCGCCATCACAGCGGTACTGTGTTCGTGGACACGGAATATTCCGTGGAAGTAGCCGCACTTCGGATGGAACCGGACGGCACTTACGAGCTCACAACCATGGTTCCGGCGAGTGCCACCGGGGCAAAAGAGGGCGACGCCGGTGCGGAGATTGCGCTCTCGCCCGACGGCCGCTTCGCTTACGTTGGCGTGCGGGGATCCAACCGTATTTGTGTTTTGAAGGTGACCCACGGCGGGGCCGAGCTGGAGCCCGTCGCAGACGTGCCGTGCGGCGGCGAGTGGCCGCGCCACCACCTGGTCCGCGAAGGCTGGCTGTACGTCGCCAACGAAGGCTCGGACGACGTCGTGAGCTTCAAACTGGACCGTGAAACCGGCCTGCCGGACGGCGTTATGAGTCGGGTGGAGACGGGCTCTCCGAGCGTGCTGATTCCCGCCGTTTAACTGACGCCGAGATGGCATTTAATACGTATGATCCGCTCAGACATTGGTATTAAATGCCACCTCGGCGAGTCTTTTTAGACGGTCCAGACCTCGACGTCGTCCGTTCCGCAGATGAGCCTGCGACCGGTCGGTTCAAGGATGACCCAGAGCAATTCCTGGTGCTTGGAAACATCGTCCACGCGGCCGGTCCCGGCACCCCACGCTACGTCGTAGATCCACACGGGATCGCCGGAGCTGAGTTCAGTCCATTCTGCCGCCGGTACGTGGCGGTAATCGGCGGGCCTGTTCAGGATGGTGCTGGTCATGCCGACACTTCAGCGGCAGTGCGGCGGCGCCACACAGTGGGTACGCCATTGTGTGCCGGCAGAATGTGGCCTTCCGCGAAAACCTGGACGGCATCGGGATCGGAATCCGGGCTCCACAGGCCTGACGCCGGGCAGTGGGATCCGGTAGGCATGACGCGGGTGGCTCGTTCGCGCAGGAGGGCGATGCTCTTCATCGTTGAAACTCATCCTTGGAGGTAGATCGGGGGCGTTTTGTGAAGCAGATCTCTTCAACCCTATGCAAGTCACGCGAGCTTGGTTATGGGCAAGTGCATAACGTTTCCCGCCAGCGCCATGCAGAGGCACAGTGAAAAGTCCGCGCAATTTCAGCTAGAAACGGTGCAAGCGCTTCCAATAAACGGAACCGAAGCAGCCCGTCATAATCCGAAATGCCTGCTATCTATGGCATGAGATCACGGAAGCGCTTACAGTTGTGACGTGCCACACAGCATCCTTGTCCCACAGCACTGTCGCTTAGCGGAAGGTTCCATCACTTGTTATCTCGCAGCAATAGACACCACCTCTGCCCCCAGCGCCCACCACTCGGCCGAATCGCAGCAATTGTGCTGACGACGGCGGCACTCACCGCCTCGGCCGTCCTCCCCGCAGGTGCCGCACCAGCCAGCACACCCGATCCGGCCGCCCAGCACTCAATCCGAGGCGGTGTCAGCGACCAGAACTTCTACTTCGTCATGGCCGACCGCTTCAACAACGGCACCAAGACCAACGACGACGGCGGGCTGGGTACCGATCCGATGGTGTCCGGCTTTGACCCCACCCGCAAAGGCTTCTTCAACGGCGGCGACTTAAAGGGCCTCCAGGACCAGCTGGACTACATTCAAGGGCTGGGCACCAATTCCCTCTGGCTCACACCGAGCTTCAAGAACAAGGCGGTTCAGGGTGACGGCACCCTGGCGAACAGTTCGGCCGGCTACCACGGGTACTGGGTCACGGACTTCACCCAGATCGACCCCCACTTGGGCACCAACGCCGAGTTGAAGACCCTCATCGATGCCGCACACGCCCGTGGCATGAAGGTGTACTTCGACATCATCACCAACCACACCGCGGACGTGATCCAGTATGAGGAGACCGCCTCGGCTCCCTACATTTCCAAGGAAGCGGAACCCTATCTGACCGCTGCCGGGGAGGTCTTCGATGACCGCGACTATGCCGGGACGCAGGACTTCCCCGCGCTGGATCCGGCGACGTCCTTCCCGTACACGCCAGTGGTCCCCGAGGCAGAGAAGGACGTCAAGGTTCCGTCCTGGCTGAACGACCCCACGCTCTATCACAACCGCGGCAACACGAACTTTGCCGGTGAGGACTCCCTCTACGGCGACTTCTTTGGGCTGGATGACCTGTTCACCGAGAACCCGAAGGTGGTGAACGGGATGATGGACGTCTATAAAACGTGGATCCGCGACTTCGGGATCGACGGCTTCCGCATCGACACCATGAAGCACGTCAACGACGAATTCTGGCAGCAGTTCGGACCCCAGGTTCTCAGCTATGCCAAGGAACAAGGCAAGGACGAGTTCTTCATGTTCGGCGAGGTCTTCGACACCTCCAAGAGCATCACGTCCAAGTTCACCACCAAGAACCAGATGCAGGCGGTGCTGGACTTCGGCTTCCAAGGAGCGGCCCGGAGCTTCGCGTCCCAGAGCAGCAAGGCAACCGGCCTGGCGGACTTCTTCAATGGGGATGACTGGTACACGGATGCCGACTCCAACGTCTACCAACTGCCTACCTTCCTGGGCAACCACGACATGGGCCGCATCGGCACCTTCATCGCCCAGGACAACGTAGGAGCAACCGAGGGCGAACTGGTGGAACGCGACGAGCTCGCCCATGAGTTGATGTACTTCTCGCGCGGCAACCCCGTGATCTATTACGGCGACGAGCAGGGCTTCACCGGTGCCGGCGGGGACCAGGATTCACGGCAGACGATGTTCGCGAGCAAGGTCCAGGAATACCTGGATGACGATCTCTTGGGCACCGGCTCCACCCACGCCACGGACAACTTCGACACCCAGCACCCGCTGTACAAAAAGATCAGCGAACTCGCGGCCCTCACGGCTGAGCATCCAACGCTCCGTAGCGGTGCCCAGCAGAACCGCTTTGCAGCGGATGGTGCAGGGATCTACGCCTTCTCCCGCATCGACGCCAAGGACCAGCGCGAGTACATCGTTGCCGTAAACAACAGCGAGACCGCCCAGACCGCGGCGATCCCCACGTATGAAGCCAAGCAGCCGTTCAAGCTGATCTACGGTGACGCCGCGAAGAACGCCAAGACCGACTCCCAGGCAAACCTGGCCGTCACCGTCCCGCCGCTTTCGGCTGTGGTTTACGAAGCAGCGGGGCGACTTGCCAAATCCAAGGCAGCACCCGGCGTCGTGCTCAAGAAACCAGTCACCGCGGCTGGTGACGCTGCTCGCCTGAAGGTGACGGCCGACGTCGACGGTAACTCGTTCTACGAAGTCACCTTCCAGGCGCGCACTGCTGGCGGCGAGTGGACGCCGATCGGCACCGACGACAACGCGCCCTACCAGGTGTTCCACGACGTATCGTCCGTGGAGGCGGGGTCCTCAGTGGAGTATCGCGCCGTGGTGTTGGACAACCGCGGGCAGACGTCGACGAGTGAGCCGAAGAGCGGCGTCGTGGGAGAACCAACCCAACCCGAAACCGTCACCGTCGCTGGCAGCCTCAACACCGAACTGGGTTGCACCGAGGACTGGCAGCCGGGCTGCGAGCAAGCGCTCATGAGCTACGAGCCGACGCATCGGTTGTGGCAACTGAACGTCCCCAACCTGCCGGCGGGCAGCTACGAGTTCAAGGCTGCGCTCAACGGCACCTGGGACGAAAACTACGGTGCCGGTGGCGAGTTGGACGGACCCAACGTGGTGTTCCAGCACGCTGGCGGCGCTGTCACGTTCCTGTACGACCACGCCACCAACGTGATCAGCGCAGCGGTTCCGGGCCAGCAGCCAGCGGCGGTCTCCGTGCCGGGAAGCCTGAACTCCGAGCTCGGCTGCGCGGGTGATTGGATGCCGGATTGCGCCCAGGCCCAGCTGGCATTGGATGCCGCTGATGGACTCTGGAAGCTCACTGTGCCCGATCTCGCCGCAGGAAGTTACGAGTTCAAGGCCGCCATCAACGGCTCATGGGCCGAGAATTACGGCCTGTCCGGAGCCCCGAACGGCAGCAACATCGCGTTGAAGCACGACGGCGGCCCGGTCACCTTCCGGTACGACGCCGCCAGCCATCTGGTCACCGTCCGCTAACCCAAGTAGGTCGCAGTTGAGGCCGTTTTGAACTGTCAGAACGGCCTCAACTGCTACTCAGATGGGCTTATTTGTAATTCAGGCTCAGGAACATCGCCTTCAGCTGGGCGTACTGCGTGGTATTCATCCAGGCCTTGGCAGCTTCCGGGGTGGCAAAGGCGGGCTGCTTGGCGGGATCGAAAACCGCGTAGGCACTCATGATGCCGTTAGGTACGCGGATCTGATTGATGCCAGAACCTGTTTCACCGGCTTGCATCTCGGAGCCCAGGCGAACGTCCATGATGTAGGTGGGTGTCTCGTCCAGCGGCGTGGCCGGAGCTTCCTCTCCCGGGTGCGTCATGACGGCCGCCTGGTGGGCAAAGAACCCGAACTGCACGGGGTCGTTGGGCGAAGTTGAGGACACAACACCAGGTACTACGGCACGGTCATAAACGGTTCTCTTCACCCAGCCGCCCGTCCCATCCGCGTAGTTTCCATTGAACAGGCGGGCTACCTCTGCCCCAGCGCCATCGAATACAGTCACAATGCGCGAGGCTTCCGCAGTCCCGGGCGGATCGAATGGTCCTTGTTCCGCCCGGATACTCCAGCCGACCGGATAGTTGAAGGACAAATGCCCGTCCGGGAAAGTGTAGGTCTGGGTGGTCGGCGCCTGCACGGGTGGCACCACTGGCGCCGAGGCGACAGCTGGAGGTGTGGCGGGTGCGGGCACTTGGGTGGGCGTCGGTGTAGGTGTGGCGGTGGGCGTTGCGGTCGGAGTAACTGAGGGCGTCGGAGTAGGGGTCACCGAAACGCTGGGCGTGGGTGTCGCTTCTGTGGACGCAACCGTGACGGCAGGCGCTGGCGCGGTGTTAATCGAGCCAAAGTTGGCGGCCACAAGCACTCCCGCTGTAACGGCAGCAGCTCCGAGCAACAGTCCCCCGGCAATCTGGGCTTTGCGTCGCCTGCGCTGTTCCAGGGACGTCACTGCGGCGATCGGGCGGCTGTCGCTGAACACCGTGGTGCCCGACAGAATTTTGTGGAGCGCTTCTTCGCCGTTGGGTTCCGCCACTGGATCGATAGTGAGCGGGTCAATCGCTGATATCTGGTTCTTGATCGGATCCATTGACTTCAGACCCCCATCTTCTGTGTAGTCGATTCGGCCCCTGCAGGCAGTTGTTTTCTGAAGGCTGTCCGTGCCCGGTGAAGGCGGACTTTAGCCGCCGATTCGCTGCACTGCAGCACCTTGGCTATATCGGCGCTCCCCAAACCGTCCCAGTACGCCATCTGCAAAATGTCGCGGTCCTTCTCGCGCAGGCGTTCCATCGCATCCTGGACAGCAACGTTCTCGGAGTCGTCACCAAACCGTTGGACCGCCGTCGTCCGCAGCTTTTCCTGTAGCGCCAGGCGCCTGTCACGGCTCCTGTACGCATTTCCCACCAGGTTCCGTGCAACCGTCAAGAGGTACGGGAGGTCCGGGCGGGAATCGTCGGTCCATTTTTGCCATACGACCCGGAACACGTCGGCCGCGATCTCTTCAGCTACCTCCGCGGATTCAACCCGTCGGCAGACGAACTTGAAAACGGATGGGTAGCTGTCTTTGTGAATGGCGATGAACGCCAATTCGCGCTCTGAAAGCACGATTGTTCCCCCTGATAATTAGAGCCCTGAACTGCAGGATACTTGTATAGTTTCCGGCCGGGCGGCCAGGGTTACAGGCGGTGAAAGATTTCCCCGATCGGTGTCAGAAATCCCTGTCCAACGTCCCCGGTTCGGTCAGCGGCGCCAGCGAGCAGGCGACTCCTGCAGGAGAACTGACGGCCGACGTCGGCGTCCAGACCAAGTTTGCGGCCGCGCCTGAAGTCCTAACACCGGCGCCACCGCTCGCCGCGCTACCCAGGAGCACTGTGACTACTGTGCGGGGAATTCCGCCCACTGTTTCGGTTGCAGCCGTCATGGTGGCGTTGAACACCACGGACTTACGATTCTTTGCGTAGTTCTGCTTCAGGTTGACTGATCCGAGGTTGACGCTGCTCCCGGTCCGTTGCACGTCGACTACATCCTGCCCATTACCCAGGCCCAGCAGGTTGCCGTCCCGCAATCGAACTGTCACGGGAAGGGGCGCCCCCGCCCAGCCCGGACTGACAGTTGCCAAGTTGACCTGCTGGCTGTAGACGAAGCTCATCGAGTCGCCTGGTTCGAGCTTTCCCTGGATGGCTCCACCGTTGGTGGTTCGTATGTCGGCAGCACGGAGCGGGCTGTTGTCCACCCTCTTGGCCGCCACCGTTGCGGAAATGACTTCCTTCCCGTTGCGGTCAGTGAGTACCGCCCGGAGGTCGTAGATTCCGTCGGTGTAACCGGCCGTGTTCCAACTGCAACCGTAGGGGGCAGCAGCAATGGTGCAGAGGGTGCTCCAGCTTGTTGACCCGGCGGGTGCGACTTGGATCCGAACAGAAGCGACGCCGGCAGTCGAGTTCGCTGCGGCGGTCAGAGGCACGGCACCCGTCAGGTAAGCGCCGGGATCCTCCAAGGAGACCGATGCCACCGTGTTGTCGACAGTTCTACTCAGGGTCGCGGAGGTAGCACTGTTTCCCGAGGCATCCACACTGATGGCCCTGAAGGAGTAGCCGCCGTCGGCCACGGTGGTGGTATCGAAGCGGCAAGCGTAGGGGCTCTCCGTTAGCGCGCACAAGGTGGTCCAGGTGTTTGTCCCGGTGCGGGCGTACTGAAGGCTGACTTGGGCAACCCCGGAATGAGCGTCCGTGGACGTGGCGGCCAAAGTACGCACGCCGCTGAGTGGTGTTCCCGGGTCCGTCATGGTCACCGCGGGAGCCACGTTATCCACGGTGATGTCCGTGACCACCGCCGAATAAGTGGAGGTCAGACCCGCGACAGCAACCGCCCGAAGATCGTAGGTTTCATTCGCCGTGAAGGCTGTGTTCCACGTGCAGTTATACGGAACCGTCACATCAAGGCACAGAATGCTCCACTTGTTGGCCCCTGCCAAGGAGTACTCAACCCGGACGCTGTAAAGCGGGTGAGCGGCGCCGAGCAGGCTGGTGGACAGAGGAACGTTGCCGCGAACCGCTTCGGCCGGGCTAGCCAGGACCACCAGCAGGTTGTTGGCGACAGTTGTGGCGCGGAGGGCGCTAACAGAGGTGAGCCCGGCGTTATCCGCAGCCCGCGCGCGGAGACTGTAGCCGCCGTCGGGCACTGATTTGGTGTTCCAGTGGCAGGTGGCTGCGGCGGTGGCAGCTGAACAGATGGTGGTCCAGGTGGTTGTACCGTCGCGGAGGTACTCGACGTCGATGCTCCGGATGCCGGACTCGGCGTCCTGCGCTGATGCCGAGATGGTAACGGTGTCCTTGACCGAGTCGCCGGGGTCCGCGAGCGCTACGGTGGGCGGGTTCCAATCCGGGGAGGCCGCCCAACCGTTCCCGGACGTGGACGTGACCGATGTGAAGGCGGCGGCGGACGTACCAGCCGTGGCGCCCAGGATTACCAGGACAGCAATGACCGCAGCAAGGAGGAACGCCGCTGTGCCCTTGACGCGCGGGTTGGCCCACAGCGTGGGCCAGGCAGCGGTGGGTCCGGCATCGGTGGGTCCGGCATCGGTGGGTCCGACCCCGACGGCGGAAGGTCGCCCTCGGCTGTTCCGTTGGGGGCCGGGTGTTCGCGTTTCGCCTGCGGAGCCACCCACGTAGATGGCGCAGAGCACGGCCAGAAGCGTTCCCACAGACCAAATGGCGATCTGCGGGAACGTCCCGTGGGAGATCCAGAGTCCGGGTAAGCCGACCATCGGCACCAGGATGCGGGCCCTGCCGCTGATCTGGTCGCGCTTCATCGGCGTGCTGTCTACGTCCATGTTGGCGTCGCCGGCTGTCACGTAGGTGCCGTCATTGTTGGCACCGACCACGCGATGAAGCCGTGTTTTTGCTGTTCCGTCGGGTTCAGCCTCGGCTGGACTCAGATAGGCCACCACGCCGCCAACCGGAACGGGTTCGGCGTCGGAAAGCTCAGAGGTGAGGACTACGTCGCCGGGGCTGATGTGCGGTTCCATGGAACCGCTTTGAACCACACTCCCGTTCCAACCGAGTAGAGCTGGAAAGAGAGCGATCACCGCTAGGCTCAGGGAAATGCCCAAATAGACCCTGGCGATAATGCCCACGACGAATGGAACCCATCCCTCAGCGGAGAACAGGGCCGACCCGGCGCTGTCCTTGGTGTCCAATCCCACGTCGAAGCAAAGAGTCCAATCAGCCTACGGCGTAGGTGCGGTGTCTGATTGCAGTTCCCACACAAGGTCAATGCTGACCCGGGCGCCCTGCAAAGCGTTCACCTGTTCCTGAGTCAGGCCAGTGGTGTCGAATCGCCATGTTCCGCGATAGCTCTGGGTTTCACCGGGCGTGCCAGTTGTGTCCCAAGAGGATCCGCCGGTTGCGAAGTCGCGGTTTTGGGTTGACAGTGTGGAAAGAGGAAGCGCCGGAACCGTGTTGGCGATGGGCGTAAAGCCCGTGCAGTCATTGAAAGATCCGCCAGTGCCCTGCTCCAGATCGAAGAAGATCTGGTTTTCAAGGCCGCGGTCGGCGATCAGGTTTTGTGTATAGGCACGGACTTCTCCGGCAACGTTCGAATTCGATGTGACCACAATGCATTTCTGGCCGGTCTGTCCGGGGACGATGTTCTCCACTGTGAATGCCGCGGCGCCGAGGTCATCGTCAGCCAACGTGACGTTGCCGGTGCTCCAGGCACTTCCGGAGTTGCGCGTGGATGCCGTGAACGCGGCTTGCGAGCCCTGCCAGACCATTGCGCCGGCAATAAGTATTGCGATAGGCCCAGCGGTGAAGGCCGCAATGGCCCTTGTACGTGAGGAAGGGGTTTTCATGGTGCGAATCCTTTGTTTGAGACCGGTCCGAGGCCGCACGCTGGGAAGCATCGAGACCAGGCACCCCATTCACTGCGTAACGACGAGCCCAGAATACGGTAAATATGGGCCTCTATCTACGAGTTAGTCATGTAATTGACATTTTAGTCATTGACTTGTCACTCTATGTCACACTCGATATTGTTCGGGGTGATTTTCTGTTTCGTGAAGTTTTGCCCGCAACGTCCCTGCGGCGTTGCCGCGCCGCACGATATGTTCGATGCACAGACCCCGAACGAAGGCGTAAACAACCATGGTGGAAACAGGACCCGCTGCAGACTGGGCCCGTAAGCAGGTAAACCACAACCGTGTGCCGGTATCGGTTCTGGGCGTCGCGTCGAGCCACGGCATTGAGGACATTGTGGCCTTCGGGTCCGACGGCGGCAGGCACGCCACAGCCGACGACCACTTCGCGCTGTTCTCGGTCACCAAGCCGATCAGCGCACTCACGGTCATGCGACAGGTTGAGTCGGGGAAACTTGCGCTTGCAGCTTCGCTCGGTGACGCGCTGCCGGGCTTTGGCGTCGGCCGCACGGACACCGTGACCCTTGATCAGCTGCTCAGCCACCGTTCCGGAATTTCCGACCCAGCGCTCGACGACGGCACTCCCCTCCGCGAAGCGCTCACCTCAGCGGGGCAAGCCTTTTACGCCGGCTCCCTGGTCCAGTACTGCAACATCGCTTTCGAGGGCGCAGCGGCAATGGCCGAATGGACCGACGGACGCCCGTTCGAGGATCAGCTCCTGGCCTTGGCTGCGGACACGGGAGCCCACGGCCTTACGTTTAACACGGAGTGCAATCCGCACACCGTCCACGGCGCCGACACTGCGGGCCTTGATGTCCAGGCCATGTACAAGAACAGGCATCCCGGAGCCGGCCTGTTCGGCACGGCCACGGATCTCCTCAATCTTGGTACTGAGCTCCTTCGGAATTCCGGAAAAGCTGTTCGGCCAGCAACGCTGGCTGCCATGCGGAGGCCCCGAACCAGGGAGGTTTCCCACATCACCACCCGGCCGCAGCCGCTCCGCCACACCGGGCTCGGGTTCCAGATGCCCGCCAACGAGTCAGATCTGTTCGCGCAGGGGATTTATGGGCACCCGGGCTGGTCCGGAACGGAGTGGTGGATGTTCCCGGAGCAGGATCGCTGCGTTGTGTTCCTGACCAACGTGCTGGACACCCCGGACCGCGGTGTGGACACGAACGAGCTCTTCAACGCGGTGGCAGCTTCCTAACCCAAGTGAGTCGCAGTACAGCGCGTTTTGAGGGCTCTAAACGCGCTGTACTGCGACTCAGTTGGGCGTCGCTGGCCGTGTTACGCGCCCACGCACCGCGGACACCGCCCAAACAATCACGAACAGCCCCACCAGGATCAAGCCGGCGTCACCAAGGTCAATGCTGCCAAGCCACGTGGTGAGGGGATCCTCCAACTCAAAGGCAGCGTTGACGAATCCCCCCAGGGTGATCACTGCGATGAACAGCGCCGAGACCGCTGAGATGCCGGTAATCACGGCGTTGAATCCGAGCTTCCGTCTCGGGTTGTGGATGGCCGATTTATACATCTTCATCATGGCCACGCCGTTGACGGAATCGCACAGGGTCATGGCGGCGGTGAACGCGAGCGGAAGGGCCATCAAGGCAAGCGGCGAGACCCCGGCGAGTGACGCCGTCGTGGTGATGACCAGCAGCCCGATGGTGGTGGCGGTGTCGAACCCGAGCCCGAACAGGAAACCGATCACGTAGATGTTCCGTGGCCGCTCCACCTTGGACAGCGGTTTGGCGAGCAACCGGGCTACGAAGCCTTTCGCTTCAAGGTCTTCGGGACGTGCCTCGCTTCCGCGCCGCACCTGACGGTAGACGCTCGTGGCGCGAAAGAACGCCGAGCCGTTGAACAAGCCCATAGCCAGCAGGAACAGCCCGGAAACACCACTGCCGATCAGGCCCAACACCTTGTTTCCAGTGGTCCCGTCCTCCATGAACTGCCCGATCAGTGTCGCACCCGCAACCACCAGCAGCCCGGCCAGGATCACCACGGAGCTGTGGCCCAAGCTGAACGCGAACCCCACACTCACAGGATCCTTGTGTTGTGCCACGAATTTTCGCGTGGAATTGTCGATTGCAGCGATGTGGTCCCAGTCGTAACTGTGCTTGATTCCGGCCACGTAGGCGGTGATCAGCAGCCCCAGCGCCAACGGCTGCGCGCCACCCGCTGACCCAACAAGCAACAGCACGACGGCGGCAAGGTGCAAAGCGGCGACGGCGCCGAACGTGAACAACAGCCGGGTACGCAAGGACAACGTCTCCCGCTCCCGGTACATGGTGGCGAACTCGGTCAGCGCAGTCATTAATACTTCCTCAGGTTCAAGGGCGCCTGCCCGTACCAACGTTCCCGCAGGACGCCGGTGCAAGCACCCAGCAAATTGTTGAGTTCCTCAGTGCTGTTGGACAACGATCGCAGCACAATCCCGGCAGTCCCGGCAATAGTCGCAGTCAAGGACACCCCCGTATGAGCGTCAAATCCACGGACTATTTGGTCCAGCTCATCAGCAAGCCTCTGGTCCACCCTCGGATCCACCACCACCAACGACCCCAAATGGCTGAAGCCCTCCATGAACCCCATCCCGGTCACATCGTTGCAGGGTGGCCGGATCAGCAGATTGTCCAGCGCCAACAACTTGGACCCATCACCGGTCTCCACCCGGATCTCGTTGCGCAGCCGCACCTCTTCGTACCTGAACGCCCCGCCATCCGGGGACCATCCCGGCGTGATGACCTCGGCCATGACAAGGCTCGACGTCGGATGGAGACTGATGTGCGAATTCTGCCGATAGCTCGCTTGCCGATACGCAATCAACTGATCGGGCATCAGCTCCAATCGCGAGCCTTCCCCCAGCCGCACAGTCATCCGCTGCTCAGCGAACGACCCCGGAGTCCGATACACCTTGGTGGCCGACTGAGTGGTCAGCAACAGATCCGCCCCGGCCTCGACCTCCACGTCAACAACAAACAGATCCGACCCAAGATAGGCCCCGCCCGGATTGACCATGACATAACAAACCTGCCCGGACTCATCCAAATAGTGCGGCCGCAACACCCTCAACACGCCCTCATGAAACTGCCGCGAAGCAACTGACCGCCCGCCCCGCACACTAATGCCCAACTCCAACCGCCCCCGCACCCCCTCCCTAAAAGCCAACCCAGCGTGGGGCTCTACGTTCCCCAAAGTGGCGGTCATCGTGTGATGCCCACTGTCTCAAGGTGACCGAGAGCCGAGGCTGCGTAGCCGGGGATAAGGGGCCGCGGCGTGGCGGGCCACGCGAGGGGCCCACTGCCGCGAGGGCCCCGACTCGAGCTTGCGAGAGTTGGGAGCGGCTGGGGACGGGCACGGCCCCTTATCCCCGGCGAAGCGGCCGCACTTCCGCTCACCGCTTCGGCACTGGAAGACGCCCTCACGATGCCAAGTCGAGCATCAGGACATCGCGCCGGATCCAGTTGAGGACGGCGTCCAACCCTTCGTCGGTTTTGAGGTTCGTGAAGCAAAACGGCTTGTTGCCGCGGAACTCCTTGGAGTCCCTCTCCATGACTGCGAGGTCCGCTCCGACGTGGGGTGCCAGGTCTGTTTTGTTGATGATGAACAGGTCGGATTTGATCATGCCTTGGCCGGCTTTGCGGGGGATTTTTTCGCCTTGGGCGACGTCGATGATGTAGATGGAAAAGTCGACGAGTTCGGGGCTGAAGGTGGCGGAGAGGTTGTCGCCGCCGGATTCGACGAAGATGACTTGGAGGTCGGGGTGCCTGGCTTTGAGTTCTTCGATGGCCGCGGTGTTCATTGAGGTGTCTTCGCGGATGGCGGTGTGGGGGCAGCCGCCGGTTTCGACGCCGATGATGCGGTCTTCGGGGAGGATTCCGTTGGCGGCGAGGATTTTGGCGTCTTCGATGGTGTAGATGTCGTTGGTGATGGCGGCCATGGAGATGTCGCCGCTCATGTGCCGGGTGATGCGTTCCACGAGCTGGGTTTTGCCTGCTCCGACGGGTCCGCCAACGCCGATTTTGATGGGTTCGGTCATGTTTTCTGTCCTTTACGCTAGCTAGCTCATGAACATGCGCGCGCGTTGCCGTTCGTGCCGCATTTGTGAAATTTCAAGGCCGGGGCTGACGGCCCCGAAGTCGTCCCAGCACAGCTGTGCTACATCATCGACGGCGGTAGCGACGACGTCGTGCGCTTGCCGAAGTACGCGCTGTCCGGCGTTCTGCCCAAGCGGTATGGCCCGCACCGCGTTTTGGGTCAGCGAAGTAACGGTGGCAAACAAATAGGCAGAGAGCGCCGCTTCAAAAGGAACCCCCAAGGACCGCGCAATCACCCCAAAAGCCAAGGGCTGATGCCCCGAAGCCAACCCCTCCCGAACAAGCCCCCGATACGCCTCCAACTCCCCCGAAGGAAACACCTCCCCGCCAATCTCCAACAACCGCCCACCCATCTTCAAAGAGGCTTCCCGAACCTCCCGAGCCAACAACTGCGCAGACAACACCCCATCGAGCAAGCCCACATCCACCCCCTCAAACAAGAACCGCAAAGCCAACCCATCGGAATAAGTCAGCTGCTGCCCCACAAAAACACCCAACCACTTCCCAAAAGTGACCTCATCCCGGACCAACTCACGCTCGATATAGCTCTCAAACCCCAAAGAATGAGCAAACGCCCCCGTAGGCAACGCAGAGTCGGTCAGTTGCTGCAGCGCCAGCTGATATCCAGCGCTCAAAGCGCACCGCGCTGGAACTGGGCTCGACAAGCAGAGGCGGGTGATAGGGGCCGCGGTGTGGTGGGCATCGCGAAGCGGGCACGGCCCCTATCACCCGCCGCAGGCTTGCCAACCCCGAAAGCCAGCACCGGGATTCGCCTAGTGCGAATGCTCGGCATGGCGGAAGGCAACCGGCATGACCCGTTCTTGCCTGTCGTAGGGGACACCGACGCTCTTCAGATAGTCTTCGACCGTGTGGTCATACTGACAAACCATGACCTCCGCGCCGTACTCGGATGAAGCGTCGAAGAACTGTGCCTGCAGGTGCCGGTTGCCGAGCGAGTGAGCCACGACCCCCATTTCGTGGATGCTGCGCGGCGCGATCACCAGGACGTCGGTGGGCAGCACGGACACGACGATGATGTTGTGGTCGTCGACGGCGAGGATGTCGCCGTCGCGGAGGTCGCCGGTTCCGGTGGGGAGGCGGATGCCGAGTTCTTTGCCGTGGTCGGTGGTGACGCGTTGGATGCGTTTGACCAGCAGGGCGCTGGGCAGGACCACTTTTTCTTTGTGTCGGCCTGCATAGTGGTTGGGCTGTTCGTGGAGGTTGCCCAGGATTTTTTCGATGATCATGGAAGCTCCTAGAAGAGGAAGTAGCGCTGGGCCATGGGCAGCACGTCGGAGGGCTGGGAGGTGACTTCGACGCCGTCGACGCTCACTTTGTAGGATTCGGGGTCGACGGCGATGTCCGGGGTTTCGCCGTTGTATTTGAGGTCGGCTTTGGTGAGGTTGCGGATGCCGGTGACGGGTTTGATGATGCGTTCGAGGCCGAGCTGGGCGGGCACTCCGGCGTCGATGGCGGCTTGGGACAGGAACGTGATGGACGTCTTCTGGAGGGCCTTGCCGTACGTGGCGAACATGGGCCGCATGGTCCGTGGTTGGGGGGTGGGGATGGAGGCGTTGGCGTCGCCCATGAGTGCGTAAGCGATTTGTCCGCCTTTGATGACGAGTTCGGGTTTCACGCCGAAGAACGCGGGGTCCCAGAGGACGAGGTCCGCGAATTTGCCCTCCTCCACGGAGCCGATGACGTCGGCCATGCCTTGGGCAATGGCCGCGTTGATGGTGTATTTGGCCACGTAGCGCTTGAGCCGGAAGTTGTCGGATTCGGCGGAACCGTGTGCCGTCCCGGATGGGTCCTTCAGGACCCCGCGTTGTCGCTTCATGGCGTCGGCTACCTGCCAAGTGCGGGTCACCACTTCGCCTACGCGTCCCATGGCTTGGGAATCCGAGGACGTGATGGCGAAGATACCGAGGTCGTGCAGGACGTCTTCCGCGGCGATGGTTTCGGCGCGGATTCGTGAGTCGGCGAAGGCCACGTCCTCCGGGATGTCCGGGTTGAGGTGGTGGCAGACCATGAGCATGTCCAGATGCTCTTCGATGGTGTTTTTGGTGTACGGCAGCGTGGGGTTGGTGGAGGCGGGGAGCACATTGGGCAGGCCGGCGATCTTGATGATGTCGGGGGCGTGGCCACCGCCTGCGCCTTCGGTGTGGAAGGTGTGGATCACGCGCCCGTCGATCGCCCGGATGGTGTCTTCCACGAAGCCGCACTCGTTGAGGGTGTCTGTGTGGATGGCAACCTGGACGTCGTATTCGTCGGCCACCCGCAGCGACATGTCGATGGATGAGGTGGTGGACCCCCAGTCTTCATGGACTTTCAGCCCGACGGCACCGGCGCGGATCTGCTCTGCGAGGGGCTCGACGGCGGATGCGTGGCCTTTCCCGAAGAGGCCGATGTTGACGGGGAGCCCTTCGGCGGCTTGCAGCATCCGGGAGATGTGCCAGGCGCCGGGTGTGATGGTGGTGGCTTTGGTTCCTTCGGCCGGGCCGGTGCCGCCGCCCACCATGGTGGTGATGCCGTTGCACAGTGCCGCGGGGACCTGCTCAGGGGAGATGAAGTGGATGTGGGTGTCGATGCCGCCGGCGGTGAGGATTTTCCGTTCGCCGGCGATGATCTCTGTACTGGCGCCGATCACGATGTCCACGCCGTCGGTGATCTGCGGGTTGCCGGCCTTACCGATCCTAAAGATATGCCCGTCTTTCAGGGCAACGTCGGCTTTGTAAATGCCGCTGTAATCGAGCACGATCACGTTGGTGATGACCGTGTCCGGAATGTCCTCGGATCGGGTCAGTTGGCCGTTCTGGCCCATGCCGTCGCGTATGACCTTACCTCCGCCGAACACTACTTCTTCGCCGTAGACGGTGTGGTCCTTCTCGATTTCGAGGAACAGTTCGGTGTCGGCCAAACGGATGGCATCACCCGTCGTCGGACCGTACAGCTCGGCATACTGTTTGCGGGGAATCTCGAAGCTCACTTGGTGTCTCCTTCTGGAGCAGTCCCGCTCAGCGAAGCAGTCCCGCTCAGGCGCGTGCCGCCGTCGAGCTTTCCGTTGATTGCGTTGCTGAGCCCGTGCACCTCGCGCGTCCCGGCGAGTTCAATCAGTTGGACGGTCTTTCGGTCGCCCGGCTCGAAACGGGCGGCTGTGCCCGCGGGAATGTCCAGACGGCGGCCGTAAGCGGCTTCGCGGTCGAACTCCAGGGCGCTGTTCGCCTCAGCAAAGTGATAGTGCGAACCGACCTGCACGGGCCGGTCGCCGCGGTTCACAACCTCGACGGCGATCGCCGTACGGCCGCCGTTGCACGCAATGGAACCGGGTTGGAGCCTGTATTCACCGGGGATCATGGGGGCTCCTAACGGATGGGGTTATGGACGGTGACGAGCTTGGTGCCGTCAGGGAAGGTGGCTTCGATCTGGACGTCGTGGATCATTTCCGGCACGCCTTCCATAACGTCTTCGCGGCGGAGCACGGTGGTTCCGTAGCTCATGAGTTGGGCAACTGTTCGGCCGTCACGGGCCCCTTCGATGAGTTCGTAACTGATGATCGCCACGGCTTCCGGGTAGTTCAGTTTGAGCCCTCGCCCTTGGCGCCGCCGCGCAAGGTCGGCGGCCACCACGATCATGAGTTTCTCCTGCTCACGGGGCAAAAGATGCATGGTTACTCCTTGGACGCCGGGCACCTGGACAGATTGTGACCAGCGTAGGGAGCAGAAGTTTCGGCTACGTTTCCAAATCGTCTCAGTCGAGGGTCGGTTTCTCCGGAATTGACCTCAACTAAAGTTGAGGTCCTAGCATCAATCAGGTGTGTGCCTGCACGAGGCGCTATCCCAAGCACAGTTCAAGTCCCACGAAGGTGTATGAATGACCCACCCCAAGCCCCTGCCATCCGAACCAGTCGGCGAGCTTTTCAGGGCCGCGTTTCGCGCTCATCCGGCAGGAGTCTCGATTGTCACGGCAGCGGGACCGGAGGGAGCGGTGGGGCTGACGGCATCCTCAGTGGCTTCCGTGGCAGTTAATCCACCAACGCTGGCATTCTCTGTAACCGGCGGCCGCTCGGCTTCTCACATTGCAGCCGCACAGACAATCGTGGTCCATCTGGTCGGCGCCGATCAGGTGGAGCTCGTCCGGACCTTTGCAGACCCAGCAGCCCCGCGCTTCACGGACGCCATGGACTGGGAGGTACTGCCCACGGGAGAGCCCCTGCTCAAGGAGGCCATTTGGGCATTGCGGTGCGAAATCATCCACCGCGCACCGATGGGCGGCTCGGTGCTGCTGGCCGCGAGGGTTTTGGACATCAGGTCCAACCCGTCAGCTTCAGCTCCACTGGTTTACCACAACAGGGAGTTCCACACCCTGTTCCAGAGTGTGTCAGCCGTGGCTTAGCTGCAGGTACTGGTCCATCAGGTCCACAAAGACCTGCCGGTTGGTTTCGAAGGCCACTTCGGCATGGTGAAGGATTTCCTGCTTCTCGGTGTCCGAGAAATCGGCCTCGTCCAGGTGACAGCGGTATGAGTCCTTGTACGGCTTAATTTTCCCAATGCTGTCAAAGGCGTAAAAGTTGAGCCCTTCGGGGTTGACGCCGTAGTGCCGCTGAACAAGAGCGGAAATGATCTGCCCACCCGAAAGATCACCCAGATAGCGGACGTAGTGGTGTGCCATAAGATACGTGGCCGAGCCCGGACCGAGTGCGCCGAGTTCATCGGCGTACGTCTGGGCGCCGAGCGTCACATGCAGTTGGCCAGCGCCGAGCTTCCGCTCCCAGTCATCTCCGAAGTGCACCGCCAAGTCCTTTTGCAGTGCCGGGCCCCGCATGAGCGCCGGGTCAGCGAAGGGTGCGAGACGAGGGTCCGGGTTGACTTCCAACGCCGATTCCAAAGCCCGGTAGATGACGTAGTTCTGCAGCAGCATGGCTGCTACTTGGCTAGCCTCCATCCGGCCGGCCAGCAATTCAGTGACAAATCCAGCCTGCTCGGCATGCTCGTGAGCGGAGGCTGTATGGCTTTTGAGCTCCTCGGATAAGGCGGTCATAGTTGACTCCAGTCATCACGCTAAACGGACCAAAAGGCTGTTTGATGACACTCTGTCACAGGACCCATAAGGGGTAAAGCTTATTCGCGCCAGTTCCGCGAGCGCTGGCCCGGCTTAGTAGTTCCGGCCGCGGGCTGCAACAGCCCACTGCTCCACCACGGCCCCGGCGCGGACAACCGTGACCGCATCCACGAGGTTCATGGTGAGGCACACATGGTTGGGGATGACCCGGAGCCGCGTGCCCAAGGGCGGCAAGTCCGAAGAATCCGGCCACACAACCGTGGCATGGTGCTCGGACAGTGCGGTCACCTTGGCTTCGGGGAATTCGGGAAGCCGCCCGTATCCGGTGGCCCAGTCCGGGCGGTCACTGCCTAGGATCTTGCTGCCGGCATCCACCACAACGCGGCGCACGTTCCCATCGCGGGCTTCGTGCCTGCTGACCACGGTGGCGGCAACGGTCAGTGCAATGTCCTCCCAGCCGCAACGTTCGAGTTCCAACTGCTGGGCATCGCCGAACACGTAGACTCCGGGACGCAGTTCGGTTGCCGCGGTGTCACCGGAGATCAGGGCAGTAGGTGTGGATCCCCCGCTGATGGTCTTCACATCAAAGCCGGCCTGCGTCAAAGCCTCAGCGGCCTGCGCCAACGATTCGTTCTCGTTGCTCGCCGCGCCAGTCGGCATGCCGGGCTTGTAGCTGTGCCCAGGGAACGTAAAAACTCCCGACACAGTCAACCCGGCAGCGACGGCAGCGCGGGCAACATCCACCACTTCGTCCGGCAGTACGCCGCTCCGGTGATGCCCGCTGTCCACTTCGATGAGTACCTCAATGCTTCCGGCATCCGCGCCCAGTTGGCCGCCCATCGCCGTCGCACTTTCCGCTGAATCCACGCCGACAGCGAGGCGGCACTGAGCCGCCAAGGCGCGTAGGCGTTCCGCGTGCGGCGCTTCAACCCAGAGCGGGTAGGCGATGAAAATGTCCTTCACGCCGTCCGCCGCGAAGACCTCGGCCTCGCCGATCGTGGCGACAGTTATACCGACGGCTCCCGCCGCGAGCTGCTTACGCGCGATCTCCAGCGTTTTGTGCGTCTTCACGTGCGGACGAAGTCCCAGCCCACGCCCGAGCACACTCGATGCCATCCGCTCGATGTTCCGGTCCAGGACATCGACGTCGATCAGGACGGCAGGGGTGATGACTTCAGGGGGAATCACGTTCATTCCTTAAACACTAACGGCCGGGACCCTGGCGCCCCGAAGCCAAACCCCTACGGCGCTGACTGCCTGATGCGCATTTCGAACGCCGCCGTCGGTTGCTGGACAGTATGCGCGGCGTCCTTGCTTTCAATTCGCTGGATGAGGAGTTCGACAGCGCGCTCCGCAATTTCCGTCCGTCCCGGCGCCACAGTGGTCAACGACGGCGACGCGAACCGGGACTCATCAATGTCATCGAAGCCGGCTACTGCTATCTCCTCCGGAATCTTCCTGCCGCGCACCAGGAGTTCGTGCAGCGCCCCCAAGGCGAGGACGTCGTTGAGCCCGAAGACCGCGTCGAATTCCACACCGCTGTCCAACAACCTCGCGGTGGCGTCCGCCCCGGCGTCGCGACGCCAATCGCAGGGGACCACCAACGCCGGGTCATGCTCCACACCTGCGGCAGCGAGCGCAGCCCGGTACCCGCGGAGGCGAAGGCCGTTGCTGCCGGCTTCGTCGCCGTCGTGCGCTCCCAGGACTGCTATACGACGGCGGCCACCCGCCAGCAAGTGCGTGGTAACCGCGGCGGCAGCTTCCTGGTTTTGGATGAGGACCATGTCCAGCCGCGGGTCCTGTACGAATTCACCCAGGAGGACCAGCGGTTTCCTGCCGGCAGCGGAGATGATCTGTTCGGCGTCGAGCGCTAGCGGGATGAAGAGGAGGCCGTCCGTGAGGCTGCGGAACTGTCCTTGAAGCGCAGCTTTCTCGTGCTCTGGCTCGTTGCCGGACTGCTCCACCAGAACACGGTAACCGCGGGCCCACGCCGCCTTCATGATGTCCGATGCGAGCTCGGCGTAGTACGGGATGGAGAGGTCGGCGAGGACCAATCCGAGCATGCTGGTCTTACCGGATCGGAGGCTGCGGGCCGTCAGGTTGGTTTCGTAGCCGAGCTCGTCGATCGCATCGAGGACGCGTTGTTTGGTGGCGGGCCGGATGAACTCGTAGTTGTTGATGACGTTGGAGACCGTCTTCAACGAGACCCCCGCCGCGCGTGCGACGTCGTTCATGGTGACCGCCATGCAGGTGCTCCTTCTGTACGTTGTCATACATCGTTGCAGATGAGGCCGTTCAAACGGGGTCCATCACGGTGCTGGGGACGTCACGATCTCCGAAGGCAGCACGCACTACCTCCGGTTTGGGCGACGGACTGAGCTTATTGGAGCGAATCAGGCTTACTGCGCTGGGCATGGACGCCCTTCTTTTGTCGGTTGAGTACATCCCATCACAGCCCTCCACCCGACACACACCGCACATTTTCCTGCAACGCGCCCGCAACAAACTTGCGCAAAGCTGGTCCTATAGAAGACGCGCAGCCAGCTGAGGGGTGCAGACATGAGCATTGTAAACAGGGATCTTTTCCAGGCACTGAAGACGCAGGCAAGCCTGGCGCAGGCGTTCGGCACGTTGCCCGGAGGCCAGGATGAACCACACGCGCTGAAGCCGGGCGAGTTCATCGAGGCGTGGCACAACGGCCGCCTTTATCATCGGGGAACCGTAGTGAAAACAGTGGCCGGCACCGACCTTTTTTGGCTCCAGGACGAAACCGGCAGCCGCCGCCTGCTGGACATGGAGTCAATGGAAATCGTGACTGGCGACGAGCCGGCCCCGGCGCCTGCAACGCAGGCACCGGAGCCCACCCCGACTGCCACGGTCACGCCCATTTCGGCGTACCCGATCTTCAGGGACGGCTCGCAGGCTATTGCCTAGGAGTTGAGGGCCAGGCGGATCATGCTCCAGCTCACGGCCGGAAGCTCTGCGGTGAGGCGGCCGCCGTCGAGCTTTACACTGACGTTTTCGGACGGCAGGACCGAGGTCGAATCGTCAGCCGTCGCCTGCCAGTACGGGTCCTTGTTCGTGTAGGTGACAGCCTCGATGATCCTCGCGGGGTTCAGGCTTCCGACGGCGGCATCCAACGTCAGCGCTTCGGCGGCAGAGCGGTTCACAGCGAACACCACGGCCTCGTTGGCTTCGGCATCGTAGGTTGCCACAGCTGACAGCGACGTGAATCCGGACGTCTTTTCGATGGAAAGCCGTGGGGATTCGACGGCGAGATTCAGTACCGTGCCCGAGGCGTGCTGCGAGGTGAGCGCGAACGGGTGGAAGGTGGTCTGCTTCCAAGCGCGGCCGCCTGGCTCAGTCATGATCGGCGCGATCACGTTGACCAGCTGCGCGAGGCTCGCGGAGTGGACGCGGTCCGTGTTGCGCACCAGCGTGATGAGGAGGTCGCCCACCACCACGGCGTCCGCCACCGTGTAGCGGTCCTCGAGCAGCACGGGCGCGACAGGCCAGTTGTCCCCGGTGGGGGCCTTGGACTCGTCGCGGGACATGTGCCAGACATTCCATTCATCGAAGGAAATGTTGACCTGCTTCTCGGACTTGGTGGCCGACTTTACATGGTCGATATGAGACACGAGGTCCTTGATAAAGGCTTCCATGCGGTGGCCGGCGGAGAGATGCTCCTGCAGGTCTCCGAAGTCCTCGAAGTACTGGTGCGCCGAGATCAGGTCCACCAGTTCATAGGTCTCGCTGAGGACCACACGCTCCCATTCACCAAACGTCGGCATGGTGGGTGCCGAACTTCCGCAGGCAACCAGTTCAAGATCCGGGTTGACCATGCGCATCGCCCGCGCCGTTTCGGCGGCAACCCGCGCGTACTCGCCCGCCTTCTTATGGCCGATCTGCCAGAAGCCGTCCATTTCGTTTCCGAGGCACCACATTTTGATGTTGTGGGGCTCGACGGCGCCATTCGCCTTGCGCTGTTCGGACAGGGCCGTTCCACCCTTGATGTTGGAATATTCCAGCAGATCCAAAGCTTCCTGGGTTCCTCGAGTGCCCAGGTTGACGGCCATCATGGGCTCGACGCCGGCCTTCTCGGACCACTTGGCGAATTCGTCCACGCCCACCAAGTTCGGGTCGCTGGAATGCCAGGCGAGGTCGAGCCGGGTGGGACGGTCTTCCTTGGGCCCAACTCCGTCTTCCCAGCGATAGCCCGACACGAAGTTGCCGCCCGGATACCGGACCGTGGAGACGCCCAGTTCCTTGGTGAGCTCCAGGACGTCGGTGCGGAACCCGTCGTCATCGGCCTTGGGGTGCTCGGGCTCGAAGATGCCCGTGTAGACGCAACGGCCCAGGTGCTCCACGAAAGCGCCGAACGTCTTCCTCCTGACGGGGCCGACCACGAACGCGGGGTCAAGGGTGATTTTGGCCGTGGGGTTCTCTTGATTTCCCAAAGGGTGAGTCCTTATCTGCTGGGTTGCTGCTTTTGCCGGTTTCTACAACGTTATAGAAACTATGCTGACTGTGCTGAGGGGTGCGAGTCAAGGGTTTTCTTCCCCCGACTCTCCCAAGCCCGCTCTTGTTTGCCGGGCACACCGTTGTGCGGCGGGAGATTCAGATGAGTGCGGGTCTGGATGCCACGTTAGGCTGAGCCGCATGTCATCCGGGAACGTTACAGCCGCCTATTCCGCCCGCGCAGCCGAGTACACCTCGCTGTTCGGGTCGATCAGCTGCACGCATCCGGCCGATCAGCAGCTGATTCTCGCGTGGGCACGGGGCCTTTCCGGCAAGGTCATCGACGCCGGCTGCGGACCCGGACACTGGACGGACTTCCTGCACTCCGCCGGAGTGTCCGTCGAGGGCGTGGACTTGGTCAAGGCGTTCATCAAAACTGCCAGGCAGCATTACCCGGACGCTCAATTCTCTGTCGGATCAATGGAAAGGTTGCCGACGGCGGATCGGTCACTAGCAGGGATCCTCGCCTGGTACTCGGTGATTCACACTCCCTCTGATGCCATGGATGCGGTTCTGGACGAGTTCTCCCGGTGCATCAAGCCCGGCGGGAGCCTTCTGCTCGGTTTCTTCGAAGGTCCCGCCCTTGAGGTTTTCCCTCATGCGGTGACTCCGGCTTACTTCTGGCCTGTGGAGGAGCTGTCGGCTCGGCTTCGGACGGCCGGGTTCAAAGTTGTCAGCACCCACTCCCGCGTCAACCCCGGAGCCCGCCCACATGCCGCCATCATTGCCCGGCGTGCGGAACTCTGACTTTCAGCACACCCCCACTCACCCTTGTTTGCTCACCCCGCCGTTGTGCGGCGGGAGATTCGTACCAAAGCAGGATTCGTGGGGCGAGGGAAACAAAAAAACAGGCCGGAGACTCAACGTCTCCGGCCTGTCTTGGAGGGTGGGCCCTGTGGGGATCGAACCCACGACCCACGGATTAAAAGTCTGGTCAGGCAAGAAATCAGGTCAGAACGGGTAATCCAAAACCCCGGAAACTAGGGGTTTTTACACTCCATAGCGGACCCGATGGGAACGGGTCAGCTGGAAGATAGGCCCTCAAATAGGCCCTCAATCCCCCGGGCTGACTCCCCGCGAAACCTTGCCTCCGCGAGTCGCTCTAGCTGGTCCAGTGATGGCCCGCCAGGAGTGAAGGCTGCCTCAGCAATCTCACGAGCACTCATCATGTTCATGCGAGCCGTCGCCTCGGCAAGGACTCTGCCTGCGGCCGCGATGTAGGGCTGGGCTTCTGGCGGCAACTGACACGGACCCGTTGACAGCCGGGTGGAAGAGGTGACCATCTTAGGAGCCTACCCGTCACTGTCAGTGCCAAGTCATAAGCTCTCTCAATGCTCACCGACCAACAGAAGGCCATACTCGATTTGGCCGGCGAACACTTCAAGCGCGCAGGCTCTCTAGACTCGGCTGCTATGGAACGCTTCGGCATGAGTCCGACAAGGTACTGGCAAGTGGTGAACCGACTCATCCAGACAGAGGCCGCCGTTGCTTACCGCCCCACTACCGTCGCCCAGCTCAAGACAAGACGTCGATCCATGGTGCGGACTGCCAGTCGTCTACTCCGCTAGCCTGACCGGTTTCAGCGGCCGCCGTGAAGACCTGACTCGCGGTCGATCCGGGACAGGACTCTGTCCGCGTACTCACTCAGGTGCACCCAAATGTCGGCCTCCCTACCGTCTGCCCGATCTCGAATCTCCCTGATTAACGGCGTTGGCGTCTTTGGGTTCGAAACCACTCGACCGAGGACTTGCGCATTGTCGAACGTCGCCGCCCAGGCTAAACGTTCTGGAGTCACGTCTTGGCGACCGATGACACTCAGCACCACTTCCAGATGTGCGTCCTCTGTCATAAGCGCCGACAAAACTTCTGGTCGCAGGTTCGATCTGGAAAGGACGACAACGGCGGCCCTCCAGTCGCCAGCCAGCGCATCCGCTTCGAACTTTTCCGCGTCATACCCATTCATGCACTCATAATGCGCCTCTGGGTACGACAAAAGATCCCCACCCCCAAAGCGGCAGGGTGGGGATCTGTGACGCAGGGGAAGGTAACCGGTCTTATGTTGCCTTCCATCGGCCTTAGAATTGGCGCAAACTTGTAACTTCATCTTGGGGGACGCACTCATGGGCTTTGGCTTTCACCGACACAAGCGAGCGAAGCTAATTGCTGCAGCATCTGCGACTGCTGTGGTCCTCGCTGGGGCGGGTTCATTTATCGCCATCAAAGCCTCTGAGACTCAGTCGGCAGCGGCTGCTAACCGCGCCGAAGCGGCCGCGTTCACTCCCGCACCTATATCAGCGCCAACGGATGTCGCCCTGCCCAAACTCAAGGGAGTCAGTGATGCTCTCAAGAACCCAAACGGGCGCTTCGTGGTCGGGGTCTTGGGCGACTCAACTGGGAACGGTCCCGACGAGTGGGTTGGAAAGATGTCTCAAGGACTAGCTACCGAGGCAAACCGAAGGGTCGAGTTCTCTAACTACAACCCGCAGGCAAGCAGGTACGCAGAAAAGCGCGTGTACGGGCCAGAAACTCAGCCTGTCGAGATATACAACGTGGGCATCCCCGGCGCCACAGCAGAGGCAATCACGACTCGGTTCGAGGGGCTCTTCCCTGAAGATCCGTCGCTCATCGTCGTATCAATCGGGCACAACCAGCTTCCTGCCAATGTCTCTCCCGACATGGAGAAGTTCACTCGAGCAATAAAGGGGAAATGGCCCAACGCTCAAGTCTTAATTGTCGGACAGAACCCGGCGACAGGGGTGCGCTTCGAGCGTCAACGGATGACCGTGAGCACCATGATGACTTGGTCCCGCACTTGGGGATACCCCAGCGTCAGCGTTTTCGAAGCAATCAACAGGACGCCTAATTTCGAGTCCCTGTACATTGACCTGCTCCACGTGAATGACGCAGGTTCCACGATATGGGCCGGCGTTGTCCAGCGGTACCTGCTGGACAACGCCTAGCCACTAGGCCTCCCGCAGTATCACCACAGGCAGCTTCCCGGTCACTGTCGAGCCAAGGGTGACGTTGGCCGGGATTGGGAACACGCTTCCAGCAACACGAGAGTGCGGCAGACCAGTCACGAGCTTGAGCATGTTTGTGGACGTGTTGAGCCCTTTGTATGTGGCGGTCGTATTGTCGGCCACCAGGAGGATGTAATACGTCTCGCCAGCTGTGAGGGTAACGATGGGTGACACCGTCTCAGTGACGATGGCGCCAACGGCGGGCCAAGGCGTTGATCCCTTGGACCACAACCGGACGCCAGCTGAATCCAGAATTCCGATGTCATAATTTCCAGCGGACACGGAGCCAACGTTCCACTCCAGAACCGAGAGGTCAATGTCCCTGTGGGGCTTGACCGGCATGACGATGCCGGCATTGGCCACCCCTATGACAGCCGAGGTGCCCAGAGCCAGAGCAGCAACCACAGGGTTGCTGCCAACAGTGGAGCAGAAGTCGATCTGTGTCAGGCTGGGATCGCCCGGCGCCCCTTGGTTACCCTGCTGGCCCATGCTGCCCCGCCTAGGCAGTACCCCCGGGACCAACCACACCCGAGCAACTGTGATGTCAGCAGAAGCGTTGGCTGCGCTGTCAGCGTAGATCGTCAGGCGGAGGTACATGGCCGCCGGGTCAGGAGTGAAGGTCAACACACGGTAGTGGAAGGCGTCACGCGCCTGGGCGTAGTTGCCAGAGTTCAGCGTCTGGATACCGTCAGACCAGCCGATGCGGGCTTGGGAGACAGAATCAGTGGGAGTCTTGGTATCCGCCCGGACGCGGACTACTGCCGTGATTGGCTTGCCTGCCCACTTCGCACGGAACTCAGCATCAAAGCTGACCCTGATGGATGATGACGCGGCTGATGCCGCTTGGACCCGGCACCCGTAGCCGGTATCCGTGACCTTCTCGAAGTAGCCAGCGCGAGTGTCCTTCGTGGTCGTGGCATTGATCACCTCCCACCCATCTGGGACTGAGCCAGCCCAGGCTGAAAAGTCACCGTTGGGCAGCAACTGGTCTGCCGTCGCGTCCAAGGAGCTGATCTGATGCGCCCGTACCGCGCCGGTTTCCTCGCTGTGAGTCCAGAACGGAAGCTCAAGCTGAGCCATAAGCGCAGAGCCGTTCGGCGAAGGCGCGTCAGCCGACGTTGTGGGGTGAATGCCGTCAGCCTTCATGTATTGGTTGAGCGTCCCACCCGCACTGCTGATGGCAGAGAGGAATAGCCGGTGCAGATCAATGACGCCATATCCCCGAAGCGCCGCGATCTGGGCGTAGACGCGGTTCTTTTTCGCCATCTCCTTGTCATCCCGGTTCGGGATCTGGAGGACGCAGACAAGATCTGCGTAAGGCAAGTCCTGCACGATGGTCTCAGTGAATGACAGGTACTGTCCGCGCCAATGGTCCTCGCCGATGCCACCAGAGGTCTGACCCTCGTTTTTGCCATGCAAGAGGACGATGATGTCAGGGTTGGTGGCAATAAGTGCGGGGTACCGGGCACCCAAGGCGTAAGAGCTGTTCATCCCCGAGACGCTGAAGTTCCAGATGTGAGTCTCGAACGGCTGTCCGCCGTCGCCAGTTCCAGTGCCAGTCTGGATCGTGACCGGCGCCAGCCACGTCATTCCCGTGCTGGAGTCGATCAGGTGGTAGATGTAGCTGCGTGTCGGGTTGAGCGCGGCCCGCGCCTGGAGCAGAAGAAAGATGTGCTCTACCTGCTCGTTACCGATGGAGTCACCCACCCACAGCTCGCTCAAGTCGCGGAGGTCTTCCGCTTCCAGTGACAAGTAACGGTGGGTGCCTGCTGCCGCCGTTGCCGGGCCAGGAACTGGCGCAAACGCCTGCTTCATGGCCTCCGCGGCAGGGCCAAAAGTGGCATTAAGCGCCTCATCGGAAAGGCGTTCCGGAAGTGCCTTATCGGGCACGCGCTTGAAGTCCAGGATTCCCATAGGGCTGCTCCTCAGGTAAGGGTGATGGGTGGTTTTGCCGTGATCTCTCCCGAAGCGTTCCGGGTGACCAAGGGCTGGGTGTAGGTGATCGTCCCGTGCGTGACGCTGTACGCATCGACCACACCCGGGAAATCCTCAGAAGGCGTGCCGGCGTAGGTACCGGCAGTCCCGTCAGGCCACAAGACCGCAGCGGCCATCGGTGCCCCGTCCACATCTCGAGTAATCGCACCCACCATGAGCAGCTCAGGCGTCGCGGCGAGCGCGAGGTTCTGCGCTGCGATCCAGGCGGGTTGCAGGATGGGTGCTGGGTCGAGTGTGGACGGGTCGAGTTGCACGAGTTCCGGATAGTCCACCTCGGCAACGTCGGGGACGGCCACGTAGGTGGTGCGGGTTGCGGCTCCTGGCACAAGCTCATCGACGCGCCACGCCCAATCCGGCCCGTTTGATTCCAGTTCGACGTCGGCCGTTCCATCGGAGAGCGCCACCTCGAAGGGTGTGGGCAGAACGATGGTGCCTGGCGCTTCTGTCAGGGACCGGCGCTTTGTGGGGGTGAACCTGTGGATTGCCCGGGCCGGCGTTGTAGAGCCGTCCGGTTGCGGGTTGACCAGGGAGATATGGACGGTGGTCACGTGCTACTCCTCGGTGACTGTGATAGCTGGGCGGGTGGTGATGTCGCCAGCCTCGTTGCGGGTGACCATGGGCTGGGTAAATTTCAGTACCGGGATGCCGGTCTTGGTGATGGTGTAGGAGTTCACTGCGCCCGGCCACGCCACGGAGGCCGTGCCGGAGTAAACGCCGGTGGAGCCGTCTGGCCAGACGACGTTGGCTGAGGTTGGGGCGCCGTCGCCGTTCACGACCACTGAGCCGCTGAAGAGTGCTTCCGGCGAGCGCGCGAGCTGCATGAGCGCGGCTTCCAAGTCCTCTTCCAGATCGTTGAGTCTGGCTGCGTTCAGCGGGGTGTTTCCGATGATTCCGTTGGCCCAGGTCCTGCGTGCCATTCAAATATCTCCTCCGAGAGCGCGGACAGCCGCGGTGAGCTTGTCGATCTGTTTTTGTTGGTCCTGGACAACGGGCAGGAGTGCCACGCCCAGCAGGTCGTAACGGACGCCGTCCACCTCGCCGTCGTAGCGGGTGACGATCTCGGGTAGACATTCCTCAACTTCTTCCGCGATGAGGCCGAACTCGCCCTTTGCGCCGAGGAATTGCTGTTCAGGGCCTATGAGCCTGTTGCCGTCCGCGTCCTGGGGGAACCGGTAGGTAGCCTTCCGGTCGTATCTGACCGGGCGCAGCTGGAGGACGTTGAGTGGGTCCACGTCAGCGTTGGTGACGTTTTCCTTGTACTTGATGGAGGAGACGTTCCGTCCGAAGTGGTATCCGCCATCGTTGCCCACCCAGAGGGCATAGAAGGTGCCACCGGCTACGTTGTTTGTCCACCCGTACTGCGATCCGTCAGCTTGGGCCGCGTGAGTTGCCTCTGTGGCATTTGTTGCGTTGGTGGCCGTGATCGCGTTCGTAGCGTTCACTGCGTTGGTTGCATTGGCTACGGCCGAGGTGATTTCAGTCCCTGCGTGTGAGTGGCCTGACGGTGGGAAGGTCGCCGGCTTCCCAGATACGGCATCCCATGTTGTGACCTGGTTACCGAGACGCACCCACGTGGAACCAACCAGCACTTCCACGCCATACTCACCTGGTGCAGTCTCCAGCAGCTCACCGAAGCGGGTAACAGGCGCAGCGCCGGCATCATCAAACACCGTGAAGGTTCCCGTCTCCGGATCAACCTGCACGCCTACTGTTTCGTCAGTGCGCCGGAACTGCATGAAGCCGTTGACCAGCACTCCACCAGCTGCAGCGTTGATGCCGGCCGTTGCAAGAATGTTCGCCGCACTGAATTGCTGGACACGCTGCTCCAGCTCTCGGATCCTGCGGTTGATTGCGTCCTCACCCGGGAACTGAGATCCCGGCAGTCCTGGCTGAGCCATTTAGTCGATCCCCCTCACGGCAGTTACATCAATCAGCGGAGTGATCGTCTCGTCAGTGAGCTCCCAGCCGACACAGCGAGCCGTGCCCACTAGACCATCGGGAAACTCCGGGGCCTCAATGTCGAACCCCACATCATCGCCGATGAACCAATCCAGCCCCAGCTTCGGGGCTTCGCCCCGATTAGCTGTCAACGTCATGGCCAATGAACCGTCCTTCATCGCGGCGAGCGCCCGTTGAGCGTGCGCCGTGAGGGTGGAGATGTCTTTGATGTCGCTCTCCGGGGTCCACCTGTATTCGAAGCGTGGCCGGAGGTCTGTGGTGACTTTTTGGTGTGGGGACTGCGGGCGAGCGCCTTCCGTGCCTGTGGATACGGCCATGACGTCGTTGGCGCCCTCGTCGGCTCCGAATCCTTCCACCAGTTCGGCTTCAGTGACGGAGCCGGGCAGGTAGAACTGGGCTGCCGGGCCGAGGCCTGCCGGTGGTGTTCTGCCGATTCGGTCACCGACGTATAGGACGAGGCCGAGTTTCTCCTCGTCTACCCATTCCCAACCGACGGTCCATTCTGAGCCGCCGATGAGTCCGGAGAAGTCCGTCAGTGCGGAGTACAGCGTTTTGTCGGCCGCGTCCTTCCAAGTGTTCTTGTCGCGCAGCACGCCGTTGCCGCCCACGATCTGCACGCGCATGGGGATGCCACGTTTGGTTCCCGTTGTTTTGGCGTACTTCTCCACCATGGTCTTGACGATGATGTTCTGCGCAGTGGCCGTGAAGGCCTCGTCTTCGACGTAGACGCGATCGAAGTAGCCCTCAGCTGTCACCAAGCTGAGGTCTACCCCGCTACCGACCTTCCGCGTCCGACGAATGATCAGACCACCCCAGAGGGGCACGCCGCGAGGTTCGTTCTCTTCCGGCTCGGAAAGGGCCACCAAGAATGCGGCGCCCTTCCGCGTAGCCTCCCGCCAGTTCTCAGGGGCGCCATCCATCGGCAGATTCGCCGTCTGAGACTCGTACCGCATCAGCGTCTGCTTGAGAGCGCCGCCCACGGACAGCGTTGGGAGGTCCGCAATGATCGCGCCGTCATTTGCATCCACGGCAACCCAAGAAATGGCCAAGTGAGCCCCCTACGTTTGGAAGCTACGCTTCGTGTTTCCCCTGGTAGGCCGGCGCCTTGGCGGAGCCCAAAGTGATTCGTGTCAGCCAGTCCGGCAGGCGCGGTTCTAGCCAACGCCAGAACGCATACCAGGCGCCGATCAGTAGCGCGGAGATGATCGGCAAGAGCACCTCCGCGTAGGCGAGCAGGTCCTCACGGAGCGGCTCCAGGACTGGCACGAGTGCGAGGAGCCAGCCGATAAACGAACCCCACAGGGCAGGGACGATGGTTCGCAGAATGGACGTGAACATGCTCAGCCCTTCGCTTCCACGGCCTGCTGGATCTCATCCAGGCGGGCCAGAATCTTGAGGTCATTCTTGTTGGTCAGGCTAGGCAGAGATTCGCCGCCGACGATGGACTTGTTGGTCCCCTCGTTGTTGAAGATGGCCTCATGAATCGCATCCACTTTCTTGCAGGCCACCTCGATCTTGACGAACATGTCAGAGATGGTCGGGCCTCCGGTGTAGGCCGGGTAATTCAGGAATGTGTGCATATCGGGCATGTCGTCGTCCTCCTGGGGTTTTGTGGTGATGGAGCCTGCCGGGCCAAGTGAGGCACCGGCAGTCAGGTCCGGGTATTCGCTGCAATAGATCGCTGGATCAACCCGGCCGTATGTGCCGTTGTTGTAGTTGGGGCGCGGTGGGATGACCTCAAAATGCGAGTGAGGGCCAGTGGTCCACATCCCGGAGTTGCCGCTTAGTGCAATGAGCTGACCCTTGCGGACGCGCTGGCCTCGGTTCACCAGCGTTTCCGACAGGTGCGCCACGATGAAAAGTGGCCCGTCGTCAGCCTGTACACCGACCGTGAGGCCGCCGCCGGCTGTCATGAGCCATCGATTGTCCGAGCCGTCCAAAGTCAGCCAGAACTGCTCGAACTCGATATATCCATCAGCCGGCGCATAGACCGGCGTGCCGATGGGCACTGCCCGATCCTCGCCGGTGTGCCCACGAACAGGGTTCACACCGCCTGGCGCGGAACCGAACGTGCGGAGGATCCCGGCAACGTACGAGATCGGCCATTTGGATTCGTGTGGGTATGCATACTTGCCCATCGGGGCCTCCTTTACTTGGGTAGTTCGGTCAGGAGCGGCGGCCATGCAGGGAACTCGTCCTTGTCAGTGCCGTGCTCTTCGGTGCAGAAACGCCGCACGCGGGAGGTGTACTCCTCAGTGCGGCGGCGGTTCAGCGCCTCCAGCTCAGCCCTGTCTCGCTCCCGCTCTGCGTCCTTCCACGCCTCATTCCGTTGGTCTTTCAGCGTTGTGTTCCGTGCACGCTCACGGCCAGCTGAGCCATTGAAGTACTTGATCAGACCGTTTGTCAGCGCAAGAAGAGCGCCAGTGCTACCCACCGTCGTGATGATCGTGATGAGCAGTTGAGTGGGATCCATGCGTGCCTACTTTTCAGGGTCATAGGCGTAATGCCGGATTTTCACGAGACGTGCAGCGAACGCGAGTAGCGCGAAGATCGCGAAGCAAAGAGTCGCGATGCGAGTGCTCACCTGCGTCACCGGCAGGGCTGCCACCGCAACCCCGTAGATGGATATCGCTGTCATGCAGAAGCCGGTCGCGGCCCGTTCCAACCACCAGATTCCAGGAAGAACAGAAGCTGATCCGATGGCCCCGCCGATGAGGAGCAGCGCACCCCAGACGATGACCAGACTGCCGATGCTGGACTGCACGGAGCGTGGAGGGTCTATAGCCACCGCCAAGCCAAGGACGCTGATTGCTAGGTACGCGAAGAAGTAGATCACAGACAGTGCCCGCGGTTCTTGGACCTTGAGCCAGAGGTTACGCAACGTGAGCATCATGCGTTCCATCCGATCCCGTCAAGCGGCCAGAGCATCTTCCCAACGACCTGCGAAGGGACTGGCACAAAGAAGCTGACGCGGATCTGTCCGGCGAGAGTCACCCACATGTTGCAGACGTAGCCACCAGGCGCGACTTGAAAGAGTGGGGACCTGCTGGAAGGACGGAAGCCTGCCGGTACGGTGCCGATGATGTACTCCGTGTTCGCCAAGAACGTGATGGGCACGTTGTTGGCGATCGCGCCCTGGCCCGATATGCGGCGCCCGTTGCGGGTCACAGCCGCGTCGGCCAACGTGGCATCGTAGTAGGTCCCAGCGTTCCGGTATTCCGGCGGGGCGCCGGCCGCGAACGTGATTGGTGCGGGGGTCTCGTCCTGCCACCCGGTTGCGTCGCGGACATCGAGCGGACGCCCGGGGAGATCCATGCGCCGTACAACCAAGCCGTCATATGCGGACAGCTCGCCGCGCTCCGTCAGACCCGAAACCGGCTGGATGCCTCCAGCCGAAACGAACACCGCCGGGTTGCGAACCACTGTCGGTGATCCTGCTCCGACTTGCGGAACCGTGATCGTCCCTACCAAGAAGCTTCGTTCCGGAAGATCCGGGGCTTCCGGAGTCGCTGACGGCGTGCCGGCCAGGTACGCCACGGGAGCGCTAAGAGCGCCTGACCCGTCCCCGGAGGAATCGTCGTTGACCTGAATGTAGACGATGTCTTTCCGCGGGAGCGTCGAGTTAGCGGCGACGAGACCACCGGAGATGTTTTGATCAGATGCCCATCGGTACGACCCTTGAGCGGTGGTCGCCTTCGGCGAGATCGCGAGCGCACAGGGTTGCAGCGTCCACGTGGTCGAGCTGGCCGTCAGGACATTCCCGGTCCCTGGGCGAAAGCCAGACCGGGCAGCCAACGGCAAACCAGAGCCGCCGCCGTACATGACAGCGTTCGCCTGACGCTCGTTCGACGCCGAGTAGGCCGGAACGTCGGTGCCCTCCGCCGCGTCCATAGGCTGGCAAGTAATAGTCATCTCAGCTCCAAGCCGGTTTCGTGAGTATGGTCAGTTGCGCGGTAGCCGAGTAATTGGCTGCGCTGAATGCAATGTCGTTATCCCCTGGATCCAGAGAGAACCAGCCGCGGGAAGTGATGTACCCCTGCCTTGCCGACTGGCCTTGCGCGAGAACCTCGCGTCGGTCCATGTCCACGGTGACGAACTCGCCCGAAGCCAGCGCCAGCGCCGAAGCAAACGTGAGCGCTCGTTTCTTGCCTGTGTGGGTCACAGTCCAGCCACCGGCGGGGATTGGCCCGTCGATACGCAGCCAGACCGGGGCTTGGGTGTTTCCCGGGTTGTGGATACGAACCCGTCCGGTGTTGGAAACGCCTGTGTAGACCATGGGGTAGGTGGCCGGGTATGTCCGGCCCCCTCTCGCGAAGGGCAGCAGCGTCGATGCGGACTCGAGGTCTCCGAACTTGCGGGGGTCCTTGCCGAACACCTGAATGCTGAACGTGGCCGTGAACCCGTCCCTGAGGGTGTCTGTCAGGATCTCGTCCTGACGCTGCACCTGCATGTGACGGACCCTGCCAGACTCCGAAACCAGCAGAGTGAACGGGTCCACACTGACGGCCGCGTTGAGCCTGTCGATAGCGAAGGACAGTGCCTCAGGCGATCGCGCCCGGATCTTGCCCTCCATAGGCAGGACCTTGCCTGTCAGGAACCCCTCAGTTGTTGTCGTCCCGTTGCCGCGAGCGCGTTGGTTGAACTGGGCGGTGGAGGCCGGCGAGCCCAGCCAGCCGGGGTTCTTCTCCACCGCCCATATCGTGCCGTCTTCATCTACCCAGTTCATGAGCAGGTCACCCAAAGCAATGGGTGACCTGCCCTGAAGTTCCGGGAGCGTTGTTCCCGGAAACAGCAACCTGGACGGGTAGGTGATCGGGGATGGGTAAGGCATGTCAGGCCCCTCCTATGGTGCTAGTGCGCCGAGGCGCCTGACGACAGCAGCCGACGTCCCGTTGGGGTCAGTCACTTCATTGATGGTGACTTCGATGTGTTGGCCAGCCCCTACAGCCGCCGCAGTACCGCTCAGCCCGCCGGCACCACCCACACCAGTTACGTTCGGGATAGTCACCAGCCGCTTAGCGGCCTCTGCCACGGACTTCACTTTGTCGAGGATGCCCAGGCGGGCGCCCTCACCGACCTGTTGGCCAACCTCGAACCGGAATCGCCGGGACGGTGACTTGATGCCAAGGAATCCCTTGACGCCATCGAGCATTGCCCCGCCGACGTCCTTGATGGCCTGCACGGCGCCGTCGATCATTCCCTTGGCGCCGTTGATCAGGCCTTGGACGATGTTCTTACCGACGTCCACAAGCCAGGTGCTGGCACCGGATAGGGCACTCATGATCTTCCCCGGGAGGTCGTTGAAGAACCCGAGGAAACCGGAGATGAACCCGGAGACGCCGTTAGTGATGTTCCGCCAAGTGTCAGCGAAGAACGATCCGATTCCCCCCAGAACGGACGAGACGACGTTTCCGACGATGCTCAGCCCCGCCTGAATGACAGAACCGACAATCTGAATAGCTCCCCGGACAACTGCGACGATGGTGTTCCAAATACCGCCGAAGATGTTCTGGATCCCGGACCAAACCTGCGACCAGTTCCCGGAAATAATCCCGGTGACTACCTGGATGATGCCTTGCACGATCTGCATCGCCGCTTTGATCACTTCGGCAATCACGCCAAAGACCGTCACCACAACAGGCATCAGAGCCTGAATCACCGGAATCAGGAGATCCATGATCTGGGTGATCAGCGGAGCGATCGCCGCAATGACCATGCTGAAGATGCTGATCAGCGGAGGCATGATCGAAGTGACCAGGCTGATGATGATCGGCGCGAGCTGAGACACCAGCGTAGTGATGAGCGGGAGCACCGCTCCCAGAACCATACTGATCACCGGAGAGAGCATGGTGAACGCGTCGCCCAACATCGAGATCAGGCTGACGATGCTCGGCATGATCGCGATGAACACTCCGCTGAGCACACCGACCAGTGTCTGAATCAACGGCTGAACGGTTGTCAGCGCTGAGCCCAGAACGCCGGCGAGCGCCATGCCCAGCTGCCCTATCGCAGCGGCTAGAACCGGAAGGACCGGTTGCAGAGCTTGGAACAGCAGCCCGATTGGTGAGAAGGACTGAAACAGCCCCAGCACCGTTGGGACCAGCGCACCGAAGGCCTCAAAGACTGGTCTGACAGCGTTGGCGAGCTGCTCCATGAAGCCGGGGAAACCGGATGAGGTTACGTCACCGTCTGCTGCTTTCCAGGCAGCGCCGAAGGCTCGGAAGCCTCCGCCTACCTCTTGGGCCGCGTCCCGGATGCTGAACAGGAACCCGACGAAACCAGAGTCTTCCTCGACGTTGAACGCTTCACGCAAGTTGGTGGTGAAGTCGCCATTGGCGAAGACATCTATCAGGCCAGAAGCGGCCTTGCCTGTCCACTCAAAGGCCTTGCCGAGTCCGCCGGAGACGAGGTTGATGGCACCGGTGATGCCGGGCTTCATCTTGTCCAGGGCGCCCATCAGGCCCGAGTTGATCGTGGCAGTGAGGTTACCGAGCGCGCCTTCGTAGGTCTTGGTGGACTTGGCGGCCTCCACCGCAACGGGATCGTTGCCGAGCTTCATCAGCGCGGCGTTGAACTCGTCCGCGGTGATCTCACCGGCGGCCATCGCGTCACGGAAGTTTCCGGTGTAAGCGCCGGCCTCCTCGAGCGAGCGCATCAACGGACCAGCTGCACCAGGGATGGCGTCAGCCATCTGGTTCCAGTTCTCCGTCGTGAGCTTGCCCGCGCCGGCGGTCTGGGTCATGACCATGGCCACTGACTTGAAGGTGTCAGCGTTGCCGCCGGCTACGGCGTTGAGGTTACCCGCAGCCTTCGTCAGGCCGGTGTAGTCCTGCACGCCGTTGGATGCCAGCTGCGCGATGGTGTTCTGAATGGTTGGCAGATCAAATACGGTCTGATCCGCGTAGTCCTTCGCCGCCTTGGACGCGGCATCGATAGCCGAGGTGTCGAGTCCGGCGAAGTCCATCGTGGCTTTGAACTTGTCCGTAGCATCGCTGGCCCGCGCCGCCTCAGCAACAAAGCCACCGAACACGCCTGCACTGGCCAAGGCGATGGCCGGACCTACGAGAGCTTTGAAGCCCCTACCGAACCGTCCGCCAGCGTCTTGGCCTGCTTTGTCAGCAGCGGCAGCGGCTTTGTTGCCTTCGTCGTCCACGGCGCTCTTGGCCGCCCCGGAAAGCTTTGACTTCAGGCTCTGCCAGCCCCGCCCGAAGCGGCCGGCAGCCTGCTCGCCCGAAGATCCGGCGGAGTCCATCGCCTCAGCCAGTTTCGTCTGGGACTGCCGCAGCTGGTCCGATGCCGCAATGGTTTTTCCGCTGGCCTCGGACAGCTTCCGTTTCGCTGTCGCCAGACGCTCTTCTGCGGCGATAACGCGAGCGCTACCCTGCTCGCCCCTGGCGCGGGCCTCGTTGAGCGCTGCTTCGGCTACGCGGACTTTGCCAGTGGCGTCCTGCTCCTGGAGACGTGCCGCTGAGAGTGCCTTCGCGCCGGATGCGATCTGTGCATTGAGCTTCTTGACCAGCGCTTGGCCGGGATCACCCGCGCCGGCGCTGAACGCGGAGCTGAACGTTTTGCCGCCCTCGCGTCCAGCGCCAGCAACCTCTGAGTTGACTGAAGACCGGAACCCCCGAAATGTGGGGAAGATTGCTACTTGACCGGACCCGACTTCAGACACCAGCGGCCCCCTTATTTAGTTCTGATTTGCCCGAAGGCGCTGTACTGCCTCAGTTGCGCCTCAGCTCGGGCGCGTTCCTCGGGGGTGACTTCTTCAACCGGCGCCTCAGTGGGCCATGGCCAGTCGGGGACAAACGGCGGAGTGTCCTTGTCCCGGTTTGCGTTGAACTCCCGGGTGAATGAGGCTGTGGCCATCATTTCCCCGCGGGTCATCGGGAAGGACCATCCGGCGAGCGCAGCGAACAGGCGCGAGCCCATGTCCAGGGCTATTTGCTCGGCAAGCTCAACTGCCTCCCAGACGGGCAAGGACTCGCCAATGTCCTCAACCGAGATGCCTAGCTTTCGGAAGTCGTAGGCGATTGCTCCTCGGTGCTCTCCGAGGAGTCCGACGAGCCAACGGATTTTCCCATGCTCACCTGGAACCGCTTCGAAAGGGCCTCGCTGTATTCCGTGAGGATCTCGCCGGCCTCGGGAGCGTCCAGTTCATCCAAGGCTTTGTTGTCGGCTTCGCTGAAGATCTCCGACATAAAGAATTCGAACTCTTCGTACTGGGTTTTCTGTTCACCGCCCATGAGCTTGCGGATGGTTCCAAACTTGACCGAGAGCGGCAGGGAAAGCTCGCCGTTTTCGGTTTGGCATTTGAGGGCGTTCTCGACAACGAGGAACTTGGGCTTGGGTGCTGCTTCCTGCTTGGTCATTGCTACTCCTAATGGGTGCGATGGGTTTGATGGGTTAAAAGCTGTGGTCCCGCGCTCACCCATCGAGAGCACGGGACCACAGGTCTAAGGAGCCGGAGGGCTAAGGGGTGACGGGCAGCGGGATCAGCCATTCGCCCAGGTGCTGGTTTTCCAGCTCCGGTGCGCGGGAAATCGAGAACGTGACTTCGTAGCCAAGAACCTTGCCGCGCTCGGACTTGTCTTCCTTGACCGACTTCACACCGACGTTGGCAGCCACGCGCCGGCGGATCACGCCGTTCTTGAAGATCTCCTCGGTGAAGGCCACGTACCTGGTGGACGTTCCGCCGCCGTCGATGGTCATGTAGCCATTCGCGTCCGCAGTCTTGCCACGGATGATCTGGCGCACCGTCTCGTCGGTCTGGGCGAACTTGACCTTCAGTTCAACGTTGGCGAGGCCGGACGGGATGGAGTATCCCTCCTGCCAGAAGGTGATCGCGTCGCCGTCGGCCTCCATGGTCCACTCAAAGCCGCCGTCCTCCGTGAGAAGACCCGGGATCTTGAAATCGACCGGAAGTTCGTAATCGAGAGCCTTACCGGCCACAGGGGTCGGGACAGCCGTCCCGAAAGGTGCAAAGCCGATGTGACCGGTTACCGGTACACCAACAGCTTCGACGTCGTTGCCGAGTTCATCAGCAGCCATTATTTGCCTCCAAATAGAAAAAACCATCCACAGGCGTGAATGGCTGGTTGATTGGTTTAGGTTGTTGCTTTAGGTGAGTGCCTTGCCGGCTACTGACAGCTCGGCCGTCATGTAACGCCGGGGCTTGCCTGACTCGTCGGGGACCTTGTACGGGCCGTTGAAGCCGAGCACAGCAGCTACTGGGTTGCCCGGCTCTACGCGAGCGCAGCCCTTCACTATGGCCTTGACCAGGTAAGCGAGGTTTGTGGCTGTCTCACCCTCGGTAGGGTCTTCGTCAGTCAGGACCGTGATTCCGACCGTTGGTTCATTCGTGACGATAGAGACGTCGGGGCCGCCGTCATCTCGGACGATCACCGACTTAGGCCGCGCCGGGTCGGGAAATTCGTTGCTCACGAACACATCAGAAGCGAGTGCAGATCCGATGGCCTCCAGCTCTCGACGAATAAACCCGGTAAGGAACTCCTCAAGGTCAGAGTGGATCACGCGGCTACCCACTCTTCTTCACCTGGTTCAAAGCCCGGGCAAGGTTGCCCGTCTTGGACTCGACCAGCAACGCAATAGGGCTATCCGCAATTACGAGCGCCGCGTTACGGCGGCCGCGGCGAACAACCTCCACTCGGATACTGTTCGCATACGCGTTGCTGTCCCTCGGAGCCGATGCACGGGCGGCGGCCGCGATCCGGTTGGCCTTCTCCACACACAAGCCGGTCACGGCCGGCGAGCGCCCGAGCTGCTCAAAGAATGAATCGTTGAAGTCCACACCGGCCATCAGCCCACCACCTTCGTCACACGGAACTCAACGCCGGGATTCCAGCCAGTGAGCGCGTTGCGCCAGTCAGCAACCTCACCCTCAACCTGCCAGAGCCCAGATCGCGCCCTGATCCGATCCTGGGGAAGCACATCCGTACCTGGAGCGCAGTAGAGACTCATCGCCGTGGTTACGGTGTTCCGATTCTCCGTCTGCGTCTCAACACTGCTGGACGGGGCAATGGCGCAACCTTCAATGTCGATCGTGGCCGGGTCCGTCCAGTCCCGTTTGGTGGCTTCGCCCGAGTACTTGTCATTCACGAGTGGGGCCCGTTCCCGAACCGCCGTCTCGCCGTTCGCCAGGGGAAACATCAGCACCGCCCTTCCGGCCATACGAACAGGCCCTCATAGCGGCCTGAGGGTGGCGAGTGGAAAACCGGAAGGGCTGCGCTGCGCCCTTCGAACACTTCCACCATCCAGCCGTGGATCTCGGTCGGATTGGTGCTGCCAGCCAGCAGTGTGGCTGACCGCGACATTGGCCCAACACCTTCTGAGAAGGACTTCGCACCCCGTATGGGCGGAACATCCACCGCGCTGAGGACCATCTGCACCACGACGTCAGAGACGTCATCCGCAGTCAGGTAATCGTCAGGGTTGAGAATGCGTTGATCGACGTCGGGCCAACGACGCCGGATGGCGCGAGAAGCCTGGCCGAGGTAGTACTCCGCCCTTGGCTTCTCCACAGAGTTGAGTGAACGCCATGCCTGCTCGATCGTTGGAATTGTTGCCAGATCAGTAGCCATGGCGTCCACCTCCTCTTACTTCGCTGGGGTTGTCTTGGCAGCTGTAACCTTCGCCACTTCGGCCGCCGTTCTAGCGTCAGCTGCTTCCTTGGCATCAGCAGCTGCTTTCGCGTCAGCTTCCGCTTTCGCCTTTGCGGCAGCAGCTGCCTTGGCTTCGGCGGCTGCTTTGGCCTTCGCTGCCTTGGCGGCGATCTCTTCCTCGGTAGGCCCGTCCTGAACGGTTACCTTCTCGATGAGGTTGGCCGTCTCCAAACGGTCCAACTGGTCCTGCTCAACGCCCTCCGGAATCACACTGCCACCTGTAAGGATGCGTGCCACTCGGTTTCCGGATGCGGGGCCGATGGAGACCTTCACAACCTTGGCTTTAGCTCGGTAGAAAGTTGCCATCTCTTAGGCCTCCGTTCCGGTAAGAACGACCCCGGCGAGCGGGTTCGTAACGACAGGCACGTGCGGGTTGCGTGCCTGGATGCGGGTCTTGTCCGACCTCTCGCGGAAAGAAGCGATCTCCACGCCCGTGTCCCCACCGACAGGCTTGTACTCCGGCGACGGGATGTTTTCGCGGGCGATACCGCCAAGGCGACGGCGGTCCACGAACATGGGGTTCGTGAAGTCGTCGTCGTCAGCAGGTACCCAGGTAATGCCCGAGATCGTTGGGAAATTGCCGGTCAGTGCCGTGTTGTCGTTGTCCGGAAGGACGTCGAGCAATTCGGGGAGGACGTCGGCGTACTGCTCGCCGGGCAACACCACTGTGTCGATGGAGTAGCCCAGCTTGAGCTTGCGCGTGGCAGCCTGGACGCGCAGTGCATCCCGCAGGATCGTCTTGCCATTGGTCCACGGAGCGCTGGCGGCCAGCGTCCGCGTTACGGACGACAAGATGACTCCAAGAGCGATCTCATTGGCGCTGAAGACCATCTCGGTCTGGAGGAACGTCATCGCGTCATCGACAGGCTGGCGCAGGCTGCGGCCAATTTCCTCGTCCGCGATCTCGGTTGCGAGGCCTTCCTTCGACCCCGTGTACAGCTCGTACTGCTCACGGCTCATAGTCGTGAGCTTGTACTCTGCACCGGGAGCCACCGTCTCGGCGCCGCGTTCGGTTCGGATCGTCTCGTTAGACGGAACCGCGATTGCTCCACCCTGAAGGGTGTAACGACCTTGCAGGAGGAAGTTTCCGATGAACTGCTGGGCGTTGAGGATTTCTCCAAGGCGCCGGGCAAGAAGAGTCGGAGATTTGACGAAAGCGATCAGGTCCGTAGCGCTGGCTGCTGCCAGCTGGCTCGGAGTGTAAGGGTAGGTCAACATTCTCTGTAGTCCTTTCTTAGAACTCGAGGACCTGTACGGCTGCGCCGTCGGCCGCGGAAGTGAGAGCGAGGCCGATGGCGGTGCCAGCTGCCAGTGTGCGGATCTTGCCCGCGCCGGCCGTCTCTACCCTCTGGCCGCGAGTTACAGCGCCAAGAGCGGTCAGAGAATGGATGGGCTTGTTGACCTCAACAGTCACCTTGTCGCCAACCGCTGCGTCGTGGCCGGCAACGCCGACGTACTTCGCAGAAGCAGCGGCAGCGGGGGCCACGGAGCGGTCAGCCGCTCCGACCTCAACCGGATGTCCTCCGGTTACTGCCGTGGTGACATCGAACGTGACAGTCTCTCCTGGACGGAAGATCGGCAAGTACTGCATTCTCAGGCCTCCTTGTTTTCAGTGGGGTACACCTTGGAGTAGTAGGTGTCGTCTTCGTCCGACGCCTGGTCGACGCCTCCCGTGTAGCCAGCCGGGGAAAGGTTGACCAAGCCCGGTGCGAGGCCCGCCAAGGTCTCAGCGATTCCCGGGTCAGCGGCGAGCGCTTTGATCCAGTGGTCACGCCGTGCCGGGGGGATCCGGCCATCGTTCACTGCGGAGTCGACAATGGCTTCCCGCTCTGCGGCGAGCTGCTGGTTGCGGGCTTCGCGACCCTCGGCAGCCGCGGCTTGGAGATCTGCGTACTGGGCTTCGTCCAGTACGACGGTTCCTGCTGCTGCGGTTGGTGCAGCGGTGTCCTGCTCTGCGAGGACCTCGTCAACGGCTGCCAGCAAGGCGTCGTCGTCCAGGTTTGCTTCGGCGGAGATGCCGAGCCGCTCACGGAGCCCCTTTTTCAGTGCATCCGACATGGTGTCGGTTCCTTCCTCTTGGGGGTGGGTGGTGTCCTTCGGCTCGGCCGGAGGCATTGTGGAGGTCTTATCGACCAGGTTGGTTAGTTTCTGGAGAGCCTGGCCACTTGCGAGGCTCAGACGTTCCTTGCGGGAGTGGTTTGTGGGGACCATCGGCCGCGGCGCGTCGCGTCGGCCGGCATGGGCGAAGATCGACAAATCGAACTTGGCGGTTGAGGCCTCCGCTTCGTCGTCCGCGTCATTTCCCTTGCGGGTAACAACGCGGTCGGCAAGGCCAGCAGCAACGGCCTCCTCTGCGGTGTACCAGGTCTCTGCGTGCATAGCGGTGCGCCACTCTTCAGTGGTGCCCCCTGCGCGTTCTGCGTAGACGCTAGCGATCGTTTCGGAAAGCTGGTTGAGGACCTTGGCGGTTTCTTCCATGTCCGCGGCGTTACCCCAGCACACGGCTGAGGCGTCGTGGATCATCATTTCCGCACCGAAGCCCATGACCACTTCGTCGGCAGCTTGGACGATGAAGGAAGCCGCGGAGGCTGCCAATCCGTCCACCGTGGCGGTCACATGTGCCTTGTGGCGGCGCAGCGCGTTCATGATCGCCGTTCCGTCGAACACTGATCCGCCCGGGGAGTTTACGTAGAGGTTGATGTTCTCGACGTCCAGGGCGGCCAGCTCTGTCACGAACTCGGATGCGTTCACACCCCAGTAGCTGTCAATTACGTCGTAGATGTAGACATCCGCGGCATCTCCGGATTTGGCTTCCATCCGGTACCACTGCTTACCCTCGGTCGCCATCTTCAGTGGTCTGCTCATCTGAGTTCTCCTTGTCATGAGCCGGGCCAGCGGTTTTGGTTTGGTCGCTGTTCTGGCGTTTGTCTGGTTGGCGCGGCCCCTTGGCTTGGCTGTGACTTGGCGGGCCTCTCGCGGGCCGTGCCTGGGTCTGCTGCCGGGAGGCTGTACTGATTCCGGAGGTGGGCCTCCAGCGGGTCATCGAGCGTCAAAGCGCCGGCATCGATCAGACGCGCAATGGATTCAGCTGTTGCGGGGTGCCGTGAACCGATTTCGTCAAAGACGAGTTTCGGCGCTGGTTCGTCGGGCCCCCAGTTGAGGTCCACCAGATCCTCGATAACGTGCTGGTTCGTGACGTCCGCGATCTGCATGGCAACCGTCTGGAGTGACAGTGTAAAGAAGTCCGCGAACGTTGATCCCAGAGCCCATGAGCCGGTTTCCGTGCCGAGGTTCAGGAAGTGAGCGAGAACCGCGCGCGCCATCTGCTCGTCGTAGTAACGAATCGGCTTATCAGCGTCCGGAAGGTCGCCTTCGACGCCTTTCATGTCGAGCTTGGCGCCGTCGGGGATTGACGCTCCGGAATTGTCCCCTGAGCGCAGACCCTTGGCTATCTTCAGGCCGGCCTTGATTTCTTCGTTCTGACGTTTGACGTATTCGGCTTCAGCAAGACCGTCGGGGAGCTTCGAAGCTGTGTAGACAGGAACGCCCATGCCATTTCGGTCCAGAGTTTGCGCTTGGACACGCAACGCCCGGTCTTTGAGCAGCCAGTACTTATAAGCGGGCCGTATGACCGACTGACCCAGCCAGTTGCCGCCCTCTCGGTCATTGACGTAAGCCACCAGGTTGTTCACGGCAATTCTTGGGTCTTTGGTGCCTGCCTTTGCGGAGAACTGCTCGATGGCCACAAGCCCGCCATCCGATGCGACGTCTATCTTGCTGATCGTGCGAGGCGGGCGCCATTCCAGCTTCCGCAAGCGCGCCTTTCCGCCCTCAATCCGATAGACCTGCTCGAAGAACGAGTGCCCGAACGGGAGCATGGTCAGCGCCAGACGCAGATGCTCAGCCCAGGAGAACCTGTTGCGGGTTCGGAGGATGGAACGGCCGGAATCTCCCACGATTTGCAAGCCCATGTCATCAGCGACTTGCTGGGTGACTTCGTCCCGAGCCCCGTTGGGATCGATCCGGTACGTTGTCCTCCGGATAGGCAGTGTGATGGCCCGGAGGGTGGAAACAACCTGGGCGTCCTGCCGGCGCATGCAATCGTAGACCCGCACGTTTTTAGGCCACTGAAGCTCTGGTGTTTCCTCTTCGTCAGGTGCGGCCCACCACGGAGAAGTGTTCACCGCGTAACCCTTAGCGGATTCCGGAACTGCCATGCGGTGCTCCTCTCATTTCAGAAGCCCATGAGGGCGACGTCGTCACTTGCGTAGTCGGTATCGGCGGTTTGTAGCGCCTCGGGAGAATGAGCTGCCGGAGGTGGTGCAATCTCGCGGCGGCCCATCAGCCACTTGGCAGCTGTAAATGCCATCAAGGGCGCTACCTCGGCCGGTGAGGCCCGGTGGTCGGGAATGGAAGCCCCGCCACTGAACACCTTCACCACTGCGGTCGCCGCTGCCGTGTCCAGCACCGGCTGAGGGTTGTGGAAAACGGTCACGTCACGAACGGAGTCGAAGACATCGGCCCACCCATTGGTCAGGTCACTGCCTGACCATTCGATAACCGGGATGCTGAACTCTCGGTCAGCAGCCAAGCTCTCCATCAGCGGCGAAATCGGGGCACCTTTTGATTGGCCGGCTACAGCTTTGATCCGGCCCCGCCGCTTTTCGTCCATCAGGTAGCCCTTGACCCAATCCGAGCCATGGCGTGCCGCCACAATCTCGATTTGGGCCTTGCCGTCAGCCCTGAAGCCGCCGAAGGCTACATATGTCATCGACCGGTCGTGGGACTGGTCAACACCGGCCCAGACTTCTGAGCCTGGGACTATCCGGTGCTCTTCTGCGACGAATCGAGTGCCGTCTTCGAGTATCAGGACGGGATTCTTGCCTTTATCCCAAGTGCCTGGCGGAAATGGGCCAAGGAGCGTGCCTTCAGACCACTGGCAGAGCACCTCCGTGCGGAAAACCCACTCAGGGTCGGTCTTGCATGCAGCGGCGATGGTCCGTTCCGTGAATCCGGGGTTCCAGTTCAGCGACGGGTTAGCTTGCGCCCAACCTTGACGGTCGCGTTTGTCACAACCTGGAGGAGCGGACCATTCTCCGAGGAAAAGAGTGTCTTCATCCTGTTCAAAGTCGGCCAGCTCGTCGTCGTCAAGCTCTTCGTCGTCCTCAGTGAGGTCCGCGACGTCCAATGCGGTTGGGCCTGAGGCCCCGATCTCTTCGCAAATCCCGTCAGGATCTCCGATGGCTTCGTGCGCCATCTTGCGGAGGTACTTGAGGACGATTGACGTCATGTCGCCGGCGTTGGAAAGCGCCAAAATCAACGCCTCGGCCTGCGCCATGGTCGTTTTGGTGATCGCTCCCCAGGCTTCCCAGTTCTGGTGCTCGCGCAACTCGTCAAGCATGATCAGATTTCCGGTGAAACCACGTCCGGCCCGACGGTTTGCAGCTTTCACCTTGTACCTGCTGCCGGCCTTCAGCTCAAGGGCTTTCTTGCCGTTGACTTTGACGACGCGTTTGAGGAGTTTGGAGAGTTCCTCATCCTCTTCCACGAGATCGACGGCGCCCTGCCATACTTCTTCTGCCGTTTCGAGGTCCTGGGCGGTACCCATGACCAGTGGCCAGCCCCAAACGATCATGAACCAGAGGGCGAGGACCTGTGAAAGGGTGCTCTTGCCGTTCTGGCGGGCGATCAGGACCACTGCGGTCCTGAACCTCAGCGACCCGTCGGGGAGCAGCTCCAGCATGCGGCAGAGCAGGACCTTCTGCCACGGGTAAAGGTCGAGCCCCAAGACATCGCGTGCGAAGTCAATGACGTCGTAGCCGAGCGTTGTCTCCGGAGTGAGGGCCCGGAGGGGCGGCGTGCAGATCCGAGGTTCCGCGTAGCCGAATATCTTCTTCCGCTTAGCTCCGGACTGATCAGGTTCTGCGACATGGCAAACCGAGCGGTAGTGGTCGCCCGGGTCGACCGCGTTGGGACCACTAACTGGCGCGGCGTGCCCTGGCGCGAGCTTGGAAGTCTGAGACACCCGCTACCCCCGGCTTTCCCTCTTCTGCCGGTTTTTCGTCCTCGGCAGGCTGAGGGGCTGCGACTCCGACGCCAGATGGAAGAGACGCAGGAGTTATTTGCAGCTCAGAGCATGCCTTGAGGTAATTCGGCACTGTGGTGGTCATGGCCTTCTGAAGGGCTTCCATGCTGTCGCGCTGGGCCTCATCGATCATCCAAGCAAGGGTCTTTACAGCCGCCACGGGGCCAGCGAAGCGAGCCCCCTCAAGGTGCTTCGCTGCTGCGATGGTGAGCGCCGTCGCGTCAGCCATGTAGCCGCGCTTCCTTGCTGGCTTCACGAGTGGGGCGAAGCGGTCACCCCATGCCCGGATCTGTTCAGCGGTGGACCGCTCGACGGCGAGCGCCGGGTGAGGGATGACGCGGCCTCGGGGGTCGGTGACCACCATGCCTTCGTCTTCGATGCGCTTTCGTGCTTCGCGGAGTCTCGCCATGAGGGTGCAGAAGGTCTCCAGTGCAGAGCGGTCCACGTTTCCCACCAGGTCGTTGCTGGCGACGATTTCCCGCCATACATCCGCTACAGGCTCCGGAAGGTGGTCAGGAGGGTCGATGTGATTCTCAGCTGAGGTCATAGTTTCAACTCCCCGAGTTTCATCGAGCCGCATTGGAGGGGCTTTGTGGTGAGCGTGCCGGCGGCGAGTGATTCGAGCGTGCGGGCTTGAACAGTCGGCCACTCGTTCGCGCTCTTCGGTCGGAGGCGTGCCACGAGGTCTGAGAGCTGCCTGCGGGACTTCCTCCAGTCGATCAGGAGAGCGACATCCGCGACGCACATCTGCGGATAGTCGGCAAGGACGTCCCGAACGGCCGGCTCAGCCTCGTCAATTGCAGAGGGCCGGTAGTAGCCATCGCGAGCGCCCGGCCGGATTGCCCGGCGGACGGCATTCCGAGAGGCTCCGTGCTCCCTCGCGATACTCCGGATGGAGTTGCCCTCGTCCCGCTGTTCCCGGATAGCTGGACGGTCGTGCATGTCAGGGGAAGCTGATGATGGCCGGCTCTTCGCTGGTGTCAACTAAAGGAGCGAGTTGCAGTTTCTCCTCCTGGCCGACAGCGGCGGAAACGTACAAACGGTCAAATGACGCGCCACGGCTTCCCTGGCTGCGGACGGAGGTGAACCTCAGAACACCTCCGGAGCGGAAGTCGATGCCCTGACGGCCGTTCACCCGGGAGATTCGAGTAACTTGACTCTCGTCCAGGACCTCCACGAATTCATTGAACCAAGTTTGAGCCTCCTGGGTTTTCGTTTCGATGATGGCCACGCGCCTACCAGCCTCAGCAAATGCGAGCGCTTCCTGTATCCAGGCATGTCGTTTTTTGGGTGCGGCCGCTGCCATCTCATCGGAGACGGCAGCAGAGAATTCGTCCAAACGGCGCTTCAGTTCATCCTCGTCTACGCGGACCCTAGCCGTGATGGTCACGTGGCCGGCGGTGTGAGTGTTCTCAGTGACGACGGGAAGTTCGATTTCGCCGATGTCGTGTGGCTCTCCGGTGCCGATCCTGGCGGAAATGACGATTGTGAGATTTCCGATCTTGGCCATGATTCGATCACGCCTTTCAGGTATTATGATGGGTCCGTTTTCCCCGCCAATTCAACGATTTCGGGGGCAAATTCGTCGGGGAAATTCCCGGGGGGAGAGGGAGGAGCAGGCGGGGAGTGTCCGGCGATTCGCCTTGCTGGATTTTTTCGAGGCCCGCACGGTCACCAGTCTTCGGAAGTGACGCCCATACCGAGGTCCTCGCCCGTACCGGCGGCCTTGTTGCAGTCCAAGTGCGCGGGCTTCCAGTTGCTCGGTTCCCACGTCAGTTGCGGGTACAGCTTGCGGGACTTCACATGCTGCACACTGCACGACTGCTTATGCGGATACGACAGTGAGTAATCGATGCTCTGCTTACAGATGCAGCAGACTGCGTTGCGTCGTCGGCCCTCGGCCTTGACCTTGGCCAGCGCTTCACCTGCTCGCCTGCCTGACCACGAGGGGATGCTCAGTCCGTTCACATCAGTCTCACCACCTTTGGCTGGACATGACAAAGGCCCCGACGGTTATCCGTCGAGGCCTTCACTCAAAGCTGTAGGGACAGCTATCCCCTCGTTTTGAGGGTACTACATTCAGCGCCACAATCTCACATTGACGTTCTGCTCCGCGCCCGCATGTCTTCGAACACCTTCAGCACATCCCCTGGGTAGTAGATCTTCCGGTCTTTGCCAGTACTGCTGACGTGGTCCAGAACGTAGCGGAGCTTCCCGCGGCTTACCCAGTTCTCAATGTCCTTCTTGGTAATGATGGCCTTCGCCTTTGCCCGAAGCAGCTGCCGCACTCCTGACGGTGGCATCGGCTCCCCTCTGACTTTCTGCCTCAGCTTGTCCATGATGTCGGTGACGTTGTGGACCGTGTTGCATTCAGGGCACTTGACCGAGACATCGTCAGGATGGGCTACGAGTCGCCCTACGCATGGCTTGGTTTGAGGGGCTCCTTCCTCAGCATCCATTGCCTCTTCGAGTGTCAGCTCAATAGGCTCCTCGCACTGTCCGTAGACGCGGGTGTCTTCCGGCCCCCATACCAAATCTCGTGCCCTCTTGACCCAATCCCGCGCCATCCACAGAACCTCTCCGGCTTTCGGATTCTCCGCCGCCGTTTCGTAAGCACGATCAGGCAGCTGGTGAAGCCAAGCCCGGAGCAGGTAGGCGTCCACGTTCATCGCCGGGCGGGACTTCGCCACACCTCCACCGCCACCGCCACCGCCACCGCTTGCGCCCGGGCTCCTGGTTACTGCTGTCTGATCGATGGCACCGCCGATGAAGTTCAGGAGCGGCCCAACGTCCTGGAGCAGCGAGTCCAGCTCCACGATGCAATCAGTGCAGAGGTACAGCGAGGTCAGCTGACCGCAGTCCTCTGTCGTGCAGGTGGTCATTTGTCCCCTCTCAGTTCTCGCTGGATACGCCCACTCCGCAGATCTTCGGGACGCCACACGTCAGCATCGAGGCCGGCCAATTTCATGATCTTCAAGCAGATGACCTGGGCAGGACGCACCCGGCCCGTTGCAGTCTTCAGCTCCCGGAACAGGACGCGCCGCCTGGACAAACTGCCAAGGACGAGATCCGGGAAGCCAGCCTGCGAACGCCGGCTATCTGGGTTGTGATAGCGAAGCTCATAGCCAAAGTACTGGGCGAGTTCCAGGACAGACTCTTGGAGCTGATCTTCTGATGGTGAGTTGTGCGATGAAAGTCGTTTGGTAGGCATGTTCAGTTCCGTCCTCGGTTGCGGGGGCGTCTTCGTCTCTTGGTTTGGTTCTTGGGTTTGCCTTGGGTTGAGTGCGGGGCTTCCTGCCCTTCACTGCCCTTACCTGCCAGACCCGTCCCGTCCCTACCCGTCCCGACGAATCCAGATCCGGGAGACCTATGTCCTGGGTCAGGATTTGGTCTGGTGTTGGTCCTGGATCCCGTTGCAGCCGGGTGTGCCGTTGCTGCCGGTTGGTGCTTGGCCTGTGCTGTATGGGCCGGTGTTTCGCTGGACGGGCCGGAGTGAGCCGTTGCCTCGCCTGGTTCCGGAGCGGCCGCTGTGGGCTGCTCTACGGGGTGCGTGTCGTCCGTTGCCTTGATGCTGCTGGCCGGTGTTGCTGCTGGTCGGGTGTAGGTGGGCTCTATCGGTGTGCCGTGCTTGGCGATGAAAGCGGCCGTTGCTGGGCCGATGATCGGCTCTGCCGGAACCTGGAGGGTCTTCCAAGTGCTTTCTGGATCGTTCTGGCGCCGGCCGTTGCATTCGCGGCAGCAGACAACGAGCGTGTCTACTGTCGCAGCCTTGCCCGGATTGACGTGATCGTAGGTGGCTCCTCGGCCCGACTTGGTGTCTCCCCAAGCCACGGACTTGCCGCAGTATCTGCATGCGTCGCCGTCACGGGCTCTTACTCTCCACGTCAGCTCATTGTTCCTGGTGTCCTTCTTTCTCTGGTTGTCCCACTCGCGCTCTGCCTTGAGGATCATGTGGAAGAGGTCATTGTCCTCAACCAGCTTGAAAGCTCTGCGCTCTTCGCCTTCAACGGTGATCGACGTTTCTGTGAGGTAGCCGCAGAACTTCGCCGCCTTGATCAGCTCGTTGTATCTCCCCAGCGAGCCGGCCATGAGCTTGGCTGTGCCGACGCTGATGATGTAATCCTGCTCGTACGCTGCCGCCTGGGTGGCGCAGCGGGCCACGAATCCGAAGCACTCGTTCAGGATCCGGTCATCTGCATCTTCCATCTCCACTGCTGATAGGACGATCGGGTGATTCGCCGCCGCGTCGCCCTGCTTCAGCCATGGCACTGGTTGGACCTTCTTTCGTGGTGATCGCCGGTCTCGGCATGTTGTTTCTATAGCCGCCGTGCAGTACGACGGTCCTTGGTAGAGCCATGCGCTGTAGATGTTCCTTCTGCCAAGGCAGAAGTTCCACGCCCAGCACCTCCTCCGCAAACTGAACGAGGTCATGTGGGTTCCGCTTACTCACGCCGCCTCCTTCTTTACGGCTCGGGGTTGGTGAAGCTGGCAGGGCGCTAGTTCGCCGCAGCCCTGACAGAGCTGCCTGCTCCCGTGGCGCTCGTTCCAGGTAGAGATCGTGCGCGCATCGCGGTGGAGCGGTTCGCGCATTGCGGTTCGTTGGACTGCTGCGGTGAGGCCGGCTACGAAGTCGAGCGTCAGCGGTTCGGGTTCCAGCTCCGGCGCTCGGTTCTTAGTTCGGAGGAGGTTTCCGCTCTTGACCATGAGGCCCCAGCCGTCGGGAAGTTCGCCCGGCTTGATGATCTTGGCGTCCGGCACGACGAGCCACCAGCGGTGGCAAAATCGTTTGATCCGCTCTGCCTTGGACGGGTCTCGCAGTTCCGTCAGCCAGTCGGAGCGGGACACCTTGACCTCGTGGCCGTGGATGGCCTGGCTGCTGGCGTACTTATCGATGGCAATGAAGTCCGCGATGCTCAGTGGTTCCCAAACGCATTGGGATGACCGAACATGCTCAGCCCTGACCCAACGGTCTGCGATTGTCCCTTGGCGCTCTGTGTTGTATCGAGCCAGGAGGAGATCCAGCATTGTTCGTTCAGTCTGATTTTCTGCGCTCATTTACCTCTCCTGTTCTTGTTCCTGGGCCGGTGCACGCGCACCGGCGAATACCGTTCGAATTCTCTGGGTAGGTGTAGCCGTTGCAAGACGGCCACCGGTTATCAGGGTCGCCATGGTGGTGGCCGCAATCAGCACACAGCTTCATGGGCTTGCCTCACCTACTGACCCTCTCCTCGTGCCTTGCGAACGATCGTCCTGATACGGGCCGCCACTCCCTGCTGCGGCGTCGGATTAGGCGGTCCCGGAGGCTTGTGGCCGTCTGCGTTTGAGATGATCTCTTCGCAATGAGCCTCCACAGCGTCCAGGGCTTCCTCAAGCTTCGCTACTTCATCAGGCACGGGCGAGTGCTCCGTTAGAGCACTCCTCCACTCTTGGCCGTACACCTTGTTTGCGTACGACTGCCGCTGGATCTGGAAATCGACAGGCAGCCCGGTCATCTCCTTGGCCAGCGCCGCGAAGGCAAGTGTCAGACCCGCGAACTTTGGATCCACATAGTTCAGTCGGGCCTTCCCGAACATTGCGTCGTACTCGTCGTCGGGGAGGATCAACCTCACATCGATGTCACGCCAATCTTTCGATTTGAGCGAGGACCCCACATGGTAAGGCGTATGCCCGAATACCTGCTCCACAATGACGCCGAATTTGTTCAGCCAGATTCCTTGGGGCATTCCAGTGCTCATGCCGCCACCCAGCCTTCCGGCTCGGCACTGTAGTCGTCCACGTTCTCGTAGTCGCGGTAGAGCATAGGCTGGTCCCCACAGCGGGGGCAGCATGCGCTGAATTTCAGGGTCTCACCGTCAAGGAACACCAGCGGCGTCTTGTGGGGCAGGATCGTTTCACACTTGGAGCACGTCGGGCTGACGTAGCCGCCATCGAATCGGTATTCCCAGTACGCCGCGGGGTTGCAAAACATGCAGGGGATCTCTCCTCCGCAGTTGCTGTCAGCGTCGAAAAGCATGCCCTCTTCGCAGTAGGTATCCGGATACCATGCTCCGAACTCGGACCATTCGAACATGCCAAGCGGATGGTTGCTTTGTGGCTCGCTCATGCCGTGTCACCACCCAGTGCCTGGGTGATCGCGTGGCGGAACGCGTCAAGTGCTGCATTGGCTGAGTTGGCGTAGTTTGCGTATCGCGCCGCCGCTTCGGGATCACGGTCAGGGCGGCGGTCCAAGACCTGCTGGTTGAGCCGCTCCCATGTTTCCCCGTAGGACTCGGCCCTTCCCGCCATGGCGCGTTCGGCGGCTTCTATGGCTGCGATGAGCTTGGCCTGATCCGTGGGGGCAGCAGTAAAGAACTGGGCGAGAGGTTCGCGATGCTCTTCGTTCTCGCCGTCATTGCAGGCGATGCTGGCTATGCTCTGCCCTTCTGCACAGATGTACCAGTGGTCACCGCCTCGGACGCCGGTTCCGACTGCCTGCCAAGGAACAGGTGCTGCGCCGGTGGCTGCGGCGAGTCGGTCTTTCAGGGGCTGCAACAAATCAGTGATGTCAGGCATTGGTGGCCGCCCGCGCTGTGTCACGGTCGATCTTCTCAACCCACGCCGTGGCGACGGCCGCGCACTGGATCAATTCGGCACGTAGCTTCTCCGGGTCATCCTCAGCCAGAGCTTCGAAGACTTCCTCAAGGAAGATGTCAGCGTAGGTGAGAGTGCCTTCCTTGGCATGGTTGTCAGTGGCGCTCTTGGCTTGGAAAGCGAGGCCGAAGGCAAAATGCCTGTTCACGATCGCGTTTGCCGGGCCGCGAACGATCTCAGCCATGGGCGTGGTCTTCTCACCGGTGCCGTTTGGGTGGTTCTGCTCGCCCCATTTGGCGTGCTGGCGAAGTCGCTCACACAAGATCTCCTCGGTGATGCGGTAGATGGGTGTCGCGTCCAGGTTTGCGCTCATCGGTTCGTTTCCTTCTCTGTGAGGATGGTTTGGAGTTGTTCGGGCGGGAGGTTCCGCAGCTTCCGGTCGAGGATGGGCGTCTGCGATTCGGCCGGCGGGGGTTCGTCGGCTGCCGCTGTCACTGTTCGTCCTCGTCGTAGTGGGGAAGCTCCGCGAACCGGCACAGAATGTGCTCAATGTCTTCGGCGCGGTCCGCTGAGATCGGACTGTAGCCAGGCAAGCCCCAATCGAGACGGCCGCGAGCGTAGGTGGCGACCTGGGCCGCATGCCAGAACTCGGCCGCCAGTTCCACTCCCGTGAGGCGCTTACTCTGCGATAGTGCTGCTTCCTTGATCCGATCCACCTGCCATTCCACAGATGCCCGGAAGCTACCAACTGCCTGAGAAAACGGCGTGCCTCCTCGCGGCACTTCTGGCGGGAACGTCGGAATGGGTGGGTGAATGGTGAGTTCCATGGGTCGGCTCATGCAGTCGCCGCCAGATTCCACAGGCCAAGCTGCCCGATCTCAGGGAACGGGCACGCGAGCGGCCTCGGGTTCGCTAGTTCCCAGTGGTAGAAACCGGGACGGGCCCACTCCGAGCAGTAACCGTCTGCGGTTCGGCATTCAGTGGAGTAGTGGCAGCCCACGACTTCCACCGTGCCGAGCACGTGACCCTTCAGGTGGAGGTGGTTCTTGACCGTCTGCGGCGCCGCGGCTCGCGCCTGGCGGAACGTCTCGTTCTCGTACCCGGCCTCGTCGTCCCGCTTCGCAGCGTGGATGTAGAGAGTTCCACGGTGGTTGATGGACTGCGATCGGTTCTCGACGTCCTTGCCTGCATGGAGGATCGACCATGCCCAGGGGTTCTTTACCGTGACAGCTTTTAGGGTGGGTGCTTCGGCGTCGTTCATGAGCAATCACACTCGCCCTGGCCGTTGAGCGCCTTCTTGCAGGCACTACAGGTGTTGAGCTTCGCTGGACGGCTGAGGAGCTGGGCCCACATAGCGTCTTCTTCCGCCTGGGCTATGGGCTTGTGGCAGCCGTGTTCGTCGATGACGGAGGGGAGGCGCCCCATAACTGCGGCCTCCAGCTCCTGATCGGTGGCATCACCAATGGGTTCGCCGCAGCCGTCGCAGCAGCGCTTGACGGTCATGGTGCGCTTCCCGTTGACCACCCTGTCCGCGGTGTTGGGCCGTGTCACGATGCCTCCTCCACTGGTTCGGTGCATTCTTCGCACTCGCTCTCCTTGCCCTCGATGCGGTGGACGCGGGTCCAAGTGACACCTTCAACCGCTTCGTCGTGATCGTGGCTGTCAGGCTCCGGGCCGCACTGGTATGGCTTGATCAGCCCGGGGTCCACGCCGTAGTGCACGGCTCGCTGGTAGATCCACTCTCCGCTTTCGTCCATGCGGCTCTCGGCCCAAGCCCATGCTTCCTGGCCGCTGAGACCTTGGTGCATCGCGTCGGCCATAAGTGCAATGTGGCAGGCATCGATCATCTGCAATGTGCGGGCGCGTCTCTGTTCCTTGGCGAGTTCGGTGTCGCCATCGAACCAGCTTGTTCCCCACACCTGGAATCCGATGGCCCGGGCATACAGGTAAGGCACTTCTACTTCCAGGGGGCGCACTTCGAACTCTTCGCCAAGTGGGTAGAGTTCGTGGGCGTAGCGGCGCTTAGTCCGGCGTTTGGCGTCCTCGGCGGTCATCTTCTGGCCTCTCGTGGCTGGTGGGTGGGGTGGTCTCGGCGTTCTTCGGCGCGGAGTGCGAACCATGCGGCGGACTCGCTCACCCGGGCGAGGTCCAGCTCGTCGTCGGTTTGCTGGAGGCGGCGGGAGTCGAGCGTGGTGTCTTTGCCGTCCAGGTCGTCCGCGACGATGGCGTACAGGAGGTTCCGACGTCGGGTCCTGAGCGCGTCCACGATTTGTGATGCTTCGTCGTAGCGTCCGCGGTAGACGTTGAGCTTTTGCTCCGCGAATGATGGGCGGCTGCTCATTTGGCCATCCCGTTCAGGCGTGTGCCAGCCTTGCGGTGCTGGTGGATTATGAGCTGGCCGTAGTCGAATGCTTCCCGGGCGGTGTCGTGCCAGGGATTCTCGACTGGGTGCATGACGTCTGGTTCGTCCCAGAGCGTGAGCTTCCAGCGACCGCTGGCGCTTGGCCGGACTCCAGCACGCGGGTAGCGGCGGTCAGGGTTCCCGTCGAACGGTGCCGAGGCTTTGAATCCCAGCATGGCGTCCACGTGGTCCAGGACCTTCGTCTTGGACTTGTGAGTCCGGTTGCTCACCAAGAAGGTATCCAGAGTTGCCGGCCGGAAACCGCATGCGCAGACCGGCTCGTTGTCAGCATTTCGTTTGAGGAAGTGGCTAGGCGTCGTCATCGTCGGAGCCCTCCGCGAGAGCTGCCTTCTGGGCGGCGAAGTACTGGATGGCCTCCAGTTCTGCTTCGGTCCACTTGTAGCCGTAGGAGTGTTCCAGGGACTCGCGCCAAGGCCCAGTGGACATGTAGCCGGTATCGCGGCCCCAAGAGGCGAGGTCCGTGAGCAGCTCTTCTTTGTTCCCGCCGTGACGCACCAGGTGGTTGAGAACGATGAGCTGGTCAGTGGAAAGCTTGGCGATGCCGTCAACGACCTCCTGCTCGTCGATCTCCTCGTGCTCTTCAATGCCGAGCCAGAAACTGACGGAGCCAAGGTCGAGCTGTTCGGCCATGTCCAGCGCGAGCTGGTGCACGACGTCGGCAGATGGCTTCTTCAGACTGCCTTTGAGGAACGCCTCACGGACAGGAGCAGCAAGCTCCAAGCCTCGGATGATCTCGCCACGGCGCACGTCGGCGGCGATCTCCTCGGCCGTCTTCTCGGGCGGCGTCCAAGGCGTATGGGGCACGCGCTTCCTGGCCCACGTGATCTTAGGGAAGTCCGGGTGGAGGATGGCGATTAGATCACCGGCCACAGCTTCGGCCACGGTCGCTTCCGCGTACGTCGGTGAAAGTTCCTTCCACTCCCACTGGGGACCCTCGGGGCGGTCGGCAACCTCGACTCCCGCTCCTTGCAGCTCAGCTGTCAGGCGCGGAAGGTTCTCCTTCCAAGCGCGTACTTCCTTCTCGGCGGCGAGCCGTACCTCCCAGTCATTTGGCTTGTCCGCCACCTGTAGCAGCCGCGCCTCTGCCTTCTCATCGTCAGCGAAAGCGAGGAGCTCCAGAGCCTGATCAATGTTCAGGGTCGCGTCTTCGATCTTGGTCTGAGCTGCCTCTGACAGCTTCGTTATTTTCGACCTGGTACGGACGTACTTTTCACCACGGCTCAGGGACTTGGCCACAGCCTTGACGTTCATGCCCTCGCAGTCCAGAAGGGACTGCACGCCGCGGGCCGCGTCCATCTCCGTGAAGTTCTCGCGGTGGGTGTTCGCCACAATCATGAAAGCGATCTGCTTCGCCTTCGTGTCGAGGTCATTCCGGATCTTGCAGGCGAGATCTGCGACGTTGCCCAGCCGGGCCGCGGCTTTTCTTCTGTGGCCCTCCAGCAGCATGAATTTGCCAGCGTCCACGCCTTCGGTGATCGGGACTACGTGGCAGTCGTCGGTGTTGCCGTCCTTGCCGAGGCTGTTCGCCAGTTCAACAAGGTCCTGGTCGGAACCGAGATCAGAACGGGGATTGTCGGGGTTGTCGATAAGGTCATCGACGGCGATTCTTCTTGTTTCGATGGTGGTCATGATTGTCCTTCGCAAGGTTCGGTAAGTGCTTGCTCCGCCAGGGCAAGGGTCAGCGCGGCCTGTAGCCGGCTGATAGCTGCATCGAGTTCGCCATCCTGCAACGCCGAAAGGGCGCGGGTGGTCGTACGTTCGATGCGGAGAAGGCGCAACGCAGCGTCATCACGGACTACTGGGTTGCCAAGCCACTCTTGTTCGGTGGCTGCTTCCTGCCTCTGGCGGTGGACGTTCTCCTGGTCCTTCTGAGTAAGGACCGGGACAGCGTCCGCTGTCTGGGGTAACGGGGCGGCGCCGGGGCGGGCGCCTGGTGGTCTATCTGTCATCGGCACCCCCAATCGCCGGCCATCATCTTCTACGCCCGGGCTGCGGGCCCGACTCGAGAACGAAACCACCAGCACCGGTCAGCATGATCAGCAGACCAGCGAGGTAAGCGCCGTTGATATTGGGGCTGGTCATGAGGATCAGCGCTGCGCCCAGGACCACAAGGGGACCGTAAAGGCAGGCGCGGCGGCGATACAGGCCGACCCGCGCCGTCGGGCGCCTCACAGTTCCAACCCAAGCTGGATAGCCTTACGGGCCGACTCCCGGTGCTCGTGCTCCGAGAACTTCCCCCGATCAACACCGTTTACAACGATCGTGTTCGTTGAAAGGTCGATCTCGATCGCCTGGGGCAGCGGCCACTTGCGACGGGCATAAGCGGTCATCTGCTGCTTGAACTCCGCAGTGCTGCGGTAGTGCAAATCGCAGGTGTCCTGGAAAGGCCGGTGTCCGATGGGATGAACGACCGCGAACGACTTCTTCCTGGCCTTCATCTTCTGCCACCGTTCAAACCAAAGATGCGCTCCACGTTGGACTGGATCTGCTCTACCGAAACAAGCCTCGGACTGGTTGAGGCAACGAGATGCGGTCCCGGCTTCGGCGCGGTCCCCACCAGCGTGGGACCACTCCACTCAAAGTGGACTATGTTGCTGCCCTCTTCATCCGGAGTGGAGGCAGCTGCCGCCGGCACATCGGGGGATTCGACGGCAGCTGCCGGATCAGAGGACTGCCCCCCGGCAGCCTCATTGGAGGAATCGGCTACGGCGCGGCGATAGCGATCCGTTGATACCTCCACGTCTGAAACAAAGTTGTTTGCCTTCGCGACCACATCAGCGAGCGCATCGCTGATTTGCGGGAGGGCGTGCTCAATGTTGCCCAGGCGGTCGAAGTGCTTCGCAGTCTTGAGTGCACCAATGAGGTGCTCAGCATCCTGAATAGCGAGGGTCAGCAGCTTGTGCCGGCGTCCCTGTTCGGTCGGGATGATCTTGGACGGGAAGGAGTCCGTTTCCATCTGCCGATCGACGGCTTGAAAGTAGGAGTTACGGGGCAGGAGGTCGGGTTTTTTGTTCGACACGTCTACCACCCCAAGCCCTTGGCGATTGCAAAGAATGCAAGGGCGCCTATCGCGGGGCATCCCACGGTTACGAATGCTTCCCACGAGGCACGCGCCAGCTTTCGGCGCATCGTTCTTGGCCGTTTTGCGAGGGTGCTCATGCTGCACCTGCTGACGTTCTGTTGTCGATGAACGCTTGGAGATCGTCAGCGCGGACGCGGATCTTTTGGCGCACGTTCGTGGCCAGCTCCACGACTCGCAACTCCCCCGCAGTGATCCTGTCTTGGACGTAGTGCTTGGAGACGCCGAGAACTGCCGCTGCGTCAACGACGCTCAGGAGCGCGGTGACACCTCTTTCGGCGGCTTTGGACTCGGACGGTCCGGGGAACATTGATACGCTTCCCATTGGAGATTCCTTTCGTGATGGATTGGGTTTTCGACTCAGGCCCTCAGCTGTTGCATCAGCTGAGGGCTTTCTCATGTGGTCTTTGGGTCCGGCGCGGCAGCAGCGGGGGAAGGTGCTGCCGCGCCGGATAGGGGTTCCCCGTCTGTAGGATTCGGGTTGTCACACACCGCACCATCTGGTGCACCTACAGAAGGGGAAGATTCATGGCCCAGGTCATCATCAACGGGGATTGGTACACCGTTGACGGCATTACTCGCCAGCAGCTTGCGAAGGACATCGACGACGTTCTCAGCAGCGACCAGACTGCGACGTACCACGGCGCGACTCTGGAGGGTGAGGAGCGTGATGTTCTCGGCACGTTGATCGTCGGGAAGTCCCAGACCGCCTTCGTCATCAACAACGACCGCCGCTCCTAGGAGGTCTTTGAGGAACCGGGTCAGCTTGTCCACCACGATGAGTGTGGCCCGGTCCTCACAACCGACCTCCCTATACAGATGCCATCCGCCGATGACCTCGTTTACTTCAGCCAGGGCGTGTGCCCGGGCAGGTTTCATGGCGAGACTGATCGGGTGCCGCTTGCGGATGATCGCTGCGGCAAGCTCCGTCGCATCTACTTCGGGCGCTCCAACAATGTTGATGGTCACCGCTCCCGCACCGGTGTCAGCCTTCGGCTCCAGCTCCTCTTGGTTCTCAAACTGGTTCATGCCGACATCCTTCGGTGGTGCGTTCCGGACCCGCTCCGGCGAGACCCATGGGGATTAGAAATGTTGATATTCGAACTTGCAACTCCTGGCACAACTTCAAACTCTTCAGCCTCGAAGAGTTCCTCCCAGGGCACTTCGAGCCATGCGCCGATTGCGACGCCGAGGGGAGACGTGCACGTCTTCTCAACGCCGGTCTCCAAGTAACTGATCATCTGCTGAGAGCATCCAACCAGGGCGGCTAGTTGAGCCTGGGAGAACCTGCGCTGCTTGCGCCAGCGCCGGATTCGGTCAGCGTCCTTGACCCTCATCCACGTCCCCTTCTTCGACTGCGCCCTGCGGCGCCTGAATGTTGATACCGACATTTCTACTCCCTTGTTGTGGCGATTACAAGCTTAGTCTGACCATATTGCAGCTACTTGTCAATCTCACAAGGGGTTTTCCCTTACTCCCGTCTGTAAAGTAGGGCTGTCTACTTGTAATGGTTCCGTCATCAGCAGGTTTCACAAGGTGATGTCGAAAAGGGAGAGTCGTTGTCGTGAAGCAACCTGAAAGCCTGAAGGAACTCGTGGAGCTGGCCATCCAGCGTCACGACGCGTCTGGCTTGGCTCTGTCGCAGATGGCCCAAGGGGCCGGCTACACGGTGACCTACACGACGATCAACCAGATTCGCCAAGGCACTTATAAGTCGATCCCCAGGGAGCCGACACTGCGTGCCCTAGCCTGGCTGGCCGGAGTGGATGATTCGGTTGCATTCACGGCCGCGGGGCAACCTGCCCCCGGTCCACCGTTTGCCGAGGAACTCCCACCAGGAGTCGATAATCTTTCGCCGAAGTCGCGAAAGATCATGATCGACCTGGCACGGGTCCTCGTGGACTTGGAGAAGGCCGAAGATGCCAGTAACACCGCAGACCACGAACAGCCAACCGACATCCGGGATGCCGGCAAACGCCGTAACCCTCGCTCTGGACAGAAGACCAACCTAGCGTCTCTCCTGTCAGACCATGACGCTCCTGCTGATGGCAATATTCCATTGCCGGACAACTGGCAGGACCTTGCCGCGTACACCGGCCCCACGAGCCATAAAGACCGCGAGCGCAAATGGGATGGCATAGGGGAAGAGTCGCAGGACTCTGACACTGACAATTAGTACCGGCCGATCTAACGGCCACGAGATATGGGGGACCAATGAAGACGAAAACAGTTCCAGTGTCAAAGCTGGATCTTGACCTCAGCAACCCGCGGCTGGCCCGCGTGATGACGGATCAGCCGTCGGCCCTCGCTGAAATGCTGGCAGTCGAAGGGGACTCCATCCTCAAACTGGCTTCGGACATCGCCAGGCGCGGTCAGCTGAATCCTGTCGAGCCCATGATCGTCGTCGAGGAGGGCGGGCGGTTCATCGTTCTAGAAGGTAATCGTCGGCTCTGCGCTCTTCGCCTAATGGACCGGCCCAGGCTAGCGCCTGAAGAAGATCGGTCGAAGTATGAGCGGCTGAATAAGATCCGGGTCGCGGCCATCAAATCTGCATCTGTTGCTGTCGCAGCCGATCGCGACCAAGCGGATGACTGGATAGAGATGAAGCACAGTCAAGCCAGCGGCCGCGGCATCAAGAGCTGGGGCGCGAGGCAGAAAGAGAATTTCCGAGCTAGGCGCACTGGCAACATCAGTAATCTTGAGCGAATCATCAGCGCCATGGAGGCATGGTACGGAGACGACCGGCAGCTCATGGAACAACTGGATGCCGTAGTGCACGGCAACCAATACACCAACCTCGATCGCATTCTGGACGCGAAAGAGACCAAAGAGAAGCTCGGCCTGGAGATCTCTGACGGGCAGGTCATCGCTTTCTACGACCCCTTGGACCTCAAGCCATTCTTCTCCGGACTGGTCGAAAAGTTGGCTACGCCACTGGCGGTGGGTCAGACGCCTTGGTCACGCGTCTGGAACACTACAGACCATCGAAATAAGTGGCTTGACGGACCCGAGTCTTCCGCCCCAAGCAAAGAACTCAGGAAAGACAAGCCCGTAGCTCAGCACGCACCCACCCAGGGGCGGCCCGGAGCAAGACCACCGGCTCCCGAGGGCAGCAGCACGACAAACGGTGCATCCAGAGCTCCGCGCGATCCCTTTGCTGGTCCGAAATTGAGATTCAGCAGCGTCAAGGTTCATGACGGCTATTCGAATTCCGTCAGGAAGCTCGTTGCCGAACTTGGGAGAATTAACGTTGACGATGCGCCCAACATCACTATCGACGCCATTCGCACCCTGGTCGAGAAGACAGTCAAGTCGTATGCCCACCTTCAGGGCGAGAAGATTCCAACCCACCGCAACTTCGTGGGCTACGGCGATTGCCTGAAATGGCTGTCCGGGCATGTGCAACTCCAAGATGACCTGAAGAGATTTCAGGGCACTGTCCAGCAAATGAGCGTTGGCAAGGATAAGAGCTGGACGCTTTCTGCCGATGCGTTGAATGCCGCGAACCACAACGAGTGGGCTGTCTTCACCCCCGCAGAGGTCAAGAATATTTGGGGAACCATCCACGATCTCCTGAAGGCTCTGTTGGAACGCGGAGACACAGGCAGCAACGCGGTGGCCACCAACACGAAACCCTGAAAGAATCACTAGCATGAGGTACATCTCCCCACTCCGATACCCCGGCGGGAAAGCTCGACTGGCGCCATATTTTCGGCGACTCATCGACGCGCAGCCTTCCCGACCACGGCAATACGCGGAACCATTTGCCGGAGGTGCCGGAGCCGCCCTTGCCCTCTTAACGCAAGGACATGTCGATCGGATCCACATCAACGACATCAACCCTGGCATAGGTGCATTCTGGGAAGGTGTGTTCAACGACACGGAGCGCTTCGCCCGAGCCATTGAAACAGCAGAAGTCTCGCTAGAGAAATGGCACGAATGGCGTCAGATTTACGCCGCCGGTGAAGACGCAGACCGATTCGATCTCGGATTCGCGACGTTCTTCCTGAACCGTGCGAACCGATCAGGCATCCTGGAAGCTCGACCGATTGGCGGGCTGGACCAAACAGGAACGTGGAAAATCGATGCCAGGTTTAATAAGACAGCTCTAGCAGAACGGGTTCGCTTCCTCGGCCAATACTCCAACGCCGTAACCATCCACCAAAAGGATGCTCTAGCGTTCCTTAACGACCTTGAACCCCTCGGGAATGACACTTTCGTCTACGTGGATCCCCCTTACATCGAAGAGGGAGAACGGCTGTACCTCCACGCCTTCGGCGCATCACACGGCAGTCTCTCCGCGCACCTCGCCGCAACAAGCCTTCCCTGGGTCCTAACCTACGACGTGCACAAAGACATTCGGCAGACGCTCTACTCCGAACTGCGATGCGCGATCTTCGAGATCTCTCACACGGCTCAAAAACAGCATGTCGGCAGTGAATACATGCTGTTCAGCCCCGATTTAGCGGTTCCTGATCTTCGAGTCACTCCGAATCGCACAGGAAGATTCCTTCCTACTCTTGCCGCTGACGCTGTCTAGCCAACAGCATCCTTCCAGGCCAGACTGTCGTACCGCCACGATATGTTCTCGGGGTGTTTCATCCTTGGAGGGCTCTTAGAACGCTGGCGCACGTACGGCTTTCGTGGATCGTCATGCCCGACGGGGCTCCTGGGCGTACCAACGGTATCGACACAATCTGGCTCGATAAGGCCCTCGACCAGGTTGAACGCCGGTGCGCAATCACCCATGAACTGATCCACTTGGAGCGTAAGCATCTCGGCTGTCAGCCGCCAGCTATCGAAGCCGAGGTTTGCGCAGAGACAGCCCGACGCCTCGTCCGCATTGAGCACCTGACAGCAGGTTTGGCCTGGTCACGCTCCTTCGGGGAGCTGGCCGATGAACTCTGGGTCACGCCGGAGGTCCTCCAGGACCGATTCAAGAGCCTCACCGAGGCTGAATGGTCGATCCTCCTGGGCGTCGAACTACAGCAGCACTGACAATCAAGCACGCGAGCGCCTCCGGCCTCGCCTGCACATACTCGCATCATGGAGGGGAAGCCATGTCCGAACCAGAGAAGCCTAAGAAGAAGAGGCGGCCAAAAGGTGACGGCGCTGAAGCGTACCAGCAAGCGGATGGCCGCTGGCGGGCAGAGGTAGACCTCGGCATCGGCGCCAACGGCAAGAGGCGCCGACGCTCGGTCTACGGTGCCAACAGGGCAGAAGCCAACAGGGCGTTACGTGATGCCGTCCGCCAGAAGGAAGACGGCGTCCTCTCAGCCTCCCGTCCGCCCACCTTGCAGGTATGGCTGGATCACTGGCTGACAACCATCGCCCCCACCTCCGGACGGGTGCGTCCGCGAACTATGGTGGGCTACCGCTCCTATATCCGCGTCTGGGTTGAGGACAAGCCACTTGGCAAGGTTCGCTTGGACAAGCTCAAGCCTGAGCATTTCGAGCTGGCCTATGCCGGCATGCGCGAGCTGGGCAAATCGGAGAGCACCATCGCGCAGCTGCACCGCATTCTGCACAGGGCCCTAAAGATCGCCGTCCAACGGCAGCGGATAGCGACAAACCCCACCGACCGGATGGACGGCCCACAAGCAGCAGCGTTCGAACCTCAGATCCTCACCACGGCCGATGCCAAGAAGCTGGTGCGCGCCGCGGTGACTGACCAGGAGAACGGCGCACGGTGGTTGGTGTCCCTGGCCATGGGACCGCGGCAGGGCGAAGTGTTGGGCCTCGCGTGGGACAAGATGGATCTGGACGGCGGCAAGCTGAGCATCCACCGCGAGCTGTTCCGGCTGCCGTGGGAACACGGGTGCCCAGGCGCGACAGAGAAGAAGCCGAGCTGCGGAGGTAAGCGCGGAGCGGACTGCCCCAAGCGTCACGGCGGCGGCCTGTACCTGGGCGAGCCGAAGTCTAAGGCCGGCAAGCGTGATGTCCCGCTCCCCGATGACCTGGTGAAGGCCTTCCGTGTGCACCGTCGTGAGCAGTTGCGGATCCGGGCCGAGGAAGGCGACCGCTGGGCGCCGTTCACCTCGGCCAACGGTGAGACGGTGGATCTTGTCTTCAGCCAACGCAACGGCAAAGCCCTTGACGCCCGCAAAGACCATGCGGCATGGAAAGACTTCCTGACGGAGAACGGTGTCGATGAGGTGCGCGTCCACGACTCCCGCCACACGGCCGCGACGGTCCTGCTGCTCATGGGCGTGCCCGGGCGTGTGGTCATGGACATCATGGGCTGGTCTCAGATGTCGATGCTCACCCGCTACCAGCACGTCTTGGACGAAATGAAGGTGGACGCGGCCCGAAAGGTCGGCAACGCCCTCTGGGCAGCGGACCCGGAACCGGAACCTGAGCCCGAACCAGCAGCCCCCTCCCCCGTGGTCGATATGGCCGCGTTCCGGAAGCGCCGCAGCGGATAGGCCCTCAAATAGGCCCTCAAGCCCCTATGGCCGGGCACATAAAAAATCCCCCGGAACCGTGTGGTTCCGGGGGATTCGGAGGGTGGGCCCTGTGGGGATCGAACCCACGACCCACGGATTAAAAGTCCGATGCTCTACCAACTGAGCTAAAGGCCCCTCCAGCTGTAGAAACAGCCATGAATACTGTACCCCAACGTCAAGGCCGTTGCGGAACTCAAGGCGGCATGCGCCGTCGTCACCTGCTTTGGGAGAAAGTTCGACGGCGGTGCGCGGCGGCTGCGGCGTGCCGGGCCCGGGGCGGCGGCAAAGTAGGTGGTGACGGCACGCCGAGAGCACGACCGGCAGCCCCGGCAACCGTTACTCGACCCCACCAGAGCACAGGAGTACGGTGAACTCATGAGCGAACAGCCAGGATCACGTGCGTACGGCGGAGCGAACAGGCATCACAAACCCAAGCCCTTCGCGCCCATCGATTTCGAGCCGTTCGCGGGCGGGGCAGATCCCGCCCGGGTTTCGGAGGCAGCCCATCTGGCCGCACAGGCGCTGGTGAGACGCGGCCGGGACAGCGATGACCCCAAGGTGACCCACCGCCTGGTGAAGCTGGCTGACGAGCAGGGCCTCGAAGCCATCGCCGAGATGTGGGCCGAGAGCCCTGCGCGTTCCTTGCCCGGCGCTCTTTGGAGGCTCTATGCCCTCCGTGCCGCCACCATCCAGAACCCCGAACGGATCTCCGTCTACTTCAGGGCAGGACGTGACACCGCACAGGTTTCCAACGTGGTGGCCGGCGCAGCAGAGCCGCCGGGAGCCGACGAAATGAAGACCATGGCTGACGCCATTTTGTCCGGCGCTTTCGACGGCGAGTTCGACGTCGCGCTGGAACGCTCCGCCGCGTTCTGCCGCGTGGTGGCACTCGGCCAAGCGACTCTTGCCGACGGCGCGGAACACAGCAACGAGGGCCACGCCAGCAAGCTCACACGTAATTCGCACCAGCTGGTGAAGACTGCCGAAGACCTCGAGCACGCGGCCAATGCGTGGCGCTTGGGAGAGCTCGACTAACCAGGTAAAAGGGCAAAACGTACCCACGTCGGGCCCGGACTGTCAATGTTGACTTAGCCCGCCTGACGGTGAAAACTAAAACTGGTGTCGAACCGCGAAACCCCCGGGCTTCAACTTACAGCCGCTTCGAGCGGCCTACCGCCGAGAGGCGTATCCGGTTCGGCACCATTTTTATGCCCAAACGCAGCTTTGCCCGGGCTTGCACTGTGGCAGACCCGGGCAAACGCGCTGAAAACTACTTCAGCGTGACCGTGGTTTCGGCCTTTTCCTTCTTGTCGTGGTCCAGCTTGCCGTCTGCTGCAGCAGGAGTCATGGTCGCCTCGATCTCGGTTTCCTTGCCCGCGGTGTAGGCAAAGTTCTCCGCAATATTGAAGGACTCGCCCGGCTTCAGCACGAACGGGGCCTCTTCCTTGAGCTTGGTGCCGGAACTGCTGAGCCCGTGCTTCTTATACCCGTCGCTACTGGAGTCCGAAGGCATTCCGCCCATGTACTTCCAGTCCGTGTACTTCGCGCTGGGAGTAATCAGCGAGTGGCTCAGGGGAATGTCCGCGGACGAGGTGTTGGTGACCACGTAGTTCAGGTAAACCACCGGATCGCCCTTCTTGAGCAGGTTTTCCTTGGTTTCCTTGTCCACGAACATGCTGTCCTTGGACGCGACATCGGTAGCCACCTGGTAGATGTCCACGCTGAAGCTATCGCCCTTGAGGCTGCCCAGCTTGTCCCCTGCTTCCGAAATGGGCAGCGCCCAGGCCGCTACCTTGTAAGAACCCGAGGAGGTGCCGGCGCCTTCGGACGAAGTCGAGGCCAACGGGGAAGCAGACGCTGAAGGCGAGTTGGACGCAGACGAGGACGACGACGATTCGGGACCAGCCGTCGTCGGGCCCGCCGTTGCTCCGCCGCAGGCGGTCAGGGCCAGCAGGCCGGCAGCGGCGAGGCCCGTGATTTTCACTACATTGTTGAATCGCATAGTTCCCCCATTGAGTGGATTAATTAAGTGCTTACCCAGTGTTGCACGGTTACGGAGGCTCAGCGATGGGGACTACTCCCCGTCACGGTGTCCTGCCCTTCACCGACGCCGTGGCAGTGCCGGTAAAGTTGGGAGCGAAACGGGCGGCGTCAAGTCAAACCACCCGTGCCCATCCGTCCCCAGCCCGGAAGCGAAATGAAGCTGCGCCTTTTTCCCCAGGAACCTGCCGGGCTCGTACTGCTCGCGCAGATGGCCGGCGTCATCGTTGCCGCTACTGGAACGCTCTCGGAGATACTCGGGGCGCCCGCCAGTGAGCACCAGCGTCTCGCCGAAGAATTGCACGAGCACGAGTCCAAGTCCTTGGACCTGCATTTCGCGCTGCTGACGCACATGCGCACCAGCTTTGTGAACCCGCTCCCCCGCGAGGACATGTACACGCTCTCCCGCCACCTCAATGAGGCCATGGAGAAGCTGGACGCCGCCGGAGATCTTGTAGCTCTCTACAAGCTGGATCGGCTCCCCAAGCGCGCTGCAGACCAGTTGGAGATCATCAGCCGGCAGGCTGAGCTCACGGTGGATGCGATGCGGAAGCTTGAGGACCTGGACGAACTTGAGGACTACTGGATCGAGATCCTTCGGCTGGCCAAACGTGCAGAGCGGTCGCACCGGATCTGGGTGGCCGAGATGCTCAAGGATATGAAGTCCACGCAGTACGCTCGGCACCGGGACATCGCCAACCAGCTGGTGGAAGTTACCAAGGACATGCGGAAGGTCGCCACCCAGGTAGGCAGCATCATCGTCAAGGAATCATGACGTGACCATCGCATTCCTGGTCCTCGTGGTTGCTCTGGCCTCCGGGTTCGCATTCCTCAACGGCTTCCGCGACGTCTCCAACGCCGTCGCGCTGTCCACGCGGACCCGCGCCCTCACGCCGTCAGTCGCCGTGCTTTTGGCTGCAGTCTTCAATTTTGTGGGTGCCATGCTCAGCGGCACCTTCATCCTCGCCTTTACGCAATCGTGGATCACGTTGCCGGAGGGCACCAGTGGCCTCACCATGCTGGCGTCCGCGCTCACCGCGGCCATCTTGTGGGGCGTGTACGCGTGGTGGCGAGGAATTCCCTTGTCCTCCACGAACTCATTGGTCGGCGGCCTGATCGGTGCCGGGGCCGCGAGTGTCCTTGTGGGCGGCAACGCGGTGGGAGGCATGGACAATGTCCTGCTGACCCAGGTGGCCCTGCCCCTGGTGCTCTCCCCTGTCATCGCGTTCGTGGCTGCATACCTGCTGGTGTGGCCTGTGACGTGGGCTGCGCGCTACACCCAACCGAACGTTGTGAACCGGAGGTTCCGGCGGGCGCAGGCCATCTCAACCGCCGCTGTGGCATTCGGCCACGGACTCCAGGACGGCCAGCGCACGGCCGCCGTCATGGTCCTGGCCATGGTGGCCGCGGGCTTGTCCAGCGGCAGCGACGTACCTCTCTGGATCCTCCTGCTCACCGCCATCATGCTCACGGCAGGGACCATGTTTGGCGGCTGGCGAATCTCCCACACCCTCGGCCACAAACTCATTCGGGTGGATCCGCTGCGCGGTTTCGTGGCACAGACCCTGACGTCCGTGATGCTCTTCATCGGCGCAATCGGATTTCACCTGCCGCTTTCCACCACCCATACGTTGACCGCCTCCGTGCTGGGTTCGGGCGTGAACCAGCGGTTCCACACCGTCAACAGGCGCTTGGTCAGGAGGGTGCTGTTGTTCTGGGTGGCCACACCGTTGATCACGGCAGCCGCGGCCTTCATCCTGGAGCTGGCGTTCTCGCCCCTCGCAGATTTGTAAAACCAACTGAGTAACAGCAAACGTCGCAATGAGCGCTCATTGCGACGTTTGCTGTTACCTACTTGGGTAAGAAAAAACGACGGCGGCCGTACCCCCAAGGCGACGGCCGCCGTCGTTCTGTGCCGACTCCCCCCAGAGAAGCCGGAACCTGTAGAACCCCTTATCCGAAGCGGCCGGAGACGTAGTCTTCCGTTGCTTTCTGACCAGGGTTATTGAAGATGCTGGTGGTGTCAGCGAACTCGATCAGCTTGCCGGGCTTGCCGGTGCCCGCAATGTTGAAGAACGCGGTCTTGTCGGACACACGCGCAGCCTGCTGCATGTTGTGGGTAACGATCACCACGGTGTACTGGTCCTTGAGCTCGTTGATGAGGTCCTCAACGGCCAAAGTGGAGATGGGGTCCAAGGCCGAGCAGGGCTCGTCCATGAGGATCACCTGGGGCTCGACGGCGATGGCGCGGGCGATGCAAAGGCGCTGCTGCTGACCACCGGAAAGGCCGGAACCGGGCTTGTCCAGGCGGTCCTTGACCTCGTTCCAGAGGTTGGCTCCCACCAGGGACTTCTCCACCAGGGCGTCAGCTGCGCCCTTGGAGATCTTCTTGTTGTTCAGCTTCACGCCGGCCAGCACGTTGTCACGGATGGACATGGTGGGGAACGGGTTGGGGCGCTGGAAAACCATACCAACCTGGGTGCGGACGGTCACGGGGTCAACACCGGGTCCGTAGAGGTTGTCGCCGTCCAGGAGGACCTCGCCCTCAACGCGCGCGCCGGGAAGGACCTCGTGCATGCGGTTCAGCGTGCGGAGGAAGGTGGACTTGCCGCAGCCGGACGGGCCGATGAAAGCCGTAACGGACTTGGCTTGGATGTTGATGTTGACGTCCTCGACGGCCAGGAAGTTGCCGTAGTAGACATTCAGGTCTTTGACGTCGATGCGCTTAGACATGGTGTTCCTTTGTTCCTTGGGGGGTGTGGAAGTTTGAAGGGGCCGCCGGGTAACCGTTGGCCGGCCCGGCTAGCGTCCCGTTTTGGGTGCGAACAGACGGGCAATGAGGCGGGCTCCGAGGTTCAGGAGCATCACCAGGATGATCAGCACCAGCGCGGCGCCCCAGGCACGCTGGTCCGAGGGGCCAGGGTTGGACGGCGACGTCGGGTTGAGGATCTGCGTGTAAATGAACGTGGGCAGCGAGGCCATCCAGCCACCGAACACATTGTTGTTGATGGTGGTCGCGAACCCGGCGGTGACCAGGATCGGCGCGGTTTCACCGATGACGCGGGCGATCGCCAAGGTGACGCCGGACGCGATGCCGGAGATCGCCGTCGGAATGACCACTTTGGTGATGGTGCGCCACTTCCGCACGCCCAGCGCGTACGAGGCCTCGCGGAGCTCGTTCGGGACGATCTTGAGCATTTCCTCGCTGGAGCGGACCACAACAGGGATCATCAGGACGGATAGTGCGACGGCGGCCACCGCACCGGTCTTGGTGCCGGGGCCCACGATGGCGAAGAAGAACGCTGCCGCGAAAAGGCCGGCCACGATCGACGGGATGCCGGTCATGACATCCACGAAGAACGTGATGGCGCGGGCCAGCGGACGGTCGTTGCCGTATTCCACCAGGTAGATGGAAGTCAGGAGGCCCACGGGCACGGAGATCACCGTGGCAAGTAGCGTGATCTGGATGGTGCCCAGCAGCGCGTGGTAGATGCCGCCGAGGACGGGTGCGCCTTCCTCCACTGCCTTGTTATCGAAGGCACCGGTAACACCGTTCATGGAGGTGCCCAGGAAGCCGGGTGTGATGAGCCCGGGGATGCCGTTGACCAGGACGGTGACGATGACCGAGATCAGGGGCAGCAATGCAACCAGGAAGGCACCGACCACCAGGCACGTGGCGAGCTTGTCCTTGGCTTTGCGGGCACCTTCAACAGCGCCGCTCCAGGAGACCAGCCCCACCGCGAACAGGATGGCGGAGACGATGCCCCAGCCGAAGGCGTTGAAGCCGATGAGCGCCAGGATGGCCGCGCCGACAATGAGCGCGACGGCCAGGACAATGTAGGGCGCGAACTTGGGCAGTTGGCCCTTGGTGAGCGCTGAGCGCTTGCGGACTACTGTGGCGGACATTTAGTTGGCTCCCGAGAATTCTTTGTGCCGGGTGATGATCCAGCGGGCGATCATGTTGACGCCAAGGGTGATGACGAACAGCACCAAGCCGGCTGCGATCAACGTGTTGACCTTGATACCGCTGGCTTCGGGGAAGTTCAGGGCGATTTCCGCGGCGATGGTCTGGTTGCCGGACTGGATGAGGCTTGCAGTCAGGACACCGGACGAGAGCACCAAGGCAACGGCCATGGTCTCACCGAGTGCTCGGCCGAGGCCCAGCATGATGGCGCTGATGATGCCGGGGCGGCCGAAGGGCAGCACGGCCATCTTGATCATTTCCCATCGGGTAGCTCCAAGTGCGAGCGCTGCTTCCTCGTGCAGCTTGGGGGTCTGCAGGAAGATTTCGCGGGACAGGGAGGTGATGATGGGAAGGACCATGACGGACAGGACGATGCCGGCGGTAAGGATGGTCTTGCCGGTGGCGGATGCCGGTCCTTCGAAGATCGGGATCCAGCCGAGGTACGTGGCCAGCCAGTCGTAGGCCGGGGAGATTTCCTTGGCCAGGAATGCTGCACCCCAGGCGCCGTAGACAACGGAGGGGATGGCGGCGAGCAGGTCCACCACGTAGCCGAGGCCCGAAGCGAGCCGGCGCGGGGCGTAGTGCGAGATGAACAGTGCCACGCCGATGGCCACGGGAGTGGCGATGACGAGGGCGATCACGGCGGCAATCAATGTGCCCACCACGATCGGGGCGATATAGGCGAAGAAGCCGTTGCCGCCCTGGATGTCCTCAGCCGGGGCAGTGAGGGCGGGGATTGCCTGCACCACAAGGAATAGCGCGACTCCGAAGAGGACCGCGAGAATCAGGCACCCTGCGGCCATGGCGGCCCCGGAGAAAACCTTGTCCCCGGCGCGTCCTGCGCCTTGGGAGGTTGTCAGGGAGTTGGTGGTCACTTCACGATCCTTCAGTCTCAGTGAACTGGTCTTACATGGCTAAGTTCCCTGCCCCGCGCGAGCGGCTCTGCGGCCACGTCGCGCGGGACAGGGAACTTCAGTGTTCAGCCGGGTTCGGCAAACCCGCCGGGAAACCTTAGGCCTTGGCCTTGATGGTTTCGATAGCGGCCTTGGCCTTGTCCTGCAGCGTCTTGGAGAGCGGTGCGGACTTCGCGGCGTCAGCGGCGGTCTTCTGTCCCTCGTCGGAAACGACGTAGCTTTCGAAGCCCTTGACCAGGTCAGCAACTTCCTTGGTCTCGTAGGTGCTGCAGACAACGTGGTACGAGACGAGGACTACGGGGTAGGCGCCCGATGCGGTGGTCTTGCGGTCCAGCTTGATGGCGACATCGTTGGCGGCGCGGCCCTCAACAGGCTTGCCTGCTTCGACAGCCTTGGCAGCGGCTTCTGCGGAGATCTTGACGAACTCTTCGCCCACCTTGATGGACGCGGTGCCCAGCTTGCCGGAGACAGCGGAGTCATCAGCGTAGGTCACGGCACCCGGGGTGTCGGTGACGGTCTTGACGACGCCGGAGGTGCCCTTGGCGTTCTCGCCGGCGAGGCTTGCGGGCCAGATGCCGGCAGCCTTGTCCGTCCAAACCTCGGGTGCAGCAGATGCGAGGTAGTCGGTGAAGTTGGTGGTGGTCCCGGAGTCATCGGAGCGGTTCACGGGGGTGACCTTGAGGTCCGGCAGGGTGACGCCTTCGTTGAGGGCGGCGATTGCGGGATCGTTCCAGTTGGCGATTTGGCCGCGGAAGATCTTGGCCACGGTGGTGGCGTCCAGCTTCAGGTCCGTGACGCCGGGAACGTTGAAGGCAACAGCGATCGGGGAGATGTACACCGGGATGTTGATGGCGCCTTCGGGGCCGCACTTGGCCTTGGAGCTCTCGAGCTCTTCGTCCTTCAGGTAGGCGTCGGAGCCGGCGAACTGTGCCGAGCCGTCGATGATGGCCTTGCGGCCTGCGCCGGAACCATCGGGGGAGTACTGAACAGTTGCGCCGGAGTTCGCGGCGGAGAAGCCGGCCTTCCAGGCGTCCATGGCTGCGCCGGTGGAGGAAGCGCCAATGCCGGTCAGGGTGCCGGTGACCTTGGGGCCGGAGGCTGCCGACTGGGTGCCGCCAGTGGTGCCCGTTGCGTTGTCTGAACCGCAAGCAGTGAGCGCGAGAGCGCCGGCTGCGATGACCGCGATTGCCGCGTTGCGGCCGAAGTGAGTTGCCTTCACTTGGATGTGCCCCTTCCAGGGATTCTTCGATGCGGGCCGAACGGAGATTTCGGCGTGCGCGAGCTGTGGACCTTTTTGTTCCTTTACTGAAGGTAAGGAGTGCAGGTAACGGGATCTGCGGTGAAAGGTGAACGGAAGGTGAACGACGGCGGACCATTGGGTTATGTGGCGCGTGCCACCTTGAGCGGCACCCGGCTTGCGGTAGTTGAGGGGGGTTGGGCAAATAGACTGGAAGGCATGGCTGCCGCGAAAGGATTTTCTGCAAGCAAGAGGTTCCTGCGCGCCAGAGTCCGGACGGGCCTGGTCCGCAGCCGCAATTCCCTGACTCCGGCCATTCAGATGACGGTGTGCGCCGTCGGTGCCTACGCTTTCGCCGAGTACGTACTGGGCCACCAAGGACCCCTGTTCGCGGCGACCTCGTCGTTGATTGCCCTTGGCTTCTCCCGCGATCCGCGGCTGCGTCGCGTGATCGAGGTAGGCCTTGGCTGCACGCTGGGCATCGTGGTTGGTGACCTGTTGCTTCACTGGCTGGGCGCCGGGATCTGGCAGGCCGCCGTCGTGCTTCTTTTCTCCATCCTGCTGGCCAGGTTCCTGGACAGCGGCACGATCTTCACCACCCAGCTGGGACTGCAGTCGTTGCTGGTGGTGCTGCTGCCGGCGCCGGCTGGCGGGCCGTTTACGCGAAGCCTCGACGCCGTGATCGGTGGAGTGTTTGCGTTGCTGGTGACCATCCTGGTGCCCAAAGATCCGCGACGGGAGCCCCGGAAGGACGTCCAGAAAATTCTTCATGAGCTCGCGGAGGTGCTCCGTGAGTGCGCCAAGGCATTGACCGAGAGCGACTCCACTACTGCCTGGCACGCCCTGATCCGCGGCCGGAACTGCCAGCCATTGGTGGACCGGATGCGGCAGACTTTGCGCGCTTCCGGTGAAGTTGCCACCCTGGCTCCGGCCCACCGCAGGCATCGCGACGAACTCGCCGGCTTGGAGCATTCGCTGGAGTACATTGACCTCGCGCTCCGTAACAGCCGGGTGTTTGCGCGGCGCCTCACCAGCGCAATCAACCATGCAGCGTTGTCCGATGAAGCGATCGACAGCATCTCCGATGTCCTTCAGGAAACTGCGGCCGCGATTGATGAGATGAACATCGGCTTGTCCGAGCAAAGTGAGGGTACCCGCCGTGTGCATCTCCGCCGTGCCCGGAATGATCTTTCAGATATCGCAGCCCGGCTGCATCCCAAGATGCTGGACGTCCAGAGGCTCGAGGGCGAAACCGTAGTCATGCTTTTCCGTCCGCTCATGGTGGACCTGCTGGAAGCGAGCGGGATGGAACCGGACGAGGCCCGGGCGGTGCTCCCGGCGCTGTAGCCTTCGCCGAGATGGCATTTGATGACGATGCCACGGCCTGACACCGTCATTAAGTGCAACCTCGGCGGCTAATCCTGTCGGTGCCCGCCACTACGCTTGAACCCATGGCTTCCAAGACCTCCCGAGCATCCAAAACACCCGCCTACAAGTGCGCCGAATGCGGCTGGACCGCCATCAAGTGGGTGGGCCGCTGCGGCGAGTGCCAGGCCTGGGGAACAGTGGAGGAGTACGGCGCCACGGTAGCGCGTACGACGGCGGCCGCTACCGTTTTGGAGCCTGCCCGCCGTATCGCTGAGGTGGATGGGACCACAGCGGCGTTCCTGCCCACTGGCGTTGACGAACTCGACCGCGTCCTGGGCGGAGGGCTCGTTCCAGGTGCCGTCATCCTGCTGGCGGGGGAACCCGGCGTCGGAAAGTCCACGCTGCTGTTGGACGTCGCGGCGAAGTTCGCCCGCACGGGACAGGACGTCCTCTACATCACGGGTGAGGAGTCTGCGGCGCAAGTGAAGCTGCGCGCTGAGCGAATCGATGCCGTCGCCCATACTCTTTATCTCTCCGCGGAAACCGACCTGGGGCAGGCGCTGGGCCAGGTGGAGAAGCTTGAGCCCAAGCTGCTGATTGTTGACTCCGTACAAACCCTGAGCAGTGCGGACGTGGAGGGCAGCGCCGGCGGCGTCTCCCAGGTGCGCGAGGTCGCGGCGTCGATCATTTCTGCGGCAAAGCGACGCAACATGACAACGCTGCTGGTGGGCCACGTGACCAAGGAAGGCACCATCGCAGGGCCGCGCTTACTGGAACACCTGGTGGACGTCGTGTGCCAGTTCGAAGGCGAGCGCCACTCACGTCTGCGGCTGCTCCGGGCTGTGAAGAACCGCTACGGGGCTACGGACGACGTCGGATGCTTTGATCTCAATGAGGCCGGCATCGAGGGGTTGGCCGATCCCAGCGGACTGTTCGTTTCGCGGACCCGGGAGCCGGTCTCCGGAACCTGCATCACGGTGACAATGGAGGGTCGCAGGCCACTGCTGGCGGAGGTTCAGTCCCTTCTCGCTGAGAGCGCCAATTCCCAGCCCCGCCGTGCCACTAGCGGACTGGAGAGCTCCAGGGTTGCCATGTTGCTCGCAGTACTTCAGCAGCGTGCCGGCTGCATGCTTCATAAGGACGACTCCTATGTAGCAACCGTGGGCGGAGTGAAGCTGACGGAGCCGGCCACAGACTTGGCTGTTGCCTTGGCTGTCGCATCGGCTAAGTCCCGCAAGGCACTCCCCCAGCGGCTCATTGCGTTCGGCGAGGTGGGCCTGGCCGGCGAAGTACGTCCCGTGCCGGGCATCAACCAGCGCATTCAGGAAGCTCACCGTCTCGGGTTCACGCACGCTATCGTTCCGGCAAGCCCGGCAGGTGCCGGCGTTATCCCGGACGGTTTCTCCGTGCGCGAAGTAGGCCACTTGGCTGAGGCACTTGAACTGCTGATCACGTAATCCTGCCGGGGTGTCGGGAGCCTTCTGAGGTGCGGTTTCCGCGAGGATGAGAGACATGACCAAACGGAATGTGCTTATCGGGGGACGCTTTTTCTTTGGCCTTCTGACCTTGGTGGCAGTGGGAACCCAGCTGACAGTTCATCTGGGCATGGGCTATGACCTCTGGAACTTCTTCAGCTACTTCACCAACCTGTCCAACATTTTCGCTGCCCTTGTGCTGCTGATCAGTGGCTATCGCGTTCTGATACGAAAGCGGCCCAGTGAAATCGATGACGTCACCCGAGGCACTGCCACCATTGCCATGGCCGTTGTGGGGCTGGTGTTTGGTGCGCTGCTGGCTGGTGAAGACCTCGGCTCCCTGCTCCCGTGGGTCAACTTTGTGGTCCACTACCTCATGCCTGTCGTGATGGTGGCGGACTGGCTCTTCCAACCGCCCCGGGCCACGCTCCGCCCCAAGCACATCTGGTACTGGCTGCTCTACCCGGTGGGCTACCTGGTCTATAGCCTCATCCGCGGGGCTTTCGTCAACTGGTACCCGTACTGGTTCATCGATCCCGCCCGTGCTGGTGGCTGGGGCGGCGTGGTGGTGTTTGCCGTAGCCATTTCCGTCGGGTTCATGGTTGTGAGCCTGGCGATGCTGTGGCTCGGGAACAAGCTCAAGCGGCAGGTAGATTACTAGGCGATCTTCCCCAAGGAACGGCGCATTAACTACAGCAACTGGCTATATTCGCCCATGTCAGTAGACAAACTTCCGCAAAGTGCACCTGTCGGACAGCTCGGAAAATGCACCTTGCGAGCAGCGCCGAACATAACGAAATGACCCACTTTGGGGCTTGCTGGTGCGGTTAACGGTGCCCGGAAGCCCTATCATTGTGCTTGTCGTCATGTGGGCATTTTTCGGAGAGCGCGCTGACGCCCGATTCAGCTTGTCTGTGAGCCGTGGCTTGCACCTTCGAAGGGAAACCCTATGGCCCGGAGTCCGGAAGAGTCGCTCAAGGCGACCTTGGCCAGAGTCGCACCCGGAACTCCATTGCGTGATGGCCTGGAACGGATCCTCCGTGGACGCACAGGCGCTTTGATTGTGCTGGGCTACGATCGCACCATCGATTCCATCTGTTCGGGCGGATTCGACATCGGCATCGATTTCTCCCCAACACGCCTCCGTGAGTTGGCCAAGATGGATGGCGCCATCATTTGCGACAAGGACGCCAGCAACATTGTCCGGGCAGCTGTCCAGCTGGTCCCCGATTCAAGCATTGAAACCCAGGAATCCGGCACCAGGCACCGCACCGCCGAGCGCGTCGCGATCCAGACCGGCGTTCCCGTCATTTCCGTCAGCCAGTCCATGCAAATCATCGCGCTCTACGTGAACGGCCTGCGCCACGTCCTGGAGGGCTCCGAAAAGGTCCTCGCCCGCGCCAACCAGGCCCTCGCAACCCTGGAGCGGTACAGCGCCCGCTTGGACCAGGTCACCAGCTCTCTTTCTGCCCTGGAAATCGAGGCACTGGTTACCGTTCGGGACGTCGCGGTCACGCTGCAGCGCCAGGAAATGGTCCGCCGCATCTCCGAGGAAATCGCCCAGTACGTCCTGGAACTGGGTGAAGACGGCCGCCTGCTGTCCCTCCAGGTTGAAGAACTCACCGTGGGTCGCGGCCCGGGCAGCGATGTCATCATCCGGGACTACTCCGATCCCAACGCTACGCCCGAGGAAATCGAGGAAGCCGTCCAGGCCCTCCTCAATCTGGGCCCCACGGAACTGATCGACCTCAGCCGGATTGCCCACATCATCGGCTTCGCCGGTGGTGTGGAGCAGCTGGACGCCGTCGTGCAGCCGCGGGGCTACAGGCTACTCTCCGGCTTGAAGTCCGTGCCGAAGGCCGTGGCGGACCGTTTGGTGGACTACTTCGGCGGGCTCCAAAACCTCATGGCAGCAACGATCGACGACCTCATGACCGTGGACGGCATCGGCGATCAGCGCGCCCGCACAGTCCGCGAGGGCTTGAGCCGCATGGCCGAGGCGAGCCTCCTGGACCGCTTCCTCTAGCCCGCCGCCGTCGAAGGCTGCTAGTTCAGCTGGAAGGCAACTTTGGCACTGGACTTGTTCCCAAGGCGCGCTTCAAACGTGTAGTAGGCCCCTCCAGCGCCAGGCTTGGCGGTGATCTCGGCGCAGCCTTCCAGCGTCCGGTTGCGTTGCCACGGAAAGTTTGCGGTCTCGCTCTTGCCGGGTTGGATGGTCTTGATGAGGTCCTCGCCGCCCGTCTGGCAGTCCTTTGACGAGAAGATCCGGTCCGATCCGCTCATCAGCAGGTACTCCATTTGGGAGGTGCCCACGTTGACCTCGCACGGGGCGGTGCCGCCGTTGGTGATGGTCATGGTCAGCAGCGGCTTTTCCTCCGGGCCGTAAGCGGGCTTGTCGGTCTTGGCGGCAACGGTCATCAGGTTGAAATCGCAGACAGGCGTTGGCGAGGCCGAAGGCGAAGGCGCCGCTGATCCCGTCGGCACAGTCCCCTGCGTCGGCGCCGTTGATACGTCCGGCGTGCTGACTGCCTGCGGTTCCGGGTTCCCGGCGAGCGCACCCGTGAGCGCCACGACTCCGCCAACGATCAGTGCGATGACTAGCAGCAGGGCGCCAAAAACCACCTGCCGACGACGGCGATACACGGCAGGGCTAGGTCGGCGCCTGTTCGCCGGGGCACTTTTGCCCGGCGTGCCGGCGCGGGATGAGCCACGGGCAGCACCCTTCGCCGGCGCTGATGTGCGCGCGGTCGACTGCTGCTTACCCTTGTTGGCCATGGTTCTAGGCTAGGCTCGCGGTCGCGTGGGCACCTAACCTCCACGCCGCAGGGGTCCAATCCCGGCCTGTGTGACGTCGGCCATGAGCACTGCCAAGGGTGGCGGCCCCGGGATTCCACTACAGTGGATGGCAGCATGACACTTCCCGATTCAGGCCAGCTGGCAGGCCTCCACCAAGCCCTTGATCAGTGGTTCGCCGAGACCGCCCGCGACCTTCCGTGGCGCGAGCCCGATTGCAGCCCATGGGGCATCCTGGTCAGCGAAGTGATGCTCCAACAGACACCCGTTGTGCGGGTGCTCCCCGTGTGGCTGGACTGGATGGAACGCTGGCCCACACCCGCCCACCTTGCCGACGAGCCATCTGGCGCTGCCGTCCGCCATTGGGGTCGCCTCGGCTACCCACGCCGGGCCCTGCGACTGCACGCGGCCGCCGTCGCAATCCGCGAGCAGCATGACGGCCAGGTCCCTGATAATTACGTTGAACTTCTGGGGTTGCCGGGCGTCGGCAACTACACAGCGGCCGCCGTCGCAGCCTTTGCTTTCGGCCGCCGCGAAACCGTGGTGGACACCAACATCCGGCGCGTCCACGCGCGGCTTATCTCCGGAAGTGCGCTCCCCGCTCCTGCCTTGACCGCCGGGGAGATGCGGCTGGCTGACGCCCTCCTGCCCGAGGACCAGGATTTATCCGTGCGGTGGAACGCGTCCGTCATGGAACTCGGCGCCATGGTCTGCACCGCCCGCAGCCCCAAGTGCGCTGACTGTCCTGTTCGCTCCAGTTGCGCCTGGCTCGCGGCCGGTGAGCCGCCGCCGTCGTACACCCCGAAGGGCCAGTCCTGGCACGGCACGGACCGCCAAGTACGCGGCGCCGTGATGGCCGTCCTCCGAGAAGCAGCCACCCCGGTCCCCCGCGAGATGTTCGAGCAAGCGCCAGCAGACCTCGGGTTCGCGCCGTCCGGCGTCGGAATCCCGCTCGCCGCACTGCACCGGCTCAACTCCGCGCCCGAGCAGCTGGAGCGGGCACTTGCGGGCCTGTTGGTGGACGGTTTGGCGGAAATGCACGACGGCGGCCTGCGGCTTCCGGCGTAGCGTTCGTCCGCTGCGGTATCAGTTCGGCCACGGGACTGGGCGACGAGTAACGATGCAGCTGCCTCTTTGGCAGACGCTGGAGACAGTTGCTGCGCCCCGTCCTACTCTGAAGCATGGGCAGAATCGGATTGGCTTTGACCCTTGCCGGAACCGCAGCACTGCTTCCCGGTTGCTTCGCCGAACCTGTGGCCTGCCCGGCGATCGGGCACGTAGCCGGTGTTTCCCTGGCCGTCGCCGCGGACTATGCGGACGACGTTGCATCGTTACGGTTGAAGGCCTGCCAGGACGGAATCTGCACGGAAAAAGACCTCATGCTGAACCCAGGGGCGACAGCTGTGGACCAAGGCTGCACTCCGGATGGCGTGTGCTCAGCGACGTCGTCGCCGGACGGGACTCTTCAGGGTTTTCTTGAGCTGCCCGCCCTCAGTGAAAGCCCCCTCGAGGCGACCGTGACCGGCACTTCCCCCGCCGGAACCGCGTTGCCGCTCCGCACGCTGACCTTTACACCCAAGGGCGACTACCCCTATGGCGAGCAGTGCGGCCGGGTGATTTCCGCGGCCCTGACGCTGGACGGAGCAGCTTTGCGGCAGCGGTAGGGCTGAGGCTGCGTCCTAAGATGGGAGCGTGCCTGATCATGATGTCCACCCCGACGTATCCGAGGCGTTGAAGGCTCTGGGTCAGTCCGTCTCGTGGGACTCCTTGCCAGTGCCGGAGGCCGACAATCATGAGTATGGCGCCGCCGTCGCCAGCCTCGGGCCGGAACGGATCCGGTTCCGCGTTGGCAAGCTCACCCCCACGAAAGTGGGCCTCTTCGTTGCGGTGTGGCGCCGCGCCCAAGACGGATCCACAGAACCCTTCCCCGCAGAAGACGGCATCGGGCTATTGGTGGTGACGGTACGGGAAGGGAGCAACATGGGCCACTTTTCCTTTCCCACGTCGGCGCTGGTCAAGCACGGCATCGTTTCAGTGAAAGGCTCCGGCGGAAAGCGCGGCTTCCGGGTTTATCCGCCATGGTCGGAAGTGAGCAACCGACAGGCCATAAGGACCCAGCAATGGCAGTGCGAATATTTCAGGGATCGAAAAGAAACCTCAGGACTCCCGGGGTTCAACTGACCGCCGGTAGGAACTCGGCGTGAACCCCAGGTACTTCCGGAAGTCGTTCGTCAGGTGCGCATGGTCGGCGTAGCCAAGTTCGACGGCGATCGCGGCAAGGTCCGCCGTTGGGTCGGACCGGGTACGCTCGGCGGCATCCTGCAATCTTCGACGCCGGATCAGGGCTGAAGGGCTCAGCCCGACGTACTTTCCGGCGATTCTCTGCAGCGTTCTGGGTGAGACCGCCAGAGAAGCAGCCACGTCTTCAATTCTTGAAACGTCAGGCTCTGAAGCGATCACGTCCACCATCCGGTTGGCGAGCAAGGCCTCCTCTGAAGCAACAAACTCCAAGGAAACCAGCCACGCAACAAAGGCTTCCACGGCCCCCTCGCGGCGAGCGCCGCCGTCGTGCCTGTCACCGGAAGGCGGGGTCATGGCTGCCGACACGGCCCCGTGGAGGTCAGCCAGCGCCAGAACGATTTCCTGATCGCGGAGAGCTCCCGGATTGTCGGTGAACAGCGGCACCGCTGCCGGGCGGAGAAGTGCGCCAACAGCCCAACCTTGGCCGGTCAGGTCGCGGTAAGCCGCCCGGGTAGTGGGCCCGGAGAATTCGACGACGTCGCCTTGCACCACCAGATTGGACGTGGGGTAGGCGATGACGTGCTGCCGGGATGACCGGCCGGGCTCGATGTTCCACTCCGGGATCCAGAACCATTGCACCAGGTCTGCAACGGAAGCCGGGGCCGGAAATCGATGGAAGGTGGGCAGTCTTGCCGGATAGAGGATGCCCTTGAACGAATCCTCCATCGGACCTTTCCCAAGCGCATCAAAGCTGTCGCAAAACTCCAAGCGCTAGCTGGCAGAAAGCCCGTAGCGTCATAACCATGACAGATACTACAAGCACTGAGTCCACCACGGCAGCCCACGGCGAATACACCACCCATGGCATCCCGAACGGTCTGACCAGCCTCACGCCGTTCCTTGCGGTGCCCAACGCCAAGGAAGCCATCGCGTTCTACCGTGACGTGTTTGGGGCCCGGGTTGTGGGCGAAACCGAAATGGGAGGGATCGTGGTCCACGCCGAACTCGACTTCGGCAACGGCCACCTCCAACTGGGCGAGCCCAACCCGGAATTCCACCTGGTCCCGGCGCCGAGCGGGGAGGACGACTGCTATTCCCTCGGCCTCTACTGCCAGGACGCAGACGGACTCGTCAGGAAAGCAGAGCAAGCAGGAGCCACCATCCGTGAGCCGCTGTCCACCTTCGTCTCAGGTGACCGCTACGCCAGCATCCGTGATCCGTTCGGCGTTCGCTGGTCCATCATGACGCGCGTCGAGGACTTGTCCGAGGAGGAGAGCAATCGCCGCGTTGACGAGTGGGCCGCGCAGCAGGGCTAAGACACCGGAGGCCTTAGCCTCGGGAGACCTTAGCTCAGGCAGAGGCAGAACGGGTGCCCGGCCGGATCAAGGAACACCCTGAACGTCTCTCCAGGCTGATGGTCGGCCTTGGTCGCTCCCAAGGAAAGCGCAGCTTCCTCGCCCTTGTCCAGGTCCTCCACCACCATGTCGAGGTGCATTTGCTGCGGGATGGTCTGTCCGGGCCATTTTGGCGCTTGGTACACCTCCACTTGCTGGAAGGAGATGCAGTTGCCGCCGTCGCTGGGTCGGATGTCGAACCAGTCGCCCTTGTCCTCGATTTCCCACCCAAAAAGCTCGCCGTAGAAGGCGGCCAGTGCGGCTGCGTCGGGACAATCGATGACGACACTCGGGAATTTAGCTATAGCCATTTGTTAAACCTCGTCACCTGTCTTCTTCAAGCGGGCCAGGGCGCTCTTGGTGCCCCGCTGGGTGAGAACGTGAACTACTGCTGCGACGGCAGCCGAGACAACAGCGAAGACCAGCACACCGGGGAGTGAGTCGTTGAGGTCCGTGCTGTCCTTGGGGGCAGGCTTGCCGGTCTTCTTCTCCCAGAGGCCCTCCAGCGTCTTGTTTGCGAGCGCGCCGGCGCCGAGGCCAATTGCCAGGCCGAAAATTTTCACCAGTATGTTCAACGAAGTTCCTCCATCAGATAGCGCGCCGCCGAGCGACGCCTCACAAGGGGCAAAACAAGGCAGGGCCGCTGCAATTGCAGCGGCCCTGCCTGGATTCTTAGTCCTTCTTGAAAGCGTCTTTCAGCTTCTCGCCGGCGCCCTTGAGGTCGGCCTTCGTCTGGTCGCCCTTGCCTTCGGCTTCCAGTCGCTCGTTGTCCGTCAGCTTTCCGGCGGCTTCCTTAGCCTTGCCACCGAGCTTCTCGCCAGCGTTCTCCATCTTGTCGTCAGCACCCATGTGTCGCACCTCTTCCTTGTAGTGAACCTGTACCTCTACAACATCACTAATCAGTGTACTTAGCAATATTTGAGAGAAAATCTCCCTGAACTAGAGCTCCCCGAACCCTTCCTCCACAAGCCGCCCCACGTATTCAACCGCCTTCAACGAATCCTTGCCGCGGGCTTCGACCCGCAGGGTGGAACCCTTACCCGCAGCGAGCGCCATCAGCGCCATGATGGACATCCCGTCGACGCCGTTGACCGTCACCTCCGCGTCCAGCCCGGACAGGCCCCCGGCGATTTTCGCGGCAGGCCGTGCATGCATTCCGAGGGGGTTGATGACTTCGAAGTCGCCGCTTGCGTCTGGTTCATCCTTGTCGTCGGGGATCTCGGGACCCCCCACGCCTGCGGGCACGTTGCCAAAAGCCACAGCCTCTGCCGCTTTGCGAACATCCTCGACGCCGGCACCTCCTTGCGCGGCGACGGCTGCGGCCACGAGCCCCTCAACCAGCGGCGCATCAGCAAGGAGCACAGCGTCCGGATCGCTGGCGAACTCCACCGCCGACTCCGCTGTCATCACGGCCGAACCCAGATCGGTCAGCACCACCACGCCATCGCCCCCGGAATCCACCAGGGACTGCTCGACGGCGGCAAGCACCTTCTCAAGGCTGGTTCCGATGCGCTCGTCGTCGGTTCCCCCGGCGGCGACCAGTTCGACGTCGGGAGCCATCTGCGCGGCAAGTTCCACCGCTCCCTCAGCGATCTTGCTGCTGTGCGATACAACCACTATCCCCACCGTCATACGGCGTCGGTTCCCGTGTCACTGGTGGAGCCTGCAGCTGCAGCTGCGGCCGCGCGAAGGAGAAGGGCGGTTGAAGCGGCGCCAGGGTCGCGATGCCCTGCGCTGCGCTCCCCCAGATAGCTGGCCCGGCCTTTGCGTGCCACCAACGGATCCGTGGCCATGGCCCCTGTTTCGGCAGCTTCCGCGGCCGCTTCCAACACGCCAACGGGGTCAGAGCCGCCCGCTGCGGCCATTTGGGCCGCTTCAACGGCCGGCGTCCAAGCGTCGATCATCGTCTTATCCCCGAGCTCGGCTTTACCTCTGGCCACCACCCCATCCCGGGCGGCTGCGAGCGCCGAAGCCAGCGCCTCTGCATCAATATCGCTGATGTCCCCCAAAGAGGTGGCGGCCCGCAGATACGCTGTGCCGTAGAGCGGTCCCGCAGCCCCACCCACCTTGGACATGAGCGCCATCGCCGCAGCTTTCAATGCTGCTCCCGGAGTTTCAGGCGGGGTCTCATCGAGCTTCTGCAGCACGGCTTGGAAACCTCGGTCCATGTTCTCGCCGTGGTCCGAGTCGCCAATGGCACGGTCCAACTCAATCAGTTCCACCCGGTGCTCGGCCATGGCTTTTGCGGAGAGCTTCAGCCAATCAACAGCCCAATCAACATCCAACCCCATGCTCAGGCTCCCCACCGCAGGGCAGCCGTGTGGACGGGAGCGTCCCAGAGCCTGGTCATCTCCTCATCGAGGCGCAGCACCGACACTGAGCATCCCTGCATCTCCAGGGACGTCACGTAGTTCCCCACCAGGGAGCGCTCCACGGTGGCGCCACGCTCGGCGAGGACCTGGGCCGCCCGCCGGTACACGATGTACAGCTCGCTTTGAGGGGTGCCGCCCATGCCGTTGACGAACAGCAGCACCTTGTCCCCGGATGCGAGGGCAAGGTCCTCAAGGACAGGCTCCAAGAGGCGGTCCGTGATGGCGTCAGCGTTTTCCATTGCGATCTTGTGCCGGCCAGGCTCGCCGTGGATGCCGATGCCAATCTCGATCTCATCTTCCGCGAGCTCAAAGCTCGGCGTCCCGGCGTGCGGAACCGTGCAGCCGGACAGGGCTACACCCATGGTCCGCACATTGGCCACCACGCGCTCGGCGATGGCCGTGACCGCGTCAAGATCGTCGCCACGCTGGGCGGATGCACCTGCGATCTTTTCCACAAGGACAGTTCCCCCAACTCCACGCCGGCCAGCCGTGTACAACGAGTCCTCCACGGCGACGTCGTCGTTCACCAGCACCGAACGTACGTGGATGCCTTCGGCTTGAGCCATTTCGGCGGCGGTTTCGAAGTTCAGGACATCGCCGGTGTAGTTTTTCACGATATGGACGACGCCGGCGCCTGAGTCCACCGCCACGGTCGCGGGGATGATTTGGTCGGGTGTAGGCGAGGTGAAGACTGCGCCGGGGACTGCCGCGTCCAGCATGCCGAGGCCCACGAAGCCCGCATGCAGTGGCTCGTGGCCGCTGCCTCCGCCGGAAATCAGGGCGACTTTGCCCGCTACAGGAGCACCTTTCCGGATGACGTACTTAGGCTCGGGATGGACGTCCACGATGTCGGCATGGGCCATGCCGAAACCTTCAACGGACTCGTCCACCACGGCGCGTGGATCATTGATGAGCTTTTTCATGTGATGCTCCTGGGCGTGCTGTGGCTGGTGCTCCGACCCTACTACCGGCGGCTGGGGCCACGGTAGGCCTAGCGGCCTTGCCTGTGCATAAATAGCGGTGCCGGCGCCTAAGAACGGTGCCCACCGCTTAAAAGCGGAAGGGACAGCCCCCAATGACTGTCCCTTTCGCTGATCCATTGGATCCGCTAATCCTCGGCGGCTTGTGTTGTCACCACCTCGGACTCATTCCGGGCCCGGTACTCCGGCCAGAAGGCCGAGTACAGATCCGGGTTCGAGTGCCCCGCGTCCTGCCATGAGGCTTCGTGCTGCCATGACCCGTGGGGAATGTCGATCTGAAAAGCGGAAAAATCCGGGAACGTGACCCTATGGTCCATTGTCCGCATCCCCTTCAGCTGTTCAGGACGGCGTCGCCGCCGGCGGTGACGACGTCCTCGAGCAGCACGGTCTGATCAATGACCGGAAGCCCCACAACGTGCCCGAAACTGAACATGTTCTTCGGATCAAGCTCTGCTTTGGCCTTCCTCAGCCGTTCGCGGACTGTCGGGCCCCAGGCTCGCTCCCGGTCCTCAGCGTCAACAAAGTGGCCGTGCAGGTTCACGAAAGTCCCGCCATTGGAGGCGTCGCGCAGGTCCTCACGAACGGCGTCGAACACTACCGGAAGCAGCTCCGCCAGCGGCGGGACCGCCATGCCTGCCATGAAGAAGCTGAACGCGGCGTCGCGGGCGCCAACGGTGTCCTCGCCTTCGGCGCTCTTGGCCAGGGCGCCGCCGAGCAGCCGCAGCTCAGCCATCAACACGGGACTTTCGACGCCGGGGCCGAAGTGCCGCAGGATGGCCTCTTTTGCTCCACTGTCCAAACGGTCCAACAGGAAGCCCCGCTCGCGCACGGGCACGGGCTGGTCCGGGTCCTGATGGATCATGTCGAACTGTGTGGCATCCAATGGACCGGTCCCGTCCATCATGAAAGGCGCACTCTGGCGCATCGGCTCCAGCAGCCGCGAGGCCACCGCCGCGTCACCCTGGTAGGCGTAACGAAGATGAACGACGAACTTGCCGCGCAGCGGCTCGGGAACGATGTCCATGTCCGGCAGCCGCAGGAAAGCCAACGACGCCGATGCCTCCTGGGGGAGCGAGGTCACCCAGTCGCTGAACTGCTCGAGGACAGCAGCGGCATGCTCGCCGTCGTAGTACAACCCGCCGGCAAAGAGGTCCGATCCCGGGAAGAGGTGGAATTCCATGGCAGTAACGATGCCCAGGTTCCCCTTGCCGCCCCGGAGGAGGTAGAACAGCTCCGAGTTCTCGTCCTTGGTCACCCGGCGCTGCGTGCCGTCGGCGGTGACGATCTCGAAAGCAATCACGTGGTCTGAAGCAAAGCCGTATTTGCGCCCCAGGATGGGCAGGCCACCGCCCAAGGTGTAGCCCACCACTCCGACGTCGGTGGTGGAACCGCAGAGCCCCATCAAGCCGAAGGTCGCGGCGAGATCCACCACGGCCTTCCAGCGGACGCCCGCACCAACGCGGGCCGTCTTCTCAACGGGATCGATGCTGAGTTCCAGCATTCGTCGGGTGCTGATGAGCAGGCCGCCTTCAATGGCGTTAGTGGCACCATGTCCGGTGGATTGGACGGCGACGGGCATTCCCCGCTCTGCCGCCCAGCGAATAGCCGCGGAAACGTCCTCTGCGTCGAGGGCGCCGAAGGCCAGATCAGGTTGGTGTTGTGTAGAGAGGTTGAAGGCCGCTACTTCGGGAGCAAAGCCCGGATCGGCAGGCGTGAACACGGGACCGCGCACGCTGAGTTGGAGTTCTGAAACATCTGAAAAGGACGCGTGGGACTGCATGATCTTCTCTCAATTGACCGATGTGGTGGAAGCTTCCCCAGCAAGCCTAGACCAGTTTATCCATCAACTGGATATAAGAGAAGAGCTAATAAATCACTCATAATCGGGCAGGGTTGATCGACCCGCCGTGTAGGCGCGGTATCAGTGGCGCGCGAGTGCTATCCGAGGGCGCTAGAGCTGCTTGATCATGCGGGTGTTGCCCAGAGTATTGGGCTTTACGCGGGCAAGATCCAGGAACTCCGCCACGCCTTCGTCATGCGAGCGCAGCAGCTCGGAGTACACCTGAGGATCCACGGCAGACTGGTCCGCCATGACTTCGAACCCGTGGCGCTTGAAGAAGTCCACCTCAAAAGTCAGGCAAAACACGCGGCTCACGCCAAGGGCCCGGGCTTCCTCCAGCAGGTTCTCCACCAAGACGTGCCCCACACCCCGCCCACGCCAGGAGTCAGCCGCGGCCAGGGTGCGGATCTCTGCAAGGTCCTCCCACATCACATGGAGGGCCCCACAGCCAATGACTTCACCCTCATCAGACTCGGCGATCCGGAATTCCTGGAGGCTCTCGTAGTACGCCACCGTCTCCTTGGCCATGAGAATCCGTTCCTCGGCCAGGGGCGCCACAAGCCTCTTGATGGCCGCCACATCACTGGTGCGGGCAGGGCGAAGGCTAAAGGTCGAATTCACTCCCCCATCCTAGCGAGGCAAACAGGTACCGGATCCTTCAGTACCGCGTATGAAGGAGTGCGGGCACGATGGCGACGACCGGGACATTTGTGTAGCGTGCGTCTAAGCGAGGAACGAGCGAGCACGCGGCAAATGTCCCGGTTGTCGCCCGGACGAATCGCCTATAAACCCAGCTCCTCCGGCAAAGCAACTTCCTCGCCCAGCACCTGCTTTGCCAGGAAGTGTTCCACTACGCCGTACCAAACCTTCGCGTGCTGCGGCTGCAGGACCCAGTGGTTCTCGTCCGGGAAGTACAGGAAGCGGTGCGGGCTCTGGCCGTTGTCGTCGGCGGGCAGCTGCGATGAGGACAGGAGTTCATACCAGAGGCGCAGTCCTTCGCTGATGGGTACGCGGTAGTCCTTGTCTCCGTGGATGACGAGCATAGGCGTCTTGATGTTGCCCACGTTCAGGTGCGGCGAGTTTTCCATTGCCATTTCCACGGTCATTTCCTTGAGCCAGTACTGCGCCGCGTCGGTGGTGGGGCCGAACTGGTCCAACGCCCAGAGGCTTGCGTGGGTGACGATCGCCTTGAAGCGGTCAGTTTGCCCGGCAACCCAGTTGGCCATATAGCCGCCGAAGGATCCACCCATGGCCGCGGTCCGCGATTCGTCGATGTCCGGCCGGGCAACCACTGCGTCCGTGATGGTCATGAGGTCGGTGAAGGGCTTCTTTCCCCATTCGCCCCAACCGCGCTGGATGAATTCCTGCCCGTACCCGGTGGAGAGGGCAGGATCAGGCAGGAGAACGGCGTAGCCCTTGGCCACGAGCAACCACGGGTTCCAGCGCCATGTCCAGGCATTCCAGGAGTTCAGCGGTCCTCCGTGGATCCACAGCAGGAGCGGTGCCGGATTGCCCGCAGAGGCACCTTCCGGGAGCGCCAAGTACGCCGGTACGCGCGAGCCATCTTCGGCCGTCGTTTCCACGCGTTCAAGGCGACCCCTGTAGAGGGGTCGCTCCGCCGGCGCCTGCAACCGGACCACTTCGCCGGTGGCGAGGTTGATCCGAACGGCTTCTGCAGGGAATTCGTACGAGCTTCGAAGCGCATACGCCGTGGTCCCGTCCGGAGAAACCACGACGTCGGAATAGGCGGCAGCATCCGGCGTCACCCGGGTGACAGCACCGTCCGCGACGTCGATCCGGAAAAGCGGCCCCGCGCCGTCGTCGTCCGCTGTTACCAGGACCGCAGTGCCGTCCGGGAGCCATGCGACGGGCGTAGCCCAGCGGTCCCACTGGTGCGCGAGTGGCTCAAGATCCGTGGTCTCGCCGCCGCTGACGTCCACCAGGTGCAACTTCACGTGGGGAGCCTGCGTGGGCGTCGTATCGCTCTCGCTCTGGACCACCAGGGTCCGATTGTCAGGACTGACCGGCCCGGGGAAGTAGCTCATGCCTTCGTGGTCGAGCAGCACCTTGACGGTCCCGGTGGCGACGTCGACGGCGGCGAGCACCTCACGACTGTCAGCCTTCGCCAGCGCCTTGGTCATGCTGGTGTAGATGGTCTTGCCGTCCGGGCTCACCACTGTTTTGGCTTCGCGCAGCGAACTCCCGACGCCGGCCGTCAGGTTCCGGAGTTGAAGCGGCGCTGATGCATCCACTGTGGAGGGCTTGCCGGGCTCTTCTTCCGCACCTTGCTCCACGGCGAAAAGCCGCGGCTCGGCCGGGCCAAGGTCGGCATCCCAGTAGCGGACCGGGTAGCCGCTGTGCAGGATGGCCGAGACCTTGTTGTCCTTGCGTGCCTTGCGGCGTTCCTCGTCGTTCGCTTCGTCGGCGGATCCGGCCAGGACCTCGGCGTTGACGAAGGTGACGTCCGCATCCTTGGCGGCCATCACTGAAGCGATGCCGCCTGCACGTGAGTGCACCACACGGGCCTCTCCCCCATCGGCAGGCAACAGCCACAGTGCATTGACGGGGTCGGCGTCAGGACTCTCCGGATCAGGACGCGCCGAGGTGAAGTAGAGGTCGCCGTTGGCAGCAAAGACCGCACCTGCTTCGCCCTTGGAGCTGCGGGTAATGCGGCGGGCGTGATTCCGGCCGCTGGGGTCGAGTTCCCAGAGTGCGGTGGCGAACTCAGTTCCCTGGGCGTTGAGCGTCGTGACAGTGGTGACCAGGCGCTTGCCATCCGGGCTGAGGGTGAGGCCGCCAACCCGCGGGATGGCGAGGTAATGGTCGATGTCGTCAAACGGGGTTTCGGGCTGCCCGCCCTGGGTGTCAGCAGAGTCCATGTTCCGATTCAACACGGATTGTGCCACCGATCACAGGGTGGTTCACTCACAGTGAAACAGTACTTTCACATATTCACCCAAGTAAGTCGCAGCAGGGCGCGTTTTGAGTGCTCATAACGCGCCCTGCTGCTACTTGGATGGCAGGTTTCGCAGGGCGTCGACCACTGGCCCGGTTCCATCTTCAGTCGCGATGGCAGCCGACACTTCCGCTGCCCTCTTCGCGTACGACGGCGTGCTGACAGCTTCCGTAATGGCGTCACCAAGGCGCTCCGGAGTCAGCATCTTGTAGGGAATCGGCCGGGGACCCGCCCCGAGCGACGCGATCCGTGAAGCCCAGAGCGGCTGATCCGTGTACACCGGAATCCCCACGGCCGGCACGCCGGCCCGGAAGCCGGCCGCCGTCGTTCCCGCTCCGGCATGGTGAACCACTGCCGCCATCCGCGGGAACAGCCATTCATGCGGAATGCTACCGACGGCGATCGCATCGTCGCCCAGCGCGCCCTCAACGCCCTGCACAACAGCCCGCACTCCAGCCCGGCGGGTGGCCTCAAGAATGAATGCTGGATCAATGTGGGCGCTGCTTCCAAAGCCAACAAAAACGGGCGGGGTACCGTCGGCAAGGAAGTCCAGGAGGTCCGTTGGCGGTTGCCAGTCCGGCTTCATTGCCGGCCACCAATATCCGGCCATAACCAGGCCCGGGTGCCAGTCAGCAGGCCTTGGCAGGACCGAGGGACTGATGCCGTGAAGAATAGTGGCATTCGCTTTACGACGGCGGCGCTCACCGGCCGCGCGGCTCTGCTTGCCCAACCCCAGCTCCTTGCGAAGACGCGCACTGGGGGCATCGTAAGGCGCCGGGCCTGCCGCTGCGCGCTGGCCAATGATCTTGTTTCCCCACGCACCAAGGCTTCGGGCCGAATTCATGATCACAGGTGGATACGCTGCGCTGGGTTCCGTGGGCTGCAAATGTGCGCCGAGGGCCGGAATCCCCATAGCTTCCGCGATGTCGTATGCATAGGGCGCCACCGAATTGGCCAGGATCACGTCGGCGCCGGCCTCGGCCGCTGCCAGGGCGCCCGTGGCAGCGTTGTCCATATAGTCGGTGAGCTTCCGCCAAAAGGTGAGCACGCTGCCGGAGGAAGCCTTGGCACCGGGCGCTGGCTGCGTGATCAACTCGGTCAGATCCCCAGGCAACGGCTTGAACTCGCAACCCGACTCAACAACAAGACCTGCGTAGGCGGGGTTGGCCGCAATCGCCACCTCGTAGCCCAAGCTCTGCAGGCTGCTACCCAGCCCGGCCATGGGCGCGACGTCCCCGCGCGTCCCCGGAGTCACCATGAGTATCCGCATGCCACCACTACTTCCCGCTGCCGTCTTTCGTATGAATAAAGCTATTTAGAAGCCACCATAAGGGCTTTATCTGTACAGAACTTCCTGGCCGGACAAAGCAAAAGCCCCGCCCGCTCCTTGCGGGAGCGGACGGGGCTAAGTGCTGTAGAGCCCTATGCGGTCGGAGCGATCTCCGGGATACGCGGCTTGGCGTTGCCTTCGAACGTGAACTTGGCGTCGTCACCTTCGCCGTCAACGTCCACCACAACGATGTCACCGGAGTGGAGTTCGCCGAACAGGATCTTCTCGGACAGCTGGTCCTCGATCTCGCGCTGGATGGTGCGGCGCAACGGCCGGGCACCCATGGCGGGATCGTAACCACGCGTGGCCAGGAGAACCTTGGCAGCGGGGGTGAGCTCGATGCCCATGTCCTTGTCCTTGAGGCGGCGCTCCAAGCGGGTGACGAACAGGTCCACGATCTCGATGATCTCGTCCTGCGTCAGCTGCGGGAACACCACGACGTCGTCAACACGGTTGAGGAACTCGGGGCGGAAGTGCTGCTTGAGCTCTTCCGTGACCCGGGCACGCATCCGGTTGTAGCCCGTCTGGGTGTCCGTGCCGGACTGGAAGCCCGTTGCCACGCTCTTGGAGATATCGCGGGTACCAAGGTTGGTGGTCATGATGATCACAGTGTTCTTGAAGTCCACCACTCGGCCCTGGGAGTCGGTCAGTCGGCCGTCTTCCAGAATCTGCAGCAGCGAGTTGAAGAGGTCCGCGTGGGCCTTCTCCACTTCATCGAACAGGACCACGGAGAACGGACGCCGGCGGACCTTCTCGGTCAGCTGGCCGCCTTCTTCGTAGCCGACGTAGCCCGGAGGTGCACCGAAGAGACGCGAAACCGTGTGCTTCTCGGAGTACTCGGACATGTCCAGCGTGATGAGGGCGTCCTCTTCACCGAACAGGAACTCGGCAAGGGCCTTGGCGAGCTCGGTCTTGCCCACGCCGGTGGGGCCGGCGAAGATGAACGAGCCACCGGGGCGCTTGGGATCCTTCAGGCCTGCACGGGTGCGGCGGATGGCCTGCGACAAGGCCTTGATGGCCTCGTTCTGACCGACGACGCGCTTGTGCAGTTCGTCTTCCATCTTGAGCAGGCGCGAGGACTCTTCCTCGGTGAGCTTGAAGACGGGGATGCCGGTGGAGTTCGCGAGAACTTCAGCGATCAGGTCCTCGTCAACCTCGGAGATATCGTCCATGCCGCCGGACTTCCAAGTGCGTTCCTTCTCTGCCCGTTCGGCAATGAGCTTCTGCTCCTTGTCGCGCAGCGAGGCAGCACCCTCAAAGTCCTGGGCGTCGATGGCGGATTCCTTCTCCATCTTCACTTCCGCGATGCGCTCATCCATGGCCTTGAGCTCCGGCGGAGCGGTCATGCGACGGATGCGCAGGCGGGCGCCGGCTTCATCGATGAGGTCGATCGCCTTGTCCGGCAGGAAGCGGTCCGAAATGTAGCGTTCGGCCAGCTGCGCAGCTGAGGCGAGGGCGCCGTCGGTAATCGTCACGCGGTGGTGTGCCTCGTAACGGTCACGCAGGCCCTTGAGGATCTCGATCGCGTGAGCGACAGAAGGTTCCTTGACCTGGATCGGCTGGAAGCGGCGCTCAAGAGCAGCGTCCTTCTCAATGTGCTTGCGGTATTCATCCAGCGTGGTGGCACCAATGGTCTGGAGTTCACCACGGGCCAGCATCGGCTTCAGGATGGACGCAGCATCGATGGCGCCTTCGGCAGCACCTGCACCAACGAGGGTGTGGATCTCGTCGATGAAGAGGATGATATCGCCGCGGGTGCGGATCTCCTTGAGGACCTTCTTCAGGCGCTCTTCGAAGTCACCGCGGTAGCGGGAACCGGCAACCAGGGAACCGAGGTCAAGCGTGTACAGCTGCTTGTCCTTGATGGTTTCCGGGACGTCGCCGCGGACGATCGCCTGGGCGAGACCTTCGACGACGGCAGTCTTACCGACGCCGGGCTCACCGATCAGGACCGGGTTGTTCTTTGTACGGCGGGAGAGGACCTGCATGACGCGTTCCATCTCCTGCTCGCGGCCGATCACAGGATCGAGCTTGTTTTCGCGGGCAGCCTGGGTCAGGTTGCGTCCGAACTGGTCAAGCACCACCGAACCGGCAGGGGTACCTTCCGGCTGGCCCTGGCCCGAGCCGCTGCCTGCGGCCTCCTTGCCCTGGTAGCCGGAGAGCAGCTGGATGACCTGCTGGCGGACCCGGTTAAGGTCCGCACCAAGCTTGACCAGCACCTGGGCGGCTACGCCTTCGCCTTCGCGAATGAGGCCGAGCAGGATGTGCTCAGTCCCGATGTAGTTATGGCCGAGCTGCAGTGCCTCCCGAAGGGAAAGCTCAAGCACCTTCTTGGCGCGCGGAGTGAAGGGGATGTGACCGGAAGGGGCTTGCTGGCCCTGGCCAATGATCTCCTGCACCTGTTCGCGAACGCCATCGAGCGAAATGCTCAGGGACTCGAGCGCCTTGGCAGCAACGCCTTCACCCTCGTGGATAAGACCCAAGAGGATGTGCTCGGTACCGATGTAATTGTGGTTGAGCATCCGTGCCTCTTCTTGGGCAAGGACGACCACGCGACGGGCACGGTCCGTAAATCTCTCAAACATTTCGCCACACTCCTAGCTACGACGTACTTTGATGCTACGTGCCGGAGCAACACTTTTGGAGCGTGTTCGCCACAGGGGAAACATGACGCCGCTGTGGAATAAATCCGGTTCCAGCCCTTGACCGCTGCTACCCCTCGGTGGCACCCTCCCGCCTTGGCTGAGTGGCCTGAACGCCGGCCGCCCGTGAACATTTTGCGGCATGTTGTTCCACCGCTTTCCCAGAGGGCATTAGTGCCTGTATTCAGACCTTCCCCACACAGGCGGTTCACAGAATATTCCAAGCCCACAGCACAGCCACCACAAACTGGCCGGTTAAACACCAATGCCCCGGCAGTGACTGCCGGGGCATTGAATCGGGGAATCAGGAATTTGCCTTTTGGTACGCTTCCTGAATTTCAGCCTGAATACGTCCGCGGCTGTTGACCGTGTAACCGTTGTCACGGGCCCATTGGCGGATTTGCGCGGAATCCTGGTTACGTGCGGCTGTAGCACGGCCCCGGGTTGCCCGGCCGGAAGAAGTCTTCCTTGCCTTAGCAACGTAGGGCTCCAATGCCTTGCGCAGCGAGGCTGCGTTGGCAGTGGACAGGTCCATCTCGTAGCTCACGCCATCGAGGCCAAAGCGGACAGTTTCGTCCGCTGCCCCTTCATCCAGGTCATCGACGAGGATGATTTTTACTTTCTGTGCCATGAGTTGCCTCTCATTTGGAGGGTTGGATAATCAGAAATTCCCCGGATTCCTTTGATGATTATCGTTCACGGCAAGCACCCACGTCAAAGCGTTATTGGATTCTCTTCAGTGAGCGGAACCCAATTGGAAGGCTATTTAGCTGCGGGGCCCTCGGATGCAGGTCCTGAATTTTTCAAATTCGCTTCGGCCTGTGCCTTGGCTTCGGCCTGCCGTTCTGATTTGTCCGCATTGAAGATCGACTTCATGGCAAACCAGAAGATCAATCCCACCACAATGGACGGGGCCAGGACTGCGATGTACTCCATGATCAGTGACCTTCAGGCTTCAGCAATGGGAAAAGGATGGTTTCGCGGATACCGGCACCAGTGAACAGCATCACCAGGCGGTCAATGCCCAGTCCGATGCCACCCATGGGCGGGGCGCCGTATTCAAGGGCGCGGAGGAAGTCTTCGTCCAGCTGCATGGCTTCCTCATCGCCGGCAGCAGAGCGGCGGGACTGCTCTGTAAGGCGCTCACGCTGGATTACTGGGTCAATGAGCTCGGAGAACGCCGTTCCGCGTTCCATTCCCCCGATGATCAGGTCCCAGGCCTCAATGAGACGGCCGTCTTCGCGGTGCGGGCGGGCCAGCGGTTGCGCGGATGGCGGGTAGTCGTAGACAAATGTGGGGTTCAGCAAGGTGGGCTCCACAATCTCGCCGAACAGTTCAACCACGATCTTTTCGGCGTCCCACTTGGGGTCCACCTTGACCTCGTGCTTGGCAGCAATTGCCAGCAACTCATCCACTGTGGTGTCGGGAGTAATTTCAATTCCCACCGCTTCAGAAATACCCGGGTAGACCGAAATCCAAGCCCATTCGCCGTCGAGGTTTATTTCGCCGGCCTCCGTCTGAATCGTGCGGGTACCTACGACGTCGGCCACATTCAAGATGATTTCCTTCATGCGGTCGGCCATGACGAACTGGTCCGCCCATGCCTCGTAGCACTCAAGCGTGGTGAATTCGGGGCTGTGCGTGGAGTCCACGCCTTCGTTGCGGAACACGCGACCCATGTCGTACACGCGGTCAATGCCACCAACAACGGCGCGCTTGAGGAACAGCTCAGTTGCGATGCGCAAGGTCATCTTCTGGTCGAACGCGTTCATGTGCGTCTCGAACGGGCGGGCTGTAGCACCGCCGTGGACCAGCTGCAGGATGGGGGTTTCCACCTCCACATAGCCGTGGCGGTCAAGGGTGTCGCGGACCGAGCGGGTGATGGCAGCGCGCTTGTAAACCATTTCACGGGCTTCGTCGCGGACCATGAGGTCCACGTAGCGCTGCCGAACGCGGGTTTCCTCATTTAGTTCCGCGTGCAGGACCGGCAGCGGTCGCAGTGCCTTGGACGCCATGGACCAGGAGTCGGCCATGACAGACAGCTCGCCGCGGCGGGATGAGATGACCTCGCCCTTGATGAAGACATGGTCGCCAAGGTCAACCAGTGCCTTCCAGTCGGCCAGCGCTTCCTCGCCGACATTCGCCAGGCTCAGCATCGCCTGAAGGCGAACACCCTTGCCGTCCACGCCGCCCTCCTGGAGGGTGGCGAAGCACAGCTTGCCGGTGTTGCGGACGAACACGACGCGGCCGGTGACGCCCACAGTATCGCCGGTAGTCTCATCGGCTTCCAGGTGTGCGTACTTTTCGCGGATTTCGCTCAGGGAATGGGTCCGTTCAACACCCACCGGATAGGCCTCGGTGCCACGCTCGATCAGCTTGGCGCGCTTCTCCATACGGATGCGCATTTGCTCGCTGGCGTCGATGGGCTCTGCGGAGGTGTTCAGGGCGGGGGTGTTTGCGGAAGTCACAGTCCTTAAGTTTACCGGTGATTGCGGGCCTTTACTTCCGGGCATCAAGATCAGGGAAACGCATAGACTCGGGCTGTGGAAACGTGGACGGTTGAAACGAACGACGGCGGCGGGCAGCTTGAGGTGCATACCTTCCGGCCGGCGTCGGGTGCTTCGTTCCCGGGTTCGAAGGCACCCGCTGAACCAGCCGGCGTCGTGCTTGTTCATGGCACCCTGGTGACCGACTCCCTATATTGGCCTTTCGCCCGGACGTTGAGCGTCATGCTGGGGCGCCCTGTTCACAGCTACAACCGCCGTGGTCGCGGACAATCCGCACCGCAACCGCCCGGCTATTCCGTCGACACAGAGATCGCGGACCTTCAAGCGGTCATGGAAACGAGCGGCTCCACGGATGTTGTGGCGCACAGCTATGGCGGGTTCGTGGCGTTGCAGGCCGCCCGCCGCGGCGGAATCAACCGTTTGGTCACCTATGACGCGGCAGTGTCCCTCTCCGGCAACCTCAGCGGCCGGTGGCGGCCCGAACTTGAGGAGGCCGTGACTGCGGGCCAGCTCGATCATGCCTGGGCCCACTTGGTGCAGGGGTTGGGAACCGCGGGGCCGATTTCCTACCTGCCCATGGGCGCGCTCCGTGCGCTTAGCGTCCTCTCCGCCAGAACGCGGCTGGGACTGGAGATGCGCTCCCTCCTACCCACTGCGGTCACGGAAATGCGGGCCGTCCTCGATGCCGACGCCCACCTTCACGACTTCATGAAACTCTCCACCCCCACGCTCATGCTCAGCGGTGGCTGGAGTCCGTCGTACTTCGCGGAGACCGGTCGGATCCTGGCCGGGGCGGTGCCCTCCATTGACTTCGCAATTGTGCCTCTGCAGTTCCATGAAGGCCCGCTCCGGCCCGGGAAGCGCCTCGCGTCGCGCATTGCGCGTTTCCTCTCCGGGAACCATCTGGAGGAAGACCCGCCAGTGCCACCTAGGATGTTTCGGTGAAGGAACGGGACATCAGAACGCACGACGGCGGCAACCTCGCCTTGTATAGCTACGGCACAGAAGACGCACCCGGCGAACGCCGCGTAGTGCTCATCGGAGGTGCATTCCTCACCGCACTGATCTACCGCCCCTTCTCCGTTGCCCTGTCAAAAGGCCTGGGCGATGGCTGGGCCGTGGACGTGTACGATCGCCGGGGCCGGGGAAAGTCAACCGAGCAACCCCACAACTACTCCATGGCTACGGAAATCGCCGACGTCCGCACCATCATGGACGCCACGGGTGCCCGCAACATCATGGGCCACAGTTTGGGTGGCGCCGTAGCCCTCAACGCAGCCCAGGCCTTCGCAGGCACACACCACCAACCGGACAAGCTCGCGGTGTACGACGCGGCCGTGAACATTGACGGCAGCATGGACACGGGCTGGCTGGACGGATTCGCGGAGTCCGTCAATCAGGGAAATGTTGGACGGGCGATGGCCCGGATGAAGCGTGGCATGCATCCCGGAACCGCCCTCGCCAGGGTCCCGGAGCCGGTGTTGGCCGGACTCATGGCAGTGGTCTCGGGGACTAAGGTCAACAGGCTCTTCCGGGAGCTCATGCCGTCGGGTGTCGGTGAACTCAAGGCAGCCTTCGACGCCGCCGATACGCCGCAGGATTTCTCGGTCCTACCTCCCAACACGCACTTTATGGTGGGCAAGAAGAGTCCCCGGTTCTACAAGGTCACCGCAGCCCGCCTGAACAGGGCCGTCCCTGGCAGCACGTTGGAGGTCTCCCCGAAGGGCTTCCACGGCTCCGTCCCGGCGGCGGTCAACGAACTCGTCTCCGACATCACGGACTACTTTAAGCGCTGACTTGTCCATATAAGCGCCGGCATGCTGCCCGCATTCAGGTGGCTCGGTTAGGCTCGAGTCATGACGCGCGACATCATCATGACCCACGACGGCGGACACCTCGAAGTACTCACCACGGGCGGTGAGCTGGCAGCGGCAGGCTCCGGCGTCGTCGTCGTTCCTGCCTCCATGGTGACAGCCACCGACTACACGCGTTTCGCCCAGAAACTCAGCGAGGCCCTTGGCCGCCCCATTCACACTTTCAACCGGCGTGGCCGCGGTGATTCCTCTCCGCAGTCCGAGGATTACACGCTCGAAGCCGACATTCGGGACCTCGAAGCTGTTATGAAGCACACGTCCAGCACCGACGTGTTCGGGCACAGTTTCGGCGGCGCCGTCGCACTGCACGCGGCCCGGACGCTGCCGGTCGAGCGCCTCGCGGTTTACGATCCCGCGGTCTCGGTCAACCACAGCGTCAAAGCCGACTGGACACCGGACTACGAACGCGCGACGGCGGCGGGAGACTATGATCGCGCCCTCGCCGTGCTCATCAAGGGAGTGGAGACCGGCGGCGCCTTCGCGAGAATGCCCCTGTCCATGCTGACCTTGGCCAACAAGCTGGCAGCCGGGACACCATTGGGCAAGCAGATGCGCGAACTGATGACCTGCGGCGTCCGCGAAATCAAAGCAGTCATCGCCGCGGACATGCCTGCCGAGCCTTTCCTTGAACTGCCCCTGGAGACCCTGATCGTAGTGGGCGAAAAGAGTCCAGCATACTTCGGAGTCGCGTGCGGCCAGATCCACGACGTCCTGTCAGGATCCAGCTACACCATCCTCCCCGGGTTCGGGCATGACGGGCCCAACAAAGCACCGGACAAGCTCATCTCGGAGTTGTCCGAGTTCTACTCGGGCTAGGCCCCCCGGCAGCACAATTAGCCGAAGTTGTGTTGACGCCCAGGAAGGCGTCTTTGCAGATATTTGACGCCCCCTTTAGGCTGTAAATCATAAGCCCCCTTACCTTTTGAGGGGCGGGTGCTGTGTTCGGTTCAGTTTCCCGGCACCACCCTTTCGTGTTCCAGACCTCGGCAACAGGAGGACCATCATGACTGATCAGTACACGTTCCGAAACCCGGTCACCGCCTACGAACAGATTTCACCGCCCAAACAACACCAGCCCGAGCCGGGCCTCGATGCTGAACTGACGCCCAAGGCGGACCTGGGTGAAGAGAGCTATCGGGGGACAGGACGACTGGAAGGCCGCAAGGCGATCGTCACCGGAGCGGACTCGGGAATCGGCGCGGCCACGGCCATCGCCTTTGCCCGGGAGGGCGCAGACGTTGTCCTTTCATACCTGCCCGAAGAGGAAGAAGACGCAGCAAGAATTGCCGGCATCATCGAAGCCGCGGGCCGCAAGGCCGTAAAAGTGCCTGGAGACCTCAAGGACTCCGCCACATGCCAGGAAGTGGTGGATACCGCTATTGCAGTCCTCGGCGGAGTGGACATTCTGGTCAACAACGCCGGCAAACAGGTAGCTCAGGAAGACCTGGCCGAGATCACCGACGAACAGTTCGACCACACGCAGAAGACCAACGTGTACGCCATGTTCTGGCTGACGAAGGCTGCCCTTCCGCACCTCCCCGCTGGCTCGACCATCATCAACACCACGTCCATTCAGGCGTACAACCCGTCGCCTACCCTCGTGGACTATGCCACCACCAAGGCCAGCATCAACAACTTCACCAAGGGACTCGCGCAGCAGCTCGCGCCCAAGGGCATCCGGGTTAATGCCGTGGCACCCGGCCCCATTTGGACTCCCCTACAAGTCAGCAGCGGCCAGCCCAAGGAAGCGCTACCGGAGTTCGGGCAATCCACTCCCCTGGGCCGCGCCGGCCAGCCCGCAGAATTGGCTCCCGCGTATGTGTTTCTTGCCTCACCGGAGTCCAGCTACGTGATCGGGGAAACGCTGAACGTCAACGGTGGCAGCCCCACTCCGTAGTTTGTTCCGTTCCCGCCGTCAGCGTGCGGTGTGGGTTTTGTTGTTAAATGCGGGAGACCCCCCGACCCGTGTGGGTTGGGGGGTCTCTACCTAATGGTTGTCCGGCGGTGTCCTACTCTCCCACACCCTCCCGGGTGCAGTACCATCGGCGCTGTGGGTCTTAGCTTCCGGGTTCGGAATGGGACCGGGCGTTTCCCCCACGCTATGACCGCCGTAACCTTGTTACCCGTCCCCGTGGTTTGCCTGGTGTGGGCGTTTTCCGGGGTGGGAAATCTGTGGTGGTTACAACTGTGGTGCTTGGTTGTTATTCAGTTGTTGGTTCCTGGAACAAGCGGGTTGTTGTTCGGGAACCACATAGTGGACGCGTGCAGTGTGTTGTGTGTGGTGTAAGTTGTTGGCCTATTA